>NZ_LYTM01000034.1:0-546047 GCF_001672445.1 Mesorhizobium sp. WSM3873 | reverse complement strand
CGACGGCAAGACGACCACATCGGTCCGCTATATCGCCCTCTCCAAGGTGCTGACGCCCAACAAATTGGCTGAGACGGTTCGTGCCCACTGGACGATCGAGAACCAGTTGCACTGGAGCCTTGATGTTGTCTTCCACGAGGATGACGCCCGCACCCGAAAGGACAACGCGCCACAAAACCTGGCCGTCATCCGCAGGCTCGCCCAAAACATCTTGGCTGCCCATCCCCTCGACAAACCAATCGCCAGCAAGATGCGCAGGGCCAACTGGAGCAAAGACTTCTTCTATGAACTCTTTACTCATATGCGATAGCCCTGCCATCAAGGGGAGGTAAGGCGCCGCGCTTTACGCTCAAACACTGGTTTAGCATTTCATGAATGTCGCAGGCATGCAGCGACGGCAGGCTGGCACGACGCTCTAGCTCCCTCGATGGGGAGGTCGGCGCGAAGCGGCGGGCGGGGTGAAGCGCCGACGTCAGCTTAATTGATACTGGCCGTATGCGCCGACTCGGCTTGCTTGATGTCCGTCGTGTACGGTACGCGATAGCCATTGGCAGCCAGCCATTCGATCACCGCTTTTGGCTCGTCGGTCTGGATGATGGTGGCGCCGCGATCGACCCAGAAACCCCAAGCCTCGCGCGGCAGGCTGGCAGCGACCGCCAGCTCGTCGCCACGGCCGCCGGCAAGGAAGCCGCCCGGCTTGTTGACGATGGCATAGGTATCGGCCCAGAGGTGCCAGTCGCCGCGGACGGCTGTAGCCCGCATGCGCGTGCTGAACAGCGGGCCGCCGTTTGCGGTCAGCGTCTCGGCGCCGTTGCGCCAGTTGATCAGCTCGATAGCGCGTGGCGCGAACGCCTTGTCGACCTCGCCGGCAAAGGCGGCATCGTGCACGGCGTCATCGGCAAGGATCGGCATGAACTGGAAGCCGCCGCCCGCCTGGGCGAGCGCGGCCTTCGCGGCTTCAATGCGCGCCTGGTTCCACAGGTTCTCCTTGACGATCACCTGATCGGCCATGCCGAGATCGCGGGCAACCGCGATCATGCCGGGCAGGTCCGTCACCTCGAGCTTGTTGTCGAGATTGATCAGGATCCTGTCCTTGGTCGTCAGCAGCATTTCGCGCAGCGTCGACACCGGCTCGCTGGTGACGGCGCCAGTGCCCTCGATCACCAGCCGGCACTTCTTCAGCTCCGCCAGCGTATATTCCACCACCTCGCCCTTGCAGTTCGTGGTACGGTCGAGCCAGCTGTCATGCATGATGACGAACGCGCCGTCCTTCGAGCGCCTCACATCGACCTCGACTATCTCGGCGCCGCTCGCGATCGAGCCCTCGACCGCGGCAAGCGAATTCTCGGCATAAAGCGTCTTGCCGGCCTGCATGCTGCCGGCCCGATGCGCCGCGATCATCACATGGTCGCGCCACTGGTTGGCGTGTTCGAAGCGGTCGAGGATTTGGGCGGCGCGCGTCTCACCGGCTAAGGTTTGACTCGAGGCAGTCGCAAGCGCGGCAGACAGAAGAAGGCTCAGCCAGAGTGTTCGCATCGGGGAATCGCTCCGTTCCGGGTCGGGACCCGGTTAGGCGATGCCCATGACAGGGAGGTGAACGAAGCCGGCTAGCTGTTTGCTCAAATCCGTTTGGCGAGGCGTCATGGCGAGACAAATCCTGTGCTGCCGTGGCACTCCTCGAGCGCCGCTCGATATCGGCAAGCTGTGACTGGCAAGTTGCGTGCCGGTTCTGTAGTTGTGGCTCCCCGATGACAACCGAGGACCCGTAATGGCGAACCAAGAGATCGACCACGCCTTCACCGCCCGTTCCAAAACGGGGGCGTCGCTCGAGCCGACCTATGCCGGCGCGCTGTCGTTCATGCGGCGCAAATATACGAAGGATGCGAAGGGCGCGGACGCCGTCGTGTGGGGCATTCCCTTCGACGCCGCGGTCACCAATCGTCCCGGCGCGCGCTTCGGGCCGCAGGCGATTCGCCGCGCCTCGGCGATCCTCGACAACGATCCGCAATATCCGTTCTCGCGCGACCTGTTCGAACAGCTCGCCGTGGTCGACTACGGCGATTGCCTGCTCGACAGCGGCAACCACCAGAAGACGCCCGGTACGATCGAGCGCGAGGCGGCCAAGATCCTGAGCTCAGGCGCATTTCTTTTGACGCTCGGCGGCGATCATTTCGTCACTTGGCCGCTGCTGAAGGCGCATGCAGCGATCCATGGGCCGCTGGCCCTGGTGCAGTTCGACGCGCATCAGGACACCTGGCCGGACGACGGCAGGCGCATCGATCACGGCTCCTTCGTCGCCCGCGCGGTCAAAGAAGGCGTCATCGATCCAGACCGCTCGATCCAGATCGGCATCCGCACCCATGCGCCGGACACGTTCGGTATCAAGATCATCTACGGCCATGAAGTCGAGGAGATGCGCGCCTCCGACATCGCCTACGCGATCGTGGAGCGCACAGGCGGCAGGAAGACCTATCTTACCTTCGACATCGATTGCCTCGATCCGGCGTTCGCGCCGGGCACCGGCACGCCTGTGGCCGGCGGCCCGTCTTCGGCCAAGATGCTTTCGACGCTGCGCCAACTCGGCCAGATCGATATTGTCGGTGCCGACGTCGTCGAGGTTGCGCCGGCCTATGATCATGCCGATATTACGGCGATCGCCGGATCGATCATCGCCATGCACTATCTCGGCCTGGTGGCCGAAAGGAAGGCGCGGCTCGACGACCTGAACAACGGCACTCATGCCGTACTACATAACGCTCAAGGCATATAGCTCTGGAATCGCAGGGATTTTGGCAACCGATGAAACCGAAAATCTTCATTGACGGCGAACATGGCACGACAGGCCTACAGATCAGGGCGCTGCTGGCCGACCGCGGCGATCTGGAGATCATCTCCATTCCCGCCGACCGCCGCAAGGAAGCCGCCGCCAGGGCCGAATTCCTCAACGCCGCCGATGTCGCGATCCTCTGCCTGCCGGATGCCGCGGCCAAGGAAAGCGTATCGCTGATCGAGAACGATACGACCAAGGTCATCGACGCATCGACTGCGCATCGTGTGGCCGAAGGCTGGGAATACGGCTTTGCCGAGATGGACAAGGATCAGGCCAACAAGATCGCCAGCGCAAATCGCATCGCCAATCCCGGCTGCTGGCCGCAGGGCCCTATCGCGACGCTGCGTCCGCTGGTCTCGGCCGGCCTGCTGCCTGCCGATTTCCCCGTCACCGTCAACGGCATCTCCGGCTATTCCGGCGGCGGCCGGCCGATGATCGAGGACTATGTCGGCAAGGGCGAGGACGCGCCTGAATTCCTGCCCTATGGGCTCACGTTGCAGCACAAGCATGTGCCGGAGCTCAGGACCTACGCGAAGCTGTCGCACGATCCGATCATGCAGCCCGCCGTCGGCAATTTCGCGCAAGGCATGATCACGGTGGTGCCGCTGCAGTTGGGCGGCCTCGACCGTGTGCCGAGCGGCGCCGAGCTTCATGCGGCGATCGCCGATCACTATGCGTCGGTCGGCGGCGGCGTGGTCGAGGTTGCGCCCTATACGCATATGGAGCGCATGCCGGAGATCGATCCGGAGGCCTATAACGGCACCAACCGGATGAAGGTCTATGTGTTCGCCAATGACGAGCGGGCGCAGGCGCTGCTTTTGGCCGTCTACGACAATCTCGGCAAGGGTGCTTCCGGCGCTGCCGTGCAGAATCTGGACCTGATGCTCGGCATCAAGCACTGAGCGACAATGCGCAAGGCGCGCCTCAGCCTCTGACGGCGATCTCGGTCGGCAGCGGATAGGCACCCTTGGTGCCGCGCCAGTGCGCGGCGGCGAAGCCGAGCACGATCAGCGCGACGCCTTGATGGGTGAGCGCCATATGCAGTGGCACCTGCATCAAAAGCGTGCCGATGCCGATCGAGGCCTGCGCCAGCACCAGCAGGAACAGCAGCGTGGCGCGGCGGGCATGCGTGGTGCCGGGCTGACGCCGCCAGGTGGCGATCATGTGCCAGAGCGCCACCGCAAAGAGCGTGTAAGCGCCGAGCCGGTGCACGAACTGCACAGTCTTGGGGTTCTCGAAGAAATTCAGCCAGGCGGGTTTCAAGAGCAGGAGATCGGCCGGGATCACCTTGCCGTCCATCAGCGGCCAGGTATTGTAGGAGAGGCCGGCGTGGAGGCCGGCAACCAGGCCGCCGAGATAGATCTGGATCATTGCCAAGAGCACGATCGCGCCGGCAAGCCGCTGGGTCGAGCGGTCGGCGGTGCGCTCGGAGTGCGGCGCCAATCCTCGCGCGACAACCATGGTGGCGGTGAAGATTAGCGCCGCGAGCGTCAGATGCGTCGCCAGCCGGTACTGGCTGACCGAGACACGGTCGACCAGACCCGAGGCCACCATCCACCAGCCGATGGCGCCCTGCAGGCCGCCGAGCAGAAGTATACCTAGAAGCTTCGGCCCGAGGCGGCGTTCGATGCGCCCCGTCGCCCAGAAGAACAGCAGCGGCAAGGCGAAGACCGCGCCGGCGCTGCGGGCGAGGATGCGGTGCACCCATTCCCACCAGAAGAGCGACTTGAACGCATCTAGGCTCATGCCCTTGTTGAGCTCTGTATATTGGGGGATCTGCTGGTAGCGCTGGAACTCTTCCTGCCATTCGGCATCGTTGAGCGGCGGGATCACGCCGTGGATCGGCTGCCATTCGGTGATCGACAGGCCGGAACCGGTGAGCCTTGTGGCGCCGCCGACCAGCACCAGCGCGGCCAGCACGACCAGCACAAAATAAAGCCAGCCGCGCACCAGCGCGCGGTTGTGCAGATCGCGGTCGCGGGCGGCGTATGGGGCCGTGGTGGTTATGGCGGCCATGGGAGTTTCCCGGCAGTTGAAATCGCGGGATTGGTGGACCATGGCCGCCCGGCTGGCAAGACCGGACAGCGCGGCACGCCGTCGCGCCGGCCCGCGGCGGTTGCGCCCGCTCCCCAATCGGCCTAAGCGAAGCGGGTCAACGGGACCGCGACATGCCCATTCGCCTGAGAAAGCTGATCGGAACCATCCTGCTGGTGGCGCTGGTCGTCATCTACGCGCTGATCGCCTCGGCCATCGCGGTCACAAGGCTCGCCGAATACGGCTCCTTGGCGCATTTCCTGTTCTTCCTGCTCAGCGGCCTGTTCTGGGTGCTGCCGGCGATGGGCATCATCAAATGGCTGATCCTGGAGCCGCCTCAGAAGGGCTGAGCGCGGCCGCGCCAACGCTAACGTGATTCATACGTGATTGCGCATTGGGACTAACTTGCCTGGCTTGACCGCATGGCAGGGAGGGCTTGCGTCATGCCAAAAGCCTCGTTCGCGGGATTGATCCTGATCATCGCCTGCATGGCGGCCTCGATGGCAGCCGCCGAAACCATCAACGTGTCGGACGATCATGGCGGCAGCGTCGCCGCGTACAGCCAGCGCTGGAAGGGGCTCGCCGCGCGCGGCGTCAATGTCCGCATCGTCGGCAAATGCCAGTCGGCCTGCACGGTGCTGCTCGGCTACATTCCCCGCAGCCGCATCTGCGTGATGCCTGCGGCAAGCTTCGGCTTCCATCTGGCGCACCGCACCGACATGACCGCCGTCTTGTGGAATGCCTATGCTGCCGACATCCGAGGCTGGATCAACGCGCATGGCGGGCTTGCGTCGCAGCTCAAATGGATGAGCGCGCCGGACACCTACCGCTATTTCCACAGATGCTGACGCCCCTTCGGGCTAAATGGTGACGACCATCTTGCCGGCATTGGCGAGCGGCGTGGTCACACCCGACAACATCGTGCGGATATGGGCGACGCTCTGGTAGCGGCCGTTGACGGAGATGCGCGGCAGCGCATGCAGGAAACCGGCATGCTCGGCTCTCAGGACGCCATGCCGGGTCGTCACCGCCGAGACATAGCCGGCATCACGAGCGAAGCCGACCTCGCGGCAGCCGACCGCGCTGGGATAACCGTAGGGGTAAGCGAAGTGGCGCGGCTCTGCGCCCAGCCGTTCCATGAGGATACGGCGGACGTCGCCGATCTCGTGACGCGCTTCCGCCTCGGACAACCGCTTGAGGTTGCGGTGGTTGACGGTGTGCGCGCCGATCGTCACCAGCGGATGGGCGGCCACCTTGCGAATCTCATCCCAGCTCATCAGGGTGCCGGGGCGGCCGGTGCCGAGCTCGATGCCGTTGGAGCGCGCCAGTTCACGCAGCGCGGCGCCCTGCTCTTCCTCCGGGACCTCCAGGGTCAACCACGCGTTCAGCCTTGCAATGGTCTGGATCTTTCGGCCGGGTGTCGAGCAATCGACGACCGTCGATCCTCTCGCAGTCTTCAGCGTCAGGTGCGAGCCGGTGTCGACGATATCCTCGATGACTTCCCACCACAGGTCGACGGCACCGTCGATCAGGCCGGGCGCGACATAGATGGTGATCGGCGCACCGTGCTTCTCCAATACCGGCAGCGCCTCCGTCATGTTGTCGCGATAGGCATCGTCGGCGGTGATGGTGGCGAACTGGCCGTGTTTGCCGCCCGCTTCGATGCGTTCGATCGCTTCATCAAGGGCAACAAAGGCATAGCCCCTTTCCTTCATGTCGGCGATCAGCTTGTCGAGGAAGGCAGGGGCGATGTTCAGATGGCGATTGACGCTGTTCGGCTTCTCGGGCGTCGCGGTCACGCGATGCAACATCAAGATGGCACCGATGCCGCCGACAAACGGCCTCGCCAGCGGAGCGAGACCGGTGTAGCGGGCAACGTTCAACGCCAGCTTCCGGATTGCCTCGGCCCCGTCGATCATTCCTTCACCTTTTGCGCCTAGGCTCATCCAAGGACCTACGCGAACCCCAGGTTGCAACCAATACGTCTTAAGGATTGAGGGATGGTTGACGCCGCCGCGTCATTTGACGGCAATCGCGTCGCTGCCAACGAAGCGCCGGCGCGTGCGCCTGCCTCGAGCCGAGGCAGACTGACGGCGGCGGTGACCGACGGCACCGGTCTTGCGGGCTATGCAGAATTCTGCGCTTCGGCGCTGTTTGCTCCGGCGCAGAGCGCGTCCTGGGTGAGCAACTGGGCGGCCAAGACCAAAGCCGATATGGCGGTCGCCACGCTAAGCATCGAGGGTCGACCGGCTCTTTCGCTGGCGCTGGAAGTGGTCCGAAACGGCCCGTTCCGCGTCGCTCGTTTCACCGGCGGACGTCATGCCAACGGCAATTTCCCCGCAACCGACCCGCGGCTTTTGCCTGCTGTAAACGGTCCTGCGATCCGCTCCCTGCTCTCGCCAATCGCCACGGCACGGCCCGACATCGACCTCGTTTCACTGGAGCGGCTGCTGCCCGATCTCGACGGCACCGCCAACCCGCTCGCCGCGTTGCCCAATTTTGCGAGCCCTAACCTTGCGCTGGCCGTCGACCTCGATGGCGGCTTCGAGGCGCTGCTCAGCCGCGCGAGCGGCAAGCGGAAGCGCAAGAAGCACCGCTCGCAGACGCGCAAGTTCGAGGCCGTCGGCAGCTTCCGCCGTATCGAGGGGCGAAGCCGCAAGGAGGTCGACAGGTTGCTCGACGCTTTCTTCGACATGAAGCAGGCGCGCTTCGCCAAGATGGGCATCGCCAACGTGTTCGGCGATGAAGGCGTGCGCGCCTTCTTCCGGGCGCTGTTTGCCGATGCGCTTGCCGAGCAGGAGCCATCCTTCCTGCTGCACGGGCTGGAGGTAGCGGGAAAACTTCGCGCCGTTACCGGCTCCAGCCGCTCAGGCAAGCGCCTGATCTGCGAGTTCGGCGCGATCGCCGAGGATGATCTCGCCTTCACCAGCCCCGGCGACTTCCTGTTCTTCGACAACATCCAGGAAGCCTGCGAGCAAGGCTTCGGCCTCTATGATTTCTCGGTCGGCGACGAGCCCTACAAGCGGCTCTGGTGCGACATTGAGGTCCAGCATTTCGAGGTGCTGATGCCGCTGACGCTGAAAGGTCGCGTGCTAGCCACAGGGTTACGGCAAGGCGCGCGGGCGAAGGCCTTCATCAAGAATAGTCCGACGGTGTGGAAACTGACCAAGAGCTTGCGCCGGAAGGCTGCCGGACAGGCCGCCCCTATTGTTGCCGAGGACGACGCCTGACCGTCGTCCGCCAGCGCGAGACTCAAAATCCGAGCGCTTCGCGGGCGATATCTGTTCAGGCCGCCGACCGGCGTCCGGGCAACGGATCTCCCGGTTCATGGCCAACCGGCGTGACCAGCGTGACATCCGGATAGCCGTTCTCGATCAGCTTGATCGCCGCCTGCGTCACCTCGTCATCGGCTTCAAGCATCGACAGGAAGACTTCCGTGCCATCGTCGACCAGTCGGCCAATGCCTTGTGCGTCGGCAGGGCCGCATTCGACGACGACGAGGTCGTAAGCCGTGGTCAGCGACTGCATGATGATCGGCAGCCGGTCGGCGGCGCGCATGGCGCGGATAGGATCGGCGGTACCGACCGGAATCACATGCGCGTCCGAATAGAGATCGGGATGGATGACGTCGCTGAACTGCGCCTCGGAGGCCAGCAGATTGGTGATGCCGGGAAGCAGTCCGCTGTCCAGCATCGGGCGCGAGGCGGCGCCCGAGGCGGTGAGATCGAGCAGGAGCACCCGGAGGCCCGCATCCGACACTTCGCGCGCCACCAGCACGGCGGTGGCGGCGGCCTCGTCGCCTTCCGGGGAGACAAAGATGGCGCGCGCGGCACCCGAGGCAATCAGCTTTTCCGCCGCCTTCTCGACATCGATCTCGCCAAGCCTCGGCTGCCATGACCGGCGCGCTTCGGGCTGTGCCGGGTCTGGTGGATCTACCGGCTCGGCAGGCGCTGCCTCCATGACGGTGCCCTGCCCGATCCGCTCGTCAGCGACGGAATCGTCGCTAGCTTCATCCTCGGCATCGGCGAGCGCCGGTTCGGTGCGCGCCACCGGCATCGCCACCTGTTCGATCGGCTCGAATCGGGCTCCGGCGGCCGCACGCATGGCACGGCCGGAGAACAATTCCCTCAGAAGTGTGCTGATCGCCATCAGCAGCAGCGACGCGGCGGCGGCAGCACCAGTGATCGGGCCGATCTTCGGGAAATACGGTTCGGTCGGCACCTGTGCTTTCGAAAGCAGACGGGCGTCCACCGGCAGATAGTTGCGGTCCGCGCGCGAAGCCGCCTCGCGGTAGCTTGCCATATAGGATTCGAGCTGCTGGCGCTGGGCATTGGCGTCGCGCTGCAGCGCATCGAGCTCCACCTGCTGCTCGCCGGCACGGGCCGAAGCGGCTTTCAGCGTGTTGACCTCCTGGACCAGCTGGTCCTCACGAGCCTTGGCGGTCTGTGCCTGAGTCGCCAATCCCTTCAGGATCTTCTGCGCCTCGTTGCGGATCTGGCCGTTGAGATCGGCAAGCTGCGACTTCAGCGCCCGGATGCGAGGATGGTTGTCGAGCAGCGTCGTCGACAGATCGGCAATATTGGTCCTGAGCTCTACCTGCCGCTCGAGCAGGCGCTGGATCAGCTCGGAAGACAGAACTTCCGGCACGCTGTCCAGCGTGCCGCCATTCTGCAGCGCCTTGCGCACGCTGTCGGCGGTCGCCTCTGCGGCGGCGCGGTTGGCGCGCACCCGTGAAAGCTCGCTCGACAGTTCCGAGAGCTGCTGCGTCGCGAGCACCGAATTGTTGCCGCCCATCAACAGGTCGGATTGCGCGCGATAGGCGGCAACCTTGGCTTCGGCATCCTTCACCCGGTTCTGCAGATCGGTGATTTCCGGGCCAAGGAAGCCTGTGGCGGCGGTGTTCGATTCCATCTTCGCACTGCCCTTTGAGGCAAGGTAGGCCTGCGCAATGGCGTCCGCGACCTGGGCGGCGAGCTTCGGATCGTTCGAGGAGAACTCAACGGCGATTACGCGGGATTTTTCAACGCCGTAGACGTTGAGCTTATCGTGCATTGCCTTGAGCACGCGCTCCTCCGGCGGGATGTCGAAGGGATCGCTCTTCAGCCCGACAAGCACAAGCGCGCGACTGAGCGCCGACATCTTCAGCGCTTCGTCGAATTCCGGCAGTTTTTCCAGGTTGAGGTCCGAGGCAACCTTCTTGAGGATATCGGGCGACGATATGATCTGGACCTCGGTGGCCACCGCCTCCTCATCGGTTGCCGGCTTGTCGTCGCTGGTTGTGCCGGCCGGCCGAGTGAAGACCGATTCGCGCGGCCCGATCTCCAGCTTGGCCACTGCCTTATATTGCGGCGTGGCCAGCCAGGCGAAGGCAAACGCCAGCCCGGTCACGACAAGCGCGACGAGAACAATACGCAGCCAATTCCTCGCCAGGCTGGCGAAGAGCTGTCTCAGGTCGACATCGACATCTGCGGCCGCGGACTGAACGGACATGCATCCTGCTCCGAACTTTGAGTCGAGGATGGACCGTAAACAACTATGGTAACTCAGCCGTTAAGATCAGGATGCGTACTTATTAGAACCCACTCAAAGAACGTCCTGCGAAAGCAATAGAACAATTGGGTTTTTTGCCAGCAGCCGATGAGTCTAAGGCCCATCCTTTACCGACCATTAACCCTAACAGGATGATAACGGGCGCACTCCTGGGGTTGGCCGCCTCACCGGTGGCGAGAGCGACGAAGGTTCGTGTCCGATCATGAAAAGCACTGCTCATCTCTTTCGCGCCATGCTCGCCTTGTCGCTGCTTACCGGCTGTTCCAGCTACCGGCCGGCGCCCGCCGCCTTTCATGAAGTGCTCGACCAGCCATACAGACTCGGCGCCGGCGACCGCATCCGCGTCACGGTGTTCGAGCAGGACGGGCTGACCAACACCTACAGCGTCGACCAGTCCGGCTACATCTCCTTCCCGCTCGTCGGCGCCGTGCCGGCGCGCGGCCACACCGCCCAGCAGCTCGAGAAGGAAATCGCCGATAAATTGCGCCAGGGATATCTGCGCGATCCCGACGTCTCGGTCGAGATCGACCGCTACCGGCCGATCTTCGTCATGGGCGAAGTCGGTGCCGCAGGGCAATATTCCTATGTGCCCGGACTGACGGTGCAGAAGGCGATCGCGATCGCCGGCGGCTTCACACCGCGCGCCAACCAGGAAAGCGTCGACATCACCCGCGACATCAACGGCAAGGTGATGACCGGCAGGGTGCAGACATCCGATCCACTCCTGCCCGGCGACACCGTCTACGTCCGCGAACGCCTGTTCTGAAAATCAACGTGGCGGCTCACCTTCGGATCGTCCACTGCTTCCGCTCACCTGTCGGGGGAATCTTCCGGCATGTGCGCGACCTGACCGAGGCGCAGGTCGCCGCCGGCCATTCCGTGGGTATCGTCTGCGATTCGACCACGGGCGGCGACTATGAGGAGCGGCTGTTCGGAGCGATGAAGGAGCGCCTGGCGCTCGGCATCCATCGCACGCCCATGCAGCGCCATATCGGACCGGGCGACATCGCCGCGGCCTGGCGCACCTATCAAATCATCAAGGAATTGCGGCCGGACGTGCTGCACGGGCATGGCGCCAAGGGTGGCGCCTATGCCCGTCTGTTCGGCTCACTGTTGCGGGTTTCAAGGTCTCGCGTGGCCCGCCTTTATTCGCCGCATGGCGGCTCGCTGCACTATGACGAAACGACGGCCACCGGAAGGCTGTTCTTCGCGCTGGAGCGTTTCATGGCCCGCTTCAGCGACTGCCTTCTGTTCGTTTCCGATTATGAGCGGACAACCTATCGACGGAAGGTCGGCGAGCCGCCCATCCCCAACAGGCTGGTCTATAACGGCCTGCGGGCCGTCGAGTTCGAACCGGTGGCGCCGGCGGCCGATGCGGCCGATCTCATATACATCGGCATGATGCGCGATCTCAAAGGCCCGGACATCTTCATCGACGCGCTGGCGCGGGCCGGCAGGGCGCTCGGCCGCCGGTTAAGCGCGGTGATGGTCGGCGCCGGCGACGACCTGCCACGCTACCACGCTCAGGTGGAGCGACTAGGACTTAAGGGCCATGTCCGCTTCCTGCCGCCGATGCCGGCCAGAGAAGCCTTCGCCCTGGCCGAGTTGATCGTCGTCCCGTCCCGCGCGGAAGCAATGCCCTATATCGTGCTCGAGGCGCTGGCAGCCGGCATGCCGATGATTGCCACCGCCGTGGGCGGCATTCCCGAGATCTTCGGCGAAGACTCCCCTGCCCTGATCCGGCCCGATGCCCGCCAGCTCGCCGACAGGCTCAGAACGGCTCTCGACGATCGCGGCGCCTACCGCAAGCTGATGCCGCAGAACCCCGAGTTGAAGGCGCGATTCGGGGCCGACGTGATGGCGGCCGAGATCGAGAAGGCTTACTTCGCGGCGCTAAAGCTTTAGACTTTACTAATCTGCAATCGGCGTGAAAAAACCGCCAGTCGTCGCAAGCAACAACACGCATTCAAAGCCACCTGTTGTTTCAAGGCTTTCTTAGCTCTCTTTTGCTATTCACTCGCGCGAAGCTCGCGGACAATCCCCATGAACGAGATCGACCCCGCGCACCGCTTTTCGATCGAGGCGGTGCGCAAATTCGACGGCCCTGCCGAAGCTCAAGTGCCCGGCATCAATGACGTGGCGCGACAGGTCGCCTCGCAGTACCGGCGCGATACGATGTCGCCGATCATGGTCAGCGGCGTGCTGCGCATGGTCGAATTCGCCGTGCTCTTTGTGTCAGGCATGTGCCTCTATTTCTACTATGTCGGCTTCTTCAACTATCTCGCCTGGCAATATCCGCTGACGATCGCGGCAGCTTCGTTCCTGGCGGTGGTGCTGCTTGACGTCAGCGACAGCTACCAGATCGCGGCGCTGATGCGCCCCCTCGCCAATTTCGGCCGCGTGCTCCTCGTCTGGGCCGGCACCTTCGCGCTGATGGCTCTCACGGCCTTCGCCATGAAGGCCTCGGAGGACTATTCGCGCCTCCTGTTCGGCAGCTGGTTCGTGGTCGGCTTTGTGCTGATCTTCGGGCTCAGACTGGTGATGTCCAGGCTGATCAGGCGCTGGGCGCGCGACGGGCGCATGGAGCGCCGCGCGGTCATCGTTGGTGGCGGCAAGTCGGCCGAAATGCTGATCCGCTCGGTCGAGAAGCAGCCCTATAACGATATTCGCATCTGCGGCATCTTCGACGATCGCGGTGACAAGCGCTCGCCGCCGATCGTCGCCGGCTACCCGAAGCTCGGCACTATTTCCGAGCTGATCGAGTTCGCCCGCATCGCCCGCATCGACATGCTGATCGTATCGCTGCCGCTGACGGCCGAATCGCGCGTGCTGCAGCTTTTGAAGAAGCTCTGGGTTCTGCCGGTCGACATCCGGCTCTCGGCGCATTCCAACGCGCTGCAGTTCCGCCCGCGCGCCTATTCCTACATCGGCTCGGTGCCGATGCTCGACATCTTCGACAAGCCGATCAACGACTGGGACTCGGTCGCCAAGCGTAGCTTCGACATCATCTTCTCGCTTGTCGGCATCATCGTCTTCTCGCCGGTGATGCTCGCCACCGCGATCGCCATCAAGCTCGACAGCAAGGGGCCGGTGCTGTTCAAGCAGAAGCGCCACGGCTTCAACAACGAGGTCATCGAGGTCTACAAGTTCCGGTCGATGTACACCGACAGGTCGGACCCGACCGCCAAGCAGACGGTCACCAAGAACGACCCGCGCGTCACCCGCGTCGGCCGCTTCATCCGCAAGACCTCGATCGACGAGCTGCCGCAGTTCTTCAACTCGCTGTTCGGCTCGCTGTCGCTGGTCGGGCCGCGCCCGCATGCGATCGCCGCCCAATCGCACAACCTGCTCTACAACGAGGTGGTCGACGGCTATTTCGCCCGCCACAAGGTCAAGCCCGGCGTCACCGGCTGGGCGCAGATCAACGGCTGGCGCGGCGAGATGGACACCAATGAAAAGATCCGCATGCGCACCGAATACGATCTCTACTACATCGAGAACTGGTCGATGCTGTTCGACCTGCGCATCCTGTTCCTGACACCCGTGCGCCTGCTCAATACGGAAAACGCCTATTGAGCGCGCTCGCGCAGGAGTTGCCGGCGGACGCGGTCAACCAGTTGCCGCCTCAAGCGGTCAACCAGTTGCCGCCTCAGGCGGTCAACCAGTTGCCGCCACAGGCGGTCAACCAGTTGCCGCCGCAGGCGGTCAACGCAAAGCTGATCGCGCTGATCTCGTCGGCCGCTATCGTCGTCGGCATCCTGCTTTCCGGCTTCGTCATCAGCGAGCCGGCACCCTACGAGCTCTACATGGCCGGGCTGATCGCCGTCTGGGCGCTGTTCGGCCTCAGAATATCGCGAGCGATATTGCCGCTGCTGGTGCTGTTGGTGGCGATGAACATCGGCGGCATGATCGCGATGACGCAGATGGCGGATCTCGCCAACACGCCGCTCTATCTGGCGGTCTCGCTGTTTCTCGCCTTCAGCGCGGTCTTCTTCGCCTCGGTGACATCGGTCCAGCCTGACCTCTACCGGCTGATCTTCATCGCCTATGTGGCCTCGGCTGTGGCGACCTCGCTGCTCGGCATCGCCGGCTACTTCCATGCCTTTCCGGGCGCGGAGATGTTCACAAAATACGACCGCGCCGCCGGCGCCTTTCAGGACCCGAACGTGTTCGGTCCGTTCCTGGTGCTGCCCGGCACCTACCTGCTTTATCTGCTCTTGACCGGCCCGGTATCGCGCATGCCGCTTCTGGCGGTGCCGCTATTGAGCATCACCGCCGGCATCTTCTTCTCCTTCTCGCGCGGCGCCTGGGGCATGTTCGCGGTTTCGGCGGTGCTGCTCACCGCTTGCCTCTTCCTGCAGAGCGCCAGCGGCATGTTCCGCCTGCGGGTCGTGGTGATGACGATCGCCGCGCTCGCGCTGCTGATCATCGCCATCCTCGTCATCCTGCAGCTGCCCGGCGTGTCGGACATGTTCACCCAGCGCGCGCATCTCGAGCAAAGCTACGATACCGCGCGCCTCGGCCGCTTCGCACGCTATACGATCGGCTTCCAGCTGGCACTGGAACACCCGTTCGGCATCGGCCCGCTGGTCTTCGGCACGATCTACGGCGAGGACACGCACGACATCTGGCTGAAGGCGCTGATGGACTATGGCTGGCTGGGCTTCGTCTCGTTCCTGACGCTAACCCTGTGGACGATCTGCGCCGGCTTCCGCATCCTCCTTCGCGCTCGTCCCTGGCAGCCCTATCTGCTTTGCGCCTATGTCGCCTATCTCGGCAATATCGGGCTCGGCACCTTCATCGACATCGATCACTGGCGCCATCTCTATCTGCTGCTCGGGCTGATCTGGGGCGCGAGCGCGCTGGAATACCGGCACCAGAAGGAATTGCGGTTGGCGCGCGCCGTCCCTGCTGCGGCACTGTCATCGGCGAATTAGCCGCCGAATTCGGTTGACCCGCACGGGGTTATCACGATACATCGCCACCCGGTCCGGAGTGTAGCGCAGCCCGGTAGCGCACTTGACTGGGGGTCAAGGGGTCGTCGGTTCGAATCCGGCCACTCCGACCATTTTTCAAGCCTGAGACTTGCCCCCCAGAAGTCCCCTCCAATCTCCTACTGGCACACGTCGACCCATTTGGCGTCTACAAGTTCGGCCATCCGCTGCGGCGCAATCCGCACGGCGGCATTCGTCGCGCCGGCGGCGGGGACGACCTCGTCGAAGGCTTTGAGCGTCACATCGCAAAAGACCGGCAGCGGCGCCGGCAGACCGAAGGGACAGACGCCGCCCGGCGGGTGGCTGGTCGCGGCAAGCACCTGTTCGCCGTCGAGCATGCGCGGCTTGCCGCCGAGCGTGTCCTTGCATTTGCGGTTGTCGAGCCTGGCAGTGCCGCTGGTCACGACCAGCATGGTCTCGTCGCCGACGCGCAGGCAGATGGTCTTGGCGATCTGCGCCGGCAGCACGCCATGGGCGTCGGCCGCCAGTGCCACGGTCGCCGAGCTCGCTTCGGTGACCAGCACCTCGATGTCGGGTGCATGTTCGGCAAAGAAGGCGCGGACCGATTCCAAGCTCATGAGCGAAACCTCAATCAGGCATGTTGGCCAGTCGATGCCGCCGAATCGTGGCAGCGGCCGGGATTGCCGCATGGCGCGCCGGCAGTTGGCAAGGGCCAGGGGATCATCTGTGGAAGACGCAAAAAAGCCCGCCAGGGCGGGCCATGGCGGGCTTTTTTCGCGGACGCTTCAGCGTCTCTATTGCTGTGTGGGCCAATTCTCTTCGGTCGGCATCATGATCAATTCCTCTTCCGGCACCTGCAGCGCGGAAGCGATACGCCTGAGCTTGGCGGGGTCGGCGTCTTTGCCGTCCTCGATGTCGACGATCTCGCCCACGGCCAGGCCGCAGGTCAAGGAAAGCTCCTCAATCGTATATCCCCTCGTTTCGCGGACGGCTTTCAGCGGATTGAGGCCGGACGCGGCAATAATGTTGTTGGAAACAGCGTTTCTTGCGGTGTTGGGCATGGCAACTCCTTGGGATGAAACAACACAGATGAAATGTGGCGTTGCCTGAGACGGGCGGGAGAATGGCCGTTAACGGATGATTTGCCAAGAGGCCGTTTTGGCCGTCACGCCATCGTGACCGTGGTTCATCGGCTGGGAGCCGAGGCCGCAGGCCACCGACATGTAAGGTGGCGCGAGGCCCAATCAAGATCTTTTGAAGCGCCGAAGGCCGCACCCGCCGGCATTTAGCCCACTCCGATTCGTTAGCTCTCCGTCGCTTGCCGGAAGGCGGGCGACGCCAGCCCCTTTGAAGAGGATCGGATTCCATGAAACTGAAGCTATTCGCTATCGTACTCGGCATGATTTCAGGCTTTGCGGGCGCCGCTCAGGCGGACACCGTGCGCTTGCGCGGCACGGTGGTCGACCTCGCCGGTACGACGCTGACGGTGAAAGCCCGCGACGGCAAGACCGAAACGATCACCCTTTCCCCCGACTGGATGATCTCCGGTGTCGCCAAGGCGTCGGCCGCCGATATCAAACAGGGCGATTTCCTCGGCATCGCATCGGTGTCCAAGGCCGACGGCGGCAGCGGCGCGCTGGAAGTAGTGATCTTCCCGGCGGCGTTAAAGGGAACCGGAGAAGGCGACCGCGATTGGGATTTGCAGCCCAACAGCCGAATGACCAACGGCACTGTCGCCGACGTGACCGAGGTCAACGGCAGGACCGTGACGCTGACCTACAGCAATGGCCAGAAGAAAGAGATCGCCATCCCGCAATCGACGCCGATCGTGAAATTCGCGCCCGCTGCGCCTGCGGATCTCAAGCCAGGCATGACCGTGTTCGTCAGCGCCGAGCGCGGCAGCGGCGGCAAGCTCGTTTCGCGCCGGGTGGTGGTCGGCAATCATGGCGTGGCTCCGCCGATGTGAGGCGCGCAGCTGACGCATCAGGCTCGAAAAGCATGATGTCGAGCCGTCCATGCGCGCCCGCAAGAGCGCGCGGCGCGATCGTGGTTCGCCAGAAACAATCCAGAAACAAAAATCTACAGTCCGGAAAAAGTGTCGAAAAAATCCAGGAGGATAGTGCCGATCGCGGGGCTTGGGTCACCGATTTGGTCCGGTGAACTCCGGAACGCCCGCGTAAAAGGAAACGAAATCATGAAGAAGTCCCTCCTCTCCGCGCTCGGGCTGGCTCTGGCCCTGGCATTCACCATGCCGATCCTCGGCACGACCAGCGCCGATGCGGCCCCGGTGGTAAAGCACCACCATCACAAGCATCATCGCCGGCACCATCATCATCATCACCACCACCATCATCACCACCATAAGAAGGTGGTTGAGAAGAAGGCCTGATCCTTCCCACCTGCCGATGGGAAGACAGGCCTTCATTGTATTGGTCGCGCAAGTCTTCCCATCGGAATTTTTCGCTTCGTGGGACAAGCCTCTCCTTTGAGCACCCGCTGTCCCCTGATGAGCGCGCAGCCGGGTTCGATCGCTTTTCAAGCGGTCCCGACCTCTTGCCGCATCAAGTCGCCACTGCCCAACGAGCGCTTAGCGCTGCTGGCAGATCCGGCACCTACGGTAATCCCTGAACCCTGACACCTTCACAGCAATGCTCGCCAGGCGACAAAAATCGCGCGGGCCATGAACCTTTCCATTGGAGGCCGCACCAAGCGGTCATGGACGCCACTAAGGCGTTCCTCAACCCGACCGGGACGCCAGAAAGCGCTCCCAGCAACCAATGGAAGGAAATGCTCAAATGACCAACTTCAAGCGTATCTCGCTCGCCGCCGCCTTCGTCGTCTCGGCTTTCGGCTCGGTTTCCGCGCCGGCCTTTGCCGGCACGCATCCGACCGGCGACGGCGGCGCGGTCTGCAAAGGCTCCGGCTCCTGTCTGGTGCTGCAGCTCGATTGTAAGGGCACCTACACCGACGCCACCGATAAGAACGGCACCGTCTACGGCAAGTGCAGCCAGGTCATGAAGGTCGATCCTAAGAGCCGGATCAAGCTCGCGAACTGATCGAAGCCGGAGCCCACTCCATCCCGATTTCATCCGGTTGGGCTCTCGTGCTGACGGAATGGCGGCCGGCGCGAACGGTCGCCATTTCTGTTTCGCAGCCCGGGGTCAGCGCCGGCTGATCAGAAGGCCGGCAAGCAGGCCGACCACGACCAGTCCGACGGCGGCCACGGTGGCCGGATGCTCGCGCGCGGTGTGCTCGAGCGCCCTGCTCCGGCGCCTGATTGCCGGCAGCGCCTCGTGAAAGCGGTCGGCGAGCTGCGAATAATAAACGGACGCCGCCTCGCGGCCGTCCTCGTAATAGGTGTCGCCGCGTTTTGCCAAGGCTTTCCTGACATCGTCAAGTTGACGCGAGAGCGCCGCGACCTGCCTGTCCAGATCGAGATCGGAAAGGGTCGAAAACCACGCCATGCCTGATGTCCTTCTCTTGCAGAGAAGGGCTAACGCATGGATGCGACAGCAGTTCCGGCTGTCAGGGACGCCGGCCGTCCAAGCCGCGGGAGCGGCAACCGAAGCTCAACGCACCTGGTCGAGCAGGCGCTTGCACTCCAGAAGGTCGAAGAGCGCCTCCTGCAGCAAGGCCCGGTTGTCGCGCGACAATTTCGAGGAGTCCGGCTGCACGGGACCTTCGTCGTCTCCCTTGCCAAGGCCGAAGAAACGGCGGCTGGGCTTCACCTTGGGCTGACCGACCAGCGCATCCTCGTCGCCGCGCGGCTGGGCAGCCGCGGTCAGCGGCACCTGCTCGGCCTGGCGGCGCTGCGCGATCGCCTCGACGGCTGCCATGTCGCCATTGCCGATCGCGACCAGGAAATGGTTGCCGTTCTCGCGCAACAGCTTCTGCACGCCTTTGATCGTATAGCCCTGATCATAAAGCATGTGCCGGATGCCCTTGATCAGTTCGACATCCTGCGGCCGGTAGTAACGGCGGCCGCCACCACGCTTCATCGGCTTGATCTGGTTGAAACGGGTTTCCCAGAAACGCAGCACGTGCTGCGGCAGGTCGAGATCTTCCGCAACCTCGCTGATGGTACGGAAAGCATCGGGGCTCTTGTCCATGGGCGAATCCTCACGCTGGACCGCAATCCGGAGTTGATCCGAATCGCACCTTATTTCAGCGGTTTATGAAGCGATATTCAAGCCCGGCGTCAAAGGGGCCGCGGTTTTCAACCGGCATTCGAGGGTTACTTGACGCCCTTGGCCTTGCTGTTCTGGTGCGAACGCAAGATGCGGTTCTTCAGCACGTTCGAGGATTTGAAGGTCATCACGCGGCGCGGCAGGATCGGCACTTCTTCGCCGGTTTTGGGATTGCGGCCGATGCGCTCATTCTTGGAGCGGACATGGAAAGTCGCGAAGGAAGACAGCTTCACCGTCTCGCCGCGAACGATTGCTTCGCAAATCTCATCCAGGACGGCCTCGACCAACTCGGCCGATTCAGTTCGCGACAAACCAACCTTGCGGTAAACGGCTTCGGCTAGGTCGGCACGCGTCAGTGTCTTTCCCCCCATGCGACCGTCCCATCAGCTCAAAAACATAAATCGATACAGGCAGCGGCAGAGCCTAAGTAATTGATCCGGCAAGGTCAAGGACCGAACCCCCGCGTTCGGCACTTACCAGCGCAGCAACACCGCGCCCCAGGTAAAACCCCCGCCCATCGCCTCGAGCAGAACAAGGTCGCCCTTCTTGATGCGGCCGTCGGCGACAGCCACCGACAAAGCGAGCGGCACGGAGGCAGCCGAGGTATTACCGTGCAAATCGACGGTGACCACGACTTTCTCTTCGGCTATCCCGAGCTTCTTGGCGGAAGCGTCAATGATCCGTTTATTGGCCTGATGCGGCACGAACCAGTCGAGGTCTTCCGCCGTGATGCCGGCCTCGGCGAAAGTGGCCTCGATAACGTCGGTGATCATGCCGACCGCGTGCTTGAAGACCTCGCGGCCTTCCATCTTGAGATGGCCGACCGTTCCCGTGGTGGACGGGCCGCCGTCGACGAAGAGTTTTTCCTTGTGGACGCCATCCGAACGCAGGCTGGCGGCCAGCACGCCGCGATCGGCGATGTTGCCAGCCCCTTTCGCCGCTTCGAGCACCACGGCGCCGGCGCCATCGCCAAACAGCACGCAGGTCGAGCGGTCGCTCCAGTCGAGGATGCGCGAGAAGGTTTCGGAGCCGATCACCAGGACGCGTTTTGCCAGCCCGCCGCGGATATAGAGATCGGCGGTGGCGACCGCATAGACGAAGCCGGAACACACGGCCTGCATGTCGAAGGCGAAGCCGTGATGCATGCCGAGGCGGTTCTGGATTTCGACAGCCGTCGCCGGGAACGTGTTATTGGGCGTCGAGGTCGCCAGCACGATCAGGTCGATATCGGCTGGCGTCAGGCCGGCGCTGTCGAGCGCGGCGCGCGCCGCCGCCTCGCCCAGCGAGGCCGTCGTCTCGTCATCGGCCGCGACGTGGCGCTGGCGAATGCCGGTGCGCTGGACGATCCACTCGTCGGAGGTCTCGACCATGCCTTCGAAATCGGCATTCTTCATGATGCGGCGGGGCAGCGCGGCACCGTTGCCGCGCACAACTGATCTGATCAAGGTTCGTTCCTATTCCTCGGCCTCGACGGCGACGCCGGATTTCCTGTTTGCCTGGGCAGTCGGATTGCGCGCATGGAACAGATCGAGATCGGCCTCGATCCGGTCAAGCAGATTGTTGCGCACCATGTCGTAGCCGAGCTCGATCGCCGCGGCAAAGCCATCCGAATCGGCACCGCCATGGCTCTTCACCACAATGCCGTTCAGGCCCAGAAAGACGCCGCCATTGGAGCGGCCGACATCCATCTTTTCGCGCAGCCGGTCGAAGGCACCTTTGGCAAACACGTAGCCGATCCTGGCCATCAGCGTGCGGCTCATGGCGGCCCGCAAATAGCCCGCGATCTGCCTTGCCGTGCCCTCGGCGGTCTTAAGTGCGATGTTGCCGGCAAAGCCCTCGGTGACGACCACGTCGACCGTGCCCTTGCCGATGTCGTCGCCCTCGACGAAGCCGCGATAGTTCATCGAGGCCATGTTGGCCTCGCGCAGCATGCGCCCGGCCTCCTTGACCTCCTCCTGGCCCTTGATCTCCTCGACGCCGACATTGAGCAGGCCGACGCTCGGCCGCTCGATACCGAACACCGAGCGCGCCATTCCGGTGCCCAAGATGGCGAAATCGACGAGCTGATGCGCATCCGCGCCGATGGTGGCGCCGACATCGAGCACCACGCTCTCGCCGCGCGTCGTCGGCCAAAGCGCCGCGATCGCCGGGCGGTCGATGGTGGCCATGGTGCGCAGGCAGAATTTCGACATCGCCATCAACGCGCCGGTGTTGCCGGCCGAGATGCAGGCCTGCGCGGCGCCGTTCTTCACCGCCTCGACCGCTTTCCACATCGACGATTTCCAGCGGCCGTGGCGCAGCGCCTGGCTCGGCTTGTCGTCCATCCTGACAGCGATCTCGCAATGGACGAACTCGCTCACCTCGGCGAGCTTGGGAAACTTGGCCAGTTCGGGACGCACGGCGTCCTCGCGGCCATAGATGACGAAACGGATGTCAGGGCGGCGGATGGCGACCGTCATCAGCGCGGGGATGACGACGCCTGGTCCGTGATCCCCGCCCATGGCATCGATGGAAATCCTGATCACGCGGTGTTTTTCTCACGGTTTGCCTGGCTAGCGGCGGGCGCCTGCCGAGGTAAGGGGGCTCGCGAAGGTTCGGCGAAAATAGCGGTTTTGGGCTGCCGCACAACCAACTTTTCCAAAATCCAGGCCGCCTTCAGGATTTTCCGAGCAGCGAACGCAGCTTTTTCTGGAATTCGCTTTCCTCGGGCTGATCGTCACCCGCGCCCTCTAGCGAGGCGCCGGGTTTGCGCGGATAAGGGTCGATCGCCAGGCCGAAAAACTGCTCGGCGAGCGCCCCGACATCGATGGTGTCGCCGGAAAAAGTTTCCGGGCTGTCGGGCCCGTCAGCGTCGAGGACGATCTCGCCGCCGCCGTCGAAGCCTTCGCGTCCGAGTTTCGACTGCTCCGGCAAGAACAGCGCCTCGACGGGCTCGTCGATGTGAGCCGCGACCGGATCGAGTGTGACGATGCAGGCCTGGGTGATGTCGGCCTCGACGCGGCCGCTGACCTTGACGCCGTTGCGTTTCCAGGACGCCACCAAGAGCTCGGCGCGATAGCTCTCGACGGAAAGCAGGTCATGTTCGGCGGCAAGCGCAGTGCGCTGCCTTTCGTCGGCCTCGATTGCAACCGGCAAACCCTTTTGCGGCAGGCGGGCGACATTGGCGACAAAGGATACGGGGCTCTGCGGTTCGGCGTGCTTCATTCTCGCCTCCTTCAGGCGGCTCCGGCGGCCGGGAAAGCGACGACGCCGGCCATGATCGATTCGGTCGGCTGAGCGGCAAGCTGCCCGGTCGCCGCGCCAACATGATTCGCCAGCAGCGACGCCTCAGGCCATTCGCCGGCATCGGGCCTGACATTGCGGGCGAGCGCCGCGGCAAGCGCCGCGCCGTCGTCGTCCCGCAAGGCTTCGTCGTAGGCCGCGGTGCGGCCATAGAACATCTTTGCCAGCTTCTTCATGCGCTTCGGCACGCCGACATCGCTGATGCCGAGTTCCCTCAGCGAATGGTCGACATCGAGGAAGAACTCGTCGATCAGCACCTGAGCGATCTCGGCCGCGGCTCCGCCCTCGCCGCGCAGCCGGTGCTGGATCAGGTACATATGGAGCGACAGCATCTCGAAGCGGCCGAGCGGCGTATCCGGCACATTCCAGTCGGAATAAAACACCGTTTGCCGCGCCGCCGCCACGATTTGTGCGTAGAGCGCCTCGGTGATGGCGCGGTTGGCGTGACGTTCGCGACCAAAAAGGCGCTGGAACATTGAGGGTGGTCTCCCGGGGACCTTTTGTTTGATTTGGCCTTGTTGCATCGGCATGCAAGCTGGTTTACCGGTTTTGCGGCCCAGCGCAAGCTGCGGGGATGTGATGGAGAATTGTTGTTGGGTGCGCTGAAATTCAAGTCGTTTTTCATGCCTGTGCGGGCGGGCGTGGCCACTCTGCTGGTGGCGGTATCCGCGCTTTCCGCCTGCAATTCGTCCAAGATGTTCGGTGATCTGCGTCCGAGCGAGACGCTGACGAAAGGCTACGTCATCGACCAGGCGGCGATCGACTCGGTGCCGGTCGGATCGAGTCGCGAGCAGGTTCTTCTTGCGCTGGGCACGCCGTCGACGACGGCGACCTTCGACAACGAGGCGTTCTATTACATCTCGCAGACGCGCAAGCGCTACGTCGCCTTCGACAACCCGCGCATCGTCGACCAGCATGTGCTGGCGGTCTATTTCGGCGCCGACGGCCGCGTCACCCAGATCGCCAATTACGGCCTGAAGGACGGCAAGGTCTTCGACTTCATCTCGAGGACGACGCCGACGGGCGGCAAGGACCAGAACTTCCTCAGCCAGATCATCAACGGCGCCAGCAAGCTGGCGCCCGGCATCCCGGGCGGCGGCACGCCCTGAGTTCGCTGTCAGCGACGTCCACGGACCAAGACCCGCCGAATCCGCTTCGGCGGGTTTTTGTTTTGCCGAAACGGCTTGGCCGTAAACAAAACCCGCGGGATCGCTCCCGCGGGTCACTTGGTAGAACGTGGCTCAGCCGTGCGCGAGCACGGCCAGGAGCAGCAGCGCCACGATATTGGTGATCTTGATCGCCGGATTGACCGCCGGGCCGGCGGTGTCCTTGTAGGGATCGCCGACGGTGTCGCCGGTGACCGAGGCCTTATGCGCCTCGGAGCCCTTCAGGTGCTTGACGCCATTCTTGTCGGTAAAGCCGTCCTCGAACGACTTCTTGGCGTTGTCCCAGGCGCCGCCGCCGGAGGTCATCGAGACGGCGACGAAGAGGCCGTTGACGATGACGCCGAGCAGCGAGGCGCCAAGGGCCGCGAAGGCCGAGGCCTTCGAGCCCGAGATCAGGAGCACGCCGAAATAGACGACGAGCGGCGCCAGCACGGGCAGCAGCGACGGGATGATCATTTCCCGGATTGCTGCCCGGGTCAGCAGGTCGACGGCGCGCGCGTAGTTCGGTTTCGAGGTTCCGGCCATAATGCCTTTATCCTCGCGGAACTGCTTGCGCACTTCCTCGACGATCGAGCCCGCCGCGCGGCCGACGGCGGTCATGGCGATGCCGCCGAACAGATACGGAATGAGGCCGCCAAAGATCAGGCCGGCAACGACATACGGGTTGGAAAGGTCGAAGGAGATCTCGCCCATGCCCTGGAAGTACGGGTACTTGTCGCCATTGGCGGCAAAGAACCTGAGGTCGTTCGAATAGGCCGCGAACAACACCAGCGCGCCGAGGCCGGCGGAGCCGATGGCATAGCCCTTGGTCACGGCCTTGGTGGTGTTGCCGACCGCGTCGAGCGCGTCGGTGGAGTGGCGCACTTCCTTGGGCAGGCCCGACATTTCGGCGATGCCGCCGGCATTGTCGGTGACCGGGCCGAAGGCGTCGAGCGCCACGATCATGCCGGCGAGCCCGAGCATGGTGGTGACGGCGATCGCCGTTCCGAAGAGGCCGCCAAGCTGGTAGGTGGCGATGATGCCGCCGACGATGACGATGGCCGGCAGCGCCGTCGATTCCAAGGAGACCGCGAGGCCCTGGATGACGTTGGTGCCGTGGCCGGTCACCGAGGCCTGGGCGATCGAATTCACCGGGCGCTTGTTGGTGCCGGTGTAGTATTCGGTGATCACCACGATGAGGCCGGTCACCAGAAGACCGATCAGGCCGCAGATGAACAGGTTCTTGCCGGTGATGACGATGCCGGCGACGGTGCCGACCTCACCCCAACCGAGCGTCGCCGAAGTGGCGACGGCCAGGCCGACGATCGACAGCAGGCCGGTGACGATCAGGCCCTTGTAGAGCGCGCCCATGATCGAGCCGTTGGAACCTAGCTTGACGAAGAAGGTGCCGACGATCGACGTCAGGATGCAGGCGCCGCAGATGGCGAGCGGATAGAGCATGGCGGCGCCCAGCACCGCCGTGCCGCCGAAGAAGATTGCAGCCAGAACCATGGTGGCGACGACCGTCACCGCATAGGTCTCGAACAGGTCCGCGGCCATGCCGGCGCAGTCGCCGACATTGTCGCCGACATTGTCGGCGATGGTGGCCGGGTTGCGCGGATCGTCTTCCGGAATGCCGGCTTCCACCTTGCCGACGAGGTCGCCGCCGACGTCGGCGCCCTTGGTGAAGATGCCGCCGCCGAGACGGGCGAAGATCGAGATCAGCGAGGCGCCGAAGCCGAGCGAGACCAGCGCGTCGATGACGACGCGGTCGTTCGGCTGCAGGCCCATCGGGCCGGTCAGGATGAGGTAGTAGATGGAGACGCCGAGCAGCGCCAGGCCCGCCACCAGCAGGCCGGTGATGGCGCCCGACTTGAAGGCGATGTCGAGGCCGGCGGCCAGGCTGTTGGAAGCGGCCTGCGCGGTGCGGACATTGGCGCGCACCGAGACATGCATGCCGATGAAGCCGGCAGCGCCCGAAAGCACGGCGCCGATCAGGAAGCCGATCGCGGACGTGATGGAGAGCAGCCACCAGGCGAGAAGAAGCACGACGATGCCGACGACGGCGATGGTGGTGTACTGGCGCGCCAGATAGGCTTGAGCACCTTCGCGAATGGCGGCGGAGATTTCCTGCATGCGCTGGTTGCCCTGATCGGACGCCAGGACCGATCGTGTCGCCCAGATGGCGTACAGGACTGACAGCAAGCCGCAGGCGATGACGGCGGTAATGATGGTCATTGCCGAATTTTCCTCGATTGATGGCCCAGAAGAACCCCTCCCTGGGCCGTTGGGACGGAGATGAACGCCGCACGCGGAATCCACCCCTTGGCTAAGGTGTATGCGAAACAGGGCTGGGAACGTCAAGATATTGTTCGGTTTTTGCCCGGCTTTCGCCGGAAAGACGAACGCCGCGACTCACCGGCAGGGGCCGCCGTGCATTTAGATCGATTGCGCGCCGGCAAACGGCGCAATGTCAGTTGGCGCGGCGCAAGCCCGGCAGCTTCAGGGTGCCGAGCGCCAGGAAGCAGAGCACAACGACCGGGAACACGATCCAGTTCAGCATGGTCCAGCCCCAGGCATTGTAGACCGCGCCCGACATCAGCGAGGCGAAGGCGACGGAGCCGAACAGGACGAAGTCATGGAAGCCCTGCACCTTGCCTTTTTCGGATGGATGGTAGCTCGCGGCGACCATGGCGGTCGCGCCGATGAAACCGAAATTCCAGCCGAGGCCGAGCAGGATCAGCGCGGTCCAGAACTGCCATAGCGCAAGGCCTGAGAGCGCCACCACTGCGCAGGCGATGAGCAGCACCAACCCAATAGCGACGATGCGCTCGGCGCCGAAGCGGTGGATCAGCGAACCGGTGAAGAAGCTCGGCCCGAACATCGCCATAACGTGCCAGGAGATGCCAAGCGTGGCATCGTCGGTCGAAAGACCGCAGCCGACCATGGCGAGCGGCGCGCCGGTCATGACGAAGCTCATCAGCGCATAGCTGCCTACGGCACAGAACAGCGCCGCGACGAAACGCGGTTGGGTGGCGATCTCGACCAGCGGACGTGCGTCGCTTGCGGCGGCTTCGGCGGCGCTGCTCGTCCGCCTGGACGTATGCAGGAAGGAAAGGATAATCGCGCCTATGGCGGCCAGCACCAGGATGGAGGCGAAGGATCCGGCAAACATCACCGGCGCCAGAAGGTCGCCGGTGTAGATGACGATCTGAGGCCCGAGGATGGCGGTGACGATGCCGCCAGCCAGCACGAAGGAAATGGCGCGCGCCTTGAATTGCGGCGGCGCGTTGTCGGCGGCGGCGAAGCGGAACTGCTGCACGAAGGCGCCGCCGACACCGATCACGCCCAGGCCAAAGGCGAACAGCCAGAAGCTCGCCTGAAAGAGCGCGAGCGTCGCGATCAGCCCGCCGAGGGCGGTGACGATGGTGCCGGTCATGAAGCCGCCGCGATGGCCGAGCCGGCGGATGATGGCGGCCGCCGGCAGGGCGCCGAGCGCAACGCCGAGGTTGAAGCCGGTGACCGGCGCCGTCGCCAGAGACTTGTCGGGGCCGAGCAGATATTGGCCGGCAAGCGCGCCGATGGAAATGGCGATCGGCGCGGCGGAACCGACGATCGCCTGCGCGGCCGCGAGGAGCACTGCCGTGCGGCGCGCTTCCCTGCCGGCGTCAGCGACGACTGCCGTGGCGGTCACGATGCGTCCTTGCCGCGACCCTCGCCCCGTACCCGGCGCGAGACACGGTCGAGCAGGGCGTTGACCAGCTTCGGCTCGTCTTCCTCGTAGAAGGCCTTGGCGATGTCGACATATTCCGACACGATCACGGCCACGGGAACGTCCTCGCGCTTCATCAGCTCATAGACGCCGGCGCGCAGGATGGCGCGCAGCGTCGAGTCCAGCCGCGACAGCGGCCAGTCGTCAGTCAGCGCCTGGCGGATGATCGGATCGATGGTCTTCTGGTTCTCGACGACGCCGGTCAGGATGGCGCGGAACCACTGCGCGTCGGCCTCGCGATAGAGCGCGCCGTCGACTTCCTTGCCGAGGCGGAAGGCCTCGTATTCGGCGGTGATCTCGAAAACACCGCTGCCGGCCACGTCCATCTGGTAGAGCGCCTGGACGGCGGCAAGACGGGCGGCACCGCGCTTGTTGGCGTGGCGCGCCGCACCGGTCTGGGCAGGATCGCTCACGATTGGGCTCCGAATTTCTCTTTGAGCGCGATCATGGTCAGCGCCGCGCGGGCGGCAAAGCCGCCCTTGTCGCCTTCGGTGCGCTTGGCCCGCGTCCAGGCCTGCGCATCGTTTTCGGTGGTCAGGATGCCGTTGCCGATCGCGACCGCTTCCTGCACGGAAAGATCCATCAGCGCACGGCTCGATTCATTGGCGACGATGTCGAAATGATAGGTGTCGCCACGGATGATGGTGCCGAGCGCGACGAAGCCGTCATAGTGTACGCCGCCCTCGCCGGCACCGTCCAGCGCGAAGGTGATGACGGCCGGAATTTCGAGCGAGCCAGGAACAGTCACGACGTCATAAGTGGCGCCGGCCTCGTCCAGCGCGCTGGTCGCGCCTTCGAGCAGCGCGTCGGCGAGGTCGTCGTGGAAACGCGCCTCGACGATAAGCAGATGCGCCTTCGCCTGCGGACGAATGAACGCTTTGCCGTGTTGGGATATGCCTGCCATAAACGTCTCCGGGGGGTTGCCGGTGACTTAGGCCGAAGCCGGATCGATCGCAAGCACAAGATTGCCGCCCGACACAGGTCCAGCATCTCCCGACAGGCCCAGATCCCAAGCATCGCGATCTTCCGGGGCTTTCTTCAGCTAGCAGGCGAAGCCTCGAGGATCGAGATCGGTGCTCGAGGGTGCCGATCACCCCGCTCAAGCTTCAGTCCGAGAAGGGAAGCTGAGGCGCCGGCGCGACCTGGCACCTCAGCGATCCGCGCCGCCTCCCCGGAACCCCTCGGCTGCGCTCAAAGCCCCTGTTTCGCCGCCTCGGCTAAGCGCGCGGCATAACGGGCCATGATATCGATCTCGATGTTGACGCGGTCGCCAGCCTGGCGCTCGCCCCAGGTAGTGACGCTCAGCGAGTGCTGGATCAGAAGCACATCGAAGCGCGTAGCTTCGACCTTGTTCACCGTAAGCGAGGTGCCGTCGAGCGCGACGGAGCCTTTCGGCGCGATGAACTTCGCCAGGTGACGCGGCGCCTCCAGCGTGAAGCGCACGGCATCGCCCTCTTCCTTGCGCTCGACGATTTCCGCCGTGCCGTCGACATGGCCGGAGACGATATGGCCACCGAGCTCGTCGCCGATCTTCAGCGCCCGTTCGAGATTGATCCTGGTGCCCGATTTCCAACCGGATGCAGTCGTCAGCCTGAGCGCCTCTTCCCAGGCTTCGACCTCAAACCAGCGCGCGTTCGAGCCGTTCTCGGGCAGCGCCGTCACGGTCAGGCAGACGCCGCCGCAGGAAATCGAAGCGCCGATCGCGATCGTTTCCGGGTCATAGGCCGTGTCGATGCGCAGGCCGACGCCTTCGCTGAGCGGCTTCACCGAAGCGACAGTGCCGACATCCGTAACGATTCCCGTAAACATCAGATCGTGTCTTCCAGTTTGACCATGCTCTTATCCGAAACCATTTCCCACTTTTTGGGATCATGGTCTTACCCACTCGGCATAGCTGTCCTCGCCGAAGCGCATCTCACGCAATTTGCGGAAACCCGGCGGGATATGCGCAGCGTCGATCGGCGAGGTGATACCATCCTCGCCGATCGCCTCCGGTCCCTGGAACAGGACGATGCGGTCAACGAGGTCTTCCGCCAGGAAGGCCTCGGCCACCTTGGCGCCGCCCTCGACCAGTACGCTCGCCATGCCGAGCGCTGCAATGTCCTCGAGCAGTTCCGGCAGGGCTACTTCGCTCTCGTAGGTTTCAGTGCCGATGAAGTGCACGCCTGCGCGTTCGAGCGCAGCCCGCCGCTGCGGATCGGCCTCGGCGCACGCCGCGACATAGAGCGGTACACGATCGACCCCGGAAACAAGCTTCGACGACTCCGGCAGCCGGATCTGGCGATCGAGGATGATGCGAGCCGGGGAGCGGTTCTCCAACCCCGGTAGGCGCACGGTCAGCGCCGGGTCGTCCTCCAGCGCAGTGCCGATGCCGACCAGAATAGCGTCGGCCTCCGCGCGCATAAGATAGACTTCGCGCCTGGCGATCTCGCCCGTGATGGCGACCTGGCCGGCGCCTTTCCGGCCGATCTTGCCGTCGCTCGAAAGCGCAAGCTTCAGTGTCACTTCGGGACGTTTCTTCAAAGATCGAATCAGATAGCCGGCCATCTGCTCGGCGGCCTCTGTGGCGAGCACCTTCTCCACGACCTCGATGCCGGCGGCGCGCAGCATGGCGTAACCCTTGCCGGAAACGCGCGGATCGGGATCGCTTGCCGCGCCGACGACGCGCGCAATGCCGGCATTGACCAGCGCGGTGGCGCAAGGCGGCGTGCGGCCGTGATGGGCGCAGGGCTCAAGCGTCACATAGGCGGTGGCGCCGCGGGCCAGTTCGCCGGCCTCGGCCAGCGCCTCGGTCTCGGCGTGCGGCCGGCCGCCGACAGCAGTGACGCCGCTACCGACGATCATCGGGCCGGCGCCGTCGTCGCGCACGATGATGGTGCCGACGGAAGGGTTGGTCGCAGTGCGGCCGGCATTGCGGCGCGACAGTCTGATGGCCGCCGCCATGAAACGGCTATCAAGGGCTGCTTGCTCGGCCTCGCCCAATTGAGCTTTCGCCATGATCAGCCGGCGTCCTCTTCGGTCTTTTCTTCGTCGCCCTTCAGTTCGCCCAGCAATTCGTGGAAATCCTTGGCTTCACGGAAATTGCGATAGACCGAAGCGAAGCGCACATAGGCGACGTCGTCGAGCGATTTCAGCGCCTCCATGACGAGCCGACCGACCTCGCCGGAGGCCACTTCCGTCTCGCCGGAGCTTTCGAGCTGGCGCACGATACCGGTCACGGCGCGATCGATCCGCTCGGGATCGACATTGCGCTTGCGCACCGCGATCTCGACCGAGCGCAGCAGCTTGTCGCGGTCGAACGGCACCTTGCGGCCGGACTTCTTGATGACGACGAGATCGCGCAGTTGCACGCGCTCGAAGGTGGTGAAGCGGCCGCCGCAGTCCGGACAGACGCGGCGCCTGCGGATCGCCGCGCCATCCTCGGCGGGACGCGAATCCTTCACCTGCGTATCTTCGGACTGGCAATAGGGGCAGCGCATGGAGAGCCTTGGGTTTGCGATTCAGAGCATGATCCCGAAAAGTTGCAGACTCTTCGGAGAAGATCATGCTTCAAAAACAAAATCTTAGAGCGAGATGGCGATTCAAGGAAGCGTCATCTCGCTCTGGTGAGCGGAAGGCTTAGAGCCTTTCATTTCTCAGAGATAGCGAGGCGCGAGAAAGATTGCCAGCGCCCTGCCCCTGTCGTGCCCGGTCGGTTCAGGGCGCGACGTCCTTGGTCGGGAATCCGCAGGACGTGCCGAGGTTGCGGTAGGCTTTGGTGAAGCCGTCCATCGGAATGCTGGCGACGGTCTGCTTGCCAAAAACAACATCGAGCGAGGTGACTTTGCGCATGGCGCGCAGCAGAGCGAGACTTGTCTTCGCCTGGTTGTCGACCGTCCAGCTGGGACGACCGCCGACGGCGTTCGAATAGACTTTCGCGGAAACCTTGATGCCGGGGTCGCCGAAGGTCGCCGCGATGTCCTTGCCGGTCGGCAGGTCCTTGTTGTCGACAGCGATCATGATAGCGGGATAGGCATCCGGCGGCAGCGCGTCGCCGGTCGAGATCGACAGCGTGAGCGTGCCAGCATTGCCGATGCCGTCGACGAAAGCCGCGGAGGCCGCGCAGGTCTTGTGCGCATCCTGCCCGGCGTCGAGCGTGTCGATGATCGTGGTCCATCTGCCGAAGGTGTTTGTGGCCGGTTCTGGCTGCGCCTGCTCCTGCCCGGCCGCGCCGGACACGGCGAAACCGGCCAGCGAGCCGACCAGGGCCAAGGCGGCAAGATGGAAAATGCGCATCATCAAGTCTCCAGTTCGCGGCGCCGTCCAATCAGGACGGCGCGCATTGCCGGCGGATAAAAGATGACGCGCGGCTTCCGGTCAACCGAGATAAGGATAGAGCGGGAAGCGATCCGTCAACGCCGTGACTTTGGCCTTGACCGCAGCCTCGACTGCCGCATTGCCCTCGTCGGAATTCGCCGCCTTCAGCCCGTCCAGCACCTCGGCGATCAGCTTGCCGATCTCGCGGAACTCGGCCTGGCCGAAGCCGCGCGTGGTGCCGGCCGGCGTGCCGAGACGGACGCCGGAGGTGACGAACGGCTTTTCGGGGTCGAAGGGGATGCCGTTCTTGTTGCAGGTGATGTTGGCGCGGCCGAGAGCCGCCTCGGCGCGCTTGCCGGTGGCGTTCTTCGGGCGCAGGTCGACCAGCATCAGATGGTTGTCGGTGCCGCCCGACACGATGTCGAGGCCAGTTTCCTGCAGGCTCGAAGCCAGCGCCTTGGCGTTGGCGACGATGCTCTCGGCATAGGCCTTGAAGCTCGGCTTCAGCGCCTCGCCGAGCGCCACCGCCTTGGCTGCGACGACATGCATCAGCGGGCCGCCCTGCAGGCCCGGGAAAACCGCCGAGTTCATCTTCTTGGCGATCTCTTCGTCGTTGCAGAGGATCATGCCGCCGCGCGGCCCGCGCAGCGACTTGTGCGTGGTGGTGGTCACGACATGCGCATAAGGCAGCGGCGACGGGTGCATACCGCCGGCGACCAGACCGGCGATATGCGCCATGTCGACCATCAGATAGGCGCCGATCGAATCGGCAATCTCGCGGAAACGCTTCCAGTCCCAGATGCGCGAATAGGCCGTGCCGCCGGCCAGGATCAGCTTCGGCTTCGTCTCATGCGCGGTCTTCTCGATCGCGTCCATGTCGAGCAGGTGGTCGTCCTTGCGCACCCCGTAGGAAACGACCTTGAACCATTTGCCGCTCATGTTGACCGGCGAGCCATGCGTGAGATGGCCGCCGGAGTTCAAATCGAGGCCCATGAACGTGTCGCCGGGCTGCAGAAGCGCCAGGAAGACGGCCTGGTTCATCTGGCTGCCCGAGTTCGGCTGGACATTGGCGAAGTTGCAGCCGAAAAGCTTCTTGGCGCGCTCGATGGCCAGTTCCTCGGCCACGTCGACGAACTGGCAGCCGCCGTAATAGCGCTTGCCCGGATAACCCTCGGCATATTTGTTGGTCATGATCGACCCCTGCGCCTCGAGCACGGCGCGGGACACGATGTTTTCCGAGGCGATCAGTTCGATCTCATGGCGCTGGCGGCCAAGCTCGTTGCGGATAGCGCCGAAAATTTCCGGATCGGCGTCGGCAAGCGTGGTCTCGAAGAAGGATTCGAATTTGTTGGAGGCTGCCGCGGCATTTGACATGGCTTGCTTTCCCTTGGGGCCGGAGGTCTGCGAGGTCGCCGCGCCATTAACACAGTTGTTTGGAGCCCGCCACGTTTGCGGCGCGAAATTTGCTAGCCGGATTGCGCCAAGCAAATCGGCTGAACACTATTTCCGGTCGCGCCGGCTTTTGAGCAGCGCTTCTGTCAAAGTGATCTCGGAAAGCAGCGCCCGCATCGTGTGATCGTTGATCTGGCGGGTGCGGAACATGGCGCGCACGGCGGCGCGCTCCGCCTCGATGCCGGCGTGCCTGAGCTCAAGCTCCAGCCGCCCGGATTCGCGCGCCTCGGCGCGCGCCTCTTCGACCTCGTCGGAAGCCGCGATGCGGCGCCGGTAGCCGGCAACGATGCTGTCGGCGACCGCGAGCCGAGCCTCGGCCGCCTCGCCTTCGCCGCCCTCGATCGCGAGGCTCTCGATCTTGGCGATGGCGGCCTCGGCGGCGCCCACACGCGCCCGCCGCTCCTCGGCCGCACCCGGATCCTCGCCTGGCTCGACCAGCCCGCGGGCGATCCTCGGCAAAGCAAGGCTGGCGATGACCAGCGAGCAGATGATGACGCCGGCGGCGAGGAAGATCACCACGTCTCGCGCTGGAAAGGGCGAGCCATCCTGCAGCGCGAGCGGCAGCGACAGGATGCCGGCAAGCGTGATCGCGCCGCGCACACCGGCCACCGATCCGGCAAGCCTGACGCGGAAACCAAAGGGCTCTGCCTTGCGCTTACCGAGTCGCGCGGCGATCATCGATGCCATGTCGCCGATCCAGATCCAGAGGAAGCGCAGGCCGATCAAGCAGAGCGTCAAAATGAGCACGGTCAGCACCGGCTCGAACAGCCAGTGCCGGCTGGTGAGTTCCGGCGGGACCCTGCGGATGATGTCAGGAAGCTGCAGGCCAAGCAGGATGAAGAGAGCGCCGTTGAAGACGAAGGTCAGCATCGACCATAGCGACATCGCCTGGATCCGCGCCGAGATCGAGAGATGGCGGAAAATGCCGGAGGTGCCCGTAACCAGGCCGGCGGTGACCGCGGCCAGGATGCCCGAAGCGCCGACATGCTCGGCAATCAGATAGGCGACGAAGGGCAGCAGAACCATCACCAGCACCTGCGCCCCCGCCGGCGTGCCGCCGATGCGGCCAAGCACCTGCAGCGCCTTGGCGGCGACGAACAACGCCGCAATGCCCGCGAGGATGCCGGCCGCCACGGCGTAAAAAAAGCTCAACGAGGCGGCGGCGAACGAAAAGCTGCCGGTCAGCGCCGCCGCAACGGCAAAGCGGAACATGACCAGGCCGGAGGCATCATTGAGCAGGGATTCGCCTTCCAATATGTGCATCAGCCGAGCCGGAACGACATTGCGGTCGACGATCGAGGACACAGCAACGGCATCGGTCGGCGACAGCACGGCGGCCAAAGCGAACGCAACCGCCAGCGGGATGGTTGGCACCAGCCAGTGCAGAGCATACCCGAAGCCGACGATGGTGAAGAAGACAAGTCCGACGGCGAGATCGAGGATCGGCCGGCGCAGCTCGATCAGCTCCCGTTTCGGCGTCGCGAGGGCATCACCGAACAGAAGCGGCGGAATGAACACCAGCAGGAAGAGTTCCGGATCGATCTCGACATGCAGTCCCTTGGCCGGCCAGGCAAGCGCGGCGCCGATCGCAATCTGCAGCACGGGGAGCGGCACCCGCACCAGCCGCACGAGAGCGCCGGAAAGCGCCACGAAAGCAAGCACGACGAGAATGAAGACGGCGACGTCCATGATGCAATTCCAGCTGCTCGCGCTTTAAGTCTCACTTTTCGACGCATGTCGCTCTGCCAAAACCGCTGCGCACTGTTTGGCGACATGCAAACAAAAAAGCCGCTCCAAGAGCGGCCTTTTCGTGATTTATATCAATCGGTTACAGCGCAGAAGTAATCTGCAGCTCGCTGTTGCCGTCGAGGCCGTAAATGTCGTCGCGGAACTGCACGACGCCGGGTCCGGTCGACCATGCCGACAGATACAGGAAGTGGACCGGCACCGGGTTGACCACCTGAACCGGCGTATTCTCGCCAGTCTTGATCGCCGCCTCGAAATGCTGGCGATCCCAGCCGGGCGTATCACGCAGGATCCAGGTGACGAGGTCGCGCACATTCTGGACGCGCACGCAGCCGGAAGAGTCGAAGCGCATCAGCTTGCCGAACAGGCTCTGCTGCGGCGTGTCGTGCATGTAGACGCCGTCCGGGCTCGGGAAATTGATCTTGACCGAGGCCATGGCGTTGCCGGCGCCGGGATCCTGGCGGAAGCGGTACTTGGCGGCATCGTCCGTCGACCAGTCGACGGTCATCGGATCGACCTCGCTTCCGTCAGGCGCGAACAGCCGGATGTGGCTGTCCTTGAGGTAGTTCGGATCCTTCCGCATCAGCGGAATGATGTCCTTGCGCACGATCGAGACCGGCGCGTTCCAGTAAGGATTGACGATGATCTCGTTGATCTTGGAATTCACGATCGGCGTCTGGCGGTCGATCTTGCCGACGATCGCGGTGTGGCGCAGCACGACGCGGTCGTTCTCGACGGCTTCCACCTGCGCGGCCGGAATATCGACCAGCACATAGCGGTCGCCGAGCGTGCCCGCCTTCTCGCGCAGCCGCTGCAGATTGGTCTGCAGCTGGCCAAGCCGGATCGGCGCCGGCACGTTCATCGCCGAATAGGTGTATTTGCCCATGGAGCCGTCGGCCGGCAGGCCGTGACGGAGCTGGAAGCGCTTGACCGCCGAGTCGACATAGGAATCGAACGCCGTCGAAATGCCGGCGCTCTGCGACAGGTCGCCCGAGACCATCAGCCGCTTGCGCAGCGGCACGACATCCGGATCGTCGACGCCGAGCTGCAATTTCTTGGTTGCCGGAACCTGCTCCCAGCCGCCCTGGCCGACAATGCCCTGGTACTGCGCCACCGCCTGCTCGGTGAAGGCTACGGTCTGCAGGCTGAAGATCGGCAGCGTCGACGCAACCTTGCCGGTCTCGCTGGCACGAGCGTCGAACTGGTCGTCCCAATTGCCGCGGGTCGAGGATTTCAGAATGTCGCCGATCACATCCTGCGCGCTGGCATGGCCGGCGACGACGGCGGCGGCGAGCGCAGAGGCTCCGGTCAGGAAGAAACGGCGGCTGGTTCTCATGGATGTTCCAGACATTTTAGCTATATCTAATCTCGCTCAGTTCGCTCTACTGGCGGGTTGCCCGCACTCTAGGGTCGGCAATCTTAACAATTAGCCAACCATGACTTGCGTCAGCAGGGCGTGAAAACGTAGGACACGACACCTGCTCCAGGAAGCGCAGGGCCTCGGCCCGCAGCATCACCCGCATTCTCGCTTTCACTGCGATTATGGCGGCAACGTGACCTTGGCCCGCGATTTGCATCCGGCAAGATGATCAAAAAATGGGACCGAGGCATTTTGGCATCGCCGATAGCGGCGGGTTCACCAGATGCCCGCCGTCATCCTCGGTTTGCCCCTATTTCACCCGGTTCGGGCAGAGGGCTTTGAACTGCTCCAGCGTGTAAGTCGTAGCCCGAGGCCCCCGAGCCATCGAGCACCACGTTCTCGTCGGTGTCGGTGATCTGATAATCCGTCTCGCTTCCGGCGGGGCTGCGCCCCTGGAACAGCATGTTGGCGCCGTAAAAGGTGGTGAATTTTCCGCTCTTGCAGTCCGCTGTGATCTCCAGATGCAAGGGCGTTTTCATTTCCTTAGCGATGCAATCCTCGGTTACCTCACCGACATAGTCGCGGCAGGATCCGATGGCGTTCTGCCTCGTATGTTTGGTCAGGATGCTGGCATGCGAGGTGTTGATGCCGGATTTCTTGACGACCGTAACCTCCATTCCGGCCTTGGAGCCATAACCGAGGGTCCGGGCAGCGGCCGGTGAAACAAGGATCACAGCGCAAATCGCAAGCAGGATATGACGCATGAGGCCCTCCTCTTTTGCCTGCAGAGCTTCCACGCGCGCTGCTCGGCGGTCAAGCGCCCTGCTGCAGCGCGCTTTCGCAAAAGAAAAGAACCGGCACCTGTCGGCACCGGCCCTGATTGTTTCCTCCGGCCGCGCTTCTTCGGCGCGACTTCGATCGTCTCAGATTTCGAATCCGCTTACATCCGGTAAGCGATCGTGTCGTTCCAGAAGCGATCCAGACGCTGGAGCGCGCGGTTCATCTGCTTGAACTCGTCGGTGTTGATGCCGCCCACGGCCTCGATCGAGCCGACATGGCGCTCGTAGAGGCCGGCGACGACCTCGGCCACCTCGTTGCCCTTCGGCGTCAGCGAGACGCGGACCGAGCGGCGGTCGATGCGCGAGCGCTGGTGGTTGATGAAGCCGAGGTCGACCAGCTTCTTCAGATTGTAGGAGACGTTCGAGCCGAGATAATAACCGCGCGAGCGCAGCTCGCCGGCGGTCAGCTCCGAATTGCCGATGTTGAAGAGCAAAAGCGCCTGGATGGCGTTGATGTCGGAGCGGCCGTTGCGGTCGAACTCGTCCTTGATCACGTCAAGCAGACGGCGATGCAGACGCTCCACCAGCTGCAGCGATTCCATGTACAGCGAACGGATCGCCTCGCGGCGATCGTCGGAAACGTTGGCGGTCTTCGCCGCCGGACGCGAATTGATCATTGTCTTTGCCTCTCGTTTGTCGCCCGGTGATTTTTTGTTCTTCACCTTGATCGCGACACTATCGAATACTCATAAAATTCGACTTAAACGCCAGGGCTAACAAGAGCTTACCGGTAAGAGGTTTCGAAAGAGGCTTAACGAACGGTCATACGAGCAAGAACAATTAACCTAAAGATTTAGCCAAGGGTTTTGGGGCAGTCGCCGACCCCGTATCTAGGTTCCTTACGCCGCCCGGCAAGCTATTGCCTGAGCTGGCGCTTCTGCAGCCAGATGACCACGCGGAAGACGATGTAGAGCAGCGCCACGCAGGCATGTGAGACGACGATCAGGATCCGGTGGCCGAAGAGATTGGGAAAACCGGCATACATGACGGTCTCGGTCGCCGCGCAGATGAACCAGATCACTGGCCCCCAGGAGGCAAGCATCCAAAGGCCCGCGGCGGCGAAAGGAAAGAAAACGGCAAGCGTGGCCGCGGCCACCTGCCAGTGCACCGGCATCAGATCGAAGCGCCAGAGCTCGCCCGGATAGATGCCGATCAGCCGGACCCAGTAGAGGACACCGAACAGCAGGCAGTAGCCGGCAATGACCCGCTGGAACCAGGCGAAGATGATCTCGGTGGTCGAGGGCTGCAGCACCACGCGCCTGGAGGTGACCTCGCTCACAGCTCCAGCTCCCCGGCCCCGAGCGGCGCGAAATACGCGTCGACATCGGCTGCGCTCACCGCATCGAGGCTGGCGGGCCGCCATTCCGGCTTCGAACCCTTGTCGATGATGGCGGCGCGGATGCCTTCATAAAAGTCGTGGCCGGCCAGCATGCGGTTGAGGATGCGGAACTCCATCTTCATGCACTCGTCCATCGACAGCGTCGACCCGGCGCTGATCTCGCGCCAGGCGACGTTGAGGCTGGTCGGCGAACGCGTCCTGATCGTTGCCAGCGTCTTGTCGCCGAAAGCGTCGGTGGCGGATGCCCGCTCCAGGCTGGCGACGATAGCGGCGAGCGAGGGTTGCGAAAAATGGCGGGCGATCGATTCCAGATCCTGCCGCTCGGTCTCGCGTCTTGCGGGTGTGAAGAAATCGCGCAACTCCGCGTTCGCGTCGCCGCTTGTGGCCAGCTCGTCAAGCAGCCCCGCCTGGTCCTCGGCCTTGATCGTGTGGGTGGCGAGGCCCGACCACAGTGCATCACCATAGCGGATGCGGTTTCCTGTCAGCCCCAGATACATGCCGAAGCTGCCGCCGAGATCGGGCAGCAAATGGCTGGCGCCAACATCGGGGAAGAAGCCGATGCCGACTTCCGGCATGGCGAATTGCGCGTTCTCGGTCAGCACGCGGTGCGAGCCGTGGAAGGAAATGCCGACCCCGCCGCCCATGACGATGCCGTCGATCAGCGCGACATAGGGTTTCCTGAAGCGGGCGATGCGGGCATTGAGACGATACTCGTCGGCGAAGAAGTCGACCGGCGGCTTGCCGGCGCGGCCCGCCTCGTAAATGTGCAGAATATCGCCACCGGCGGAAAATGCCCTGCCCTCAGCCTTGACGACGACGACGGCGACGCCGGCATCGCCCTCCCAGGCGTCAAGCGCCTTGCCAAGCGCCTTGACCATGCGATGGGTGACGGCATTGAGCGCCTGCGGCCGCGTCAGTGTGACGACGCCCGCCTTGCCTAGACGCTCGAAGCGAATCTCGTCGCCTCCGCCAAAATCCATCGCCAGAGAATCCTCCTCTCCGCCCTTCCAGGGGGATTGAAGTGCTAAAGGCGGCATAGGGATGCGTCAATGGCGGCAACGCCGCGCTGGCGGCCAGCCGCTTCCGGTGTTAGGTAACCGGCAAAGTGTCGCGCGTAGGCGGCGCGACAGATTTCGAGCTAATCGACATGGCTGGGGTTTCTCGTCTCGTTGCTGGATTGGCAGGTCTCCTCTTTCTGGGAGTTGCGCCGGCCGCCGCCGAGGCAGCCTCCGAACTCTACCTGGCGCAGACGATCGTCACCGGCACCGGCGAGCCTAATCGCGAGATCGGCTTCAGGGATTGCCTGGACAAGGTGCTGGTCAAGGTTTCAGGCGATCAGCGGCTGACGCAGAAGCCGGAGATGCTGGCGCTGCGCAATAAGGCGGCTGACTTCGTCCAATCCTTCCGCTACCGCGACCGGCTGGAAGGCGTTCCGATCCATGACGAGCAAGGCACGCATGACCGGCCGCACGACCTCACCTGCCTCTACAAGCCCACAGTGGTCGACAAGCTCCTGGCGCAGCTCGGCAGCAAGCCATGGCAGGGCGAGCGGCCGCTGATTGCCGTCTTCATAACGGCCGAGCAAGGGGCGCAACATTTCGTGCTGACGGCCGACGAGGATCGCGGCGAGTCAATGCGCGAATCCTTTGCCAATGCCACGGCGCCGCTCTCGGTGCATGTCAGCTTTCCAGAGGCTAACCAGCTCGCCGGCCTCGACGACAAGGCGCTGCGCACTGCCGATATGGCAAAGCTCGACCAGCTCGCCCGGCAGGCGGGTGCCGACCGGGCGCTCGCCGGCAGCATCGTGTGGAACGACAAGGAATTGGGCTGGATCGCCGACTGGCGGCTGGCCGAACACGGCAAGACCTATCAATGGCAGGTGCGTGGCGTCAGCTTCGACGAGGCTTTTCGCGTGGCTGTGAAGGGCGCGGCACAGATTCTGTCGGGGAATGGACAGCCGTAAACGTCGGCGCTGCCGCTCATCCGCCTGCCGGCACCTTCTCCCCGTCAAGGGAGAAGGGAAGTGCTCCAGCGCCGGCGATCGCCTCTCCCCGTTCTTCACGGAAGCAACTGGCACAATCGTGTCGCATTGGTCAGCGGCAGGGGCGCATGGTAAAAGCCGGGACGACAACAGAGTTCTGGCGATGAACAAGTTTACCCCCGCAAAGCCTGCCGGCGCCCGCAGCGTCGACGAGATCACAGGCAGCCGCAGGCTGCGGCGCATGCGCAAGGCCGACTGGTCGCGCCGGCTGGTGCAGGAAAACCAGCTCTCGGTGAACGATCTGATCTGGCCGATCTTCGTCGTCGAGGGTAAAAATGTGCGCGAGCCGATCGCCGCCATGCCGGACGTCTACCGCCTGTCGGTCGACCTCGCGGTGAAGGAAGCGGAGCGCGCCGCCAAGCTCGGCATCCCGGCGATCGCGACTTTTCCCAACATCGAGCTTTCGCTGCGCGACCAGACGGGCTCGCATATCCTCGATCCCGACAATGTCATCAACCGGGCCACCCGCGCCATCAAGGATGCGGTGCCGGAGATCGGCATCATCACCGACGCGGCGCTCGATCCGTTCACCAGCCATGGCCATGACGGCATCCTGCGCGACGGCATCATCGTCAACGACGAAACCGTCGAGCAGGTCACGGCCGCGGCCGTCATCCAGGCAGCCGCCGGCGCGGACATCATCGCGCCGTCCGACATGATGGACGGCCGCATCGGCGCGATCCGCGACGCGCTGGACGCCAACGGCTTCCAGGACGTGGCGATCATGTCCTATGCGACGAAATTCGCCTCGGCCTTCTACGGCCCCTATCGCGAGGCAGTCGGCACCGCCGGCCTGCTCAAGGGCGACAAGAAGACCTATTATATCGACCACGCGAATTCCGATGAAGCCGTGCGCGAGGCCGAGCAGGATCTGGCCGAAGGCGCCGACATGCTGATGGTGAAGCCGGGGCTGCCCTATCTCGACATCATCCGGCGGCTGAAGGACGAGTTCCAGATGCCGACCTTCGCCTACCAGGTGTCGGGCGAATATTCGATGATCAAGGCGGCCAGCGCCAATGGCTGGATCGACGGCGAAAAGGCGATGCTGGAATCGCTTCTCGCCCTCAAGCGAGCCGGCTGCGACGGCGTCCTCACCTATTTCGCGCCGACCGTAGCGGAGATGCTGAGGGGCTAGGCCCAGGCGAAATCTTAAATTCTCGCCGCGTCACCTGGGCGCCGCCCGACGAGACGATCGCTCGCCGGAAAATTCCGCTTGCATTATGCAATCAGTTAAGTTACCCCATGACTGCTTGCAAAATACAACTAGTTCACGAGGCGATCATGTCAAAGCTGCGCGTCAACGCTTTTACCCTGTCGCTGGACGGCTACGGCGCCGGCCCCGATCAGACTCTCGAAAGCCCGCTCGGCGTCGGCGGCGAAGGACTGCATAAATGGATGATCGGCACCCGCACCTTTCGTGAGATGGTGATCGGCAAAGACGGCGGGACCAAGGGCATCGACGACAGCTTCGCCGTGCGCAGTTTCGAGAATGTCGGCGCCTGGATCCTCGGCCGCAACATGTTCGGGCCGGTCCGCGGCGAATGGCCGGACGAGAGCTGGAAAGGCTGGTGGGGTGACAACCCGCCCTATCACGTGCCGGTCTTCGTGCTCACCCATCACAAGCGGGCGCCGATCTTAATGGAAGGCGGCACGACGTTTTACTTCGTCACCGGCGGCATCCATTCGGCGCTCGAACAGGCGAAGGCGGCCGCCAAGGACAAGGATGTGCGGGTCGGCGGCGGCGTCGCCACGATCCGGCAATATCTGAAGGAAAGCCTGATCGACGAGATGCATCTCGCGGTCTCGCCGATCCTGCTCGGCTCCGGCGAGCATCTTTTCGCCGGGCTGGACATGCCGAAGCTCGGCTACCGCTGCACCAGCCAGGTCGCGACCGCCGACGCGACGCATGTGATGATCGGGCGGGCGTAAGCTCGGCTCCCCCTTCTCCCCCTGTGGGAGATGGGGAAGTGCTCAATACTTTTCCGGCACATAAAGCTCGCGCGGCAGCACCTGCCGCTCGTAGGACGGGTTGAAGACGCGCTCCGGCAGCGTGATCTCCTCATGCGGCACGTCTTCGTAAGGCATTTGCTGCAGCAGGTGATCGATGCAGTTCAGTCGGGCCCGCTTCTTGTCGTTGCCTTCGACAATGAACCACGGCGCTTCCTTGATGTTGGTACGGGCGAAGGTCTCTTCCTTGGCCTTGGTGTATTGTTCCCAGCGCACGCGCGACTGCAGGTCCATCGGCGACAGCTTCCACTGCTTCATCGGATCGTGGATGCGCATCAAAAAGCGCATCTGCTGCTCCTCGTCGGTAATCGAGAACCAGTATTTCACCAGCGTGATGCCGGAGCGCACCAGCATGCGTTCGAATTCCGGCACGTCGCGGAAAAACTCTTCGACCTGATCCGCATTGGCAAAGCCCATCACCCGCTCGACGCCCGATCGGTTGTACCAGGAGCGGTCGAACAGCACGATCTCGCCGCCCGCCGGCAGATGCGGCACGTAGCGCTGGAAATACCATTGCGATCTTTCACGCTCGGTCGGCGCCGGCAGCGCGACGACGCGGCAGATGCGCGGATTGAGGCGCTGGGTGATGCGCTTGATGACGCCGCCCTTGCCGGCCGAGTCGCGTCCCTCGAAGATCACCACCAGCTTCTTCTTGTGGTAGGCAACCCAGGACTGCAGCTTGATGAGCTCCGACTGCAGCCGCAGCAGCTCGCGGAAATAGGTAATTCGCTCGATGGAGGGCGGATGCGACTTCTTGTAGATCCTGGCGATCTCGAGCGAGAGCGCGGGTTCGGAAATCTCCAGCTCGTAGTCCTCGTCGAGCGTGTCCTCGAGTTCGGCTTCCAGCCAGTCCTTGGCTCCGGAATTCGTCTTGACCTCGTTCATTGCGCAGCTCCTGCCTGTCAGCCACTTTCGCCTCGGATGCGCTCCGGCCGCGGCCGGAAGCACAACTCCGTAAGCCGACTGAGATACAGACGCGCAATGACGGTTTTATTGCGAGCAGGAGCCGGCAACGCTGGACCAGCCGATATGTGATCGGCCCGTATCGATGGCGGGGCGACAAGCCGCCCGAATTGTCCTACAAATACTTCGCCTCTTCCCGGCGCCCGCGACGGCGCGCCTCTTCAAAACAAATCGCAAGGACCTGACATGGAATACCGCACGCTTGGCCGTTCCGGCCTGAAGGTTTCGACTTTGACCCTTGGCACGATGACCTTCGGCGGGACGGGCCCGTTCGCCGCCGTCGGCGAATCCGATCTCTCGCAGGCGAGCCGCATCATCGATACCTGCATCGATGCCGGCATCAATCTCATCGACACCGCCAACGTGTATTCGAACGGCCTGTCGGAGGAGATCGTCGGCGAGGCGCTCGGCGGCAAGCGCAAGAACGATGTGCTCATCGCCTCCAAGGCGCGCATGCGGATCGGAAACGGCCCCAACGACGAAGGCCTGTCGCGCCATCACCTGATCCGGGAATGCGAGCGGAGCCTGAAGCGGCTCAAGACCGACGTCATCGACATCTATTTCCTGCATGAGTGGGATGGGGTCACGCCGCTGGAGGAAACGATCGCTGCGCTCGACACTTTGGTCAGCCAGGGCAAGATCCGTTATGTCGGCTGTTCCAATTATTCGGGCTGGCAGGTGATGAAGGCCCTCTCGATCAGCGACAGCCATCATCAGCCGCGCTTCGTCACGCAGCAGATCCACTACACGCTGGAAGCGCGCGAGGCGGAGTACGAGTTGCTGCCGATCTCGGTCGACCAGGGTCTTGGCGTGCTGGTGTGGAGCCCGCTGGCCGGCGGCCTGCTGTCGGGCAAATACCGCCGCGACAGCCCGACGGCCCGCCAGCTTGGCGGCTGGTCCGAACCGCCGATCCGCGACGAGGACAGGTTGTGGCGGATCGTCGACGTTCTGGTCGAAATCGGCAAGGCGCGCGGCGTTTCGGCGGCACAGGTGGCGCTTGCCTGGCTGCTCGGCCGCCCGGCCGTTTCTTCGCTGGTGATCGGCGCCCGCAACGAAGCCCAGCTCAAGGACAACCTCGCCGCGGCCAGCCTGACGCTGTCCCTGGACGAGCGCCTGCGCCTCGACGACGTCAGCCGGCCGCCGGTGCTTTATCCCTACTGGCACCAGCAGCTCACCGCCAAGAACCGGTTCGGCCCCGCCGACCTGGTGCTCGACCGCAGCGATATCTGAGAATGCGCGCCGTGCTCCGCGCCCGAAAACGCGCGGAGGTCAGCCGGCGATAAAACGCCAGACCTCCGGGTCGGGTTCGATCTGGCCGCTGAGCACGAAATATTTGTAGAGGACGAGCAGCGATACCGCCCGCTCGTCCTTTTCGTTGCTGAACCGGCGGCAATAGGCGTTGGCCGCCGTTATGATGCGTTGGGCTTCCGCCGGGTGCTTTTCGAAATAGGCGATCTTGTCGGCGACGTCCGAAAAATCCGACGCCAGAGGCACGTAGTGGACATCGGCCTCGAGCTCAGCCTCGGCGAACCAGGTTTCGTAGGTCGGCGGCGGCATCAGGCAGAGCGAATTCGAGCTCATGATCCACTTGAGGTTCGTCGCCACGTCATTGCCTTCGAGCGAGACGATGTAGCGGAACTGCCGCTGCTGCGCGATCGTGAGATACGGCTTGCGATAGTTCTCCGGGGCGCTTGGCTTGGGCGAGCCGGCATCGCAAGACGGCAGGTCGCGCACGGCATCGACGAACCGTTTGCGGATTGGATTGTTGAAATGACCGCGCCAGACCGCCATCGGGCGCTTGTCGGCGAAGGACAGATTGTCCTTTGGCATGTTGAAATGGCGGAACTTGTCGAGCTTCATGATCACGGCGTTGCCGTTGTCGTTACGGATCGGCCGGTCCTTGACGATTGACGGCACCGCCGGAACGTCGACGACGTCGCCAAACTCGAGATCGATGAGCAGGTGGCGATCGAAGTAGCGGGCGAACTCCTTCAGGTCGTAATAGTACATGCTCCCGAACTTGGGTATTTGACTGGCGGGCACCGCCGCCGCGCTCGGCACGAAGCTATGGTCGAGCCGGTTGTAGTAGTTGACCCGATCACGGACCGTTTTGCTGGAGAGCCTCGCCTGGTCCAGCCGGCGCGCAAGCCGCCGGCGAAAGAGAGCCTGCGGCGCCACATCGCGCGTGATGTTGCGTATGAAATAAAATACCCGCGCTGCGGTGCGTAAGGGCGAGGCCATGCGTCCGTCGTTTAAAGATGTCCGTCGCCTCCTACAGCATTGTGCCGAACATCTTGCAAGCCCGCCCAAGCTGACGAACTTGTTGAAGTTCGACGATGGCCGAGGATCAGGCAGCGACGACGGCAAAGCCCCTGGCGCGCAGGCCGCGCCGGTCGTCATGCAGCGAAGTCACCAGGCGGTCGCGGCTGCCGGCGATGTGGGCCGAGAGCAGCCGTGCCGCCTTTTCGGCGTCACCCTTTCGCACGGCAGCCAGGATGGCGTGGTGCTCGGCCCAGGCGCGGCCAAGCGCCGCCTCGTCGCGCACTTCCAGCCAACGCGCGCGGGAGAGCCTGGTCATTGCATCGCGGACTCCCCTAAGCAGGAATTCATTGCCGGAAAGCCTGGCCAGCTCGATGTGAAAATCCAGACCAACGCGGTGCCATTCCTCGCGCGGCGTACCGGCGTCGCAGGAATCGAGCATCGCCGCGATCACCTCGATCCCGCTGCGATCTTCCAGCGACGCCGTCAACCGCACCGCCGCCACCTCGACCGCCTCGCGGTAGACGGCGATCTGGCCGAGCTCGGCGAGATTGATCGGCGCCACCGTCCAGCCGCGGCCGTCACGAGCGATCAGCCCTTCGGTCTCGAGGCGCAGCAGCGCCGCCCTGACCGGGGTGCGGGAGGCGCCGAAGCGGCTTTCGATCCAACGCTCGGTCAGCCGCTCGCCCGGGCCGATCTCGAGCCCGAGGATCATTTCGCGAAGCTGCCTTTCGACATTCTGCATTTGCGACATTTGTCGTTCCGCTCTTCGGCGCCGCATTGACAGCGGCGGGGTTGAGGTTCATGACGGATACCGATCTGGTATCCCAAAATGGTATCCGGAACAATCCCGGACAACCAAGTAGGCATGACATGGCAGAAAACAGCACCCAGAGCGGCTACAATATCCATTGGCGACGCAATCTCGCCGTCTGCTTCGCCGGCTCGTTCAGCACGCTGATTGCCATGACGCTGCTGTTGCCGTTCCTGCCGCTTTATGTCGAACAGCTGGGTGCCAAAGGGCACGCGGCAATCGTGCAATGGTCAGGAGTTGCTTACGGTGCCACCTTCTTTGCCGCGGCGCTGGTCGCCCCTCTGTGGGGGCGGCTCGGCGACCTTTACGGCCGCAAGCTGATGCTGGTGCGCGCCTCGTTCGGCATGGCGATCTGCATGTCGCTGACCGGTATGGTCGAAAGCGTCTGGCAATTGGTGTTGCTGAGGCTCCTGATCGGCTTTGCCGGCGGCTACTCCTCGGGATCGACGATATTGGTGGCGATGCAGACGCCAAAGGAGCGCTCCGGCTGGGCGCTCGGCGTGCTGTCGGCCGGCATCACGGCCGGCTCGCTGGTCGGACCGCTGCTTGGTGGCATGCTGCCGCCGCTGATCGGCATCCGCGCCACCTTCCTGTTGTCGGGCGCTGTCATCTTTCTCGCTTTCCTGGCCACGACTTTCCTGATCAAGGAAAACCCGCCGGCTCCCAAAGCTGTCTCGTCGGCAAAGCCGAAGAGCGGCTGGGCACAGATTCCCGACAAGCGCCCGGTCGTCGCGATGCTGACGACCGGCATGCTGCTCGCCTTTGCAACCATGTCGATCGAGCCGATCATCACGGTCTATGTGCAGCAGCTCGTCGCGGACCAGAGCAAGGTGACGATGGTCGCGGGCGTGGTGATGTCGGCGGCCGCGCTTGGAACCATCCTGTCCTCGTCGTGGCTGGGCAAGCTTGCCGATCGGGTCGGCCACTGGAACGTGGTCGTCGGCGCGCTCGCCGTTTCGGCCCTGCTGCTTGTCCCGCAAGCTTTCGTCACCGACGGCTGGCAGCTGATCGGGTTGCGCTTCCTGATGGGGCTGGCGCTGGGCGGCCTCCTGCCCTGCATCACCAGCGTCATCCGTCACAACATCCCCGACGGCGTCGGCGGCAATGTGCTCGGACTATCGATCTCGGCGCAGTATGTCGGCCAGGTCGCGGGACCGCTCGCCGGAGGCTTCGTCGGCGGCCATTTCGGCATGCGGGCGGTGTTCTTGGGCACATCGGTGCTGATGGCGCTGGGGGCGGTCTATAACTGGATTGTCCAGACGCGGCGCGCACGGCATATGCTGCTCGAGGCCGGCGAATCCTGAGCCGCGCGCGATCGAAGACGGAGCATCGAAATGAGTCTTGCCGGGCAACCATCAGACGGCGGCAGCCGCATCCTCGTGCTGGCAGGCGGTCTCGTCGGCGCGGCAGGGGTGGCGCTGTCGGCGGCGGCCGCGCATCGCGGCGGCGCCTTCACCGGCACGGCCGCATCCTTCCTGCTGATGCATGCGCCGGTCTTCCTCGCCATCGGTCTTATCGGCGGCAGCCGGTATCTCAGGATCGCAAGCCTGGCGCTCCTTGTCGGCCTGCTGCTGTTCTCGGGCGATCTTCTCGCCCGGGATTTCCTCGGTTCGCGACTGTTTCCGATGTCGGCGCCGATCGGCGGCACGCTGCTTATCGTCGGCTGGCTGGCGATTGCGGTCTCGGCGCTGTGGCGCCCAGGGTCCTAGATCCGCCTTGCCATTGCTGAGGCTCGTCGGAAAATGGGCCGCGACTACCGCCCTCCCCGACGCAGGCGCCGCTGGCGCGACGCCGGCTCCGCCGCGCGCCGGCGTTCCGGCCGGTCGGTTGCCGGCGAGATGCCCCAATAGTTGCGATAGATGGCCTCGAAAAGATGGCTGATGGGATGCATGGCTTGGTTCCTTCAATTGAATCGATCCAACCGATCGACGCGAAAAAGACTGGCTGCTCAGGCGCGCTTGCGCTCCACGACGAAGCGGGGCTGACGCTTCCACGGGCCTGTCTTGCCGCGGCGCCGCTCACTCTGCGCGGCCGAAGCAATGCCCCAATCGTTGCGGTGGACGTCCTCGAACAAAAAATTGACCGGATGCATGGCAACCCTCCTTCTCGTATCTTGCTTCATGTCAGGTGACTTGGATCGATTCAATCATAAGCCTTGCACCGCCGAAGTCAAGGAGAAATTTGAATCGATCCAACAAAAATGGTAAGTGGACCGTCGGACATTCCGCGTCCATGTTCGACATGCGACCGGATTCGGAGAACAGACATGGCATCACTCATCGAAGGCCAGGCACGCCCCATCCGGCTGGCGGATATTGCCAAGGCGGCGGGCGTCTCGCATGGGACGGCCTCCAATGTCTTCAGTCGCCCGGAGGTCGTGCGCGCCGAGGTGCGCGAGCGGGTCAGGGCGGTGGCGGAGGCGATGGGTTACGCCGGGCCTGATCCGAAAGGCCGCCTGCTGCGCGCCGGCAAGGTCAATGCCATCGGCGTCGGCACGACCGAGCCCCTTTCCTACTTCTTCGAGGATCCCTTCGCGCGCGTCATGATGGCCGGCATTTCCGAGGCCTGCGACGCCACCGGCGCCGGCATCGCATTGGTTTCGGCGGCCAACCAGGAGAAGCTCGCCTGGAACATCCAGAGCGCGCTTGTCGACGGTTTCATCCTGTTCTGCATCGAAGGCGGCTCGCGTCTCGTCGAGCTGACGCGCGAACGCAGGCTGCCCTTCGTGGCGTTGGAGCTCGGCTTTCACGACGAGACGATCTCGGCCATCGGCGTCGACAACATCGCCGGCGGACGGCTCGCCGCGCGGCATCTTGCCGAACTCGGACATCGCCGTTTCGCCGTGCTGTCGCTTACTCTCGGCGATGACCGCACCGGCTTCGTCACGCCCGAAATGGTCCGCTCGGCCGTCTACACGGGAACGCGCGATCGTCTGGCCGGCTATTTCGAGGAACTGTCCGGCTTCGGTGTCGACACGAAGAGCATCCCGGTCTTCGAGACCGAGAACGAGCAAAGGAGCACCTGGGCCGGGCTCGAAGCGATCTTTGCCGGCGGCGAGCGGCCGACCGCCATCCTGGCAATGTCGGACAGGATGGCCATGATCGCCATCGACTGGCTGACTGCGCGCGGTCTGAAAGTGCCGGAAGACGTTTCCGTTGTCGGCTTCGACGGCGTGCCCGACGGCGCGCTCTGCGACCCGCCGCTGACCACGATCGCGCAGCCGATCACCGAGATCGGCCGGCGGGCCGCGCGCATGATCCTCGACTATGACGGCGCGGTGCGGCGCGAGACGATGGGCGTTGAGCTCGTCGTCAGGGCCTCAACGGGCCCTGCTCCCATATCCTAGAACCACATCTCAATATCCGCCGACCCGCGCCGGCATGGGCGGCACAGGGAACCCGGCGCGCGCCGGCTCCGCACGCGCCGGCTTGATGCGGGTCGGGCCGAGACCGGCGAGCCATTCGAGATAGAGCGCCAGCGCGAACTGCATGGCGATGCCGGCAGCGATCAGCAGCGTGTCATAGGCGAGGCCGCCCGGATTGATCAGCCTCAGCACCTGAGCGGCCATGGCGATCAGCGTTCCGGCAACGAAAACGGGCAGCGAGCGCTTGCCGAGGATCGCCAGCGGATTGTCAGGCTTGGCGCGGAAAAGGTTCGACACGGCCGGCAGGGCGACGATCAAATAACTGACGGCCAGGATATGCAGCAGCCGTGGCAGCGACAGGAAGGTCTTGTCGAAGCCGCCGATCACCACCGGCAGATTGAACCAGGTGATCTGCCCCCAGAGTGGGCTGTGCACCCAGATCGCCGCGCCCACCACATAGACGCCGGCGAAACCCAGCAGCCACCGGTTTACGGGGATGGTGCCGCCGCGCTTGACATGCAGCATGGCGGCAAGGCCGATGTTGAACAGGAACTGCCAGGACAACGGGTTCAAGAACCAGAGACCCGGCTCGGGATAATTCGGCGGCGCGATCTGCCAGATGCCGGCGATCAGCCACAGCAGCCCGGATACCGTCAGTGCCGCCACGGGCCTGTAGCTGACGAACAGAACGAAGGCCGGCGCCGCCAGAAGCAGCGCCGCATAGACCGGCAGGATGTTGTTGTAGCCGAGCTGATGGCCGAGGGTGACGATGCCGAAAAGCACCTCCGGCGTGTCCTTCATCAGCGGCTCGATGTTGATCATCTTCAACAGCTCCGGGCGGTGGGCGAACACGGCCGTGGCGGAAAACAGGGCGATCACCAGCATGGTGATGACGATGTGGGTGACGTAGAGCACGCCGGCGCGCCGCCACATCTTGAGGGTCGCCAGCAGCCTGCCCCCCGGCTTGAACTTGGTGCCATAGGCGAGCGCCACCGAGATGCCGGAGATCAAAACGAAGGCCTCTGCCGCATCGGAAAAGCCGAGGTTCTTGTAGGTCAGGTTTTCGAAGACGGTACCCGGCACGTGGTCGACGAAAATGGTGAGCAAGGCGAGCGCGCGCAGCACATCGATACGCGTATCGCGTTGAGAAACGGGGATGGTCATCGACAAAAGGCCTCAGAGCTGGTGTTTCATGTCCAGCAATGCGACCCCCGACGCACCGCTTCGATTCCTCCCGTTCGGGAGTGTATCGGCGCAGAAACGGCCCGAAATGCGCCGGGTTCAATCAACTTTCGCGGAGCTTGAAAACATTCCGTTTTGAAGCCGGCAAATCAGCGAAATCACCGTAGAATCAAAAGGATCTGATCATGTCCGAACATGACAGCAAAAACAGCGAGCTGCAGCGTGATCTGCCCTTTTCCTATCGTCTGATCAGACCGGAAAATGCGAGCGGCGAATGCCTTTTCGTGCTGCATGGATCGGGCGTGGACGAAGCGACACTTTTGCCGCTGGCGAGGCGGATCGCGCCGCGCGCGGTGGTTGTCGCAGCACGCGGCCGCATCCGCCAGGAGGACGGTTTTCGCTGGTTCGAGCGAATCACGCCGACCAGCTTCGAGCAGTCGAGCATCCGCGCGGAGACGGCCGCTTTCGCCCAATTCGCGGTGGAAGCCGCACGGCACCACGAGGTTGATCTCACTCGCGCGACCTTCCTGGGTTACTCAAACGGCGCCAATCTGGTTTCCACGCTGATGCTGCTTCACCCGGGCCTCGTCAGGCAGGCGGCGCTGCTCAGGGCGATGCCGGTGCTCGACGATGCGCCGGCGACCGACCTTGCCGCAACGCGAGTGCTGATCATCGCCGGCGCGGCCGACCAGACCTACGGCCCGTTCGCGCCAGCCTTGGTGACGCTCTTCAGCCAGCGCCGTGCCGAGGTCGATGCGCACATCGTCGCCTCCGGCCACGAGTTCGGCGCCGCGGATGCCGCGATCGCCCGGCAGTGGCTTGCCGCGACCTCGACGCCGGCCGCCTGACGAGAGATAGACGCTGCTGCCGAGGCTAACCCTGCCCCATCCGGTTCCAGGCATCCAGCCCGGCGATCTTGTAGGCTTCGGCGAGCGTCGGATAGTTGAAGGTGTTGTTGACGAAGAAGTCGACCGTGCCGCCGAGATTGATCACCGCCTGGCCGATATGGATGAGCTCGGTCGCACCCTCGCCGACGATATGGGCGCCGAGCAGGCGGCGCGTGTCGACCGAGAACAGGAGCTTCAGGAAACCTGAGTTGACGCCCATGATGTGGCCGCGCGAGGTTTCCCGGAAGCGCGCCACGCCGACCTCATAGGCGATCCCGCTCTCGCGCACCTGCTCCTCCGATTGGCCGACGGTGGAGATTTCCGGCACGGCGTAGATCCCGTAAGGGAAGGTTTCCGGCGGCGGTGGCAGCGCCACGCCGAAGGCATGGCAGGCAGCCACCCTGCCCTGCTCCATCGAGGTCGAGGCCAGACTCGGAAACCCGATGACGTCGCCGGTGGCATAGATATTGGGCGCGCTGGTCTGAAATGTCTGGGGATCGACCTTGATGCGGCCGCGGCTGTCGGCCTCGATGCCGACCACGTCGAGCCCGAGGCTGCCAAGATTGCCGCTGCGGCCGGCAGCGTAAAGCACGATTTCGGAGCGAATGGTACGGCCATCGGCAAGCGTCACTTCGGCATGATCGGGCTTGGAGGCGATTTCCTTCACCGTGCTGCCGAGGCGAATGGTCATGCCGCGGTCGCGCATCTGATGGATGAAGTCGTCGACGATTTCGCGATCGACGAAATCGAGGATGGTGTTGCGCGGCTCGACCAGCGTCACCGGCACGTCGAGCGCCGAAAAGATGGTCGCGTATTCGACGCCGATGACGCCGGCGCCGATGACGGTCAGCGTGCGCGGCAACCGGTCGAGTTCCAGCATCTCGTCGCTGTCGAAGACGCGCGTCTTGTCGAACGGCACGTCGCGCGGGCGGTGCGGCCTGGTGCCGACGGCGATCAGCGCATTGGCGAAACCGATCTCGCTGTAGTCGCCATTGTCGGTGGTCAGGCTGACCTTGTTGGCGCCGATGAACTTGGCCGTGGCCCGCGCGCTTTTGACCGCGTTGCGCATGAACTGATGCTGTAGCACCTCGACTTCGTGATCGAGCGTCTTGCGCAGGCGCTCGACGAGGTCGCTGACCGAAATATCCTGCTTGACCCGATAGCCGCGCCCGTAGAAGCCGCGCTCGCGCCAGCCGGAGAGATTGAGCACGGTTTCGCGCAGCGTCTTGGATGGAATGGTGCCGGTGTGCACGGAGACGCCGCCGAGACGCCGGCCCCTATCGACGACCAAAACCGACTTGCCGAGCTTGGCCGACTGCACCGCGGCGCGGCGCCCGGAGGGGCCGCTGCCGATGACCAACATGTCGTAGTCCATATTCCACATCCCCTCGGCGTCTTTTTGCGCCGCAGCAGGCTAACGCGATCCGCGCCATGAATTCAATCGCCGCAGCGCGGCTCGCCACAGCCTGCCGCGCGGGCGTCACGAGCAGTCCATCTTGATTCCGCCACCGGCTTTCACCATTTCAGTGGCGAATGGCCGAGACTGATTTCTGGTCTGTTGCGAGGGCATGACACATGAACACGCGCGTGCTGGACGGCGAGATTATCACCACAAGGCTCGAGGATACACGCGCCTACCGCGGCGTGCGCACCAGGCGCGTCTTCGCCTTCATCCTCGACTATTTCTTCGTGGCGCTGCTCACCATCCCCTTCGCCATATTGGTCGCCCTACTCGGGCTTTTGACCTTCGGCCTGGGCTGGGCGCTGTTCTCCGTCCTTCTTCCGGCGGTTGCCATCCTCTATATCTGGAACACGCTGGGCAGCCGCGACCAGGCCACAACCGGCATGAAGATCATGGGCATCCGGCTTGAGAGGCTCGACGGCACGCGCATCGACGGCCTGACCGCCGTCGTGCATTCGGTGCTGTTCTGGGCCGGCAACGTCATCCTGACGCCGCTGGTGCTGCTGGTCACGCTGTTTTCCGATCGCAAGCGCACGCTGCACGACCTGCTTCTCGGCACCGTCGTCACCCGCACCGATAGCTGACGATATGTGCGGCCGCCCTCGCCGCGCCGGTTGTGCTAGATTATGAACAGCTTGGGCCGGCCGAGACAGCACAATCCTGTTGAATTTTTCGCCGGCCGGGCCAAAGGTAGGGCGATTCGCAGGAGCGTGTCCAAGAATCGATGACGCAGCATCCGACCCAGTCGCCGCAGTTCTTCCTGACCGCGCCGTCCCCGTGCCCCTATCTGGAGGGCCAGTTCGAGCGCAAGGTGTTCACGCACCTTGTCGGCGACAAGGCGCCCGAGATGAACGATCTGCTCACGCAAGGCGGCTTCCGGCGTTCCCAGAACATCGCCTACCGGCCAGCCTGCGAATCCTGCCGCGCCTGCGTGTCGGTGCGCATCCTGGCGCAGGAGTTTACCGCCAGCCGCAACATGCGCCGCGTCACCCAGCGCAATGCCGACCTCATCGGCGCCATGCACGACGCGCAGCCTTCCACCGAGCAATATTCGCTGTTTCGCGCCTATCTCGACGCGCGCCATCGCCGCGGCGGGATGTCCGACATGACAGTGCTCGACTATGCGATGATGGTCGAGGACACGCATGTCGACACCAAGATCATCGAATACCGGCGGCGCGGCCCCGACACCTTCATCACCGGCAAGGGCCAGGGTGAATTGATCGCGGTGGCGCTGACCGACAAGATGGCCGACGGCTTGTCGATGGTCTATTCCTACTTCAATCCCGATTTCGAGGACCGCTCGCTCGGCACCTTCATGATCCTCGATCACATCGCCCGCGCCAAGGCGATGGGACTGCCCCACGTCTATCTCGGCTATTGGGTCAACGGCTCGCGCAAGATGAGCTATAAGATGCGATTCATGCCGCAGGAGCATCTCGGCCCGAAAGGCTGGGAACGCTACGACCACGAAGCGGTCAGTCGCTGACGTTTTTTCCAAAGCCCGTTCTTAAACTGTTTCAAGGGGCAGGAAGCTGGTGTTTCCGCCACTCGCTGGAAGAGTGCGCCATCGAGCCAGCCACCGCCTGCAAATCATTGCGAGACCTATCATGTCTTCCCACCACGACCATCGGAAAGGCCTGCTGATCACCGCCATCGGCGGCCTGGTGCTCACCTTCGACATTCCCCTGATCCGGCTCGCGGATGGCAGCCCGTGGACCATCATGGCGCTGCGGACCGGGACAACGCTTGTCGCCACCCTGTTGATTTGGGTCGTCTGGCGAGCGGTGCGCGGCAACGTGCCGAAGCTCATCCCCGGCTGGTCGGGCCTGGCGGCGGCGATCTGTTACGGCCTGACTTCCATCACTTTCGTCACCGCCGTCTATAATACCTCGACCGCCGACCTCGTCTTCATCCTGGCCTTCAACACCGTCTTCGCGGCGCTGCTCTCCTGGCTGTTCCTCAGAGAACGACCGCGGCTGAGCACCGTGATCGCAATGCTGGCGATGATCGTCGGCGTGCTGATCATTGTCGGGGGTTCGGTCGGCACCGGAAAACTGTTCGGCGACTTCATGGCGCTCTGCTCGGCTTTCTTCGTCGCACTCGCCATCACCATCTCGCGCGCCAGCGGCAAGGACATGGGCTTCACCGCGCTGATCGGCGTCGTCTTTCCGCTGGCGCTCGCCGCATTCATGGTCTCGGGTGAAGGGCTGCACGTCAACGCGCCGTGGTGGATCATCTTCAACGGCGCGGTGATCATGCCGATCTCGTTCTTCTGTCTCGCCGCCGGCCCGAAATATATTTCAGGGCCGGAGGTGGCGATGTTCTACGTTCTGGAGACGGTGCTCGCGCCCGTCTGGGTCTGGCTGGTCTTTGCCGAGGCTCCGACGCGAAACAGCCTGATCGGCGGCGCGATCCTGATCGTGGCGCTGGTAGCCCACTCGCTCTGGCAATTGCACGAAGGCCGCAGGCGCCGCGCGGCGCTCGCCGTCGCCTACCCGGCCTGAATTTTCCTGGTCTCAGGCGCCGTCTCGATTCGTGGCGGCCCGTTCCCTTCTTCGGCCGCAGGTGGAAGCTCATCCATCAGCTCGACCTCGCGCAGCCATTCGCGCCAGATGGCGACGAGCAGCGCCATCAGTACAGGGCCTATGAACAGGCCGAGGAAGCCCATCGTCTTGACGCCGCCGATCAGGCCGAAGAAGGTCGGCAGGAAAGGCAGCTTGATCGGCCCGCCGACCAGCTTCGGGCGCAGCGTCTTGTCGACGATGAAAAGCTCGACCGCGCCCCAGACGAACAGCGCAAGGCCCGCAAACAACTTGCCGCTGGCGGCGAGGTAGATCGACACCAGCGTGAAGGAGAGCGGCGCGCCGCCCGGGATCAGCGCCATGATGCCGGTAAGCGCGCCGAGCGTCACCGGCGACGGCACGCCGGCCAGCCAATAGGCGACGCCGAGCACCACGCCCTCGCCGATGGCGATGACGGTCATGCCGGTGACGGTCGATGAAATGGTGGCCGGCACGACGCGCGAGATCCGCTCCCAGCGCGTCGGCAGGATGCGCTCGCCGAGGCGATCAACCTGCGCCGCGAAGCCCTCGCCGTCACGATAGGCAAAGAACAGCGCGATCAGCATGAAAAGCAGCGTGAGCAGCAGCCCGAAGGCGCTGCCGCCGGCGGCCAGCGCGCCGCGATAGATGGTGCCGATGTTGGAGCCGCTGACCATCTGGATCAATTCGCCGATGCCGCCGGGATGGCCGAGATTGGCCGTCCACTGCTGGTTCAGCCATTCGCCGACGACCGGCATGGTGGCGATCCATTGCGGCGTGGCGGACCCGTTGCGGTTGGTCTCGATCGCCCACACCACCCACTCGCGAAGCTCGTTGATGGCGTAAGTGCCGGCGAGCGCTATCGGCACCACCAGGAAGGTCAGGATGAACAGGATCGCGAGGGTCGCGGCGATCGTGCGGTTGCCGCCGACCCCGGCGAGCAGCCGGCGGTAGAGCGGCCAGCTGGCGAAGGCGATGACGAGCGCCGCCAGCACCGGGAACAGGAAGCCGTGGAAGAAATAGACGCCGGCGGCGACGATCAGCACCAGGAGCCAGCGCGCCGCCGACAGCGGCGGGATGACGGCAGCCCTCAGCGGCGCCGACAGACCGAACAGGCGCTGCCCTGGTTTCTGGATCTCAGCCCGCTTCAACCCTGCGGTTCTCCCCTGCCAGCTCCGATGGTTGCTTATGGACCATCATAGTGCAGCAATCGTGACGATAGTCCAAATGTTTGCGCCTAGCCTCCTCCCATGTGGGAGAAGGTGGATGGGCGCGTAGCGCCGAGACGGATCAGGGATGTTCCAGCGGAGTGAGATGTCTGTGTTCCCTGGAACACCCTCGTCCGTCGCCTTCGGCGACACCTTCTCCTACAGGGGAGAAGGGGAAGCCTGGCTAGCCGAACTTCCCCGTCCTCGGGAAACCCTTCGGCACCATGCGACCTGCGGCTGCACGGGCGCCGATCCACTCGGCCAATTCCTCGCGCGACTTGGTGAAGGTGCGGTCGGCCGAATCCTGCCAGGTCAGCCCCGCTGCAATCGTGAAGGTCTTAAGGTCCAGCACGCCGCCGTCCTTGTATTTCTGCAGGCGCACACCCTTGCCTCGCGCCATTTCCGGGATTTCGGACAGCGGGAAGATCAGCATCTTGCGATTCTCGCCGACGATGGCGAGATGGTCGCCGGCAACCGGAATGCAGCGTTTGGCCTCGTCCGGCGCCTTGACGTTCATCACCTGCTTGCCCTTGCGGGTGTTGGCGATCACCTCTTCCTCGGAGACGACGAAGCCGTTGGCGTCGTAGGAGACCAGAAGCAGCCTGCGCTTCGGGTCGTGGACGAAGGCGGTGACGATGTCCTGGTCGTTCTCCATGTCGACGATGATGCGGATCGGCTCGCCATGGCCGCGCCCGCCCGGCAGCCGGTCGGCGCCGATGGTGTAGAACTTGCCGCCGGTGGTGAAGACCAGGATCTTGTCGGTCGTCTGCGCGTGGAAGGCGAGCTTCAGGCTGTCGCCTTCCTTGAAGGCAAGCTGCGAATAGTCGGTCAGGTGACCCTTCATCGCGCGGAGCCAGCCCTTTTCCGAAACCACGACGGTGACAGGCTCGCGCTCGATCATGGCGTGCGCGATATCGGTGAGGTCATGCTCGGGCGCGTCGGCGAACTGGGTGCGGCGTTTGCCGAGCTCGGTCTCCGGACCGAACTTCTTACGAACCTCAGCGACTTCCCACTTGATCGTCGCCCATTGCTTGGCGTCGGAGGCAAGCAATGCCTCGATCTGCTTCTTCTCCTCGGTAAGGCCGTCGAACTCCTTGCGGATTTCGATCTCTTCGAGCTTGCGCAGGGCGCGCAGCCGCATGTTGAGAATGGCCTCGGCCTGATTGTCGGTGAGCGACCAGCGGGCCATCATCACCTGCTTGGGCTCGTCCTCCTCGCGGATGATCCTGATCACCTCGTCGATGTTCAAATAGGCGATCAGATAGCCGGCCAGGATTTCCAGCCGCTTCTCGATCTCGCCCAGCCGATATCTCGAGCGGCGGATCAGCACGTCGCGGCGGTGATCGAGCCATTCCCTCAGCACGCCCTTCAGCGACAGGACGTTCGGCACCTTGCCGCGCGACAGCACGTTCATGTTGAGCGGGAAGCGGCTTTCGAGCTCGGTCAGCTTGAACAGCGATTCCATCAGGATGCCTGGATCGACGCTGCGGCTCTTCGGCACCAGCACGATACGGATATCCTCGGCGCTTTCGTCGCGGACGTCCTCGAGCAGCGGCAGCTTGCGCGCCATCAGCAGCTCGGCGATCTTCTCGATCAGCCTGGCCTTCTGGACGCCATAGGGGATTTCGGTGACGACGATGCTCCAGGTGCCCCTGCCCTGGTCCTCCTGGCTCCATCTGGAGCGCACGCGGAAACCGCCGCGGCCGCTCTCATAGGCTTCGAGGATCGAGGCGCGGCTGTCGACGATGATGCCGCCGGTCGGGAAATCCGGTCCTTGGACGAAATCCATCAGCTTCGTCACCGGCGCGTCCGGATGCTCGATCAGATGAAGTGCCGCGTCGCAAAGCTCGGCGGCGTTGTGTGGCGGGATCGAGGTCGCCATGCCGACCGCAATGCCGGATGAGCCGTTGGCGAGCAGGTTCGGGAAGGCGCCGGGAAGAACGGAGGGTTCCTCGTCCTCCTCATTATAGGTCGGCCGGAAGTCGACGGCGTCCTCGGTGATGCCGGCAAGTAGCTCGGTCGCCACCTCCGTCATGCGCGCCTCGGTGTAGCGCATGGCGGCGGCGTTATCGCCGTCGATATTGCCGAAATTGCCCTGCCCGTCGACCAGCGGGTAGCGCATCGAGAATTCCTGCGCGAGGCGCACCAGCGCGTCGTAGATCGACTGGTCGCCATGCGGATGGAACTTACCCATCACCTCGCCGACGATGCGGGCGCATTTGGCGAAGCCCTGATCCGGGTTGAGCCGCAAGAGCCGCATGGCATGCATGATGCGGCGATGGACCGGCTTCAGTCCGTCGCGCACATCCGGCAGCGCCCGATGCATGATGGTGGACAGCGCATAGGCGAGATAGCGCTTCTCGAGCGCTTCCTTCAGATCGACCGGTTCGATGTTGTCGCCGCCGCCATTGTCTTCAGGCGGCAAATGCCTTTTGCCCATGGATTTGGACTAGCCGAGCGGGTGATTCGCGGCAAGCGCCGGGTTGGCAGTCGGCGGATTCGTCGCAAATGGCGACGTGAAGGATTTCACGGAACCGGCAAGGCGAGCATTCCAGTTTGCCCATTCTGCAACCGGCCTCGGCAGCAAGCGGGCTAACCGGCCAACATCAATCTGTTACATGCGCCCTCTATCTGGGCAGGCAACGCGCCGGCGCAGGAGAGCCGCGGTCTTCATGACAAATTCACCGCATCATGCAAAGCGTGCCGGCCGGGTTTGCTTTTCATCGCCGTTTTCGACAAATGTGCCGGGAAACGCCTTGTTCCCGACCCGTTCGTCGCGGAATGGTGACGGAGTAGAATTCAAAAACACTTTTCAGGACAGGGAACTCGCCATGACAATTCAACGCTCAATGCTCAAGAAACTGGCTTTTTCAACCATTCTGCTGGCCCTGCCGCTCAACACCGCCTTCGCCGCCGATCCGGCGGTGGCCGAGCGCGTCAAGGCGGCCCTTGCCGCCCAGGGCGTCGACATTTCCTGGACCGGCGTCTCCGGCGACGATTCGAACGCGGTGCTGCAGGGCGTGTCCATCAAGCCGGCAGCTGAAAAGCAAGCCCTGCCGATCGGCGACGTGAAGCTGGAGGGCATCACCGAGGCCAATGGCGGCTTCGAGATCGCGACCGTCTCGAGCTCGGCATTCGAGCGCAGCCAGGACGCCGTGACGCTCAACCTCAGCCCCGTTGTCATTCACGGCATGAAGGTGCCGGCCGAAGGCAGCACCGACCCGCTCGGCTCGCTGATGATGTACAAGTCGGCCGAGCTCTCCAACATGACGGTCAAGGTCGGCGACAAGACGGCCTTCTCGATGGACGGGCTGGCCGTCCAGATCACCCCGCCGGCCGACGGCAAGGCGATGGATTTCACCGCCAACACGGAAAAGTTCAACGCCGACCTGACACTGGTCGAGGACCCGAAGTCGAAGGAGGCGATCCAAGCGCTCGGCTACCAGAACATCTCCGGTACGGTCTCGATGGCCGGCACCTGGCAGCCCAGCGACGGCAAGATGGAGCTCTCGAAATACGACATCTCGGTCGAGAATGCCGGCACGCTCGGCATGACCTTCAATCTCGGCGGCTACACCCTCGACTTCATCAAGTCGATGCAGGAGATGCAAAAGAAGTTCGCCGCACAGCCGGAGGGTGCCGACAATTCCGCGCAGGGCATGGCCATGCTCGGCCTCTTGCAGCAGCTGTCCTTCAACGGCGCCTCGGTGCGCTTCGACGACGATTCGCTGACCGGCAAGGTGCTCGACTATGTCGGCAAGCAGCAGGGCATGTCCGGCAAGGACGTCGCCAACCAGGCCAAGGCGATCGTGCCGTTCGGCATGGCGCAGCTCAACAATCCCGAACTGACGGCCGAGGTGTCGGCCGCGGTCAACAGGTTCCTCGACGACCCCAAGAGCCTAGAGATCTCGGCCGAACCGCCGGCGTCGGTGCCGTTCGCGCTGATCATGGCCGGCGCCATGTCCAACCCGCTCGACCTGCCGAAGACGCTGGGCGTGAAGGTCAAGGCGAACGAGGACTGATCGGCGCGCTTCGCACCTGCCAGCATTGTCGAACGGCGGTTCGGATGATCCGGATCGCCGTTTTCGTAAGATCAGGGCCTGATCTCCTCGACGAAGGCGTTCGTCGCTCTTTACAAGAGTATGTCGGACCACACCGGCCCGCCGTGACCCTCCTCGGGGTCTCGGGTTTGGCATTCCCGCAGCAATTGGTTGAAATCCGGGCGGTTGCCCACACGCTCTGACCCAATCCTTGAGAAAATGGCTCTGGGAGCGATCGCCAGCCGCCAATCGCTCCCGGAGCTACCATCGATTCAGGAAGAGTCCTCTCGTCAGTCCTTCTTCGCCACGGCGACGCGCAGCGACAGCTCCCGAAGCTGCTGCGGGGTTGCCTCCGAAGGCGCGTTCATCAGCAGGTCGTAGGCCTGCTGGTTCATCGGGAACATGGTGACCTCGCGCAGGTTCTTGGCGCCGACCAAAAGCATGACGATGCGGTCGATGCCGGCCGCCATGCCGCCATGCGGCGGCGCGCCGTACTGGAAGGCGCGGTAGAGGCCGCCGAAGCGCTCCTCGACCGTCTGGCGATCGAGGCCGACCATCTCGAAGGCCTTGACCATGGTCTCCGGCAGGTGGTTGCGGATGCCGCCGGAAGCGATCTCGAAGCCGTTGCAGACCATGTCGTATTGGAACGCCTTGATGCCCAGCGGCTCCTGACCGCCGAGCGCGTCGATGCCGCCCTGCGGCATGGAGAACGGATTGTGGGCGAAGTCGATCTTCTTCTCGTCCTCGTTCCATTCGAAGAACGGAAAGTCGACGATCCAGCAGAGCTCGAAGCGATCGCGGTCGACGAGGTTCAATTCCTCGCCGGCGCGGGTGCGCGCGGCGCCCGCGAAGGAAACGAACTTCTTCGGGTCGCCGGCAACGAAGAAGGCGGCGTCGCCATCGGCAAGGCCAAGCTGCTGGCGCACCGCCTCGGTGCGTTCCTCACCGATGTTCTTGGCGATCGGTCCGGCGCCTTCGAGCTTGTCGCCCTCCTTGCGCCAGAAGATGTAGCCGAGACCCGGCTGGCCCTCGCCCTGCGCCCAGGAGTTCATGCGATCGCAGAAGGCGCGGCTGCCGCCGGTCTTGGCGGGGATAGCCCAGACTTCGGCCTTCGGATCGTTGGCCAGGATGTTGGCGAAGACCTTGAAGCCGGAATCGCGGAAATGATCCGAGACCGCCTGCATCTCGATCGGGTTGCGCAGGTCCGGCTTGTCGGTGCCGTAGGTCCGCATCGCCTCGTCGAAGGGAATGCGGCGGAATTGCTGAGTCACCGGCTTGCCGGCGGCAAAGGTCTCGAAGACGCCGCGAAGCACCGGCTCCATGGTGGAGAGCACGTCATCCTGCTCGACGAAGCTCATCTCGAGGTCGAGCTGGTAGAACTCGCCGGGCAGGCGGTCGGCGCGCGGATCCTCGTCACGGAAGCAGGGCGCGATCTGGAAGTAGCGGTCGAAGCCGGAGACCATGATCAGCTGCTTATACTGCTGCGGCGCCTGCGGCAGGGCATAGAAGGTGCCGGGATGGATGCGCGAGGGCACCAGGAAGTCGCGCGCGCCTTCGGGCGACGACGCGGTCAGGATCGGCGTCGAGAACTCGGTGAAACCAACCTCGTCCATGCGCTTGCGCATCTCGGCGATGATCTTGGTGCGCGCAACGATGTTCCTGTGCAGCGTCTCGCGGCGCAGGTCGAGGAAGCGGTATTTCAGGCGGATGTCCTCGGGGTATTCAGGCTCGCCGAACACCGGCAGCGGCAGTTCCTTGGCCGCCGACAGCACTTCGATCTCGCGCGCGAAAATCTCGATCCCGCCAGTCGGCAAATTGGCGTTGACGGTCTCCGGCAGGCGCGCCTTGACCTCGCCGTCGACGCGGATCACCCATTCGCCGCGCACCGTCTCGGCGACCTTGAAGGCCGGCGAGTCCGGATCGGCGACGATCTGGGTCAGGCCGTAATGGTCGCGCAGATCTATGAAGAGCAGCCCGCCATGGTCGCGCACGCGATGCACCCAGCCGGACAGGCGGACCGAATTGCCGACGTCGGTCTTTCTCAATTGGGCACAGGTGTGGCTGCGGTAACGATGCATTGTCATTGGTGGAGTCCGGAATTGCGGGCTAAAGCCCGGCTCGAAAATTGGCGCGAAAAGCGCATGAGAGGCCGGCTTTGTCAAGGCAAGCGGTCACACGCAGGCGGGTGCCGCAGATCAGGCAAAGTGGATTTCGACACCCAGGCGCTCGAAATCGGCAAGGATGGCTGATGGCGCCGTCTTGTCCACCACCAGATGGCTTATCGCGTCGGGCGCGGCGACGCGATAAGGCGCCGCGGTGGCGAGCTTGTCGTTGGTGACGGCGATCACGATGCCGGCGCTATTCCTGGCCATGGCGCGCTTGACCTCCGCTTCCGCCGAATCGAAAGCGGTGACGCCACGCGAGGCATCGAGGCCGCAGGAGCCAAGGAAGAACAGATCGGCGCCAAGCTGCGCCACGGCGGCCAGCGTATCGCCGCCGACACAGGTGCCGAGGTCGCGGACATACCTGCCGCCCAGCACAAACAGCTCGACCAGGGGCAGATCGGCGAGTGCCGATGCGACGCCCAGCGAATTGGTAGCGACCGTCAGCTCGATATCGCGCGGGATGGCCCTGGCGATCGCTTCGTTGGTCGTACCGCCGTCAATGAACAGGGCCTGTCCGGATCTCAGCATACCGACTGCGGCCTTCGCAAGGCGTAGCTTCTCCTCAGGGGCGTGGCGAGCGCGCTCGCTGATCGTTGCCGCTGCGAAAGGCGCCGGCGCTACCGCACCGCCATACACGCGACGCAACTGCCCGGCCTTGGCCAGTTCCCGCAGATCGCGGCGAACCGTGTCTTCCGAAACGCCGAAGCGGCTGGCGAGCTCGCCAGCCAGGACCTTGCCTTCCGCTGCCAGCCGGTCGCGAATAAATTGATACCGTTCCTCGGTGAGCATGCACGATCCTATTTCTTTGTGCGTGTTCTTGCATGTTTTGCGTGTTCATGCAAGAAAATGCGCAGTGCCGTCCGCCCTTCCCCGATGGAAAGTCGCAATGACCTTTGGCTTGAAACTCGCCCCTCAGCATCGCGTCTATGCCGGTTTCGCGATCTACTCCTTCGCAATGGGCAACATTTTTCCGCGCTTGCCGGACATCAAGCACGCCATGGCGATCGAGGACGGCACGCTGGGGCTCAGCCTAATCGGGACGCCGATCGGCACTTTGACCGCATTGACGCTCGCGACGCCCGTCCTTGAGCGTGTCGGCTTTCGGCGCGCGCTGCTCTGGCTCGTCCCGCTTCTGGCGCTCGCCTATTCGGTCGCGGTGCACGCGCCGGGGCCGCTTGGGCTGTTCCTGATGCTGCTGCCGGTCGGTCTGATGATCGGCAGCGTCGAGATCATCCTCAATGTCGAGGCCGACCGGACGGAGTTCCTGCTCAAGCGCCGAATCATGAACCGGGCGCACTCCTTCTGGAGCGCGGGCTTCTTCGGCGCCGGGCTGTTCGGCGGCGCCATGGCGCATCTCGGCCTGTCGCCGCAGTTGCATCTGGCGCTGGTGGTGCCGATGGTGACCATTGCAACGGCTCTGTTTCTCGGCGGCTTCGAGCCGGCGCCCGCCCGCTTCGCCAACTCCGGCGACAAGGCGCCGATGTTCGCGCGGCCGACATTGCCGATCCTGGTCCTGGTCGCCGTGACGCTTTCGGCGATGCTCCTCGAAGGCGCCAGCATCGACTGGTCGGCGATCTACATGCGCACCGTCTTCGACTCCGGCCCCTTCGTCGCCGGATTGACGGTGGCGCTGTTTGCCTTCTCGCAGGCAACCACACGCTTTTTCGCCGACTCCTTCGTCGACCGCCACTCGCCAAGCGGGGTCGCGCGCGTGCTCTTGGCAGCGATGGCGGCCGGCGTGCTCATCGTCTTCTTCTCGCCGCTGCCGGCCGTTTCGATGCTTGGCTTTGCCCTGTTGGGCATCGGCAGCAGCGCCCTCTTCCCGCTGGCGATCTCCGCCGCCGCGCAACGGACGGATCGCCCGGCGGCGATCAACGTCGCGGCGCTCTCGCAGATTTCCTTCATCGCTTTCCTGCTCGGCCCGCCGCTGCTCGGCTTCGTATCGGACCATTGGGGCATCCGCTCCGCCTATGGCATCGGCATCCCCTTCATCGCGCTCAGCCTGCTGACGGTAGGTTCACTTGGCCGGAGGCCGGCCGCGGAGAACATCCATGCGTTTCCGGGCGAGACACCTGCTACGGTCGAGCTGGAGATAGAAATACGGGCCGGCAAGGCTTAGGACACCCCTACCCCGATCGGCAGCCCATCTCCTCGGCCGGGTGCAAGGATGTGAAGTTGCATTTGCCGCTGGCGTTGACAGGATCTATGGTCCAAGAAGAGGTCACAGATCCGTGATTGCCTCTCTTTAATGTCGTCCATCCGCCCGCTTATTCCGCTCCTGATTGCCGCAGGCATCCTGCTTGGCGGCAACGGGCTGCAGGGCACGCTGATTGCCTTGCGCGGCGCGCAGGAAGGCTTTTCCGCTTCCGATATCGGCCTGATGGGCACGTTCTATTTCGCCGGTTTCCTGCTCGGCTGCCTGGCCGTCACGCGTATCCTGAAGGCGGTCGGCCACGTCCGGACTTTTGCCGCGCTGGCCGCGATCGCCTCGGTCGGCACGCTGCTTCTGGTGCTCGTCATCGACCCCGTCATGTGGTGCGCGGTGCGCTTTGCCGGCGGCTTCTGCTTCGCCGGCCTGTTCACCGTCATGGAAGCCTGGCTGAATTCCGGCGTCGGCAACAAGGACCGCGCCCGGGTGCTCGCCATATATCGCATGGTCGACATCGGCTCGGTTACTGGCGCGCAATTCCTGATTCCGATCTTCGGCGCCGGCGGCTTCGCCATCTTCGCCGTCATGTCGATGATGATCACCTTTTCGCTGGTGCCGGTCTCGCTCGGGGACCGCTCGAACCCGGCGCCTCCGGAAGACGTCAAGCTCGACCTGCCGCGCGTCTGGCGGATCTCGCCGCTCGGCTCGATCGGCTGCATCGCCGTCGGCCTCACAAACAGCGCCTTTCGCACGCTGTCGCCGGTCTATGCCGAGGAGATCGGCATGTCGGTCGCCGATGTCGTGACCTTCGTCAGCGTCGGCATTTTTGGAGGCGCCCTCATCCAATATCCGCTTGGCTATCTCTCCGACCGCCGAGACCGGCGCTCGGTGCTGTTGACGACGACGTGCTGCGCCATGCTTGCCGCGCTGGCGCTGGCCTTCGTGGCGCGCGCCGACCCGTTCCTCAACTTCATCATCGTTTTCATCTTCGGCAGCTTCGCGATGCCGCTCTATTCACTATCGGCAGCGCATGCCAACGACCGCGCCGGCAAAGGCGAATTCGTGCTGATCAACGCGGCGTTGATGCTGTTCTACTCCTTCGGCGCGATCGGCGGTCCGATTGCGGCCTCGGCGGTGATGCAACATTTCGGGCCGAGCGCGCTGTTCGTTTTCAACGCCGTCGTCTATGCCGTTCTCATCATCGTGATCCTCTACCGCATGCAGGTGCGGTCGGGTGTGCCGGCCGGCAGCCGCAGCCGCTTCACCGCGCTTTTGCGCACGTCGACGCTGTTCGCGCGACTGGCGCGGCGGGGCGGCGATTCCGACAAGCAGGACTAGAGCTTTTCAGCGTTTCGCGGAAGCGCCGAACCGCTCTATCTCTTTGTTTTTACGCAATTCCGGACGGAAAACCGTTCGTCACTTTTCCTGGAATTGCTCTAACTGCGGCTTGACGAAAGCGCTTGCGGCTGAAATTGAAAGAGGCCTGATATGATGCCAAAAGCGAATTGATGCACGTCATCACCACCCAGAAAGAACTCGAGAGCGTCATCGCGGCGTTCGAAAAGTCCGAATTCGTAACCGTCGATACCGAATTCATCCGCGAAACGACCTTCTGGCCGATCCTCTGCCTCATCCAGATGGCCGCGCCGGGCGTGACGGCGCTGATCGATCCGCTTTCGCCCGACATCGACCTCAAACCCTTCTTCCGGCTGATGGCCAACGAAGCGGTGGTCAAGGTTTTTCACGCCGCACGCCAGGACATCGAAATCATCGTTCATCTGGGCGATCTGGTGCCGCATCCGGTGTTCGACACGCAGGTGGCGGCCATGGTCTGCGGCTTCGGCGACAGCGTCTCCTACGATCAGCTGGTGCAGCGCATCACCGGCGCGCGGCTCGACAAATCCTCGCGCTTCACCGACTGGCGGCACCGGCCGCTCTCCGACAAGCAACTCGAATACGCGCTCGCCGACGTCACCCACCTGATCAAGGTATATGAGCACCTCAGCGCCGAGCTGAGGCGCGAGGACCGCGCCCACTGGCTCAACGAGGAGATGGACGTCCTCACCTCGCGCCAGACCTACGATCCGCATCCGGAGGATGCCTGGAAGCGGCTGAAGATGCGGCTGCGCAAGCCGCAGGAGCTGGCGATCGTGCAGGCGGTGGCGGCATGGCGCGAACGCGAGGCGCGCGAGCGCGACGTGCCGCGCGGCCGCGTGCTCAAGGACGATGCGATCTACGAAATCGCGCAACAGGCGCCGCGCGACGCGACTGCGTTGGGGCGGCTGCGGACGACGCCGAAGGGCTGGGAGCGTTCGGCGACGGCAACCGCGCTGCTCAGCGCCGTCAACACCGCCCTTTCCCTTCCGAAGGAAGCGATGCCCAAGCTGCCGAAGACGTTCCAGCCGCCGGAGGGCTCGAGCGCGGCGGCGGAACTGCTCAAGGTGCTGCTCAGGATCGTCGCCGAGAAGGAAGGCGTCGCCTCCAAGGTGCTCGCCTCGAGCGACGACATCGACCGCATCGCCGCCGAGGGTGATGCCGCCGACGTGCCGGCGCTGCAAGGCTGGCGGCGTGCCGTGTTCGGCGAGCAGGCGCTTAGACTGGTGCGCGGCGAGATCGGCATCAAGTTCGACAAGCGCAGGATAGCGGTATTCGACCTTTAAAGCGCGTCGCGCCGAAACGGATTCCGGCAACCGCTTCAAATACTTGAATTTCATGGCGTGTCGTTGTCCCAGAACCGCGCACGCTTCTGGGCGACATGCATCAATCTACACCGCCCCAAGCAGGTGCAGCGCGAACCAGATCCAGGCGACGAGAAGGATGCCCGCGCCGAGGAAGAAGGCGCGGCTGCGGTGCAGCAGATAGTTTCTGGTGAGATGCACCCAGGCGTGCACATAGCGCGTGACGACGAAGAGCCACATCAGCGTCAGCGTCAGGTAATTCACGCCATTGGTAACGAACAGCGCCAGGCATAGCACGTGAAAGAGGACCGGCAGCTCGAACTGGTTGATGAGGTTGTTGGCGACGGTAACGCTTGAGGCCGGCTCGGTCGAGCGGACCTTGTACTGGCTGATCTTAGCCTCGCCGGACTTCACGGCAAGATAACGCCGCTTCAGCATCACCAGATAGACGATGTAGACCAGCAGCACCTGCGCCAGCATCGGCCAGAAGATGGCGGTCTGGTTCATCTTGCCCCTGCCGTTTAACGTCGCCGCTGCCCGGCAAGCCCCAGGACCGCAACGACCGCGAAGGGGATCGCCAGAAGCGTGAACTTTGTCACGATCAGCGACGAGGCGAAGGCCAGCGAGTCGGGATTGGCCGACTGGAAATCCGACAAAAGCCGCGCCACGGCGAAGTTCTGCGCGTAGTCGGCGATCGTATAGGGCAACACCAGGACCAGTGCCGACAGCGCTTTCAATTGCGCGGGCATGGAGCGGAAAGTGCTCAGCCGCCTGCCGAAGGCCAGGATCAGGCTGAGCAAGGTGAGCGACAGCAGCGCCGGGAAGAGCAGATCAAACGTCAGATAATGCCAAACGATGATGATCTCGCTGCCGCGCCGGCCGAGCGCCGTCAGCCATGCCATGCCCTCATCCGGCGTGAAGCCGGTAACACGCATGTCGAGCGAAGGAAGCCCGCCGCTCAGGTGACGGAAATAAAAGAACTCGAGCGCCGTCATGGCGATGAAGATCGCCGCGGACGCAATCGAGAGCGCCGCCGCGTGACGCGACAGGCGCAACACCGTGACGATCAGGTTGCGCCATAGCCCCAAGCGATCCGGCCGCTCGTCCGCCTGATCAAAGTCCGCCCGGATAGTTCGGGCTTTCGCGGGTGATCGTGACGTCATGGGCGTGGCTTTCACGAAGTCCGGCGTTTGATATGCGCACAAAGGTGGCGCGTTCGCGGAACTCGGCAAGATCGCGCCCACCGACATAACCCATAGCGGCTTTCAGGCCGCCTGCAAGCTGGTGCAGCACGCCAGCCACAGGTCCTTTGTAGGGAACCTGTCCTTCGATGCCCTCAGGAACCAGTTTCAAGGTGTCGCGCACCTCGGCCTGGAAGTAGCGATCGGCCGAGCCACGCGCCATCGCGCCGACCGAACCCATGCCGCGATAAGCCTTGAAGGAGCGCCCCTGGTGCAGATAGACCTCGCCCGGGCTCTCGTCGGTGCCGGCAAGCAGCGAGCCGATCATGGCGGCACTTGCGCCGGCGGCGAGCGCCTTGGCGAGATCGCCCGAATATTTGATGCCGCCATCGGCGATGACGCTCACGCCCGACTTCTCAGCGGTCTCCACCGCCGACATGATCGCCGAGAGCTGCGGCACGCCGACGCCGGCGACGATGCGGGTGGTGCAGATCGAGCCGGGGCCGATACCGACCTTGACGGCGTCGGCGCCGGCATCGATCAGCGCCTGCGTGCCCTCGGCGGTGGCCACGTTGCCGGCCAGGATGCGCACCGAATTGGAGAGCTTCTTCGCCCGCGTCACCGCGTCCAGCACGCGCTGCGAATGGCCGTGCGCGGTGTCGATGACCAGAAGGTCGACGCCGGCATCGATCAGGCGCTCGGCGCGCTCGAAGCCGTCGTCGCCGACGCTGGTGGCGGCCGCGGCGCGCAGCCGCCCCTGAGCGTCCTTGGTGGCGTGCGGGTTGAGCTGCGACTTCTCGATATCCTTGACGGTGATCAGGCCGACGCAATTGCCCTTGCGGTCGACCACCACCAGCTTCTCGATGCGATGCTTGTGCAACAGGCGCTTGGCCTCGTCCTGGTCGACATTCTCTTTCACCGTGATCAGGTTCTCACGGGTCATCAATTCGTAGACCTTCTGCGACGGATCGGAGGCGAAGCGCACGTCGCGGTTGGTGAGGATCCCGACCAGCCGGCCGACCGTATGACCGCCGGTGCCGCCGTTCTCGACCACCGGAATGCCGGAAATGCCATGAGCGCGCATCAGTGCCAGGGCGTCGGCGAGCGTGGCGTCGGGGCCGATGGTAACGGGATTGACCACCATGCCGGATTCGAACTTCTTCACCTGCCTGACCTGCTCGGCCTGCTCGGCCGGCGAGAAATTGCGGTGGATGACGCCGATGCCGCCGGCTTGCGCCATGGCGATCGCCAGCCTCGCTTCGGTGACCGTGTCCATTGCGGCCGAGAGGATCGGCACGTTGAGGTCGATGTCGGTGGCGATGCGGGTGCGGATATCGGTCTCGCCGGGCATGACCTCGGAATGGCCGGGCTGCAACAGCACGTCGTCGAAGGTCAGCGCCAATGCGCCGGTGGACGTCTCGATGATTTTTGCCATGGCCAGTCCTTTTTGAATGCGGAAAAGGCGCTGGGCCGAAATGGCCAGCGCCGACTCTCATCTTCCCTTTCAGGATTGGCGCTGGCTGGTAACACGTCCCGCAGGCGATGAAAAGCCGATCGTTGCGAGACGCTTCAGGTTCCTATTCCGCACCCAGGAGAGCATCCAGCAGAGCGTGCCGCGGCGATGCAAAAGGATTGACGACGGTTACACCGCCCCAGGTAAAGCCGTCCTGCAGATCTTCCGACAGGAGTAGCCGGCAACCCGTTTGCGAAGCAGTCGAAAGAATGACAGCATCCCAGATGCCGAAACGATGGTCTGCCGCAAGATCGACAGCCTTCATCATCACTTCCGGCGTCGTTCCGGCAACCGCGAAGGCGTCGCTCCAGCTAAGCAGCTTATCCCGAGCTTCCTGGGAATGTCTTCCGGCCTTGCGGACGAGAACATTGAACAGTTCGCCCAGCGCCTGGACCGGAATGACTGCGGCCTCTCGTGGCACGTTGCGTAGCAGTTCGATAACGACGTCGCGCTTCTCCGCGTTGTTAACGCCCTCAGCATAGGCCAGGACGTTGGGGTCGATGGCGACCTTCACCGACCGTCCTCATAAAGTTCATCGCGGGTCCAGTGTCCGGCATTGAGGATCGGCTGCCGTTCGAGGCGCGACAGCAATGCTGCGTGCGAGCGGGAGGCCACGCCCTCGTGCTTCTGCGCAGGCACGATCCGCGCCACCGGCCGCCCATGGATGGTCACGACGTAGCTGTGGCCCTCGCGTACATCACGCAGGATGTGGGAGAACCTGCGATTGGCATCGGCTGCCGAAACGGTTTCGTCCATGGCTGCATAACCTGTAGTTATTTTCACTACAATAACGACAGAGGCTCTGTTTATCAAGCGGCGCGCGCGATGATTCCCAGCGAGGGTTGCGGTCGCACAAAAGTGACAGCAAATTAATGCGACATCCGGGCCAATTGGTGGTACCGCCCCGGCGTGCCGGCTCGCCCCCAAAGCCAGGCCCGGAATCGCGAAGTCAAATCAGGGCGTCCCCTTGAACCGCATCATCCCGCTCATCCTGGCGGTCGCACTTTTCATGGAGAACATGGATTCGACCGTGATCGCGACCTCGCTGCCGGCAATCGCCATCGACATCCACACCAGCCCGATCGCGCTGAAGCTGGCGCTGACGGCCTATCTCGTGTCGCTGGCAATCTTCATTCCGATTAGCGGCTGGATGGCGGACCGGTTCGGGGCCAAGAACGTGTTTCGCGCCGCGATCGCCGTCTTCATTGCCGGCTCGGTCGCCTGCGCCTTCTCCAATTCGCTGCCGGCCTTCGTGGTGTCGCGTTTCCTGCAAGGCATGGGCGGCGCCATGATGACGCCGGTCGGGCGCCTGGTGCTGGTGCGTGCGACGCCGAAGAGCGAGCTCGTCGCGGCGATGTCATGGCTGACGGTGCCGGCGCTGGTCGGGCCGTTGGTCGGCCCGCCGATCGGCGGCTTCATCACCACCTATTTCACTTGGCACTGGATCTTTTTGATCAACGTGCCAATCGGGTTTTTGGGCATCTGGCTTGCCACCCGCTATTTGCCAGAAACCGACCGCGCCAAAACGCCGCCGCTCGACTTCCCGGGCTTCGTGCTCAGCGGCCTCGCGGCGTCCGGCATCGTCTTCGGCCTCTCGGTGGTCAGCCTCCCCGCTTTGCCGCCGATCGCCGGCTTCATTACCGTTGCCGTCGGCTTGGTTTCGGGCGTGCTTTATCTGCTGCATGCTCGGCGCGCCAGGAACCCGCTCTTGGCGCTGGAGCTCTTCCGCAACCAGGTGTTCCGCTCCTCCGTGCTCGGCGGCTCGCTGTTCCGCATCGGCATCGGCGCGGTGCCGTTCCTGCTGCCGCTGATGTTCCAGATCGGCTTCGGGCTGACGCCGTTCCAGTCCGGTATGATCACCTTCGTCTCCGCGGTCGGCGCCATCGGCATGAAGTTCGTCACCGCGCTGCTCTTCAGGCTCGCCGGGTTCCGGCGGGTGCTGATCTGGGGATCGCTGATCGCCGCCGGCTCGATTGCCATCTACGGCCTTTTCACCCCCGCAACCCCCTATGCGCTGATGCTCGCGATCCTTTTGGTCGGCGGCTTCATCCGCTCGATGTTCTTCACTGGCGTCAACGCGCTGTCCTACGCCGAAGTATCGACCGCCGACACCAGCAAGGCGACGCCGATCGTTGCCGTGTTCCAGCAGCTGTCGATCGCGCTCGGCGTGGCGCTGGCCGGCGGCATCCTCGAAGTGTCAACCTCGATCCATGGCGGCCCGCTGACGCTTGGCGATTTCCACATCGCCTTCTTCATCGTCGCGGCGGTTTCGGCGGCGGCATCGCTGACCTTCATGCGGCTGGCGCCGGACGCCGGCAATGCGGTGTCGGGACACGGCAAATTGACGACGCCGAAGACGCTGGAGGCGGTGGGGACAGCGGGGAAATGAGCGCCACCTTCCCTTCTCCCCTGACAAGGGGGAAGGTTAGGCGCTACCCCTTGAACTCCTTCGCCAGCAGGTAAAGCTCCACCGACTCGTCGCGCGAGGCCGGCGGCTTCACATGATGAACCGAGCGGAAATTCTGCTTGAGCCGCGAGAGCAGCTCGTTCTCGGCCCCGCCCTGAAAGGTCTTGGCGAGGAAATGGCCGCCGGGCTTCAAAACCTGCAGCGCGAAATCCGCCGCCACTTCGCACAAATGCATGGTGCGCAGATGATCGGTCCGGCGGTGCCCGGTGGTGGGGGCCGCCATGTCCGACAGCACGACATCGGGCTGACCGCCGAGCGCCTCTGACAGCTTTTGCGGCGCATCATGATCGAGGAAATCCATCTGCAGGATGACAGCGCCCGGCACCGCGTCCATCTCAAGATAGTCGATGCCGACGACGTGCGGATTTTCCGCGCTCGATTTGGTGCGGGCCGCCGCCACCTGGCACCAGCCGCCGGGCGCGGCGCCGAGGTCGATCACCTTCATGCCGGGTTTCAGAAGATGATGCTTGTCGTCGATCTCGGTGAGCTTGTAGGCGGCGCGCGAACGGTAACCATCGGCCTTGGAGCGCTGCACATAGGGGTCGTTCATGTGCCGCTCGAGCCAGCGGCGCGAGGATTCCTTCAGGCCGCTCTTCTTCTTGATCCGGGTCTTCAGCACGCGCATGCCGGCCGAGCCCGGCTTCTCTGGCTTCCTGCTCATTATCGGCCACGCCCGTCATGACGCCAGACGCCGTCATCGGCCATCAGTTCGCTCAATATGCCTTCGCGCAGGCCGCGGTCGGCGACCCGCAGCCGCTCCGACGGCCACACGCCGCGGATCGCTTCCAGGATGGCGCAGCCGGCCAGCACCAGGTCGGCGCGGTCGGCGCCAATGCAGGGATTGGCGACGCGCTGCTGGAAATCCCAGCCGATCAGTTTTTCCACCATGCGGTCGACGCTCTGACGGTCCATCCACAGCCCGTCGACGCGGCGGCGATCGTAGCGCTCGAGGTCGAGATGGACGCCGGCCAGCGTCGTCACCGTGCCGGAGGTGCCGAGCAGATGGAAATTGGGGCTGGCGAGCACATGCGCGAGCCGGTCGCGCCCGTCGAAGGCCTTGAGCCGCACCGCAACGTCATCGACCATGGCGGCGAAGGTCTCGCGCGTCACCGTGCGGCCGCCGAAACGTTCGGCGAGCGAGACGACACCCACGGGCAGCGACGTCCAGGATACGATGTGGTTGGCAAGCTGCGGCGAGCGCTGACCGCGCGTGAGGTCGATCAACGCGATCTCGGACGAGCCGCCGCCGATGTCGAACAGCACCACGCCGCGCGTTTCGCGCTCGACCAGCGAGCCGCAGCCGGAGACGGCCAGCCGGGCCTCGGTCTGGCGATCGATGATCTCCAGCTTCAGACCGGCCTCGCGCTCGACCCGTTCGAGGAACTCGACGCCGTTTTCGGCCGAGCGGCAGGCCTCGGTGGCGATTAGCCTCGCCTTCCTGATCTTGCGGTTGCGCAGCTTGTCTCCGCAGACCTTCAACGCCTCGACGGCACGGTCCATGGCCGCCTGGCCGAGCCGGCCGCTGGCCGAAAGCCCCTCGCCCAGCCTGACAATGCGCGAGAACGCATCGATGACGCGGAACTGGCCGTGGCGGGCGGGCACCGCGACCAGCAGCCGGCAATTGTTGGTGCCGAGGTCGAGCGCTGCGAATACCGGCAGTTCCTGATGCGGGCGCGCGCCATTCGGAAGCGACGGTCGCGGCTGGGGGACGATCGGCGCGGGTTCAGGCGCGAGGCTGGCGGGAGCGGCGACGGACCCCGGCGAGGGTATTCCGCCGTTCTCATCACGTGCGAAAACCTTGCGGCCTCGCCTGCGCTTGCGGCGCTTGCGCGTTTTGCCTTTCTGGTTCTCGCCTTGATTGTCGGCATGTCTTGCGTGAGCGCCCGCATGGCGGCTGAAACGCCCCGCGGGCGGGCCCGCCGGTACCGCCGGCGATGCCCCGGACACGCCCACTGCCGACGCGCCCGCGCCGGTATCGTGGTCTTCCACTTCAATTCCTTTCGGCGCCGCGCGAACCAGCAAGGACGCAGCAGGCACCTCGATTTGTTTCAAGTTGAGAACAGACTAGCAGCGCGCTTTGCAATCACCAAGAGCGCATGCCCCGATTTTTGGCGCCGTCACGCAGGGGGCACCTCATGCCGGTTGAATAGCCGGCTTCAATCAGGCATGTCTCAATGAGACTTGGAACGGGTTTGGGCGACATCATAGCAATGAGCTTAATCGCATGACGACGACGCCATGAACTGGACGCGCTATTTCTGGCCGGTCATCGGCATAGCGGCCGTGGTGTTCTCGCTCTGGCTGCTCATCCATGAGTTGCGCGGCATCTCACTCGACGATGTTTGGGCCGGTATCGTCGCCATCCCCCCGCGCGCCTGGGTGCTGGCGGCGCTGAGCTCGGTCGTCGCCTATGCATCCCTCGCCGGCTACGACCACATTGCGCTGCTCCATATCGGCAAGAAAGTTTCGTGGCTGTTCGTCACGCTCTGCTCCTTCACCACCTATGCGCTGTCGCACAATATCGGCGGCTCGGTGCTGTCGGGCGCAGTGATCCGCTACCGCGCCTATGGCACCAGAGGGCTGACCGGTCAGGATGTCGGCGTTCTGGTGGCGATCTGCTGGATCACCTTCGTGCTCTCCAGCCTGCTTGTCGGGGGCCTCGTGCTGGTGCTGGAGCCGCAGATCGTGGACCGTTTCACCACGACCCCGCACCACGAGCTGGCAACAGCCGCCGGCCTCGCCATGCTGATCCTGGTTGCGGTCTATGTGTTCTGCAGCTGGCTGCATCTGAGGCCGCTCAAGGTCGGCAGCTTCCAGCTGCATTACCCGGCACTGCCGATCGTGGCGCGGCAATTGCTGATCGGCCCGGTCGAGCTGCTCGCGGCGGCGGCCATCATCTACTTTGCCTTGCCGGCGGCCGGCAATCCCGGCTATTTCGTCGTGCTCGGCGTCTTCATGATATCCTTTTCGGTCGGGTTGCTGTCGCATGCGCCGGGCGCCCTCGGCGTCTTCGAGGTGGTCTTCCTGGCCGGACTGTCGCACATGGATCCGGTCGGCGTGCTCGCCGCACTCCTGGTGTTCCGCCTGTTCTACCTGATCATCCCGCTGCTGATCGGGCTCGGCGTGGTGCTGTTCTTCGAGCATTCGCAATACAGCCGCGGCGAAGGCTGAGCGTCCCCATGCGGCCCGCGATCGAATGAGAAAAAGGCTGCGGTTGAACTGCGGCGCGGGGTTGACTATTTTCGGATGGCGGCTACAAGGCAGCGCTCGCGGCGCTTGAGCCGCCCGCTTCGCGCGGCACCAACCGCGCCTGCTGGGGAATAGGTTAACGGTAGACCAGCGGACTCTGACTCCGTTAGTCCTGGTTCGAATCCAGGTTCCCCAGCCAACGAAATATCCAAGCAGAACTATGCCTTAATGAAAACATGGTCTCCGGACCGTGTTACATCTCATTTGCAGCACTCCTTGTTTTTCCGTGCATTGCAAAACATTCCCGCTCACTCCATGGAACACGGAATGGCCGTGATGTTCTCGGCACGTTCTTGAATTAGCAGGCACTAACGGGTCTGTGAATCTTGTCACATACGCTCGTGGCGCATCGGCCTAGCTTGTGCAGCGGTGAAGGGAGTGCCCTGATGTTTATGAACCTTCCTATGCTTATGAACCTTCCTCTTGTCGTAGCTGGTCCCGTTGTCGATTGGTTTGGTCGCCGAGCCGATCAGAGGGCGCTATTGAAGGCAACTGACGATCTGAGCGACTCACCGGACGACATGCTCAGCGACATGGGGATTTCCCGCGACGACATCGAGACCGCGCGCTGGCGGTCCAGCCGGAGAGTGGGCTGACAGAAGGCCCGGAAAGCCGGATGCTAACCCTGCTCTGGTGCAAATCGCCATAGCTCCCATGCGAAGCGCCCGCTGCGTTGCCGCAGCGAGCGCTCCAGTGGTCCCCGCATCCCTCGCAGCCAAGACGGTACGCCTCGGTAAGACGGATCATAAGCGCGCCCTAGTTGAAGCGCTGCATATTCAGGTTGCGTGACATTTCTGCCACTAGAGACAGGAAGGGTGGGAACCGGCATTTAACCACTTCGGCTTTGGCTCGGTGCCCTCGAATTCAACGCCTACGCGATCACTCTTGCGCCATCGAACAACTGTAGGCGATCCCATCAACTGGTACGTAAAGCAGGCATTTATGGTCTGGCCCGAGCCGTTTCACCAGTGCGGCAACGTCCAGCACCGCCGACCGCGGGCAAGTGAGGCAATAGACAGAAAGGCCCGTCCCGGCGTCCAGCTTTTTTGCCGAGCGTGACTTCCGTGAAGGGAAATTTCATTGCCATGGCGATCCTCGCAAATTGGGGCCGCCGCACCGGTGAGGTTTATTCCTGATCGCCAGGGCGATTGCCAAAGAGGTTACGCGATCACACCATGTCCTTTTGAGGTAGAAATTAGCTATCTTGCATATGCGGCGGACCACTAGTCGCTGGGCCGGCGCCGGGCTCTCAGGCAATTCTCCCCCACGAGAAAAGGCGCCGGTCACCTTAGCCCGCCGCTGGGTGTGGGGGCACACCGAGCGGCGGGTTATCGGATTCCGATGACGCTTCGCTAAGAACTGGTGTCTTCGCACCAGAGGATGGGGGATTCACAGCGAATCCGTTTCGATCTAGAATCTTGGCATGGAAGACGCGCTCGATGATCTTGCTCGCATCCTGACAGCCCCGCAAACCAGTCTGCGGACGCGCTACGGCGCCTTTGCCATGCGGATGGCAGAAAGTCTCGCCACTGGGCTCGCAATTGGCGTGGGCATCGCCCTGGTGCTTGCGGTCGCCGGCTAGGCATGGCTGCTAGAGCCAAGCACAAGAAACCTCCCGGCCCTGGCCCTTCGGGAAAATACGAAGGCGCGAACCACGCCGACTTGTGGCGCAAGCGGATGACCGAACGCCACCGTTGGCGCCTGACGCCCAATGCGGTGGTTTGGACGCTTGTCGTGATCGCGATGACAGTCTCGATCTCTCTGATCGCGATCAAGGCTCGTTAGCGGCGGCAATCGGCAGGACCGCCCCGACCTGGTCGCATGTAGGCGTCCAGTCTCAACATTGGCCCCGGCCAGCCGGGTTCGGGAATAGTCTTTCGCCACTTCGCCTAGGGGACCTTGGGTGTGGCTTCCTTGGCCTGTGACAGCTTGACGATATGGACTTCGTCGCCCTCCGCCAGACCGTCAGGCGGAGTGGCGATGACATGGTCGTCGGCAGCGACGCCCGAGGCCAGTTCGATCTCGTTGCCCAGGTCGCGGGCGATCGTCACCGTCTTGAAGGCGACGCGATTGTCTTGCGCGACGGTGGCGACGCGCAGGCCTCTCTCGTCGAAGATGAGCGCGCTGACGGGAATGCGGAATGTGCCGGCCACCCCGGAAAGATCCACCTTCACATTGGCATAGGCTCCGGGCATCAGCTCTCCCTTGGCGTTGTCGACGGAAAGCTGCATTTGCGTCGTGCCGGACGTGATGTCGACCGCCCGAGCCGAGGCGACCACGGTAGCCGGGAAGCTGCGGCCCGGATATTCCGGCACCGAGACGGTGGCCTGCGAACCCAACTTCACATCCGGTGCGTAGTTCTGCGGCACGTTGATATAGACGCGCAGCGTATGTACGTCCGAGACCACGAACATCGCCTGCCCGGCGCTCGATCCGGCCGATATAAGCGAACCGACATCGGTGTTGCGCGCAGTGATGAGGCCGTCGAACGGCGCGGCGACGGTCTTGTAGGCGGACAGCACCTCAAGGCGCTCGACATTGGCCTCGCCGGAATTCACCGCGGCCTGCTTGCTGGCTAGATCTGCCACGCGCTGGTCGATTTCCTGCTGCGCGACGGTCCGGGATTCGAGCAGCGAACGCTCGCGCTTGAGGGTGATGTCGGCCAGGACCTCGGCCGATTTAGCGTTGGCGAGGTCGGCCTTGGCCTGCAGCAATTGCTGGTCCTGATCGGGGGCCTCGATCTCGGCCAGGGTCTGCCCCGCCTTGACGCTCGCGCCGATATCGACCTTCCAGTCCTTCACATAACCGCTGACGCGGGCATAGATTGGTGCACTGTCGTTGGCCTGGAGCCGTCCGGGCAGATTTAGGCTGACGACGCCAGGCTTGGCGTTGAGCGTCACCAGGGCAACGCTTGGTATCGCTTGCGCCTCCGTCCATTGCCGCAGCTCGACCGCGCTCCTTTGGCGAGCGCTGACGCCGGTGTAGACCAGGGTCGCGGCACCGGCGATGGCGACGACGCCGAAGATGCCGAGCCCCACCGGTGAGCGGCCAGGCTTGCGTTGCGAGGACGTCACCTCGGTTGCCCCAGCCCCGTCGAGCGACTTGGTGTCAGCTATCTTCGAGGTTTCATGCCCGTTGTTGGCGTCGTGCCCCGGCATGGGAGCGATTTCGGGGGTCGTGTCGAGGTTCGGCTCCGTAGCGTGCTCAAGCATGATGCAAGGTCTCCGAAGGCGCTGCGGCCGGCTTGGCCTCACGCTTGTGGACGAGGCTGAAGACAACGGGCACGAAGAGCAGCGTTGCCATGGTTGCGAAGATCAGGCCGCCGACCACGGCGCGCCCGAGCGGGGCGTTCTGCTCGCCGCCCTCACCGAGGCCGAGAGCCATCGGCGCCATGCCGATGATCATGGCGAGTGCGGTCATGCAGACTGGCCGGAAGCGGACGAAGCCGGCTTCGAGGGCGGCGGCAATCGGGTCGCCCAGTTCCGCCAGGCGTTCGCGGGCAAAGCTGATCACGAGCACGGAGTTGGCGGTCGCCACGCCCATGCACATGATCGCACCCGTGAGGGCAGGCACCGACATCGGCGTCTGCGTGACGAACAGCATCCAGACGATGCCGGCAAGGCCGGCCGGCAGCGCCGAGACGATGACGAAGGGGTCCGACCAGGACTGGAAGTTCACGACGATGAGCAGATAGATCAGCACGATGGCGCCGAGCAGGCCGAATAGCAGGCCGGCGAAGGCGCTGTTCATGGTCTGCACCTGACCGAGCAAGGAAACGGAGCTGCCCTTCGGCAAATCGGCGGCGGTGTCAGCAAGGATCTTGTTGATATCGGTGGCGACGGCGCCGAGGTCGCGCCCCTGCGTGGTGGCGTAGATCTGCACCATCGGCACGATGTTGTATTGCGAGACGACTGCGTTGCTGACCGAGCGCTTCACACTGGCGACGCCGCCGAGGATGGGCAGCGTCCCGATGCCGGCCGCCGTGATCGGCGTCGTCTGCAGGGCGCCCAGCGTATCCACCTGATATTGCGGCGTCTGCATCACGATCGGATAGGACACGCCGCTCTTCGGGTCGAGCCAGTAGGTCGGCGACACCTGGCTCGAACCGGCAAGGTCGACGACGAGGCTGTTGGTGACGTCCTTCTCGGTAAGGCCGATGTATTCGGCCTGGGCGCGGTCAACATCGACGTTCAGTGTCGGATTGGCCTGCGATTCCTGGATGCGAGCATCGGCAACGCCGGGAATGTGCCGCAGGCGGTCCAGCACGAGACCGGCATATTCGAAGTTCGCCGACAGATTGTTGCCGCGCACCTGGATATCGACAGGTGCTGGTGCACCGAAATTCAGGATCTGGCTGATAATGTCGGCCGGCAGGAAGGCGAAGGTCACGCCCGGGAACCGGCGCGGCAGCTCTTCGCGCATCTTGCGGACGTATTCATCGGTCGGTCGGTGGTCTCGCGACAGCTTGACCTGGATGTCGCCATCCTGGGAACCGATCACGCCTGTGTTGTTGTAGGCCAGATTGATGCCCGAGACCGGGACGCCGATATTGTCGACCAACGTGTCGAGCTGGTCGGGCGGAATCAGCTGGCGGATTGCCTTTTGGATGTCGGCGAACTGGTTGGCGCTCTCCTCGACGCGGGTGCCGATGCCAAGGCGCACATGCATCAGGATTTGCCCGGTGTCGACAGCGGGGAAGAAATTCCGTCCCAGATAGGGCATCAGCAGGAAGGACCCCATGACGCAGGCCAAGAACCCGGCAACGAACACCACGCGATGGCCGAGCACCAGCTCCAGCAGGCCGTGATAGCCGACACGGATGCGTTCGAACGTCGCCTCGAACCCACGCTGGAACAGCACCAGCGGGTTGTAGCTGCGCGGCTTGCCATGCTCCCTATGATCGACATGCGGTTTGAGCAGGTAGTTGCACAGCGTCGGAACGAAGGTGCGCGAGAGGATGAAGGAAGAGATCATCGCGAACATCACTGCCTCGGCCATCGGCACGAAGAGGAAACGTGCAATGCCGTCGAGGAAGAACATCGGCACGAAGACAATGCAGATGCACAGCATTGAGACGAAGGCCGGCGTCACGATCTGCCGGGCACCGTCGAGGATCGCGGTCCGAACTTCCTTGCCGTGTTCGAGATGCCAGTTGATATTCTCGATGGTCACCGTCGCATCGTCGACGAGGATACCGACGGCGAGCGCCAGGCCGCCAAGCGTCATGATGTTGAGCGTCTCGCCGATCATCGATAACGCGATCACCGAACCGAGGATCGCGAGCGGGATCGACGCGGCGATAATGATAGTGGAGCGCCAGCTGCCGAGGAACAGCAGGATCATCATGCTGGTGAGAGCGGCCGCAATTGCGCCTTCGCGCGCCACGCCGGTGATGGCACCGCGGACGAAGAGCGACTGGTCGCCGAGCAGCGACACCTGAAGATTGTCGGGCAAGCTCGCTCGCATCAAGGCGAGTTGATCCTTGATGCCCTGGATGATCGCGAGCGTCGAGACCGAGCCATTCTTGAGAATCTGAAGCAGGACCGAGCGGGTGCCGTTGACATGGACGATGTTGGTTTGGGGTGGATTGCCGTCCCGCACCGTCGCCACGTCCTTCACATAGACAAGCGTCCCGTTCACCGACTTGATCGGCAGATCAGCGAGGTCAGTCAGCGAAGACGGAGCATCGTTGAGCTGCACCGCATATTCGTAGCGACCGATCTTTTCGGTGCCGACCGGTGTGATCAGGTTCTGGGCGGCCAGCGCATTGGCGACGTCCTGCCCCGACAGGCCGCGCGCCTGCAGTGCGTAAGGGTTAAGGTCGATCTGCACCTGGCGGGTCTTGCCGCCGAACGGATAGGGAATGGCGGCGCCCGGCACCGTCGTAAGCGGTGTGCGGATGGTCTGGAGGCCAAGGTCAGCCAGCGCCTGCTCGCTCAGGCCCTGCCCCGAAAGGGCAATCTGCAGGATCGGTACGGTGGAAGCGTTGTAGTTGAGGATCAGGGGCGGCGTTGCACCGGCCGGCATCTGCTTGAGCACGGTCTGTGCCACTGCGGTGACCTGCGCATTGGCTGTGCGGATGTCGACATTCGGCTGGAAGAACACCTTGATGATGCCGAAGCCGTTGTAAGAGGTGGATTCGATATGCTGGATGTCGTTGACGGTGGTGGTCAGCGAACGCTGGAACGGCGTCGTCATGCGGCCCGACATCTGATCGGGCGGCAGGCCCGTATATTGCCAGATCACGCTGATCACCGGGATACGGATATCGGGAAAGATGTCCGTGGGGGTGCGCAGGGCCACGAGCGGGCCGATGATCAGGATCAGCAGCGCCAATACGATGAAGGTGTAGGGCCGGCTGAGGGCAATGCGGACGAGTGCAATCATGAAACAATGCCTGAGGCGAACCAATGACGCGTGTAGGTCGCCTCAACCCTTCAGATTTTCTTACTCACACCATTCGGCAGCCGAACGGCTGCCTAGGCCGGTTCAGCGTAGATGCCACCAGGCGGAAGGGCCTTGAGCTTGGTTGCGTCGTATGTGTCGTCAAACGCAACGTAGAAGGTTCCAGACAGGATCGTCGCGAAGCGGGAATCGAGGTGCGACAGCGGCATGCCGTGTTGCTGCGGCTCAAGCCGCAGCAACACGGCATGCAATCCAGGCTTCGTCGCATTCACATGGAGCACCTTAGCGCTCTGGCCGTTGACCCGGGACATGCCGGGCGTCTCGGACGTGCTCGTGGTGATGGAGAGGTCCCGGGGCGTCGCAACAAAGAGGGGCATTTGAGCGTCCGCTGCCTGGACTGCATCCATTCCCGCTGGCGACAGCAAGGCCGCGGCGAACACCAGGTACCGGAAAGCCGACTTCATCGATCACTCCTTGGTCGAAAGGCAACTCTTGCGGGAGCCGACCAACTCCCTATTCAACTTTCCCTGGGCAAGCAGTGCCTTCTGCCTGCCAGCCCGCAATCGACGTGCTGCAGCGTGGGTCCGATGGCGCGTTCCCGACAGGCATCGATGTCTGCTCCATCGGTCGTCAGGCACGCAGCCCTGCTTCGCTGGTGGCGTTGAGAGCAGAGGCGTTCTGAACGAACCATCGCCCAAAAAGGTTGTACGCGTCCAATTTGGAAAACGCAGAAACACTCATCACCACGGTGAATAATGTGCGGCTTGAGGCTCAACCGGCTGGTCGGTCTTCCAAGCCAATATGCTGCAGAGGAACGCCACTCGCGTGGGCAGGGCGGCGAGCGGCCGATGGATCAGCAGCAGGAAAGGCTCTCTTCCGCTGCCGTCTTTCCCCCAGAGGATGAGCGGACGACTCCTAGCCGTTGAAGGCGGGCAACGGCTGCGAGACGGTGAGACTTGCGGAATATACCGGCCTGCCGGCTTCGTCATGAACGGCAACGGTCACAGTCTCATCCAAGTCGCTTGAGGCGATTTCGTCTGCAGCGATATCGTGAAGCGCCTTCAGCGCTTCTCGTCGCAGGTCGGTGAGGTTGCCGAGGTCGACCCAAGCATCGCCGAGGCTTTGCCCATTGCGGAAGACTTCGAACAGATAGTTCGGCATGCATTATTGTGGGCCGCACGAGGTGCACCCGCATTCAAATTTGAGAGATGGGAAAGCATCTACCCCTCCGAGTGTGAAAATAGCCTTCCCTGGGGTGCGTTCAGGCGGGAAAACCGGCCTTTCTGAAGCCTGATGTGAAAAGCCCGAGGGCGACATGGTCGGCGAACGGGAGATTTGAAATCAGCCGGAGAGTCAGGTCGTGTTTCCTGGTCAGTGCTTCCTCGACTTCAGCGCGGGCCTTCTCCGTCTCGCCTAAATGTGCGTAAGACGCTGCGAGGAAAGCATGGACGAAGAATTGGTCGCCAGCGTTCTGATACGAAGCGACGGCTTCGGAGTACCTTCCAAGCAGGAACAGGGAGCTACCCTTCACCTCCCAGAACCACATCGGTGGTACCGGGTCGCGCAGGAGCGCTGTTTCGAGCACGTTGAGCGCCGTCTCGGCCCGTCCGCCGTAGTTGAGCCAGCTTGCGTAATCCCCCGCTATGTTCACGTCCAGCGGGTTCAACGAGCGCGCTCGCTCGAAATGCACTCCCGCATCGCTGTGTTGGCGCATGTGGGTAAGCACCAGCCCCATACTCTGATGACAGACGCCATCGCTCCTGTCGAGAGCGAGCGCCGTTCGAGCGGCGTCCCAGGCCTTCTGTAGCGTCCGCAGATCGTTGTCGTACCAAAATCTGCCGACGAAGGCCTGCGCCAGGAAGGCGTGACCTTGAGCGAATGCCGAATCGAGCTCGACACACTGCGCGAAGAGGGGCTCGGCCTTGTCCAGTTCATATCGGTAGAAGTGCGCGCGCCCCTGCAGGTAGTAGTCGTATGCGTCCCAATCGGTCGGACGCTTGCGTCTGCTGCGGCTCGCCGAATCGGCCTCCGCTTGGCCTTCGACCATCGAGGCGATAAGAGCCGCAACCTCGTCTTGCAATGCGAAGATGTCGTTGAGGGCCCGGTCGTACCGTTGGGCCCAAAGGTGGGTGCCGGTGGCGGCATCAATCAATTGTGTGGTGATCCGAATGCGATCACCGAGCTTTCGTATGCTGCCTGCGACGAGGTAGCGAACTCCGAGCTTGCGGTGGGCTTCGGCTATGTCCAATGCCGGGTGACGGAACTGAAACGATGAATTGCGTGCGATGACGAGCAGGGAGCGGAACCTGGCCAGCTCCGTAATTATGTCCTCGGTTATGCCGTCGCTGAGATACTGCTGGTCCGGATCGCCGCCCGAGTTGACAAAGGGCAGCACCGCGATCGACGGCTTGCCGGGCGGTGGGATCGCTCCGTAGGACGCGCTCGCCACCGGCTCGACAGTCCCCGTGAAGCGGTACCCGAGGCGAGGCACTGTGGCGATCCACTCACCGCCGTTATCAGCCGGACCGAGTGCCTTTCTCAGCGTCGCGATTTGGACGGTAAGGTTGCCTTCCTCAACGGCGGTGCCCGGCCAGGCAGCGTCCATCAGCTCGGCCTTCGTCAGGATCTCACCGGGCCGTGCGGTAAGCGCAGCAAGCAGCGTCAGCCCACGATGCCCAACAGTGATCGGGATCTGGTCTTTAAAAAGCGTCCCCATGTCAGGATCGAGCACGAACGGACCGAAGGCGATGCGACACCGCTGCATTTGGGCATATTAGACGTTTGGAAGTTGTCGGAACAGGCACCCCCTAAATTCCCGGGCCAAACTCTCCATTCTTCCTAGGTGGTAGTGCTGAAAGACGTCGCGGGTCTCGTCGCCGTCTGGTGTTTGCGTCGGCACTACGCTACTTGCTGCGGTCCAATCCCACCTTAAAAATGCAACGCAGCCCGGAGCGATCGTAGACCAGCTCAACCCCGCCCGTTCTTTCGCTGTCGAACACTCGCTGCAGGAGTTGCGTACCAAAGCCGTGTTTGCCAGGCACGACCGGCGGGCCGCCTTCCTCGCGCCATTCCAGGACCAGAATTCGGCCCCCATCGACGTATTCCAACCGCCACGAGATCGAGACCGATCCGGTAGGATTGGAGAGCGCCCCATATTTGATGGCGTTCGTGGTAAGTTCATGAATGGCCAGCGCGAAGGAAAGCGCCACGTTCGAGGGCAACCAAACCGGCTCGCCTGTGAGATCGAACCGATCGAGAGAGGCATGCGGGTCGATCGAGGCGGCAATGAGCGTGCTGAGATCGGCACCGCTCCAATTCTCCCGGGTGAGGATATCATGCGCTTCTGCCAGCGAAACCAGCCGGGCCGAAAGCGCCTCCTTTGCGAGCGCGAGGCTGGTTGCGCTGCGCATGGTCTGGCTCGCGATTGCCTGAACTACGGCCAGCGTGTTCTTGACCCGGTGATTTAGTTCATTGATCAACAGTTGGCGCTGCTCCTCACTCCGTTTGCGCTCGGAGATGTCCAGGCTGATCTGGACAGCGCCTATTACCGAGCCTGCCGCATCGCGGACGGGCCGCGCGCTGGAAAGCAGGTACCGTTGCACCCCGGATGGCAGCGTATAGGAGAATTCCTCACTGTCAGTTTCCTCGCCGCGCATGGCTCTGCTCAGCGGACGGTCTTCCCGGCTGATGGTCTGGCCGTCTTTGTACGCCAGCGTATCGATCACCAGGTCGGGCGTCCCAAAGGATCTCCGGGACTCCGTCGACAGGCCCATCAGTTCCGCCGCGAACCGGTTGCGGATCACCTGTCGCGCTTGCGGATCATAGGTGAACCAGACCGCCACCGGCGCCGTATCCAGAACGGTTTCCAACTCGCGCGTGCGTTCCGCGATTGCACGGCCGGCTTTGATCATAGCTTGGGCAATCGTGTCGAACTCGGCGACAGACGTCGACATAGGTTTGACCTCGCTCCCTTTGCCGAGCGCATCGGCGCGCGCGGCGAGGTCGACTGTGGCCTTGGTGAAGGTTTTACCGACCACGTAGCCCAGAGTGAGCGAAATAAGCAGCGCTGTTAAGCCTGTTGCACCAATCTGTGCGAGAGACCACCAGAGAGGTGCCTGAACATCAGAGAGCGGAACATTGGCGGTGTAGAACCAGTCCGAATAGGGCGATCGGTAGTACCCGGCCAGCAGCGTGGTGCCTTCGAAATTGCGAGATCGGAACGTACCGGAGCGACCGACGACCTTTGCTAAATATTCCGGCAAACCGGGCTTGCCGGTCACCTCACCATGCAACTTGGACCTTGCAACGTAGTTGCCCTCACGATCACCGACAGCGACCGTCCACCCTGCTGGTACCGCGGGCAGCATAGCAAGGCGAATGCGTTCCGTCGGGACCGACATCGAAAGCAGCAACGCCTGGCCTTTCGAGCCCGACACTTGTCTGGTGACCGCGATCCGGTATGCGTTCGATCCCGGCGCGGCGAACACGTTGCTGACCAGCACGCCAGCAAGATCCAGGTGCTCGCGCTCCTCGGGCGTCAGCGGTTCGGCCGAAGGCTCGGAGCCCTTGGCGGATTCAGTGCTTGCCAAGGCGCGGCCACCGAGATCACGCAGCGTGATTACCTGATCCGTACCCTGGACGAGGCGGCTCGCCTCGTTGCTAAAAGCCTGCAGATCATCATCGGCGAGAGCAGGCGCCTTGGAAAGCCCTTCCAGAAGGGTCTTGAGATTGACGATTTCGCCATCAACGACCAGCGACACCTGACGAGCAATCCAAAGCGCCTCCTGCTCGATACGAGACTGCTCATGCAGGGCGTAGGCAACGAACAGATAGGCAGCAAACAGCCAGACCGGCAACACGGCCGCTGCGATTAGTCCAAGCAGATGGGCTCGTACCGATCGACGAGGCAAATCTGTTTCCCTGTCTTCCCCAATACTGCAAGCTTAGCCGCAAGCTGGCGAACGACAAGCTTGGATTAACACGGCTGAACATGGCCAAGTTCGAAGGCCGATCGGCGCCAGACAATGCGGCTAAGCGAAACTCACTGAGTTGCAAAGAGTCCCGCCCGAGGGGTGGACAGAGGAGCCACGCGGGAACCAGAGCTTGGTTTTGCCGTCATTTCCGGCTCGGCGGGCCAGCGTATCCCGTCGCCTTTCATTCGAGGAACGAAAAGGTGGCGGACAACGATCTCGCTGAGGGGGCCAGCTTCGATACGCAAGGAGACAGGCACCGAACGGGTGTCCACGGGCAGCGAAGGTCTCGACGATACCGGAATGACGTGATTGCGATTCCCGAGCCCATGATCGGGCTGGAGCTGGAAGCAAGCGCTTAAAGAAATCTTGAGCGAGTCGGCCGTCAAACCTTCCAAGGACAAACTTCACTAGCCAAAGAGGCTCTCTCGCTCCTCGGGAGTCCTACTGCAGAAAGCGGATCGCTTCAGCCCGCCTTCTCAAGAAAGCGCTTCGCCATAGCCAATGTGGACCTTTTGCCCGCGAATGATCCGACGCCGCAGGCGCGCTTGTCGCTTAGAAACCGCGCGCCATAGGCGGGGCAGGCGTGACGTTTCGCGTCGGTTTGCGGTCGAAATCCGGAAGCAGCCACCCTATTTGCGTTGAGCCATGATCAGTCGGACCGATCTTTGAATGAGCGAAGCAGCCAAAAGGCGCGCGTTGCTGCTCCTCAATCCCAAGGCTCGGCGCGGCCAGGAGATGCTCGCGCCAATTGTGGAGCGGCTGGGGCGAGCTCGGCTTTCCGTCACTGTTGAGATGTTCGAGGCGTTGCCTGAAATCGCTCGAGACATCGTTCGCTTACGCCATTTGGCCGATCTTGTGGTCGTGTGCGGTGGTGATGGTTCGGTGTCCTCGGCGGCGACGGCGATCATGGAAAGCGGCCTGCCGATGGGCATCATTCCTATGGGGACGGCGAATGACCTTGCTCGCACGCTCAACATTCCGATGGATCTCCTGCAGGCCGCCGATGTGATCGCGCGAGGCCGAACCCGGCTGATCGATGTCGGGACGGTCAACGGTCATGCCTTTTTCAACGTCGCAAGTATCGGACTCAGCACCGAACTGGCGCAGGGTCTTGACCCCGCACTGAAGAAGCGTTTCGGCAGGCTGGGCTATGCGCTGGCGGCGATGAAAGTGTTGACCCGGGCCGCGCGGTTTCACGCGAAGATTACCGAAAAAGGCGCGGCGATTGAGGTCGAAACCTACCAGATCGCGGTTGGAAACGGTCGGCACTACGGCGGCGGCAACGTGGTGGAAGAAACGGCCGAGATCGATGACGGACATCTCGATCTCTATAGCTTGGAAATGACGAACCTCTGGAAGCTGGCGCTGATGCTCCGCTCTTTTCGTTCTGGAACGCATGGCGCATGGCGTGAGGTGCGCACGGCCAGGTGCGTCGAGTTCGACATCGAGACGCGGAAGGCGATGCCGGTCAACACCGATGGCGAGATCGTCACGTCGACACCGGCCCATTTCAAGGTTCACCCAAAGGCGATCTCGGTCTTCGCGCCGGATCGCGCCCTGTAAGCCCCGCGTCTTACGGTTTGATCAGTTTCCAGAGCCTCGCCTAGCGCTCGATCAGCGGCAGAGCACGAATGTGCTCGCCGTTGAGTAGAGAAGGTCGAAGGCGACGAAGGTGAGCAGCTCGGCGTTCAGGTCATGCGCGAATGGACGGCATGAAAGTTCGGCCGTCCGTCGGGATCCCGCGCGATCATCTCGCCGTCGATGATGAAAGACTCGGGTGTTCGGTTAGCGCGGTCCAAAAGAACGGCCGCCCCTGGATGCTCTCGCTGGCCGGCTGACCTACTTTTTAAGCTGGCGAAGCCTGCGTCCGGGCACCGCCTTTTTGGATCAATGCTGGCAGCGGGACCGGCCGAAAGTTCCAAGCATCTACGCCAACGTCATACTGGCGTGGAAGCGGCTTGAGCTTCCCATGCGAGTGACCGTGCAAATTGATCGACTTCTTGCCCATCTGATTCCAGGTGCGGAACGGATAGTGGCACAGGATGAGAAGCACCCCGTTGAACCTGAGTTCCGCGTAATGCTGAATACTGGCCCATCCGTCGGCGGCGGTCGTTTCGTCCGGGTCATTGTTGCCGATGATCAGGTTCTTGCGCCCATTGAGGCGCGACAGAAGTGCCTCCCCGCCTGCTTTGCCGTGGCGCGCGAAGTCGCCAAGATGCCAGACCTCGTCGTCAGGCGTGACGGTCTCGTTCCAGAAAGAGATCAGCGCTTCGTCATGTTCGGCAAGCGATGCGAAAGGCCGCCGGTCAATCCGTAAGATGCGGGCATCATTGAAATGCGTGTCGCTCGTAAAAAATAGCATCAGGGCATGCCGGCAATGCAGATCGAAACCCATCCTGGGCCTAAGGCTAGCAGCCTTCGGCCTTTAAGGATCTTACCATTCGCACAATGATCCGATCATAAGGCGTTTTCTCCGATCTGCTGTAGTTGATCGTGAAAAGCGCGGCGCGGTCATCACAGACCCTGATGGCGCGAACATATCGGATCTCGCCGTTTTTGATCCCTGAATAGCTCGCCCAGGTCGAGGTCAGGCGCCGGTACGTCAACTTCCAGCCAGCCTTTTCGTCTTCCAGCATGCGATGCTCGATCTCGGCCCGAAAGCTGGCTCTGCCAAGTCTGGCGCCCCACACGGCAAGAAACGCGTCTCGTTCGCCTTGGAATGCAGCACCCTGATCCGAATGCTGGGTGAGGACGAAACCAGGCGGAACATCGAATGTGAAGCCCAGTTGCCGGACCCCAAACGGCTGCCAGTCCTGGGCCTGAAGGGAGGCGGTGCAAAAAAGAAAAGTGAATATACTCAACGCAACCCGCATCGGCTTGATTTAGCGCCGCTTCATAAGGCGTCCAGATCAGCTGGGGCCCCGGCCCACCATCTGGTGATCCATCGCAGAGCTGCAGCGGCGTTCGGGCCATGATATCGACGGACAAGCCTGGCTTGGCGCAATTGTGTCGCCGGACTTTGCGGGAAGCTGCCGTCAAACCCGCAACCGCCAATGCGGCACACCAGCCGCTAACTCCAAGGCTGCACCGGCCGCCGTTCAGGGCCGAGCGCTAAGACTGGGGCGCAGGTCTGCTTAAGGAAAAGCTGGGCGTATACGTCCCGTTCTTCGGCTGTGATGCCTTGCTCGCGAGTCAATTGCTTGAAGGCTTCGCGCAGCTGATCGAGGTCGAACGTTGAAATGTGTTTGGGGGTAGTCATTGCGCACCTAGGGGTGATGTTCCACTCATTTCTTGGCAGCTCGCGAGAGGCCTTGCGAAGGCTTGGCTTCCTGTCGGGTTCGCTTGCGCTGCTGTCTCCCAACGCGACGGCAATAGCCGACGCGACGTCGCACCGAACTGCGTTCAGCGAGGCTTGTTCCGCTGAACGGCTTGTCTTCTTTCTAATATTAGCAAAGTCTTTATGAAGGTCCCGCCGGCCCATGACTCGTTAACCATGGCAAAGGGCTTGAGCATTGCGACGAAGTGCATCGATGCAATCATCATTCAGGATGACGGTCGGGCCGGTCTGTCGACCCCATCGCCATCCCCATTCGATCCCATCGCCCCCGAAAGAGGCCAAAGACAAGGTGGATCTTCTCTGGGAGCTGGCAGCGTTGCTGGTGATAGGAACGGGTAGACCAGCGGACTCTTAACTCCGCCGGTCCTGGTTCGAATCCAGATTCGCAGCTAGAACTGTGAGAATTCAATTGCTTGGGAAATTTCGTTTGCCGGCATCGCTGTCCGCGGGGTTCGCCCATAGGACGATATATTAGCGAATTAACGAATCGTAGACCGCGCTGTCCTATTCTGGGACAGCGCGGACACTACCCATCGGCCGCGCAGGCGGCTCCGGCTTTCAGGCAACCCTACCCCTGGCCGGAGCCGCCACCTTGTACATACCAGCAAGGGTTGAATCAACCCTTACCAAGCATCCTTACTGGTGCATTTTGCCGATCGTTAGATTTTGAAATGCCGAGGACGTTAGCCGTGCCGCGCGGAGGATGATCTGCCTCCGCCACATCCGATGGCATCCGGGAATCCGCCCAAAGCCTTCACCGATCATATTAGCGATCAACGATGTATTAACGACTAAGGCGCAGCCTTGCCGGATCGGGGACGAGAACCGCCCCCTGATCGACGATCCGGCACTTTATGTGCCGAGACGTACGACCGATGCGGAGCCAAACGCATGAGTGTCGAAACAGCGCTGGCGCAGCTGTTGCGCATGCTTCACCGTCGAGCCTTGAACTTGGCGGCGTTGCCGGACGATGAAAGACTTGCTCATTACGACCTCATCCGCCGCTCGTGCTGCGGAGCAGCCGAGCAAATCGGCCAGAGCCCCGACAATGCTGCCATCACGGCAAACAGCGTGGTCGAATTCACTCGCGCCATGGTGGGCATCATCGAGGAAGGCGCGGGTAAGAAGGCGGCGAGGAAGAGCTGATCGGCTGTCGCGGCAAGCGGCTCATGGCAAATGGCGAAGCCGAGATCGCGCCCTTTCTCTATCTGCCTGCGCCGGCCTCTGTTCCGCCTACTCCGCCGCCGCGTATCCCGCGATGCCCTTGATCTCCAGAAAATCCTCGAGACCGTATTCGGCATATTCGCGGCCGTTGCCGGACTGCTTGTAGCCGCCGAAGGGCAGGCCGGCGTCCCACGTCGGATAGTTGATATAGACGTTGCCGGAGCGCATGCGGGCCGCGGCCTGGCGCGCCTTCTCGATGTCCTTGGCCTGGATGTAGGAGGCGAGGCCGAAGACGGTGTCGTTGGCCAGCTCGATCGCCTGCTCGACCGTGTCGTAAGGCATGATCGACAGCACCGGCCCGAAGATTTCTTCGCGCGCGATGCGCATGTCGTGCGTCACGTTGGCGAAGACGGTCGGGCGGACATAGTAGCCGCGGTTGAGCTCGGCCGGACGGCCGCGGCCGCCGGTGACCAGGGTCGCGCCTTCGTCGATGCCGCTCTGGATCAGGTCTTGAATCTTGTCGAACTGCAGCTGGCTTACCACCGGGCCGAGCTTCGTTCCCGGCGCGTCGGCCGGCCCGACGGTGAGTTTCTCCGCCGCCGTCCTGGCATAGCCGGCGGCCTCGTCATGCCGGTCGCGCGGCACGAACATGCGGGTCGGCGCGTTGCAGGACTGGCCGCTATTGCCAAAGCAGCCGGCCACGCCCTTGGTCACCGCCCTTTGCAGATCGACGTCGGGGAACAGGATATTGGCGGATTTACCGCCGAGCTCCTGATGCACACGCTTCACCGTGTCGGCGGCCGCCTTGGCGACGAGGATGCCGGCCCGCGTCGAGCCGGTGAATGACATCATGTCGACATCCGGATGGCTGGCCAAAGCCTGCCCGACAGTTGGGCCATCGCCGTTGACCAGGTTGAAGACGCCCTTCGGCACACCGGCCTCGTCCATGATCTCTGCGAAGATGATGGCGTCGAGCGGCGCGATCTCCGAAGGCTTCAGCACCATGGTGCAGCCGGCGGCGAGCGCCGGGCCGACCTTGCAGGTGATCTGGTTGAGCGGCCAGTTCCAGGGCGTAATCAGGCCGACGACGCCGATCGGCTCCTTGACGATCAGCGAGGAGCCTTTGACATGGCGAAACTGGAAGGTCTTCAGCACCTCGGCCATCTTCTCCAGATGCGCTTGGCCGACGCCGACCTGGCTGTCCAGCGCCATCTGGCGCGGCGCGCCCATCTCGCGCGAGACGGCGAGCGCAAGGTCCTTGCTGCGCTTCTTGTAGACCTCGATGACGCGGTTGAGGATGTCGAGGCGCTCCTCGACTTCACTGAAGCCGAAAGTGGCGAAGGCGCGCCTGGCGGCAGCGACCGCCTTGTCGACATCGGCCTTGGTGCCCAGCGAGATCTGCGCGAAGGCGTCTTCGTTCGACGATCGATGACGTCGAAATTGTTCGGCACCACCGGATCGACCCACACGCCTTCGATATAGAACTGCAGATTGTGCGACATATCTTCTCCCTTCGGCGCGCTTGGCGAGCGTCATATTCCGCCAGAGATAACGACGCGCGTATGGCAACGCAAGACAGGGTCGTTGAGCCAGCGGCGGAGCCGTACCGCAGTCCGCTAAGAGTTCAGTCCTCAAAGGAACTGGCGGCCACATAGATCGCGGCAAGCTTCTCGATGCCGGCCTGGTCTTCCTTGTCGAAGCGGCCTGGCAGCGGGCTGTCGAGATCGAGCACGCCGAAGATGCCTTCGTCGTCGCGCAAGAGCACGACCAGCTCCGAGCGCGAGTCGGCATCGCAGGCGATGTGGCCGGGAAAATCGTGCACGTCCTTGATCAGCATCGACATATCGAGATCGACCGCCGTGCCGCAGACGCCCTTGCCGACCGCTATGCGCACGCAGGCCGGCTTGCCCTGGAAGGGGCCGAGCACCAGCTCTTCGTCGGATTGAAGGAAATAGAAACCCGCCCAGTTGAGGTCGGGCACCATCTGGTAGATGAGCGCCGAGGTGTTGGCGGCGTTGGCGATCGAGTCGCGCTCGCCTTCCAGCAGCGCTTTCAATTGCCTGGCCAGCTCATCGTAGAAGGCCGGCTTGTTGCTCGTGTCGAGGGCCGTTGCCGCAAACATCCTGGTCGTTTCTCCGTTGCTAGGGCGCTGAAGCGCCCGCTACAGTTTGGCCTTCTCTGCCACCAATGCTGCGCGCGGGAAATACCAAAGTCGTGAGCGCCATTCTCGCCAACCGTAAACGCGACCGCGCGCAGCCGGAGGCAGGCGAGACCCCGCTCACCTTCGCGGTGCTGGTCTTTCCCGGCTTTCCGATGATGGCGTTTTCCTCGGTCATCGAGCCGCTGCGCGGCGCCAACATCCTTGCGAAGCGCGACTGCTACCGATGGGTGATCGTCGGCGCGGATCAGGGCACGGTCGAAGCCTCCAACGGCGTCGTCATCCAGCCCGGCTTCTCGGCCGCCAACGCACCGAAGGTCGATCGCATCGTCGTCTGCTCCGGTGGCGATGCCGACCATGTCGTAGCCGACGAGGCGATGAGCTGGATCCGCAAAAGCCTGCGCGGCGGCGCGCATATCGGCGCCGTGGCGGATGCGGCGTTCTTCCTCGCCCGCGCCGGCCTGCTCGACGGACATGCCTGCACCTTGCACTGGACCAGCCAGCCCGCTTTCACCGAGGCGTTTCCCGACATCGAGCTCAGGCGCGATCTCTTCGTCATCGACCGCAAGCGTTTTACCTCGGCGGGCGGCGTCGGCAGCCTCGACATGATGCTGGAGATCATCACGCGCGACTACGGCGCCGAGCTCGCCGCGGGTGTCGCGGAATGGTTCGTGCACTCTCCCCTGCGGTCGAGCGTCGACCGCAAGCTGATGCCGCTGCGCCTGCGCACCGGGGTGCAGAACGAGCTGGTGCTGTCGGCGATCGCCATCATGGAGGACGCGGTCGAGGAACGGCTCGGCATGGCGGAGCTGGCTGAGCGGCTTGGCGTCTCGCCCGACAAGCTCGAGCGCAATTTCCGCGCCGAGCTGGATATCTCGCCGAACGGCTATTACCGGCGCCTCAGGCTGAAGCGCGCCGCCGATCTGCTGGCGCATTCGACGCTGATGGTGCGCGATGTGGCGCTGGCCTGCGGTTTTGCTTCGATGTCGAGCTTTGCGCGGGCGTTTCGCGAGGAGCACGGGCACGCGCCGAAGGCGATGCGAAGGCATTAGGGTGCGCTTTGCTGCTACTACTCCGACTTCCTTCACACACCCCCTCTGTCCCGCCGACATTGCAGTGACGACATCGGTCGCGCGGCATCCTGCACGATATTTGCGGAATGCCGCACAAGCTCTGCATCCTGCCCGGCTATGTTCGCGGGAACAGGAGGCACCCATGAGCATCGTCGTATTTGATCCCGACAGCACCGAGGATGTGGACTTCAAGGACCGCATGCGCCATCCGGCCGCGGCCGATCCCGCCGGCGGCATGTGGCTCTCCGACACCGAGCCGTCCTTCATCGACGCGGACGCTCTGCGCAAGGGGCGCCTCGCCAAACTGCGCGCCTGGATGCGCGAGGCGGGCTATGGCGGCGTGGTGCTGTTCGACCCCTATAACCAGCGCTACGCCACCGGCTCGCGCAACATGTTCGGCTATTTCCTGCGCAATTCCACCCGCTACTTCTTCATCCCGACCGAAGGGCCGATCGTGCTGTTCGAGTATCCGCAGAGCTACCATGTCTCGATGGTGCTCGACACGATCGACGAGGCGCGTCCTTCCAAGCTCGTCTGGTCCTCTGTCTCCGGCCGCGACGACGAGACGGCGGGTCCGTTCGCCGACGAGATCACCGAGTTGCTCAAGAAGCATGGCGGCGGCTCGATGAAGCTCGGCCTCGACCGCTGCAGCCATCTGCAGGCGCTCGCCCTGGAAAGGCGCGGCTGCGAGGTGAAGGACTGCCAGGGCGAGATTCTTGCCGTGCGTGCGGTGAAGACGCCGGAGGAGGTGAAATGCCTGCAGGCCTCCATGGCTGGAGCCGAAGCCGCGGTGGCCGCCGTGCGCGAGGCGATCAAGCCCGGCGTTTCCGAAAACGAGCTCTTCGCCATTATGTATCACGAGGTGATCCGCCAGGGCGGCGAGTTTATCGAGACCCGGCTGCTGACTTCAGGACAGCGCACCAATCCGTGGTTCAACGAGGCGAGCGGCCGCAAGATCAGGCCGGGCGAGCTGGTCGCGCTCGATACCGACACCATCGGCTGCTACGGCTATTATTCCGACTTCTCGCGCACCTTCCGCTGCGGCCCGGGCAAGCCGACTCCCTACCAGAAATCGCTCTATCGGATGGCGCATGACCAGGTGCAGCACAACATTTCCGTCGTGAAACCCGGCATGGCCTTCCGCGAGATCGCCGAGAGGGCCTGGAAAATCCCGGATCGCTTCGTCGACCAGCGCTACACCTCGGTCATGCACGGCGTCGGCATGCATGGCGAGACGCCCTTCATCGCCCACGCGATGGATTACGAGACGTACGGCCGCGACGGCATGATCCAACCCGGCATGGTGGTGAGCGTCGAAAGCTATATCGGCGAGAAAGGCGGCCGCGAGGGCGTCAAGCTGGAGGACGAGATTCTTATTACCGAAACGGGGACGGAGCTGCTTTCGCGGTTTCCTTATGAGGATGAGTTTCTGGAATGAGCGGTTTGATGCCGATACGCTCTGTTGGCGCCGCCCATACATTGTCGCAGGCGTTCGAGATTGGCCGCCGCACTCATGTCGTCGTCATCCTCGGGCGAAGCAGGGAGCGAAGCGACGCGGCGCAGGCCATAGGATCCATTCCGTTACGTCGGAGCGCCGCAACGGTGCAGAATTCTGTTAGGCCGCACTCTTCGATCAAGGTAACGGAATGGATTCCAGGGTCTTCGCGACGCCGCTTCGCGGCTGCTTCGCCCTGGAATGACGAAGCTGATACGCTGCGGCACATTCCAACGCGCCGCGGCACCCCTTCGAGAGCATCCGCATGAAATCCCCCATTTCCATCCGGCGCGGCACGGTGGCCGCGGTGTTCATCGATCTCCAGGAGGAGCATCGCAAGGACAAGCGCTATCTGGTCGAAGGCTTTGCCGACATCCTCGCCAACGTCCAACGCCTGCAGCAGGCGGCGCGGCGCAATTTCGTGCCGCTCTATTATTGGGCCTACATCGTCGACCTCGCCGAGGCGCGGCCGTTCCATCCGCTCGACGAGAGCGGCAAGTCGGCCTTCTCCGACAAGGACGATCCGCTGACGGAGATCTGCCATGAAGTGGCGCCGCAAAACGGCGAAGCCACTCTGGTCAAGCAGGAAGCCAGCGTCTTCGGCAAGAACGATTTTGGCGACAAGCTCGAAGCAGCCGGCATCGAATGGCTGGTGATTGCCGGCGTGTGGACCGAAGCCTGCATCGACGCCACGGTGAAGGACGCGGTCGCGCGCGGTTTTCGCGTGCTCCTGGTCAAGGATGCCTGCGGCAGCGGCAGCAGCGCCATGCACCAGACCGGCATCCTCAACCTCGCCAACCGCCTCTATGGCGGAGCGGTCACCAACACGCTCGACGCCTGCCGGCTGATGGCAGGCGACACGGTGAGCGTGTGGCAGGTCGAGGGATCGGTGCCGCTGCGCTTCACCTTCGAGAATGCGGCGCAACTTTACGCAGAGCTCTGACCGCGAAGACCGGAGACCCAGCCGCCCGGCGAGGCGCAGCAATTATGCGCGTCAGCCAACTTTAGCCTGCGGAACAGCGCACAAGAATTGCGGAAAACCAAACATTCCGCCGCGGAAAGCGGACCTATGATCTCCTCGCAGGCAACGGCGCCCGGCGGCCGTATCCGCCTCCGCGCCTGACGGCAAGGGGGCGCCCTGGGTTTCGTGCAGGTCGTTGCCGCCAAAAGCCGCCGCGCGGGCGACCTGCACCAACAATAGAGGGAACGACAATGAAATTCATGCTGACCGACAGAAAACTGCACCCGCGGGCAAAGCCGACCGCGGAGGATTTCAAGAAGGGCGCGATCAGCCGGCGCGAGTATCTGGCGCTTATGGCCGGCTTGGGCGTCAGCGCCGCCGGCGCGCTGGCGCTGGGCGGCCTTACTCCCTCGCCCGCTCGGGCCGAGGAGCCGAAGCGCGGCGGGGTCCTGCGCGTCGCCATGAACGTGAAGGGCTTCAAGGATCCGCGCACTTTCGACGGCGTCGAGATGTCGAATGTCGCGCGTCACTGCAACGAATATCTGGTGCGCTGGAAAACCGACTTCACCTTCGAGCCCTGGCTGCTCGAAAACTGGGAGACCAGCGACGACGCCAAGACGATCACGCTTCACGTGCGCAAAGGCATCACCTGGTCGAACGGCGACACTTTCAACGCCGACGACGTGATCCACAACCTCAACCGCTGGTGCGATGCCTCGGTCGCCGGCAATTCGGTCGCCGCGCGCATGGGCGCGCTGGTCAACGCCGACACCAAGAAGCCGGTCGACGGCGGCATCCAGAAAGTCGACGACTACACCGTCAAGCTCAACCTGCCAAAGCCCGACATCTCGCTGATCGCCGGCATGGCGGACTATCCGGCGCTGATCATGCACCGCTCCTATGAAGGCGATGCCGATCCGAAGAAGGCTCTGGCCATCACCACCGGCCCGTGCGAGTTGGTGAGTTGGGACGCCGAGACCGGTGCGGAGGTGAAGCGCAAGGACAAGCCTTGGTGGAAGGGCGAGTTCTATCTCGACGGCATCAAGTGGGTCGACTACGGCTCCGATCCCAACGCCATGCTGTCGGCCTTCGAATCCGGCGAGATCGACACCGACCACGAGACCGTCTCGGACGCCGTGTCGCAGACCGAGCAGATGGGGCTCGAAAATTCCGAGATCGCGACCGGCTCGACCATCGTCGCGCGCTTCAATGTCGGCAACGCGCCCTATGACGACGTCAAGGTGCGCCGTGCCGCCCAGCTTGCCGTCGACAATGCGGCCGTGCTGAAGCTCGGCCTCGACGGCAGGGGCAAGCCCGCCGATAACCACCATGTCGGACCGATGCATCCCGAATTCGCCGATATCGGCCCGGCCAAGCGCGATGTCGACGCGGCGAAGAAGCTGTTGGCCGAATCCGGCAAGGCCGACCACGAATACGAGCTGATCTCGGTCGACATCGAATGGCAAAAGAGCACCGCCGACGCGATCGCCGCCCAGATCCGCGAGGCCGGCCTCAAGATCAAGCGCACCGTGCTGCCGGCTGCCACCTTCTGGAACGACTGGAGCAAGTTCCCCTACTCCTGCACCGAATGGCTCGGCCGCCCGCTCGGCGTCCAGGTGCTGGCGCTGGCCTATAAATCGGGCGCGGCCTGGAACGAAAGCGCTTATTCGAACAAGGAGTTCGACGAGCTTCTCGATAAAGCACTTGCGACCCCGGATGCCGCCCAGCGCAAGGAGATCATGGCCAAGATCGAGCAGAATTTGCGCGACTCCGGCATCATCATCCAGCCCTACTGGCGCTCGGTCTACCGCACCTACCGCAAGGGCGTGCATGGCTGCGAGCAGCACCAGGCGCTCGAGCAGCATTTCGAGACGGTTTGGCTGGAGTCCTGATTCCTCCCAGGACCGATCGCGACGATCTGGGCCTCAGCGGCGCCGTGCAGCGCTGCGCCCAGCATCCGGACAATGTCTGGGCGCTGCACGGGCTGGTCGAATGCCTGAAGCGGCGCCGCGAGAGCGAGGAGCTGCCGGGCTTGCAGGCGAAACTTGCTTTGGCGCTGACCAAGGCGGACGTGCCGATCACATCGTCATGCCTCTGCCGCACGACCATGCAGGCAGACCACTGCTGTTGTCGTTGAGACAGCGGGCGGCCGCCCTCAAAGTGGAAGGCGGCCCGGACGTTGCTAAGAGAAGATTTTCGCCAACTCATCGACGCTGGTGCCTTCCTTGACTTGGCGCAGTTCGACATAGCTGACCGCGGTGGCGACGGAGAGCACCATCGAGACGACGGCCTGCACCACGGCGGCGCCCAGTTCGGCAAGGATCCCGCCGAAGAGAAGCAGCACCACCAGGATTCCCCACTGGATGACCATCGCGATGATGACCAGGATGAGGAAGAGGCCGAACAGCGACCAGCGATTGCCTTTGGTCAGCGCTCGGCTGCGCGACATCGAGCCGAATACGCCCAACCGTTCCTGGATGAGGACGGGAACCGACATCGACCAGCCGAGCCACAGGATGATGCCGGGAACGATCAGCGCGATCATCGCAAGCGCAGAGCCGATGCCGACGAGCAGGCCGATCGCAAGCGTCGGCAACAGGAACCGGATGGCAATCTGCACGCTGTCGCCGAAGGATGGCCGCCTTCCGTTCAGATCCTCGATTGTTGCCCGCACCAGCGACGACTGGAGCAGCAGCGTGAAGACGAAGGAAATCAATCCCGCGAGGATGCTGAGATAGGAGTTGCGCAGCACCGCGTTCGGATCCGCCATGGCACTCGGATCGCCATTCATCACCGCTTCCATCTGCGGTTGGGTCCATAACCTGATGAGCAGCGTCGGCAGGCCGGCAAACAAAAGCCCAAGCCCGACGCAGAGTCCTATGTTGCGCGTGATGACGGCAAAAGTGCTGTTGAACACCCTGCCGATTTCGAATCTGCCTGGTCGTCCCAATGTCGCAGTGGTCATGATAGCTTTCCCCCGAGCCGCTGCCGAATCCAATTCGGCAACTTCAAAGTAAATCTGCCAAGAACGGCGGGCCCCGTCCAGTGGACTTGCAATTGTTTCGGGTATTCCCGGTGTCAGCCAGAACCGCCGACTGCAGCAAAAGCTGACGGTCGCGCTCTGATTTGAGGCCAGGAAGGCGATTTTGCAGAACAGGCAGGCTCTCAGCGGGGGCTGCCGCTCACCAGCATTTCGGCCGGCCTCGCCAGCATCCCAGACTACGAGAATATCTCCGCCAGTTCATCGACGCCGGTGCCTTCCTTGACTTGGCGCAGTTCGACATAGCTGACCGCGGCTGCGACGGAACCCACCATCGAGCCGATGCTCTGGACCATGGCGGCCACGACGGCGGCGACGATGCCATGGAATAGATAAACGACCACTCCGGTGATGGATTGAATCACGAGCCCCATGATGACAAGGATCACGAAAAGGCCCAACAGAGCCCAGCGGCTGCCTTTGGTCAGGGCGCGGCTGCGCGACATCGAGCCGAAGACGCCCAAGCGCTCCTGAATGAGCACCGGTATTGCCACCGACCAGCCGAGCCCGAGGATGATTCCGGGCACCAGCAAGGCAATCGAGGCCGCGCCCACGCCGAGTGCTACAAGCAGACCTATGGCGACCGTGGGCAACAGGAAGCGGATCGCTGTTGCGATGGAATCGCCGAAAGTCGGCTTCTTGCCGTTCATGTCCTCGATCGCCACCCGGACGAGGCTCGACTGCAACAGAACCGCAAAGGCGAGATAAAGTATTGCAATGACCGCAGTTCCAATGATGAAGCCGAGCTTGTGGTTCGTGATAGCCGCGGCGAAATTCGCCGGATTTCCAGTATGGGAATTCAGACTCACGTGCTGGGTGACCAGTTGTGGCACGAGCTGGGTGACCAGTTGCGGTAGTCCTGAAAACAGCGCCGCAAGACCAACGCAGAGTACAATATTACGACCGATCACGGAGAAAGTGTTGTTGAACACTCGGCCGATCTGATACTTCTCCTGCCGTACCAACGCGGCTGAAGTCATGACGCCCTCCCCTGCTTGGCCGCTCCACGCCAGCCTATCGCCCCAAAGGAAATCTGCCAGTATTGACGAGACGCGTCCAATCACTTGCAATTGTCCTGCGGTATTGCCAGTGTCGAACCCGTGGGTAGCAGGGGAGCGAGTTGGTGACAGCGGCACAGCCGGCCACAGCGGACGCCGAATGGCTGGCCAAGATGCACAAGCAGCTGCTGGCTGACGATTCGATCCAGTTTGACCTGCCGGGGCTGGTGCGGCCGGAGCCGCCGGAATGGCTGAAGCCTTTTCTGGAAGCCCTGGCAAAGCTAGGCCCTTACATGATCTATCTGTTCTGGGGCGCTGTGATCATCGGCGTCGCAATCATCGTGTTCCTGCTCGTGCTCGAGGCGAAGGGCATCGCCTGGCGGCTGCCGTGGCGGCGCCTGAGCAAGGAGGCGGAGGCGCAGGAGGAATGGCGCCCGGATGCCGGCGCGGCTCAGATCCTGCTCTCCGAAGCCGATGCGCTCGCCGCGCGCGGCGACTATGACGAGGCGGTGCATCTGCTGCTCCGGCGCAGCGTTGCCGACATCGCCAGCCGCCTGCCCGACTTCCTGCGCCCGTCGCTGACCGCGCGCGACATCGCCGCCGCAGGTTCCATCCCGTCCCGCCCCCGCGCTGCCTTCAGTGAGATCGCGCGCATCGTCGAGGCCGCCTTGTTCGCTCGCCGGCCGGTCGGCGCCGAGGGCTGGCAGCAGGCGCGCGGCGCCTATGAGCGCTTTGCCTTCCGGGATGCCTGGGCATGAGCGCGGAGGCGACAGAGGCACAAGAGCCGTTCAGCCGCAGGACGCTGTTCTGGGGCATCTTCGCCAGCCTGCTCGCGGCCGCCGGATTCTTCCTGCTCTCGACCTACGCTCCGGACTTTCGTCAGCCCCAGGGCGGCGCAACACCGCTCTCCAAGGGCGGCACCGGCTATGCCGGGCTCGTAGAATGGCTGAAGCTCACCAACGGGCAGGCGCCGCCCATGGCGCGCGGGGAGAAGGATCTGCAATCTCCCCTGGCATCCACATTCCTGCTGATCGTCACCATCGCGCCCAACAGCGACCCGGCGGCGCTTCAACGCATCATCAAGCTCCGCTTGGGCAAGCACACGCTTTTCGTGCTGCCCAAATGGGTCACCTTTCCGCAGCCGGGCCAGGAGGGCTGGGAGACGAAAGTCGAGCGGCTGCCCGCAACGGCGGTCAACGACTGGCTCGGTCGCCTCGCCAAGGCCAAGCTCGGCGACGGCAAGCCATCGGTCGATCGGATCGATGTAGAGGGGCGCAAGATCGCCGTGCCCGAGGAGTTGCAATGGGTAGCCGACAATCATCCGCTGATTGCGGCGGGTGACGGCAAGGCTGTTCTCACCGAACTCGACAGCGAACCCTTCTACATCCTGACGGATCCCGATCTCATCAACAACGCGGCGCTGAAGGATCCGCAAAAGGCGGCGGCGGCGCTCGACATGATCGCCATGCTGGAGCCCGCCAAGGGCGCGGTTATGTTCGACCTGACGCTTCACGGCATCGGCCAGAACTACGATCTCGGCAAGCTCCTGGTCGAACCGCCCTTCCTGGCGCTGACGCTGTCGGTGCTGGTGGCGGCTGCCCTCGCCTTCCTGCACGGGCTCGGTCGCTTCGGGCCGCCGCGCACGGAGGGTCGCGCCATCGCCTTCGGCAAGCTGGCGCTGGTCGACACCACGGCAATGCTCCTGAAGCGGGCAGGACGGCTGCAGGAACTCGGCGACCGCTATGCCGCGCTGATGCGCCAGCGCGCCGCCGCGCTGCTTGGCGCGCCGCACGGGCTGCAGGGTGAAGCGCTGGACCGCTGGCTGGATTCCCGCGACAAAAATGAAGCGAACGGCTTCACCGTGCGGTTCAAGGCTGCGAACGGTTCCAACACATTGGCCGCAATGCATGAAGCAGCGGAAGAGCTGCATGACTGGACGGCAAGGAGGCTCGGTGAACGTCGATGAAGTGAAAGCCCTGGCGAGCGCGATCAGGGAAGAAGTGGCTAAAGCGATCACCGGGCAGCGCGACACGGTCGATCTGATGCTGACGGCGCTGTTCGCCGGCGGCCATATATTGCTCGAAGGTCCGCCCGGTACCGCAAAGACCATGACCGCGCGCTGCTTCGCGCAGGCGCTCGGCGTCGCCTATGGGCGCATCCAGTTCACGCCCGACCTGATGCCCGGCGACATCGTCGGCGCCAACATCTACAATTTCCAGACCGGCCAGTTCACGCTGACGCGCGGCCCGATTTTCTGCGATCTGCTGCTTGCCGACGAGATCAACCGCACGCCGCCGAAGACGCAGGCTGCACTGCTCGAAGCCATGCAGGAGCACGCGGTCACATTCGACGGCACGACCCATTCGCTCGGCAAGAACTTCATGGTGGTGGCGACGCAGAACCCGATCGAGCATCAAGGCGTCTATCCGCTCCCCGAGGCCCAGCTCGACCGCTTCCTGTTCAAGCACCGGGTCAGCTATCCGGACGCGCAGGAAGAACGTGCCATCATCATCCACCACGGCGGCGGCTCCGCCTCGCACAATATCGAGCAATACGGCATCAAGGCGCAGACCGACCGCAAGACGCTGGAGGCGGCGCTTGCCACAGTGGGCGCCGTCACGCTGGTCGACGACGTCGTCGGCTACATCGCTGCCCTCGTGCGCGGCACGCGCGAAAGCCCGGATCTGGAGGTCGGCGCCAGTCCCCGCGCCGGCGCCATGCTGGCGCGCGCGGCGCGAGCCCGGGCCGCGCTCGACGGCCGCAACTATGTCATCCCCGACGACGTCAAGGCTTTAGCCGTGCCGGCGTTGCGCCACCGCGTCATCCTCTCGCCGGCGGCGCAGATCGACGGACGGCTGGTCGAGCAGATCGTGTCCGACCTGGTCGACCAGACGGAAGCGCCGCGTTGATCTATCCGAGCGGCAGAGCGGTATGGGCGGCGGCGGCGGGAGCGATTCCCGCCTTCCTGATCGCGCTCGCGCTGCCGCATGTCTGGTATCTCGGGCTGCTCTGGATTTGCGCTTTGCTTGCCTTCCTGGCGGTCGACGCGGCGGCCGGGCGCGGACGCGCGTCGCTCAGCGCCACGCTCACCGCACCGCCGCAGGTCGGCGTCGGCGGACGTTTCACGCTGCACATCGCGGCCGGTCTCGGGGCGCGAACGCGCCGGCTGCAGGCGCGCGTCGGGCATGACCAGCGGCTGGCGCCGGTCAACGGCACGGGCGGCACACTGCCGGCAAATGGCGGCACGCTCGATCTCGAATTCGACGCCGTTCGGCGCGGCATCGCCAGCTTCGATCGGCTGTGGCTGCGCTGGCAAGGGCCGTTCGGGCTGGTCTGGAACCAGGCCGTGCTGCCGGTGGACCGCCAGATAGCGGTGCTGCCCGATGTCAGCCGCGCCCGCGACGAGGCGATCACGCTGCTGCAGCGCTCCGCTCTTGCCGACGGCCATGCGCAGAAGCGCGCCGGCCAGGGCCGCGAGTTCGAGGCGCTGAAGGACTACCAGCCCGGCATGGGCCGGCGCATGATCGACTGGAAGCGCAGCGCCCGCCACGGCAAATTGCTTGCCCGCGAATTCCGCATCGAAGAGAACAACAACATCGTCTTGGCCATCGATAGCGGGCGGCTGATGTGCGAGCCGGTCGAGGACGTGCCGAAAGTCGACCGGGCCGTGACGGCGGCGTTGCTGTCCGCCTTCATTGCGCTCAAGGGCGGCGACCTCGTCAGCCTGTTTTCTTTCGACGCCAGGCCGCGCGTTTCCAGCGGCGCCGTGCGCGGCTCGCCGAGCTTCACCATGATCCAGAAGCGCGCCGCCGAGATCGACTATTCGACCGAGGAGACCAATTTCACCCTGGCGCTGACGACGCTCGCCGCGAAGCTCGACCGGCGCTCGCTGGTCATCGTGTTCACCGATTTCGTCGACCCGATCAGCGCCGAGCTGATGCTGCGCACCGTCGGGCGGCTGACCGAGCGGCATCTGGTGCTGTTCATGCTGATGAAGGATGTCGAGCTGGAGACCTTGGCCGATATGGCGCCTACCGCCCCGGAGGACGTGGCCCGCGCGGTCACCGCCGGCGACCTGCTCAGACAGCGGCAGGTGGTGATCGGCAGGCTCAGGCTGCTCGGCGCGCATGTCATCGAGGCCAACCACCAGCGGCTCGGCCCCGCCCTGATCGAGCGCTATATCCAGCTCAAGGAGGAAAACCTCTTATGACGCTGTCCGCCGGCACCGATGCCGTCCGCCAGTCGCTGGCAAGCTTCCGCCAGGAGCGCGAGGCCGACTGGAAGGCGTTCGAGGCGCTGCTTGCCCGGGTCGAGAAGCGCGCGCCGCGCGCGCTGTCGGAAGACGAGCTGCTGTCACTGCCCCTGCTCTACCGCTCGGCGCTGTCCTCGCTTTCGGTGGCACGCGCCACTTCGCTCGACAGCGCGCTCATCGCCTATCTGGAAGCGCTCTGCCTGCGCGGCTATTTTTACCTCTATGGCGCGCGGCGATCCTTGAGAACGCGCATCGGCGACTTCTTCCTGCACGACTGGCCGGCGGCGATCCGCGACCTGTGGCGCGAGGTGTGGGCATCGGTCGCCCTGACGGTGATCGGCGCCATTGCCGGATACTGGCTGGTCGCCTCCGACAAGCGCTGGTATGACGCCATCATCGCGCCGAGCCTCGCCGGCGGGCGCAATCCGGATTCGTCGGCCGAGATGCTGCGCAGCGTGCTCTATGGCGGCGGCGACCACTTTCTCTCGGGCTTCGCAGCTTATCTCTTCACCCACAACACGCAGGTGTCGATCCTGGCCTTCGCGCTCGGCTTCGGCTTCGCGGTGCCCAGCGTGCTGATCATCCTGATGAACGGCTGCATGCTCGGCGCCATCTTCCAGATCTATGCCGCCAAGGGGCTCGGTTTCGAGCTCGGCGGCTGGCTGTCGATACACGGCACGACGGAGCTTTTTGCCATCGCCATCGCGGGCGCGGCCGGCATGCGAATCGGCACCAGCATCGCCTTTCCCGGCGAGCTGACGCGCATGGCCGCGGCCTCACGAGCGGGCCGCGTGGCGGCGACCGCGATGGTCGGCGTCGTCGTGATGTTGCTGTTTGCCGGCCTGCTCGAAGGCATCGGCCGGCAGACGATCACGAGCGATATCGCCCGCTATTCGATCGGCGGCGGCATGCTGGCGCTTTGGATTTCTTATTTCTACCTGTTCCGGATGGTGCGGCATGGCAACGGCTAGGAATCCCGCCGCGCTGGTGCGCCCGCTGGTCACGCCGGAGGGCGTGGACCTGCGCGTCAAGCTGGCGGATGCCGGGACGCGGGCTTCGGGATTCCTGCTCGATGTGGTGATCATCGTCGTCGCCGCCGTCGCGGTCAGCCTTGTCGCGATCTTCGGCCTGGGCGGGCTCGGCGTGAAGGACGCCGAACCGCTCTTCATCGTCTGGATCATTTTCATCTTCCTGCTGCGCAACGTCTATTTCATCGCCTTCGAGGCGGGCCGGCGGGCGGCGACGCCCGGCAAGCGGATGGTCGGCGTCCGCGTCGCTTCGCGCAGCGGCGCCGGCCTCAGCCTCGACCAGGTCATCGCGCGCAACCTGATGCGCGAGATCGAGGTGTTCCTGCCGCTGTCGATCCTAGCGGCGCGCGGCAGCGCCGGTGTCGCCGACACGCTGTCGACCATCTTCGGCCTGGTGTGGGCGCTGCTGTTCTCCTTATTCCCGCTCTTCAACCGCGACCGGCTACGGATCGGCGACCTGCTCGCCGGAACCTGGGTGGTCGAGGCGCCGAAGGTGGCGCTGCTCGAGGATCTATCGCTGCGCAAGGATCCGGTCGCGGCCCGCTTCCAGTTCAGCGCCGCTCAGCTCGACGCCTATGGCATCGCCGAGCTGCACAAGCTGGAGGAAGTGCTGCGCCGCGACGACTATTTCGCGATGAAGGCGGTGGCGGAAACGATAGGGCGCAAGATCGGCGCCAGGGTCGAGCCGGTCGATTCAAGGGCCTTCCTCACCGCCTATTACGGCGAGCTGCGCGCGCACCTGGAGCGGAAGCTGCTGCTGGGCAATCGGAAGGCGGACAAGTACGCGCGGTAGATTGGAGCTCTCAGTATGTCTGAAACAATCAGCCAAGCCGAGAGCGCCAGAATAGAAAGCGCCATTCAGGCAGCAGTTGCCGGGTCGTGGGAGGTTTTTGCAAAACTCACCGATGAACCGTTTCCAAACGATGCGTCGATGAGGGAGCAGTTCGAAGATTCCACTCCCCGACTGCAGCAGGCCGGAGGAAATTGGGAAATGACCTGGGGCATAGGCATCGTACCCGACGACGGGACGCGCGTGATCACAGCCATGATCAAAGCGCCGCCCACCGTGGACATTGTCCTCACGCTGCACAGCACGAGCGACCGGGACGACAGCACTATCAGTGTCTGGACCTTCTTTCAGCAGCGTGGGACGACTAGGCCCTCGCCCTACCCCACCCATTTTTCATAATCCGACACCAGAAGGTGAACCGGCGCCACATCCTCCTCGACGTTGGAGAAGCGGCCGATCGGATCGCGAAAGACGTTGTCGGTGAGGTCGTCGTTGACGGTCGAGACCTCGCCGATCAGCACGTCCTTGCCCTCGGCCCAGAAGGCGTGCCAGACGCCCGGCAGCAGCGTCACGCTCTGGCCCGGGTCGAGCTTCAGGAGACCGCCGGCGGGCAATCTGGTGATGGTGCCGTCGACCGGCACCGACACTTCCGCCTTCGGATCGATGCCGCCGTCGCGGTCGTGCATGAACAGTTCCAGCACCAGCTTGCCGCCGCCGCGATTGATGATGTCCTCGGCCTTGATGTTGTGGCGGTGCATGGGCGACAGCTGGTCCTTGCGCGAGATCATGATCTTCTCGGCGTAGAGCATGCCCATGCCGAGCTTCATGTCCGCGTAGCGGCCGTTGCGGACGGTAAAAAGGAAGAGACCAAGCTCATCGAATTTCTCCTGGCCGTAGTCGGTGATGTCCCAGCCGAGACGCGAGCTGAAAATGGCCGAGGAGTCCGCCTTGTGCGCCTTCATCTCTTCCGGCGACCAGTAAGCGAAGGGCGGCATGATGTAGCCGAACGAGCGGATGAAGGCGTCGGCTTCGCGGATGATGTCGTTGATTTTGGAGCGCTTCATGGTCGTTTTTCCTTCCGGCCGCTGCCTGCTGAAATCTGCCAACCCGAATATCCCAATGCCGATCCGCTGTCGACGCAAACCGACGGCTCTGGCCTCGTGACATCCGGCCCGATCAAGCCCATAACCCCAACCGGTTTTTGATTGCGCATGTCTTCATTCCCGAAACCGGTTCCCACTTTCGGGAGACATGCTTTTGAACGGTGATCTTCATGGCAAGCATAGACGATCTCGACACGCCGGCGATCCTGATCGACGCGGCCTGCGCCGAAGCCAACATCGCAAAGGCGCAGGCGCATGCCGACCGCCACGGGCTGAAGCTTCGCCCGCATATCAAGACGCACAAGCTGCCCTACTGGGCGAAGAAGCAGGTCGCGGCTGGCGCGGTCGGCATCACCTGCCAGAAGATCGGCGAGGCCGAGGTGATGGCCGATGCCGGGCTTGAGGACATTTTCCTGCCCTACAACATTCTCGGCCGCGCCAAGCTGGAGCGGCTGAAGGCACTGCATGGCCGCGTCACGCTGTCGGTCACGGCGGACAGCCACGAAACGCTGTCAGGGCTAGCCGCGACCTTCACCGATACCGGCCACCCGCTGCCGGTGCTGGTCGAATGCGACACCGGCATGGGCCGCTGCGGCGTGCAGAGCCCGGCCGAAGCGGTTGCACTGGCGAAAGTGATCGACCAGGCCAGAGGACTAACCTTCGGCGGGCTGATGACTTATCCGGCGGCGGGCCGCGCCGCCGAAGCCGAGGCGTGGCTGCGGAACGCGCGCGAGACGCTTGCGGCGGCCGGGCTCGAATGCCGGCGCATCTCCAGCGGAGGCACGCCGGACATGTGGCGCTCGGGCGAGGACAGCGTCGTCACCGAATACCGGCCCGGCACCTACATCTATCTCGACCGCTACCAGGTCGCCAAAGGCGTCGGCACGCTCGACGATTGCGCGCTGACGGTGCTGGCCACCGTGGTCAGCCACCCGACGCCCTCCCGCGCCATCCTCGACAGCGGCAGCAAGGCTCTGTCCTCCGATACGCTAGGACTGCCGGATTTCGGCGAGCTGCTCGGCGTGCCCAGCGCGCGAGTGACTGGATTGAGCGAGGAGCACGGCAACGTCACGCTTTCAGACGGCGCCGCCCTGCGCATTGGCGAGCGCGTGCGCGTGGTTCCCGATCATTGCTGCGTGGTGACGAATTTGTTCGACCAGGTGCATCTGATCGATGGCGACAAGGTGCTGGAAACGCTGCCGGTGGCGGCGCGGGGGAAGATGGCCTGAGGATCCTGAGACGCACGTAGATGTTTTAAGTTCGTCTAGGCTGGCGGGACAGCGCCCCCCTGTCCTGCCGGACATCTCCCCCACTTTGGGGGAGATTGGCGGCTCGGGCGTCGCGCCCTCCTCCAAACGCTGAAAGTTGCCGAAAGCAATCGCACCATCCTTGTGGGGGAGATGTCCGGCAGGACAGAGGGGGCGAGAAGGAACGCGACAGACCGCTAGCGATCCGAAATCTACTGCCGCTCAGCCTGCCGCGCCGCAACCCTGCGCATCGCGATCACGCGGCGCCTGAAAATCTCCGTGCGGATCGCCATCAGGTGCAGCGCGAAGAACAGCACGGTGAAGCCAAGCGCCATCACGGCGAGCGGCCACAGCATCGAAGGGTCGATGGTCGGGCCGCCGAGGCGGAAGACCGAGGCCGGCTGGTGCAGCGTGTTCCACCAATCGACCGAGAATTTGATGATCGGGATGTTGATGAAGCCGACCAGCGTGATGATGGCGGCGGCCCAGGCGGCGCGGCCGGCGTCGTCCAGTGCGCGGGTCAGCGCGATAATCCCAAGATACATGAGGAAAAGCACGAAGACCGAGGTCAGCCGAGCGTCCCACACCCACCAGGTGCCCCACATCGGCTTGCCCCAGATCGAGCCGGTGATCAGCGCGAGCGCGGTGAAGGTGGCGCCGATCGGAGCCGCTGCCTTCAGCGCCACGTCGGCCAGCGGGTGGCGCCAGACCAGCGTGCCGAGCGCCGAGATCGCCATGATGGTGTAGCACATCATCGCAAGCCAGGCGAAAGGCACGTGGATGTACATGATGCGCACCGTGATGCCCTGCTGGAAATCCTCCGGCGCGGTGAAGCTCATATAGAGGCCGACGCCGAGCAGTATCGCCGCGGTCGCCGCGAGCCACGGAATAACCTTGTCGGCCAGCCCGACGAAGCGGGTCGGGTTGGCGAGATCGATCCAGCCGGCGAGGCGTGAGGTGGTGTCGCTCATGCCGATCTAAATAGACCGGCGATGCATCAGGGGCAATCGGAAGGTTGTCGCACTCTCTCCTTCTCCCCTTGTGAGAGAAGGTGGGTCGGCGCGCGAGCGCCGAGACGGATAGGGTGCGCGACGGAGTGAGACGCTGGTCTTCCTGGAACACCTTCATCTGTCGCCTGCGGCGACACCTTGTCCCACAGGGAAGAAAGCTTACGCCGCTTCCGTCACCGGACGGCTGAGGCGACGGACCTCCTCGTCGTTGAGCAGGCCGCCGGCGCGCAGCAGGGCTGCGAAGCGGCCGTTGCGCAGCGACAGCTCGGTGAAGCCGCCGTATTCGACCACCTTGCCCTTGTCCATGAAGACGACCAGGTCGGCGTCGCGCACGGTGGTCAGGCGGTGGGCGATGATGAAGGTCGTGCGGTTGCGGCGCAGTTCGTCGATCGCTTCCTTGACTCGGTCCTCGGTCTCGACGTCGAGCGCGCTGGTCGCCTCGTCGAGCACCAGGATCGGCGCATCCTTCAGCACGGCGCGGGCGATGGCGATGCGCTGGCGCTCGCCGCCCGAGAGCTGGCCGCCGCGCTCGCCGACGACGGTATCGTAGCCGCTGCTCTTGGCCAGGATGAAGTCCTGTGCGGCGGCGGCATTGGCGGCGGCGTGCACCTCGTCATTGCTCGCATCGGCGCGGCCGACCCGGATGTTATCCTCAATCGAGCGGTTGAGCAGGCCGGCGTCCTGGAAGACGGTGGCGATCGAGTGGCGCAACGACTTGCGGGTCACCGTGCGGGTGTCGATGCCGTCGATCAGGATGCGGCCGCTGGACGGCGTGAAGACGCGCTGCAGCAGGTTGATGAGCGTCGTCTTGCCGGCGCCGGTCGGGCCGACGATGGCGACGGTCTTGCCGGCCGGCACCTCGAAGGAGACATTCTCGATACCATGGCCCGAATTCGCGAACTCGAAGCTGACGTCCTCGAAGCGCACACGGCCAGTGACGTTGGTCAACTCGCGCAGGCCGTCCGGCTCGGCGGTTTCGGCGGCCGAATCCTCGAGGCGATAGAAATCCTCGAGCTTGGCGCGGGCCTCGGAAATCTGCGTCGTGAAGGCAGACATCTGGTCGAGACGGGCGATCAGCATTCCGGCAAAGCCGGTGAAGGCGACGACGTCTCCGACACGAAGCTGGCCACGGGTGACGAGATAAGCGCCAATCGAGAGCACGATCATCATCGAGATGGTGGACGACAGGCGGTTCAGCGCATTGGCGATCGCCCACCAGTCGAGCACCGGGTTCTGAGCGTCGAGCAGGTCCTTGACGTAGCGCTTCAGCGTCGCGGTCTCATGGCCGATGCGGTTATAGCTCTGCAGCACGGCGACGTTGCTGACGCTGTCGGTCACATGGGCAAAGACGGTGTGGTAGTGGCGCTCGACGGCGGTCTGCCCCGACTTGGTGCGGCGCATGACGATACGGCCGATTCCGACGTAGAGCACGCCGAGGCCAAGCAGCACGATGGACATGCGGATGTCCATGGAAAGCGCGGTCGGCACCAGCAGCACCAGCGCAATGGCCGTCGAGAGATGCACGCGCATGAATTCGAGCCACAGGCTGAACAGGGTCTCGACGGCGCGCAGCAGCGTGTGCAGCGAATTGGACGTGCCGCGCTGGTGGTGCCAGGCGAGCGGCATGGTGATGACGCGCTCGAAGGACTGGCACAGCACTTCCGAACGCCGGGCATGGGCGAAGCGGTCGGCGCCCCGCGACACCAGCACGAAAGCTATGACATTGAAGACACCGAGAGCAGCCCAGACGGCGAGCGTCGAAAACACCGGACCTTTTTCGGAAATGGCGCCGATCACCCGGCCCAAAAGGATCGGCTCGAGAATAGCGATCGCGGCAAGCGCGACGTTGGCGCCGCAGATCAGCGCGACGCGCTTCTTGTCCGCAGCCAGATAACTCAGCGCTCTAAAGTAGATCTGCAGAAGTGACACTTCAGCTACTCCGCCAAACTCTTGTCCGTGCTCAATGTCGGTATTGTGCGCCGCACCATTTTTTGACACGTACCGGTTTATGTGTCGCGAAACAATGCGTCGTCTATCCCTTCCGTTCCCATTTAGCGAACAAAAGATGACGACGGTGCGAAATCTGACGTGATCACCTAACGGTTTGAGATAAAAGGTGAAATGTCAGCCTTGCGGCAAAACAATGGCACCTGCCCAGCGCTGCCACATTTTTAATCACTTGGCGCTTGCTTAGCCGTGCCTGAAGCAGCGTGGGCGCACGCTGCCCGGCCATTGGCCAAAGTAAAACGCCAAGCTCGGCCGCGCATCCCGAGAGATGCGCGGCCTGCAAGGCAAGTCGTTGATCCTACGCAGGTATCTTGACGACGACGTCGGTCATCTCGCCGGCCTTCGGTTCGAAAGACCATGATTTGGTCTTCGAACCATTGACTTCAAGCGCGATCGACTTGGTCTTTTTGTCGCGGATGACGCGAACCTTGATTTCGCCGCCGAACATCTTGAGTGTGGCGGCGTAGCCGTCCCAATGGCCGGGCAGCTTCGGCCTAAACGTGATCTGCTTGCCGCGCCGCTCGATGCCGAGGATTCCTTCCACCGCGGCCCGGTAGAGCCAGCCGGCCGACCCCGTGTACCAGGTCCAGCCGCCGCGGCCGCCTTTTCCTTCGCCGGCGTAGATGTCCGCCGCCACGACGTAAGGCTCGACGCGGTAATGCTCGGCCGCCGCCTCGTCCGAGGCGTGGTTGACCGGGTTCAGCATCGAGAAGCAGCGATAAGCCTCGTCGGTGCGTCCCATCTCGGCCAGCGCGATGACGAACCAGGTGGCGGCATGGGTGTACTGGCCGCCGTTCTCGCGCACGCCCGGCGGGTAGCTCTTGATATAGCCGGGATCCTTGTCGCTGTTCGAGAAGGGCGGCGTGAACAGCTTGACGATCTTGTGCTTGTCGTCGACGAGCATCTTCGTCGCCTGCTCCATGGCCGTGGTCGAGCGGGCAGGATCCCCCTCGCCCGACAGCACGCTCCAGGACTGGGCGATGGAGTCGATCTTGCACTCGTCCGAATTGCGGGAGCCGAGCGGGCTGCCGTCGTCGAAGCTGCCGCGCCGGTACCACTGGCCGTCCCAGGCCGTGCTCTCCAGCGCCCGCTTCAGCAGGTCCGCGTGCTTCGTCCAGGCCTGCGCCCGCTTGCCATCGCTCTGTCCCTTGGCGATGGGGGCGAAGTCACCCAGCGTCTTCAGCAGGAACCAGCCTAGCCAGACGCTTTCGCCCTTGCCGCCCTCGCCGACACGGTTCATGCCGTCGTTCCAGTCGCCGCCGAGGATCAGCGGCAGGCCGGCCGGGCTGCTGCGCTTGATCGCCAGATCGAGCGCCCGCGCGCAGTGCTCGTAAAGCGAGGCTGTGGTCTTGGTGATCTCGGGCGTGAAGAAGGCGTCGTGCTCGCCCTCGCCAAGCTCCTGCCCGTCGATGAACGGTATCTGCTCCTTGAGGATGGCGGCATCGCCCGTCACCTCGATGTAGCGGGCCGTCGCGTGCGCCAGCCACACGACATCGTCCGAGATCATGGTGCGCACGCCGGCATCGGTGCGGGGCAGCCACCAGTGCTGCACGTCGCCCTCCTGGAACTGCCGGCGGGCGGCGTTGAGAATCTGGTCGCGCGCCAGCTTCGGATCATGCGCCAGCAAGGCCAGCGTATCCTGCAACTGGTCGCGGAAGCCGAAGGCGCCGCTCGCCTGGTAGAAGGCAGACCGCGCGCGGATGCGGCAGGCCAGGCTCTGGTAGGGCAGCCAGTGGTTGACCATGGCGTTGAGCGCCTTGTCCGGCGTTTCGACCTGAATGGTGTCGAGGAAGCCGCGCCAGACGCGCTCATTGTCGGCCAGACGCCGGTCGAAATCCTTGTCCCTGTGGGTCTGGACCAGGGCGCTCGCCTCGGCGGCCGTGGCGGCGTCGCCAAGCAGCCAGAACAGCGTCACGTCGCCGCCGGCCGGAATGTCGATATCGCTGGCGATCACCGCGCACGGATCGTCGCCTGCCTCGACGCGGCCGGACAAAGCAACTCCGCCAAGCACGGCCTGCGGATATTCGGTCGTGCCGTGCCTGCCGACGAACTCGCCGCGGTCGGCGGTCACCGAATGAACAGGCGCTGTCGCGGCAAGGAAAGCCACCCGTTCGCCGAAGTCGAGCCCGTAGGGGTTCTGCGCCAGCATGGCCCCCGTCGCGGCGTCCCTGGTCGGCACGATGGTTGCCGCCGTGCGCGAGCGATGGCCGCCGAGCACCCACTCGGCATAGGCATAGACGCGCAGCCTTGCCGGCGCGGGGCCGGCATTCTGGATGCGCAGCCGGGTGATCTTCACCGGATCCACCGGGTCGACCACCTGCGTCAGATCCATCGACAGCGGCCCGCGCTTCGAGCGGAAGGTCGAGAACCCCTGCCCGTGCCAGGTCTCGTAGGTCATCGAGGGATCGCGCACCACCGCGGCCATCGGCGAGAACGCCTTGCCGCTCAACTGGTCGTAGATATAGAAGCCCTCGCCCGGCCGGTTCGACACCGGGTCGTTCGACCACGGCGTCAACTGGTAGTCGCGGCTGTTGCGGCTCCAGGTGAAGCCGGCGCCCTCGGCCGAGACGTGGAAGCCGAAGGAAGCGTTGGAGATGACGTTGATCCAGGGCTGCGGCGTCACACGACGGCCGGTCAGCCGCGTCACATAGTGGCGGCCGTCGCCATCGAAGCCGCCAAAGCCGTTCCAGAGGCCGAGGCCGGTGCCGTCGGCGGCAATATCGGCTCCCCCCTCGCTTGCCCGCGTCGACTCAGGCAGTGGCGGCGACGGCTGGCGAGCCGGAACGCCTTCCGCCTGCTGCAACGCGTCGCGGGCCTGCAATGCCGCCGTCTCGGCCCGCTCGAGCTGGTCGAAGATGGTGCCGTTGCGGGTGTGGAGCGCGACACGCGCGACCGACAGCAGGGTCTTGTAGGTCGGCTCGTCCATCAGGTCGCGGCGCACGGCGAAGATGTGCTGACGGGGGCCAAGCTCGCGACCACGCAGGCGGCTGTTCTCGCACAGCGTCTCCACCGCGCGCTGCAGGTCCTGCACGTAGGAGGATGCCTGCTCGTTGACGACGACGAAGTCGATCATCATGCCGCGGGCGCGCATGTATTCCTGGAAGCGCAGCGCCTGGGCGACGATCTCGAGATCGGCGACGTCGCCGATGCGCACCAGGAAGATCGGGAAATCGCCGGAGATGCTGGTCGGCCAGAGGCTCGATTGGCGGCCGAGGCCCGAGGCGATGGAGTCGGCGGGCAGACGCAGGAACGGATCGGGATAGATCAGGTAACGCGCCAGCTTCTGCACATTGGCGGCATCGGTCAGGCTGAGGCCGAGATGGCGCGTCTGCACCTGGCTGCGCGTCCAGGCGAGCATCGCCTGGCGGGCGAAGCTCTCCTGATGATCGAGGCGGCCGATCGCCTCGTCGAGCTCGCCGCGGTTGGCGCCGACGACGGTCCAGAAGGTCAGCGAGATCTTCTTGTTGGCCGGCACGCGCACCTGGCGGCGAAGTGCCGCCACCGGGTCGAGCGTGAAGCCGTGGCTGCCGGAGAGCCGGGCGCCGGGATCGAAGGCGGCAGCGTCGGCGATAGTGCGGCCACGGCCGATGAAGGCGCGGCGATCGGTTTCGGCCTCGGCGTCGCGCGAGGGACCCGACGGATCGGTGACGAAATGCACCATGGTAAGGTCGGGCTCGTTCTTGTCGCGCTTGCGCCTAGTGGCGAAGATCGCGCCATTGTTCGCGGAGATCTCGGTCTCGACGAACATCTTCGAGAAGGCCGGATGGGCATTGTCGGAGGCTTCGTTGCCCAGCACCAGCTCGGCAAAGGACGTCACCTCGATGTGCCGGTCGGTGAGGCCGTCATTGTAAAGCGTGACGCGTCGGCCTTCGCCATTGCCTTCGGAGATGACGATGCACTCGACCTCCGAACGCAGCGAGCCGATTGATTTGGTGAAGCTCGCCTTGTCGTCGGCAAACAGCGTCTGCACGCGCTCGCCCTCGGTGCGCTTCGGCTCGGCGGTGGTCGACCACCAGTCGCCGGTCGCGGTGTCGCGCAAGAAGATATAGGAACCGAGACGGTCTTCGCTCGGGTCCGGTTGCCAACGGGTGACGGCAAGCTCGCCGAAGCGGCTGTAGCCGGAGCCGGTGGCGGTGACCATGACCGAGTAACGGCCATTCGACATGACGTTGGTCGCGCGCAGCGCCTTGATCGGGTCAAGGATGATGCGGCTGTCCGGGCTCTCGGTCTCGGTTTCGTCCTTGGAGCGCTCGTCGGCCTCGGTCCTGACGGTGGCGGCCGGGATGTCGCGCGGCGCCTTCTCCTGCAAGAGGAGTTCGGCCGATTCTATCACCGGATCGCTGTGGAAGCGTTCGCGCAGCCGACCCTCGAAGATGGCGTCCGCCACGGCGGCGATCGACATGCCCGAATGGTGGGCCATGTAGTTCTGGACGACCGCGTGGTCGGTGCCTTCCGGCACGCGCTGCGGCGTGAAGTCGACCGCATCGTAGAAGCCGTGCCGGCCGAGCGCGCCGATCGCGCGCAGCCGCATCAGGTTCTGCACCGCCTCACGCGGATTGAACTGCGCCGCCAGGATGGTGGCGTAAGGCGCGATCACGGTGTTCTGGCCGAGACCACGCTTCAGGCCGAGGCCGGGCACGCCGAAGTTGGTGTACTGGTAGGTGAGCTCGCGGTCGCGGGCATTGTAGGCCGCTTCCGAGATGCCCCAGGGCACGTTTTTCGAGCGCGCATACTGGATCTGGCGCTTGATGATGAGCTTGCTGGTTTGGTTGAGGATCGAGCCCTGCGGCTCCTTCATCACCAGCGGCGGCATCAGGTACTCGAACATCGAGCCCGACCAGGACATCAGCGCGCCCTTGAAGCCGATCTCGACAATCGGCCTGCCGAGCCGGAACCAGTGCTCGGTCGGCAGGTCGCCCTTGGCGATGCCGAACAGGCTGGTCAGCCGGGCCTCGGAGGCGAGCAGATCGTAGCAGCTCTCGTCGAGCTGGTGCTCCTCGACGCGATAGCCGATCGACAGGAGCTTGCGCTCCTGCCGCATCAGGAAGGAGAAATCCATCTCGAAGGCGTAGCGGCGGCAGCGCCCGCGCAGCGCGAGCAGCTTGGTGCGGAGCGCCGAGACCGCGCTTTCGTCATTGTGCGAATCGTGCACATGCGCCTCGCAGGTCGCCTCCAGCCTGGCCGCCCAGTCGGCGATGACGTCGCTCTTGGGCGACGCCGCCTCGACGTGGATGGCCGTGGCGAGCTTGCGGATCTCGCCGGCCAGCACCGCGAGATTGATCGTGCGGATCGAGGCCATCTCGGGCTGCGCCTTGATGGTCATCACTGCCCGGCGCATGCCGTCGAGGCGGTCGGCAAGACGCTGGCGCAGCGGCCGCAGCTGGCGGCGGTCGTCGGGCAGTTCCTCCAGGCTCTCGTCGAGGATGGTGACGGTGTCGAGGATGCCCTCGAAATCGCCCTGCAGGTGGACGGAAGGCGCCTCGGCCCATTCGGCGCAGGCCGCGGCCACGGCGACCAGATGGCCGGCGAGATTGCCGCTGTCGACCGCCGAGATATAGAGCGGATAAAGCGGCTTCAGCGTCGTCGTGTCGTACCAATTGTAGAGATGCCCGCGATCGCGCGGCATGTTCTCGATGGTCGTCATCGTGGCGTCGATGCGGGTGATGGCATCCGACAGGCTGATCCAGCCGAAGTCGCGCGCCGACACCACCGAGAGCAGGTAGACGCCGATGTTGGTCGGCGAGGTACGCGGCGCCACCACTGGCGCCGGGCTTTCCTGGAAATTGTCGGGCGGCAGATGGTGATGCTCGGCCGTCACGAAGGTCTCGAAATAGTGCCAGGTGCGACGCGCCACGGTGCGCAGCGCATGGATGTCGGCGGCGGAAATGCGCAGCCTGTCCTCGGTCTCGGCCGAGCGGCTGATCCAGCAGGCGACGGCGGGCGAGCCGATCCAGAAAATCGCGAAGAAGAAGGCGACGAACGCGCCGGTGGAATCGGCCAGCACCGGAACGGCAAGGCCGACGACGCCGATGATCACGGCGCCATACATCATGCTGTAATAGGCGCCGAGATCGCTGCCGCCGGTCTTGTGCGCCTGCGAGGCGGTGCGCCACTCCAGAAGGTTCTGGCGGCTGACGAAGAGCCGGTAAAGAGTGCGGACGATGGCATCGCCCATCATCCAGGCAAGGTGCGCCATCAAAAGCACCTTCAGCGCCACCAGCGCGGTGCCGAACACAGTGTCGCGCGCCAGCGCCGAGAAATGGCCCCGCGGCGTCTGGTCGCCGCTCTTCGGCAGGATGCCGTTGACGATGTCGAAAGTCGGGGCCATGAACAGGCTGAGGATCATCAGCGCCTGCCACTGCGCGGCCTGCGTGAACGGCAGCAGCGTCCAGCCGGCGATACAGGCCATCACCCAGAAGATCGGGGTCACCGAGCGGCGCAGGTTATCGACCATCTTCCAGCGCGACAGTGCCGGAACGCCAGAGCGCGGATCGAACATGGAGCCGAGCAATTGCCAGTCGCCGCGCGCCCAGCGGTGGTGGCGCGAAGCGTCGACCGAGTAGCGGGTCGGATAGTCCTCGACCAGCTCGACATCGGTGACGAGCGCGGCGCGCGCCAGGGCGCCTTCGAGCAAATCGTGGCTGAGGATGGTGTTTTCCTCGATGCGGCCCTTCAGCGCCGTTTCGAAGGCGTCGATATGGTAGAGACCCTTGCCGGTGAAAGTGCCGTCGCCGAAGACGTCCTGATAAACGTCGGACACGGCAAAGACGTACGGGTCGAGACCGCGATTGGCCGAGAAGACGCGCTGGAAGAAGGAGGCATCGTCGCCGCTGGTGAGCGAGGCGGTGATGCGCGGCTGCAGGATGGCGTAGCCGGCTGTGACGACGCGCTTTGCCGGATCGAAATGCGGACGATTGAGCGGATGCGCGAGCTTGCCGACAAGGCTCGAGACGGCGTCGCGCGTGGTGCGCGTATCGGCGTCGAGCGTCATCACATAGGTGACTTTGTCCGGCAGCGGCACATCGAGCGGCAGGAAGGTGGTGTCGCTGTCGCCGCGCAGCAGAAGGTTGAGCTCGTGCAGCTTGCCGCGCTTGCGTTCCCAGCCCATCCAGCAGCCCTGGGCCTGATTGTAGAGCCGGCGGCGATGCAGAAGATAGAAGCGCGGAGCACCTTCCGACGGGTAGCGGGCGTTCAGCCTGGCGATCTCGTCGCGGGCATATTGCAGGATCTCGATGTCGGCTGCGTCGATTTCGGTCTTGGAATCAGGCCAGTCGGACAAAAGCGCGAAATGGATCTCTTCTGCCGTGTTGGCGAGATGATGCACCTCGATGTTGCGGATGTTTTCCTCGACGTCGTCGCGCGACCCGATGAGCGAAGGCACGACGACCAGCGTGCGCGCTGAGGCGGGGATGCCGTGCTTATAGTCATAGCCGACAAGCCGCGTCGGCTTCAGGAAGAGCGCCACGACGGTGTTGAAGAAGGCCAACGCGCCTTCGCTCGCCGGCACCGCGAACAAGGCCAGCATCAGCGTGATCGCCCCTGCCGAGAGGCCGAGATTGGCAAGCGCGTTGCCGGACAGCACAAGCAGGAGCACCGTCAGCAGGAAGACCGGCACGACGATGCCGAGCCAGCCGGTGGCGGCAAAGGCGCGCTTGAAAGTCACATAGAAGGGAGCCCGGTAGCCGATCGCCTGTTCCAGCTCCGGCCGGCGCGGTCCGACCAGGAAGAAGCCGACATCGGTATGCACGGAGGGGTCGGCAGTTTCCGGCACGCCGGACGCATCGGTGACCCCAGGCACGTGGCCTGCAAGCTCGATCGCCGTTTCGGCGACGCGGAATTCGGAAAGGTCGGAGCGGCGCGCAAGCTGCTCGATCGCGGTGCGATACTGATCGCGCGAGAAGAAATCGAGCGCGGCGAAATCGGTCTTCTCGCGCAGCAGCGTGTCGATGCGGCTGACGCCCTCGAACCAGACCGTCCAGTCGACGTCGTTGATGAGGCGCAGGCCGCGGATGATATTGCCGGTGGTGACGTTGCCGCTGGACAGCGTCTGATGCTCGGAGATGATGATCTCCTCGGCGTCGGAGCCGGTCTTCTCGAGCTCGCCCTCCAGCCATTCCAGCGCGCGGCCGGCGTTCTGCGAACCGTCACGCAGGCGATAAAGGAGCTGGGTGGCGAAAGTGGTATCCTGCGCATGCGCGGCGTAGCTCGACAGGATCCTGGTCCGGTCGGCATTGTCGTCGGTCGCCAACACCCGGTCGGCGACCTCGTTGGCGATCTGGCGCATCTCTCTGGTACGGTTGACGCGCACTGCGATGCGTCGGAGGTTTTCGATCAGCACGAACCGCAGCAGCGACGGCAGCGCCCAGAGCTCGCCGATCTTCAGCGGCTCGACCGATTGAAAGCCCTCGACGATGGCCTTGAACATGGTCGCCGAGACGGCGCTGTCGGAATGCTCGACATAGCTCCAGGCGACGACGAAGGCGCGCGGCAACGCCGTGCCGCCCGCAAGCTTGAGCGTCGGCAACTGGCGGTAGAAACGGCGCGGCAGATCGCGCTTGACCTGAAATATGGTCTCTTCGACCAGGTAGTTGTTGTCGAGCAGCCATTGCGCCGCGGGCGTGATCGTCTCGCCCTTGGCCTGGGCGGCGTTGGTCGAACGGTAGACTTCGAGAATCTTCTTGGCGCTATCGCGGATGCGGGCCTGGAATTCGAACGGCGAAAGCCCGAACAGGTCCCTGACATCGCCCTTGGCGAGTGCCGCGCCCAGCGCGCGCAGCCGGTCTTCCGGCAGGAAATTGGAGCGTATCGGCGCTTCCGTGACGGTTGGGAAGCCGGCACTAGTTTGTTCGATCTTGGCGGGATTCGTCTGGATGTTCATTGATTATTCCGTAAGGCGGGGCGCGATGCGGCGTCACCGCCACGGCAATGGCCCTAAAACCGGTTCAAATGCAATCTGTTGCATGGCAGGTTCGGCCGAAAGTTTGTTTGCGCTCCATGACAGGGGCGTCCCCTTTCGACAACTCAAGGGCGAACGCCCCTCGCTTCCCGCCCCGGGTCCGATCAGGGAAAGGATTCAGGCTTTTTCGTGATACATGCAAGGGGCCAGGCGATATTTCGCCCGCGCCGCGATCATGTTTGGCAACAGCCGTTAACCATTGGCGGCGGTGACGCGCAGGCGGATCACAAAAATCAGCTCATGCCCTTCAGGCTGGAGGCGCAGTTTCTGGCTCTGCTGATCGAGGACGAGCGCATCAAGCGGTCCGAGGCTGGCAGCGGTGTCCGTGAGGACTGTGACGCCACCGCCAACCGGCAAGATAATCGTCGTGCCGTCGGCCGACCTTATCTCGACTTCACCCGAAACAGGCAAGCGCTCGACCGTATGGCTGATGCAGCCGCGGCGGCTCATGACGTTGAGATCGGTGATCGGGCCGCCGATCAACGTGGCGCTGGTCGGCACGTCGCCGGGAAAGGGAAGCGGCGCCGAGGCTGGCGTGAGCCGCGTCGGCGGCCGAGAGGCCATGTCGAGCACAATGCCCTCGCCTTCCAGCACCGACAGCGTGCGGTCGATGCCGGCAAAGCTGGAGAATGGCCCGCTGGTCTCGACGCGCGCGATGGAGATGCGCCAGTCGAAATCCTCGAGACCGGCGCCATCAGGTGAGACGGCGATCTCGGTGGTCGTGCCGCCGCCGTTCTTCCACGGCATGACGCGATAGCCGGCGGCACGAAGGATGCGCATCACCTCAACCCAAAATGCCCGGCAGGTTGAGCTGGTGCTCCTTTGCGCACTCGATGGCGATGTCATAACCGGCATCGGCGTGCCGCATGACGCCGGTCGCCGGGTCGTTCCACAGCACGCGCTCCAGGCGCTTTGCCGCGTCAGCCGTGCCGTCGGCGACGATCACCATGCCGGCATGCTGCGAAAAGCCCATGCCGACGCCGCCGCCGTGATGCAGCGAGACCCAGGTGGCACCGGACGCGGTGTTGAGCAGCGCGTTGAGCAGCGGCCAGTCGGAAATGGCGTCGGAGCCATCCTTCATCGCCTCGGTCTCGCGGTTCGGCGAGGCGACCGAGCCGGAATCGAGATGGTCGCGGCCAATGACGACCGGCGCCTTGAGCTCGCCCTTGGCCACCATTTCGTTGAAGGCGAGCCCCAATCGATGGCGGTCGCCAAGCCCGACCCAGCAGATGCGCGCCGGCAGGCCCTGGAAGGAGATGCGCTCGCGCGCCATGTCGAGCCAATTGTGCAGATGCGTGTTGCCGGGGGTGAGTTCGCGCACCTTGGCGTCGGTCTTGTAGATATCTTCCGGATCGCCCGAGAGCGCAGCCCAGCGGAACGGGCCGATGCCGCGGCAGAACAGCGGACGGATGTAAGCCGGCACGAAGCCGGGGAAGGCGAAGGCATTTTCGAAACCCTCGTCCTTGGCGACCTGGCGGATGTTGTTACCGTAGTCGAGCGTCGGCACGCCGGCGTTCCAGAACGCCACCATCGCCTCGACATGCTCGCGCATCGACGCGCGCGCCGCCTTCTCCACCGCCTTCGGATCACTGACGCGCTTCTCGCGCCATTCGGCCATGGTCCAGCCCTTGGGCAGATAGCCGTTGATCGGGTCATGCGCCGAGGTCTGGTCGGTGAGGATATCGGGGCGGATCCCACGCCTGAACATCTCCGGCACGATCTCGGCGGCATTGCCGAGCAGGCCGACGGACTTCGCCTCGCCCGCCTTAGTCCAGCGCTCGATCATTTCCATCGCCTCGTCGAGCGTTTCGGCCTTCTCATCGAGGTAGCGAGTGCGCAAGCGGAAGTCGATCGAGTCCGGATTGCATTCGATGGCGAGGCAGGAGGCGCCGGCCATGACAGCGGCCAGAGGCTGGGCGCCGCCCATGCCGCCGAGGCCGGCGGTCAGGATCCACTTGCCCTTGAGATTGCCGCCATAGTGCTGGCGGCCGGCCTCGACGAAGGTCTCGTAGGTGCCCTGAACGATGCCTTGCGTGCCGATATAGATCCAGGAACCGGCCGTCATCTGGCCGTACATCATCAGGCCCTTCCTATCGAGGTCGTTGAATTTTTCCCAGGTCGCCCAGTGCGGCACGATGTTGGAATTGGCGATCAAGACGCGCGGCGCGTCCTTGTGGGTGCGGAAGACGCCGACCGGCTTGCCCGACTGCACCAAGAGTGTCTCGTCCTCGCCGAGCGTCTTCAGTGACGCGGCGATGCGGTCGAAATCGTTCCAGGTGCGCGCCGCCCGGCCGATGCCGCCATAGACCACGAGCTCGTTCGGGTTCTCGGCGACCTCCGGATCGAGATTGTTCATCAGCATGCGCAGCGGCGCCTCGGTCGTCCAATAGCGGGCGTTGAGCTTATCGCCGCGCGGCGCGCGGACTTCACGGATGTTGTGGCGAGGGTCGGTCATGTCGGCAGTTCCCTTTCGATCAGGTGCGGCGGGAGCGTCAGCGCGCGGCCCAGGCAATCGCGGTTTCGAGAATGGTTTTCAGCGTGGCGCGGATCGGCGCCGCGTAGATTGGGTCGTAAGGCACCGGCCAGTTGTCTGGCGCGCCCTTTTCCGACGGCTCGCGCATATAGCCGCGGTTCGAGAGCTCCATCTGCAGCGCATGGACGCCGCTCTGCGGCCGGCCGAAACTTCTGGTGATCCAGCCGCCCTTGAAGCGCCCATTGACTACCCAGGACTGGCTGCTCGCCGCGAGGATGGCGGCTACCTTTTCCTGCAGCGATGGTTCGGTGCTCTTGCCGTCATTGGTGCCGAGATTGAACACCGGCAGCGTGCCTTCGAACAGGCGCGGCAGCACCGAGCGGATCGAATGGCAATCATACAGCACGATCTTCTCATGCATGCCGCGCAGCCGGTCGATCTCAGCCTGCAGTGCGGCATGGTAAGGCGCGAAGTAAGTCTCGCGGCGCCGGTCGATCTCGGACGGCGTCGGCTCCTCGCCCATGCGGTAGAGCGGATCGCCATCAAACGTGTCGGTGGGGCAGAGCGTGGTCGTCGCCTGTCCAGGATAAAGCGAGACGCCGGAGGGGTCGCGGTTGACGTCGATGACGGTGCGCGAGATGGCGGTGTGGACGACCGTCGCGCCAAGATCGTTCGCGAAGTCGTACAGCTTGTCGATCCACCAGTCGCAGTCGCGGCGGCCGAGCCACGGCGAGACCAACCGGCTGTCGAGGCCCGCAAGATCTATGCCGGTGTGCGGGATCGAGACCAGCAGCGGCGCCGTACCGCGTGTGATGGTGAGCCAGGGCGTGGTCATTGGAGCTCTCCACGGGTTGGAGCTCTACGGCGCCCCCCTCTGTCCTGCCGGACATCTCCCCCACGAGGGGGGAGATCAGATATCACGCCGGCTTTCGCCAATCGTCCACGTTGCAAGAAGGAGCGGGGCGCCAAAGTTGCCAATCTCCCCCCTTGTGGGGGAGATGTCCGGCAGGACAGAGAGGGGCGTGAAGGATCGCGACCTATCAGAGCATTCAATCTCATGACGCAATCCCCGGCAGCGCCACCGCAGCCGCCGCCTTAACCGCGGCGCCGCTGCGGACCAGGGCGATCGCCTTTTCCATGTCGGGGTGGAAATGCCGGTCGTTATCGAGATGCGGCACCTCGGCTCGGACCAGTTTGCGCACCGTCTCCAGCGCTTCGCTCGAGGCGAGCGGGGCGTGGAAATCGCAGCCTTGCGCGGCTGCCAACAGCTCGATGCCGATGACGGCCGTTGCATTCTCGATCATGCCGAGCAGGCGGCGCGCGCCGTGCGCAGCCATCGAGACATGGTCTTCCTGGTTGGCCGAGGTCGGGATGGAATCGACGCTCGCCGGATAGGCTTTCTGCTTGTTTTCTGAAACGAGCGCCGCCGCCGTCACCTGGGGGATCATGAAACCGGAATTGAGGCCAGGCTTCGGCGTCAGGAAAGCCGGCATGCCGGAGAGCGCCGGATCGACCAGCATGGCGATGCGCCGCTCCGACAGCGAGCCGATCTCGCAGACCGCAAGCGCGATCATGTCGGCGGCAAAGGCCACCGGCTCGGCGTGAAAATTGCCGCCCGAGAGCGCGGTGTCGTCTTCGGCGAAGATCAGCGGGTTGTCGGTGACGCCGTTGGCTTCAGTCTCGAGCGTGTCGGCCGCCTTGCGCAGGACGTCGAGCGCGGCGCCCATCACCTGCGGCTGGCAGCGCAGGCAGTATGGATCCTGCACGCGCTCGTCGCCAACGCGGTGCGATTCACGGATGGCGCTGCCGGCCATCAGATTGCGCAACGCGTCCGCGGTCTCGATCTGGCCGCGATGCTTGCGCAACAGATGAATGCGCGGGTCGAAAGGCGCGTCGGAGCCGCGGGCAGCATCGGTCGACAGGGCGCCGGCGACCAGCGCCGACTGGTAGAGCGTCTCGGCTTCGAACAGGCCGGCGAGCGCGAAGGCGGTCGAGAACTGGGTGCCGTTGAGCAGCGCCAGGCCCTCCTTGGCGCCGAGCGTGACCGGTTCCAGCCCATGCGAGACGAAGGCGACCTTGGCCGGGAAACGACCATGCGGGGTAAAACATTCACCGACGCCGATCATGACGGCCGTCATGTGCGCGAGCGGCGCGAGGTCACCCGAGGCGCCGACCGAGCCTTGCGCCGGCACGACCGGAATGACGTCGTTGGCGAGCATCCCCTGGAGCAGGTCGATGGTCTCGGCGCGCACGCCGGAAGCGCCCTGGGCGAGGCTCGCCAGCTTCAACGCCATCATCAGCCGCACCACGGGGGCCGGCATCGGTTCGCCGACGCCCGCGGCGTGGGAAAGCACGATGTTGCGTTGGAGCGTTTCGAGGTCGTTTGCCGGAATGCGAACGCTGGCAAGCTTACCGAAGCCGGTGTTGATGCCGTAGACCGGCTCGCCTTTGGCGACGATGCGGGCGACGGATTCGGCGCTGGCCTTGATCTTCGGCCGGCAGGGATCGTCGAGCTTCGGCACGGCGCCGCGATAGATGGCCCGCCAGTCGGCAAGCGTCGCGCTGCCGGGCTTCAGGATCAGTTCGGTCATTGTCCTCTCCAGATGCGGGCATGGAGCGGATTGAAGCCCATGCGATAGACAAGTTCGGCCGGACGCTCGATATCCCAGACGGCAAGGTCGGCCGATTTGCCGGCTTCCAGCGTGCCGGTCCTGTCGAGAAGCCCCAGCGCACGCGCGGCCTCGCGGGTGACGCCGGCGAGGCATTCGTCGATGGTCAGGCCAAAGAGCGTCGCGGCCATGTTCATGGTGAGCAGCAGCGAGGTAAGCGGCGAGGTGCCGGGATTGGAGTCGGTGGCGACCGCCATCTTCACGCCGTGGCGGCGGAAGAGATCGACCGGCGGCCTCTTGGTCTCGCGGATGAAATAGTAGGCGCCGGGCAGGATGGTCGCGACGGTGCCGGACTCGGCCATCGCCGCGGCGCCCTCCCCATCGGTGTATTCCAGGTGATCAGCCGACAGCGCGCCGTAGCGCGCGGCAAGCGCGGCGCCATGCAGGTTGGACAACTGGTCGGCGTGAAGCTTCACCGGCAGGCCAAGCGCTTTCGCCTTATCGAAGACGCGCGCGATCTGTTCCGGTGAGAAGGCAATGCCCTCGCAAAAACCGTCGACGGCGTCCGCGAGCTTTTCGGCGGCAACCGCCGGGAGGATCGTGCCGGCGACGAGATCGATGAAAGCGTCCTTGTCGCCCCTGGCTTCGGGCGGCAGCGCATGGGCGGCGAGACAGGTCGTACGGATCGTGACGGAGCGCTCACCGGCCAGACGGCGCGCGGCCCGCAGCGACTTTTTTTCATTGTCGGCATCGAGGCCGTAGCCGGACTTGACCTCGACGGTCGTGACGCCCTCGGCCATCAGCGCGTCGAGGCGGGGCAGCGTCTGGGAGACGAGCTCGTCTTCGCTCGCGGCGCGCAGCGACTTGACCGAGGAAACGATGCCACCGCCGGCGCGCGCCACCTCCTCATACGTGGCGCCGGCCAAGCGCATCTCGAATTCGTTGGCGCGGTTGCCTGCATAGACAAGGTGGGTGTGGCAATCGATCAGGCCGGGGGTGATCCAGCGGCCCTGGCAATCGACCGTTTCGGCCCCCTGCCCGGCGGCTGCCGGCAGGTCGGCCTCCGATCCGGCATAGACGATCAGCCCGTCGCGCGCGGCGATCGCACCTTTCTCGACGATGCCGAGACCGGCAGCACCCTCGGCCATGGTCGCCAGGCGGGCATTGCGCCACAGACGAAGGCCGCTCTTTCCGTTTGCTCCACCCATCATCTTTTCCATTTGAAAGGATGACGATTATGTATATACATATTGGAACGCGACGCAAGTGTTAATGTCGCTCGGGCATTCGGATTGGGAGTTTGGAGGTGATGGCGATCTATGCGGAACAGGCGCTGCTGCCCGGCGGTTGGCGGGGCAATGTGAGGATCGCTTTCGACGGCGGCCGTATCTCTGAAGTCGAAGCGGGCTCTTCGGCACACGCCGGCGACGAACGCCACGCCATCGTCCTGCCCGGCATGCCCAACCTGCATAGCCACGCCTTCCAGCGCGGCATGGCGGGGCTTGCCGAACTGCGCGGTCCCTCGGCCGACAGTTTCTGGAGCTGGCGCGAGGTGATGTACCGCTTCGCGCTGTCGATGACGCCGGACCAGGTCGAGGCGGTCGCGGCGCAGCTTTATGTGGAGATGCTGGAAGCCGGGTTTTCGCGCGTCGGCGAGTTTCACTATCTGCATCACGACCGCGACGGGCAGCCTTACGCCAACATCGCCGAGATGGCGGAGCGGATCGCGGCTGCCGCCGCCGACACCGGCATCGGACTGACGCTGCTGCCGGTCTTCTATGCCCATTCGGCCTTCGGCGGTGCTGCTCCCAACGAAGGCCAACGGCGATTCATCAATGATGTCGGACGCTTCGAACGTCTGCTTGAGAAAACTCGCGAAGGCGTTCGCTCGCTGGAGCAAGCCGTCGTCGGCGTCGCGCCGCACAGCCTGCGCGCCGCAACGCCGGACGAACTCAACGCGGTTGCCGCAATGGCGCCGAACGGGCCGATCCACATCCATGTCGCCGAGCAGGTGAAGGAAATCGAGGACTGCATCGCCTGGTCAGGCAAGCGTCCGGTCGAGTTGCTGCTCGGACATGCTGAGGTGGGCAGGCGCTGGTGCCTGATCCACGCCACGCATATGACCGAGGCCGAGACGATCGCCATGGCCAAGAGCGGCGCCGTCGCTGGGCTCTGCCCGATCACCGAGTCCAATCTCGGCGACGGCACTTTCGCCGCCCCCTTGTTCATCGAACATGGCGGCCGCTTCGGCGTCGGCTCCGACTCCAATGTGCTGATCGGCCTGCCGGACGAGCTTCGGCAGCTCGAATATTCGCAGCGCCTCGCCCACCGCGCTCGCAATGTGCTGGCGCGCGCCGGCGGCTCTACCGGTCGTGCGCTGTTCGATGCCGCGCTCGATGGCGGCAGCATCGCGCTCGGCGACAGCCCCTCAACCCTCGCCGTCGGCAGGCCCGCCGATTTCGTCTCGCTCGACGCCGGTCATCCCTCGCTTGCCGGCAAGGCGGGCGATGCCATCCTCGACGCCTGGATCTTTGCCAATGGCAGCAAGGTCGATTGCGTCTGGGTGCATGGCAAGAAGCAGGTGAGCGGCGGCAGGCATGTCAAACGCGAGGCGGTCGCCGGGCGCTTCCGCAAAGTGATGATGGCGCTGTCCGAAGGCTGATCCCGATGAGCATGGCCGAAACGGCAGAGATGGAAGACGGCGAGACCCTGTCGCTGCACCAGCGTATCCTGTCCGACATCCGGGAAAAAATCCTGTCGGGTGCATGGGCACCCGGCCACCGCATCCCGTTCGAGCACGAGCTGACGGCTCAATATGATTGTTCGCGCATGACGGTGAACAAGGCGCTGTCGCAGCTCGCCAAGGCGGGGTTGATCGAGCGCCGCCGCCGCTCGGGCAGCTTCGTGCGCCAGCCGCAGTCGCAGGCGGCGGTGCTGGAGCTGCACGACATCAGGATCGAGGTCGAGGCGCTTGGCCTGCCCTATCGTTATGAACGGCTCGAGCGCATGAAACGGCGTGGCAATGCCGAGGATCGGTCGCTGCTTGGGCTATCAGCCACGGGTCCAGTGCTTTGGCTGGAGGGGCTGCATTTTGCCGGCGAACGGCCATTCGCGCTCGAGCAGCGCCTGATCAATCTTTCGGCGGTGGGCGAGGCCAGCGAGGAAGAATTTCTCGACATTGCGCCCGGCCCCTGGCTGATCGGACGCGTGCCGTGGAGCGAGGCCGAGCACCGTATCCGCGCCATGGCGGCTGACGAAACTATCGCCGACACGCTCGACATCGATCCCGGCGCGCCCTGCCTGGTGGTCGAGCGCCGCACCTGGAGCGCCGAGCATCCGGTCACGCAAGTGCGCTTCATCTATCCGGCGGAAAGCCACACGCTTGTGGCGCGGTTCACGCCTTCGCAGGGATGAGCGATCTTCCCCTCGTGGGGCCCACGAGGGGAAGATTGGCGGTTCCTGCGCCTTACAGCGCCGCCGTAACGATGATCTCGACCAGATATTCCGGGGTGGCGAGCTTGGCTTCGCCGGTGGCGCGGGCGGGCGTGTGGCCTTGCGGCACCCACTTGTCCCACTCCGAATTCATCTCGGCGAAGGTGCCCATGTCGGCCAGCCAGATGATCGCCTGCACGATCTTGGTCTTGTCGGTGCCAGCCTTGGCCAGCAATTCGTCGATGGTCTTCAGGATGTCGCGAGTCTGCGAGGCGACGTTGCCGCCGGGCTCACCGACCTGGCCGGCCAGATAGACGGTGTTGCCGTGAATGACGATCTGGCTCATGCGCGGGCCGACATCGATACGACGAATGCTCATGGGAGGCTCCTTCTTTTCTAGGGTCGCGCCTGTTTAGAGTCCGTGCCGGCTCCGGGCAAGGCCGACCGGCGCGAAACCGATTGAGCCAATTTATCGGCTCCGGACCGCTTCCGTGTACACGGCGAGTTGACCGATCTGGACACAATTCCGCCGAACCGGCATGTTGACTAATGTAATAACATCACATATCGACGGGTACTCTCGAATTTGGCGCCCGATCCGAAACGTCTGATGACAAATGCCTGCCTGACCTTCCGCGACCTGACGCTCGGTTACAACAGCCATCCGGCCATCCATCACCTCAACGGCACGGTCCGAAAAGGCTCGCTGACTGCGGTGGTCGGCGCCAACGGCTCGGGCAAGTCGACGCTGATGAAGGGCATTGTCGGCGTGCTGAAGCCGATGGAGGGCACGGTTGTCCGCGCGCCCGGCGTGCGCACCGCCTATCTGCCGCAGCAGTCGGAGCTCGACCGCAGCTTTCCGGCGCGGGTGGTCGACCTGGTCTCGCTTGGCCTGTGGCCGAAGCGCGGCATGCTCGGACGCTACACCAAAGAGGATCGCGAGTCGGTCAGCAAGGCGCTGATGGCGGTCGGGCTCGGCGGTTTCGAGAAGCGGCCGATCGACACGCTCTCCGGCGGTCAGCTGCAGCGCACGTTGTTTGCCCGCGTGCTGTTGCAGGATGCCGATCTCATCCTGCTCGACGAGCCGTTCAATGCCGTCGACGCCAAGACCGTCGGCGACCTCATCCAGCTGATAAAGCGCTGGCATGGCGAGGAGCGCACGATCATGGTGGTCGTCCACGACCTCGATCTCGTGCGGCGGAATTTTCCCGAGACGCTGCTGCTCGCCCGCCAGCCTGTCGCCTGGGGCGACACAAAAGAGACGCTCAGGCCTGAAAACCTGCTCAAGGCGCGGCGCTTTCACGAGGCCTGGGAAGAGAACGCGCCCTGGTGCGAGCCCGATGATCATGGCCATGATCACGCACACGACCACCATGATCACGCTCATGGGCATGGTCACCACCACGGCTCCGGACCGAGGGCGGCGTGATGGAGTTTCTCTACGGCCTGTTCATCCAGCCCTTCGCCGATTTCGCCTTCATGCAGCGGGCTCTGTTCGGCTCGCTGATGCTGTCGCTCGGCGCCTGCCCGGTCGGCGTCTTCCTGATGCTCAGGCGCATGAGCCTGTCGGGCGATGCGATGGCGCATGCCATCCTGCCAGGCGCCGCCGCCGGCTTCCTGTTCTATGGCCTCGAAATCCTGCCGATGACCGTCGGCGGGCTGATCGCCGGCATCATCGTCGCGCTTGGCGCAGGGGCGGTTTCGCGCTTCACCATCCAGCGCGAGGACGCCTCGATGGCGGCCTTCTATCTGATCTCGCTCGCCATCGGCGTGCTGATGGTGTCGATCCGCGGCTCGAGCGTCGACCTGATGCATGTGCTGTTCGGCACCGTGCTGGCGCTCAACAACGAGGCGCTGATCCTGATCTGCGGCATTGTGGTTGTGACGCTCGCCTGCCTCGCCATCTTCTGGCGGGCGCTGGTCGCCGAATGCCTCGATCCGCTGTTCCTGCGCTCGGTGAGCCGCATGGGCAGCCCGGTCCATTTCATCTTTCTTGGGCTGGTCGTGCTCAACCTCGTGGGCGGTTTCCAGGCGCTGGGCACGCTGCTCTCGGTCGGGCTGATGATGCTGCCGGCCGCCGCCGCGCGCTTCTGGACGGTTCGCGTCGAGCCGATGTGCGCGCTGGCGGTGCTGATCGGCTTTGCCTCCTGCATAGCCGGACTGCTTTTGTCCTATCACGCCTCGCTGCCGTCCGGCCCGGCTATCATCCTTTCGGCCGGCGTCGTTTATTTCTGCTCGATCCTGTTCGGCACGCGCGGCGCGCTGCGCGCCCGTATCGTGCATCACCGCCACCGCACAGCTTAATCCCCAAGCAAGGAGACTCTTCCCAATGTTGAAATCCTTTCGCGCCGCCCTGGCGCTGAGCGTTATAACATTAAGCGCTTTCGCCGCATCGTCCGCTTTTGCGGCGCCGCTCAAGGTGGTGGCGAGCTTCACGGTCATTGCCGACTTTGCCAAGAATGTCGGCGGCGACCGCGTCAACATCACCACCATCGTCGGCCCGGACGGCGACGCGCATGTCTACGAGCCGACCCCGGCCGATGCGGTGGCGATGGCCGGCGCCGATGTCGTGCTGGTCAACGGCTTGCATTTCGAAGGTTTTTTGCAGCGCCTGGTCGACACCAGCGCCACCAAGGCGACGATCGTGACGCTGACCAAGGGCGTGACGCCAATCGCCTTCAAGCCGGAATTCGCCGATGCCGACGCGGCCGAAGGCGCCGGCACCGGCGGCGGCAAGACGGTCAACGACCCGCACGCCTTCCAGTCGATCGCCAATGCCAAGATCTATGTGAAGAATATCGCCGATGCATTCTGCGCCGCCGATAGCGCGGGCTGCGACAGCTACAAGGCCAATGCCGCCGCCTACACCCAGAAACTCGGCGCGTTGGAGGGCGAAGTGACCGCGGCGATCCAGGCGATCCCCGAGGCCAAGCGCGTCGTCATCACCTCGCATGACGCCTTCGGCTATTTCGAGCATGCATACGGCCTGACCTTCCTTGCTCCGCAAGGCATCTCGACCGATTCCGAGCCTTCGGCCGCCGACGTGGCCAAGCTGGTCAACCAGGTCAAGCAGGACAAGGCGGCGGCGATCTTCATCGAGAACATCACCAACCCCAGGCTCATCGAGCAGATCGCCAGCGAGACCGGCATCAAGGTCGGCGGCACGCTCTATTCCGATGCGCTGTCGCCGCCCGACGGCCCGGCCTCGACCTATATCGACATGATGCACAACAACATCGAGCAGTTCAAAGGCGCGCTGCTCGGAAGCTAAGCGGCATCATCCAACCGGGCTAAAACCGGCCCGGTTGGATTTTCCGCCCCGCACTCTCTATTTGGCAGAGAAATCCGGTGCTACGGATTGTCGCTAATGCCGCGCGGTGGCATGACTGCGGCCAAGGATTGCGAGGACGACGCTATGGAATACCGCCAGATCAGCGAAGACTATTCGGTCTCGGGGCAGATCCAGCCCGAGGACATCGTTGCCATCAAGGACGCCGGCTTCAAGAGCGTCATCTGCAACCGGCCGGACGACGAACAGCCCGGCCAGCCCTCGGCCGACAGCGTCAAGGCGGCCGCGGAAGCCGCGGGGCTCGCCTTCCGCTACATTCCGGTGATCAGCGGCCAGCTCACTATGGACAATGTCGAGGATCAGGCCGAGGCGCTCGACGAGCTCGAAGGCCCGGTCTTCGCCTATTGCCGCTCCGGCGCGCGCTGCACCAACCTCTATGGGCTGATCCAGCAGCAGAGGGGGTGAAAGCTTGCGCATTGGCGAGAGCCAATTCCGCAGGTTCGCGTTCCGTCGCCGTCGCATCCAACAAAGATCTCCGCAAACTAAATCGGCAGCGCGCCGGTCTCTTTCAGCGTTTCCAGCACGATCGCCGTCTTCACATGCTGCACCGATTCATGCGGCAGCAGCACGCCGTTGACGAACTCGGAAAGCGATTTGAGATCGGGCGTCACCACCTTCAGGATGTAATCCATCTCGCCGGTCAGCGCGTGCGCTTCCTGCACCTCGGGTAGCCGCGCCACCAGCTCGCCGAAGCGGCGGGCATTGTCGCGGTTGTGGGTGGCCAAGGTCACCGAAATCACATTGACCAGCGAAAAGCCGAGACGGTCGCGGTCGAGCACCGCGCGATAGCCCCTGATATAGCCATCTTCCTCCAGCCGCTGGCGGCGGCGCGAGCATTGCGAGGCCGACAGGTTCACGCGCTCCGAAAGATCATTGTTGGTGAGCCGCGCATCGCCCTGCAGGAGCGCCAGTATCTTGCGGTCAAATTGATCAAGGCGCGCATCATCCATGGTTTTGTCCCCAATCATGCACAATCTGCGCACATTGTGGGCATTCCAGGCGGTTGAATGCAAGCACCATGCAGCCGTCCAGCGTTATTATGGTGAAAATCGGCCAAGCACGGCCGCAACAGCTTTCGGAGGAATGCCATGGGACCCTTCCCGCATGACGCCCCACCCGCCAAGATCAGCAAGGCGAATCCCGCCGGCACCGACGGCTTCGAATTCGTCGAGTTCGCGCATTCAGACCCGGCAAAACTTGCCGAGCTCTTTGCCCGCATGGGCTATATCGCGGTGGCGAAGCACCGCACCAAGGACATCACCGTCTGGCGCCAGGGCGACATCAACTATGTCGTCAATGCCGAGCCAGGCTCGCATGCGATGAAATTCGTCGAAAAGCACGGCCCCTGCGCCGCCTCGATGGCGTGGCGCGTGGTCGATGCGAAGCATGCCTTCGACCACGCCGTGTCGAAGGGTGCTGTGCCCTACGAGGGCACCGACAAGGCGCTCGACGCGCCGGCGATCGTCGGCATCGGCGGATCGCTCCTCTATTTCATCGAAACCTATGGCGACAAGGGCTCGGCTTACGATGCTGAGTTCGAGTGGCTTGGCGAGCGCAATCCGAAACCCGAAGGCGTCGGCTTCTACTACCTCGACCACCTGACCCACAATGTCTATCGCGGCAACATGGACAAGTGGTGGGACTTCTACCGCGACCTGTTCGGCTTCAAGCAGATCCATTTCTTCGACATCGACGGCAGGATCACCGGATTGGTCAGCCGGGCGATCACCTCGCCCTGCGGCAAGATCCGCATTCCGCTCAACGAGTCCAAGGACGAAACCAGCCAGATCGCCGAGTATTTGAAGAAGTACAATGGCGAGGGCATCCAGCACATTGCCGTCGGTACGGACGCGATCTACGATGCCACCGACAAGCTCGCCGCCAACGGGCTGAAGTTCATGCCCGGCCCGCCCAACACCTATTACGAGATGTCGCATGAGCGCGTGCACGGCCATGACGAGCCGATCGAGCGCATGAAGAAGCACGGCATCCTGATCGACGGCGAAGGCGTCGTCGACGGCGGTATGACCAAGATCCTGCTGCAGATCTTCTCGAAGACGGTGATCGGGCCGATCTTCTTCGAATTCATCCAGAGGAAGGGCGACGAAGGATTTGGCGAAGGCAATTTCCGCGCGCTGTTCGAATCGATCGAGCAGGACCAGATCAAGCGTGGCGTGATCAAGCTGGATGGCAGGGCGGCGTAGTCAGCCGAAAGACCAAGCCGCCGGCTACTCTAAAGGCCGGCGGCCTTCCTCAGAATTTCGTTGATTCGGCTCTGCCAGCCGGGCCCGCTGGCACGGAAACGAGCAACCACATCGCTGTCGAGGCGCAGCGTTACCTGCTTCTTCGGATTGTCGAGTGCCGGCCGACCACGCGAGCGAATGCTTTCGGCAAGGTCCGGAAACACGTCGGCGAAGGGACGAGCATTCCGAAAATCCTCCTCGGTCCATTCGGGATTGTCCGAAACCGCATCCCAATCTTCCTCGGTGAATCCCTTGCCTGACTTGAATCCGTTGTCCAGCTTTGTAGTGTTCAGCTTAGCTTTCGCCATCGAACAATCTCCTTTCCGTCTGGTTGGCCGCCCGCATTGAAATAACCGAGATGCCTTCGGAGCCAAGCCGGGAAAAGACCACTGCAACAACGCCGCCGCCGACTACCCGACCAATCGCCATGAAACGGCCGGATTTGGCCGCCCGGATCGCCGAGGCAAGGAAAAACTCCTCGTCTAGCGCCGCGAAATCCAAGCCGTGTTTGTCAATGTTGGCCAACCGTTTAGGTTCATCCCAGACGATCCGCATCTGAATTTATGTACCTACATGAATTAAGTCAATAATTTTCGTAACTACAATAATTCCCGAAGCGTTCTCGCTTGTTCACAACCCAAGCCGCTCGACCTCGTCCTTCCTGAGCTTAATGTCGTAATCGAGCAAGAACTCATCCAATTGCGGTGGGGAGACCGAGGTGCCCGACAGCATCGCGTGCACCTGGCCGCGATGGTGGATGTCGTGCAGGAAGACATGGGCGAGGATGTCGCCGATCCTTTCGGGGATCATGCCGTCCTCGCGGCGGTCGGTGATGACGCGGCGGTCGAGATCTGCCTCCGACAGGCCGTCGCAGAAGGCGACAAGCCTGCGGTCAAAATCGGTCTGTGCAGCGGCCAGGCGTGACGCATCGTCGAACGGTGTGAAGTCGTCATAGGCCGCAGCACCGAGGCCGCCATCGGTCAGAAAATCGAGATAGAGACGATCGACCGCGAGGATGTGGTTGAGCGTCTCCTTGATCGAGGGAAAGAAACTGGTTCGACCGGCCTCGAACTCGCCGGGCTGAAGCTCCAGCACGGCGCGGTAGAGCCGGTCGTTCGACCACAAATTGTTGCGAGCCATGCGGCGAAGATGCTCGAGCAGGGTCACCTTTTCAGGTTCCTTTCTCCCCCTCGTACTTCTCGACCTTCTGCTCGATGGCGCCGAAGATCGAATGGCCGGCCTTGTCCTTCATCTCGATGCGCACCGTGTCGCCGAAGCGCAGGAACGGGGTCTTCGGCTCGCCGCTCTCGATGGTCTCGATCATGCGCAGCTCGGCGATGCAGGAATAGCCGGCGCCGCCTGCCGCGACCGGCCTGCCTGGCCCATCATTCAGCTTATTGGAGACGGTGCCGGAGCCGATGATGGTGCCGGCGGCAAGCGGCCGCGTTTTCGCGGCATGCACGATCAAGGCCGGGAAATCGAAGGTCATGTCGATGCCGGCATTGGCACGGCCGAACGGTTTGCCGTTGAGATCGGCGAGCAGCGGCAGGCTGACCTTGCCGCCGTCCCAGGCATCACCAAGCTCGTCCGGCGTCACCGCGACCGGCGAGAAAGCAGAAGACGGCTTCGACTGGAAGAAGCCGAAGCCTTTTGCCAGTTCCGGCCCCGTGATGGCGCGAAGCGTCACATCATTGACCAGCATGACGAGGCGGATGGCCTCGCGCGCCTCGCCCGGCCCGGCGCCCATCCGCACATCGCCGACGATGACGGCAACTTCCGCCTCCATGTCGATGCCGAAGGCTTCGTCGGCCATGCGGATCGGATCGCGCGGCGCAAGGAAGGAGTCCGAGCCGCCCTGGTAGATCAGCGGATCGGTCCAGAAACTCGCCGGCATCTCGGCGCCGCGCGCCTTCCGCACCAGCTCGACATGGTTCACATAGGCCGAGCCGTCCGCCCATTGATAGGCGCGCGGCAGCGGCGAATGCGCGTCATGCTCGTGAAAGCGGGCCGAGGGCACCGCGCTGGTCTCGAGCGATTCCGCCATCGCCGCCAGATGCGGCGCCAAGCGCCCCCAATTGTCGAGCGCAGCCTGCAGCGTCGGCACCAGGAAAGAAGCGTCGGTGAACCGCGTCAGATCGCGCGAGACCACGACCAGTTTCCCGTCGCGCGTCCCGTTCTTCAAAGTGGCAAGCTTCATGCGGTTTCCTCTCCTCGCGGGCTTTGTGCCGCTCGTCCCACAACAAGGCCGTCGCGAGTGATCGTCAAGCCACCCGCCGATGTTTTCCTGACTCTGACTTCACCAATCAGGACCAGTCGCCTTCCGGCGTGCCGTTGAAGCGCTTCCTCAGGTCGGCCCAGCAGTCGATGTAGTTCGCCTGCAAGGTGTCGAGTTCGGCGGCGTAGCGCGTCAGCATCTGCGGAAAGCGCGTCTCGAACATGAAGGCCATGGTGTTGTCGAGCTTGACCGGTTTCAAGTCGGCGCGGGAGGCCTTCTCAAAGCCGGAGGCGTCGGGTCCGTGCGCCAGCATCTGGTTATGCAGGCTGATGCCGCCGGGGACAAAACCTTCCTCCTTGGCATCGTACTGGCCGTGGATCAGGCCCATGAACTCGCTCATGATGTTGCGGTGGTACCAGGGCGGCCGGAAAGTGTTTTCGGCCACTAGCCAGCGCGGCGGGAAGATGACGAAGTCGACATTGGCCGTGCCCTCCTCGCCGCTCGGCGCCGTCAGCACGGTGAAGATCGACGGGTCTGGGTGATCGAAGAGGATCGCGCCGACCGGCGAAAACGTCGCCAGATCATATTTATAGGGCGCGTAGTTGCCGTGCCAGGCGACGACGTCGAGCGGCGAATGGCCGAGCTCGGTGACGTGGAAAGTGCCGCACCATTTGACGATCAGCCGGCATGGCGTCTCCTTCTCCTCGAACCAGGCGCAGGGGGTCTTGAAGTCGCGCGGATTGGCCAGGCAATTGGCGCCGATCGGGCCGCGGTCGGGCATGGTGAATTTTGCCCCGTAATTCTCGCAGACATAGCCGCGCGCCTGACTGTCGGCGATCTCGACCTTGAAGACGAGGCCGCGCGGCAGCACCGCGATCTCGCCGGGGCGAAGCTCGATGACGCCCATCTCGGTGACAAAGCGCAGCGTGCCGACCTGCGGCACGATCATGAGCTCGCCGTCGGCATTGAAGAAATGGTCGTCGACCATCGAGCGGTTGGCGACATAGACGTGTGCCGCCATGCCGGACTGTCCGACCGCGTCGCCGGCCGTGGTCATGGTGCGCATGCCGGAAATGAAGTCGGTCGGCTCGGTCGGGATCGGCACCGGGTTCCATCGGTACTGGCCGAGTGCCAGCTCGTGGTCGCCGACGTTGGGCGCGGTCTTCCACATAGGATAGCTCGCGCCCTTGAAGCGGCCGGTGTGTTTCACGCTTGGACGGATGCGGTAAAGCCAGGAGCGCTCGTTGGTGCCGCGCGGCGCGGTAAAGGGCGAGCCCGAAAGCTGCTCGGCATAGAGCCCGTAGGCCGGCCGCTGCGGCGAGTTGCGGCCCTGCGGCAGCGATCCCGGCAGCGTCTCGGTCTCGAAGTCGTTGCCGAAGCCCGGCATATAGGAAAAAGCCATCCGATCCTCTCTGATCCCGGGCTGCCGCGCTCAGCGTTGAGGAAGGCTTTCCGGCGATGTTGACCAAACTGGTTTCATTTGTAACCATCGAAAATGTAACTATCAACGCCGAACCCCGCATCGATGGTGCGCCAAATGAAATCGGAGATTCTCGAGCTAGAAAACTTCCTGCCCTACCGGCTCTACCGGCTGGCCGACGCCGTGAGCCGCGAATTCTCGCGCATCTACAAGGAGCGCCACGGTCTGACGCGGCCGGAATGGCGCACGCTCTCAGGCCTCGGCCAGCGCGGGATGATGACGGCGACGGAACTCGGCGAGCAGTCGGCCATGCACAAGACCAAGGTGTCGCGCGCAGTCGCCGCGCTCGAACGTCGGCGCTGGCTGACAAGAACGCCGGACGAGAACGACCGCCGCGTCGAGCATCTGACGCTGACCAAGGCGGGCCTCGCCGCCTATCGCGAGATGGTGCCGCTGGCGAAAGCGTTTGAAAGGGAGCTGCTGGCGAGGCTGAGCGAGGAAGAGAGAGCGGCGATTGTCAGGGGGGTGGCAGCGCTAGAAGAGGCTTTATCTTCTTCTTAGCGATCCTTCACACCCCCTCTGTCCGTCCGGCAGGCCAAAGGGGGGTGCTGTCCCGCCAGCATTGCTAGGATGCTGCTTCCACCAAACCTACCAGTCCATCACCACTTTGCCGGAACTACCGCTCCTCATCGCATCGAACCCAACCTGGAAATCGTCAATGCCGATGCGATGCGTGATCAGACCCGAAACATCCAGCGGCCCCTGCACCAGGGCGATCATCTTGTACCAGGTCTCGAACATCTCGCGGCCGTAGATGCCTTTGAGATGCAGCATCTTGAAGATGACCTTGTTCCAGTCGATCTCGAAGCCGGTGGGAGCGATGCCGAGGATGGCGATCTTGCCGCCATTGTTCATGGTGTCGATCATGTCGCGGAAGGCTGGCGCGGCGCCCGACATCTCCAGCCCGACGTCGAAACCTTCGGTCATGCCGAGTGCCGGCATCACGTCGCGCAGCTTCTCCTTCGAGGCGTCGACCACATGCTGGACGCCGAGCTTGCGCGCCAGTTCCAGCCGGACCGGGTTGATGTCGGTGATGACGACTTTCCGCGCGCCGACGCATTGCGCGACCAGCGCGCCCATGATGCCGATCGGGCCGGCGCCGGTGACCAGCACATCCTCGCCGACCAGGTCGAAGGACAGTGCGGTGTGGACAGCATTGCCTAATGGATCGAAGATCGCCGCGATCTCGTCCGGCACGTCGTCGGGGATCGGCACGACATTGTGCTGCGGGATCGCTACATACTCGCCGAAGGCGCCGGGCCGGTTGACACCGACGCCGAGCGTGTTGCGGCAGAGATGCCCTCGCCCCGCGCGGCAGTTGCGGCAGTGGCCGCAGACGATGTGGCCCTCGCCCGAGACGCGCTGTCCGACCTTGTATTCGGTGACGGCCGCGCCGAAATCCGCGACGGTACCGACAAATTCATGGCCGGTCACCATCGGCACCGGCACGGTCTTCTGCGCCCACTGGTCCCAATTGTAGATGTGGACGTCGGTGCCGCAGATCGCGGTCTTCCTGACCTTGATCAGCACGTCGTTGGGGCCGATTTCCGGCACCGGCACTTCTTCCATCCAGATGCCCGGCTCGGCCTTGGCCTTCACCAGCGCCTTCATCATGTTGGACATCGAACACTCTCCAGAAAATCTTCCCCGTCCTGACGGATCATCAACCTGCCGCTTCCAGGATGTTCTTCAGCCGCAGCAGATCGCGATTGGTCGAACGTCGGACAGCCACGGCTATGAGCGGGGTCATGAGACGGGAAAAGCCGGCCGGCGAGCCGCGATTCCGGAGCGTCATATGCGTGCGGCCTTCGCCGGAATCCCGCCATCCATAGCTCGTCTCCATCGGAAACGGTCCTTCGTCGGATCGCATCACCAGCCTCTCGCCCGGCACGAGATCCAGGATCTCGTAGGTATAAGCGAGCCGCCGTCCGAGGAACTGCGCCTCGAATGCAATTCTCGATCCTATCTGGGCCGGTCGGGGAGTCTTCCATTCCACCGACTTGATGTTGACGTACCAGCGCGGAACATTGTCCGGATCGGAAGAAAAGGCGGCGACAACCGCGCGCGGGCTGGCGATCTCGATACTGCTCGTTACATCGATCGCCATGGCCCTTTTCCATTGCCGGCGGCACCGTCAAGCGATTACACCCAGTTCCTTCCCGACCTCGCCGAACGCCTCGACGGCGCGATCGATATCGGCGCCGGAGTGCGCCGCCGACATCTGGGTGCGAATGCGCGCCTGGCCCTTCGGCACCACCGGGAACGAAAAACCGATGACGTAGATGCCGCGCTTCAGCATGCGGGCGGCCATCTCCTGCGCAAGAGTGGCGTCGCCCAGCATCACCGGGATGATCGGATGATCGGCGCCGGCAAGCGTAAAGCCGAGCTTGCCCATTTGAGACCGGAAGCGTTCCGCATTGGCATATAGGCGGCGGCGCAGCGCATCGCCATTGCGGATCAGCTCGAAGACTTTCAGCGAGGCGCCGGCGATCGCCGGCATCAGCGTGTTGGAGAAGAGATAGGGCCGCGAGCGCTGACGCAGCCAGTCGACCACCTGTTTCTTCCCCGCGGTATAGCCGCCGGACGCGCCGCCCAGCGCCTTGCCGAGCGTGCCCGTGATGATGTCCACCCTGCCCTCGACGCCGCAGTGCTCGGCCGAGCCACGGCCGTTCTTGCCGACGAAGCCGACGGCATGGCTGTCATCGACCATGACCATGGCGTCGTATTTCTCGGCGAGGTCGCAGACTCCTTGCAGGTTGGCGATGATGCCGTCCATCGAGAACACGCCGTCGGTGGCGATCAGTCGGAAGCGGCAGTCCTTCGCCTCCTTCAGCCGCGCCTCGAGGTCGGCCATGTCGTTGTTGGCGTAGCGGAAGCGCTTGGCCTTGGAGAGCCGCACCCCGTCGATGATCGAGGCGTGATTCAGCGCGTCCGAGATGACGGCGTCTTCCTCGCCGAGCAGCGTCTCGAACAGGCCGCCATTGGCATCGAAGCAGGAGCCGTAGAGAATGGTGTCGTCCATGCCGAGGAAGGAAGAGATGGTGGCTTCGAGCTCTTTGTGTTCTTCCTGGGTGCCGCAGATGAAGCGCACCGAGGCCATGCCGTAGCCGTAGCGATCGAGCGCCTGCTTCGCCGCATCGCGCAGCTCGGGGCTGTCGGCCAGGCCGAGATAGTTGTTGGCGCAGAAATTCAGCACCTTCTGGCCGGCGACCTCGATCAGGGCCGACTGCGTGGAGGAAATCACCCGCTCGGACTTGTAGAGCCCGGCCGATTTCACGCCTTCAAGCTCGTTGTCGATGTGGGAGAGAAACGCTGCGCTCATCGTATGGCCCTGTTTGTTCGATGCGGACTGTCGCGCTGCGGACAAGAAAAATCCATCGCAAAAACGACTGCTTCGGTGGCGTTGCGCAAGCCGCGCCGCAGCTCCTTCAGCGCAGCCGGACAAGAATGTGTTCAAATGCGACGATCGGCGAAAGTACATAATAACCATCCTCTCAGCTTTGTCGCGCCGCCCGCTCCGGCACCGTGCCGGTTTGCCGAGCTGTTAACCCTTTCGCGTCAAGGGTTCTGGCGCCGCAAATCCATGGCAGGAATCCGTCGATCGGGAGGGGTCACTCAATTATGTCGCAGCAGCCGGTGCACAGCGTTTCGCGCAAGCTGATTCTGCTGATCAAGAGCGGCTACTGGCTGGCCTTGCTGATCATCGCCGCCATGGTGATGGCTTCCTTCATCCTGCTGCAGCAGTTGATGGCGCAGCAGCAGCATAACGACGCGCTGCTCAACATCGTCTCCACGCAGAAGGCGCTGTCGCAGCGCATCGTCTTCCTGGCCAGCGCGACCGGTGCGGCCCCCCGCGACAAGCAGCCGGCGCTGGTCACCGCGCTCAAGCAGGCAACGGGCGAGTTCGAGACCAATTACGACCGGCTGCTCAAGGAGACCGGCGCCGATCCGCTATCGCCGGCGCGCAATGATCCGCAGTCGATCGAATATGTGCTGTTCAGCAAGCCGTTTCATCTCGACTATTTCTCGGTCGGGCTTATCGCCAACGGCGATCGACTGGTTTCATCATTTGCATCCCAGCTCGGCATGCAAAGCGACGGCTATAAGGGCGGCGGCGAGCGCGTCGGCCTCGACGCCTCCGTCGCCAATGCGACTTTGTCCGGCTATGCCGCGCTCGGCCAGCGCATCAGCGCCTTCGCCACCGAGCGGTCGGATGAGATGCTCAGCCTGCACCGCACGCTGTTCTTTGCCACTATCGGCGTCATCGTGCTGGTCGCGCTATTCATCTTCCGGCCGATGTCCAAGGCCATCCTGCGCAAGACGCATGAACTGGTCGACGCCCGCAATTCGATGGCCTTCATCGCCGTGCATGACGGCCTGACCGGCTTGCACAACCGCACCTTCCTCACCGATCATTTCGACACGCTGATCAAGGGCGCGCATCGTCGCCGCGAGCGGCTGGCGGTGATCCAACTCGACCTCGACCGCTTCAAGCAGATCAACGACACGCTGGGGCACGCGGCGGGCGACTATGTGCTTGTCGTCACCGCGCAACGCATGCGCGATTCCTGCCGCGCATCGGATCTTTGCGCCCGTCTGGGCGGCGACGAGTTCGTGATGATCCTCAACGGCGCCGGCAGCACCGAGGACATCCATGCGCTGGCCAAGCGCATCATCGCCAACATCAACGAGCCGATCACCTTCCAGGGCACGACCATAATGCCTGGCGCCAGCGCCGGCATCGCCGTCTATCCAGTCGACGCCGACAACGCGCAGGACCTGCTCGTCCATGCCGATCTCGCCCTCTATTCGGCCAAGAAGCTCGGCGGCGGCAGCTTCTCCTTCTTCTCCGAAGAGCTGCGGCGCGAGCTCGACTACCGCAAGCAGCTCGAGCAGGACATCCGCACGGCGATCGCGGAAAAGACCTTCGAGGTCTATTTCCAGCCTCAAGTGTCGCTCACCAGCGGCAAGATCAGCGGTATCGAAGCACTGGTGCGCTGGAAGCACGCCACGCGCGGCATGATCTCGCCCGGCGAATTCATCCCGGTGGCGGAGAAGTGCGGCTTCATGCCGGATATCGGCCGCATCGTCATCAGCAAGGCGATCAACGAAGCCGCCGAATGGGATCGCGCCGGCATCGATTTCGGACGCATCGCCGTCAATGTCTCGGGCACCGAGCTGCGCGAGCCGGATTTCGACAATTTCCTGTTCGGAACGCTGGAGCGGGCAGGGCTTGCGCCGCAGAAGCTGTCGCTGGAAATCGTTGAATCCGTCATCCTCGACGACGAGAAGACCGGCATCGCCGCCAAGCTCAGGCATATCCGCGCGGCGGGCGTCCATCTCGAGCTCGACGATTTCGGCACGGGCTATGCTTCACTCAGCCATGTCAACCCGAACGAGATCGATCGGCTGAAGATCGACCGCCGCTTCGTCCAGAATATCAACGAGAACGGCGACAACACCAAGATCGTGCGCGCCATCACCGAGCTTGCCCGCGGGCTCGGCATCTCGATCGTCGCCGAGGGCGCGGAAACGGAGGCCGAGCTCGACTCGCTTATGGCGATCGGCTGCGACCAGGTGCAGGGCTATTCGATCGCCTTCCCGATGCCGCAGGACAAGGCGCGCGAATGGCTTACCGCGCGCAGCCCGAAGAAGGCGAAGCTCAAGGTGCTGCAGGGCAGCCGGGCTTAACCTCCCACATTCGCCCGAAGCGCCGCCAGCACCTCGGCGAATTCCGCAAGCCGGTCGTCCGGCAGCCCGGCTCTCAGCCTTTTGTCGAAGGCGACGGCCGCGAGGCGCAACTTCTCGAACAGCGCTTCGCCGGTTTCGGTCAGCGCCACCCGATGCACCCTGCGGTTCTGCGGATCGCGGCGGCGCGTCAGCAGCCCTTGCGCCTCCATGGCGTTGAGGTGATGCGTCAGCGTCGCGCCCTGGATGCCGATCATGCCGGCAAGCTCGCGCTGGTTGGCCAGTTCCTTCGACTTGACCGAGAGCAAGGTCACCCAGACCGGCAGCGTTCCGCCAGCCTCCACCAAGGCAGCATCAAAGGCCTGCGCCACCAGTTTGGCGGTGCGAGCGAGATTCATGCCGATGGGCGGGCGATCAAATGGCGTCATGGCCGGACACTAGAACAAGCAACGGGTTGGCGAAACTTCGCATGAAGTATTGACATCTAACTGTTAGATATCTAACTTTGTCTTATTAACGTTGTCGGACCCAGCCGATAGGCAAAACCGACAGGCAAAGCGTCACACCGGTGGCGGGGCGAACGAGAGGAATGCAGTCATGCAATATGTCTACATCGTCGTCATCGGCCTGCATGTTATGGCCGGCGTCTTCTGGGCCGGCACGACCATTGCGGTTGCCCGTGATCCGGAGATCAAGGCGGAGCGCTTTATCCGGCCGCAACTCGGCGCCTCCGGCATGGTCTTTTTGACCGGTCTGCTGCTCTGGTATTTCTTCCACGAAGGCGCTTTCGGCTCGATGGAGATGGTGCTGGCGTTGGGGATTGCGACGGCGCTGATCGCCGCCGGCGTGCAGGGCGCCCTTGTCGCCTCTTCCAGCGGGCGATTGGCGGGCGCCGATGCGGCGACGCAAACGCAGTTGCGCGCGAAAATGACCAAAGGCGAACGCCTCGCCGGCGGGCTGCTGGTCATCACCGTGTTGTGCATGGCCACGGCCAGGATGTTCTGACCCGTCAACGGCTCGCGCGGTACCGGTGCAGGCCGGCGGCCGCGCGCGGCGCACCGGACCAACGCGGCAGGTGGCTCTCCTTGTGAAGGTCCGGTGCGTTTCCTCGGTGCGGCCGTGACCGGTGCATCAGATCACCTCAACGGAACCGCCGCGTAATTTTTCCCGTCGCAGCTTTATGTAGGTGCGCATGTTGGGCGCGATGCGAAAACCTTCCAGCCTGACGTCCTGAAGCGCTGCCGCCCAGCCAAGCGCTTCATAACAGCCGCCATATGTTTCGATCGTCGCGGCGAGATCCTCGCGGCCAAGTTGCCTGGCCAGGATGGCGCAGGCCGCGACCCGCGTTTCGATCGAGCGGCCATATTTGGGTGCGAATGCCAAGCCGCCGTCGGCGAGGTCGTCGACCTCGTGCGCAAGCTGCAGGAACAGGATGTCCTCATCGCCGGCCGGCACGCCCTCCTGCAGAAGGCGCTCGGGGTCGCCGGTGTCGAATTTCATGGCGCCGACGCGAGCGACGAGGCCTTCAGTCCTCGGCCCGATCCGCGCCTCCAGCCATTTCCGGTGCGCCTCGCTGCGCCGACTGGACCTGCCGTCCGGATACTGGCCGCTGTCATAGGCAGCGTGGAACATCGCCGCGACGACGAAATCGATATCCCTTTCGAAATGCGCCACCGACGAGGCGGCGCCTACCGCATGGCAGATAAAGGGCCGTCCCGACTTTCGGTAGCGGCCGTTGAACATCGCGCACGCCACCCGATAGGCCTTCTGCACGCGTACGATATCGTCCAATGCGTGCCCGGCCTCGTGCAATTGGATATAGAGCGCCGTATTGGTCTGGCGCGGAACGAACAGGTCTTTTCCGGTCAAGCAAGCCCCCGACTATGCGACCCGAATTGCAGCCCTCGGAATCCGCGCCCGAAAATTGCAAATAAGATCTGTCAGGTCTAGCCTGGCCAATGGACGACCCAGCTTCAGATCCGGATGCCGAACCTGATGCCGTCATAGATGGCCGCGTGGATGTTGCGCGAGGCGACTGCGTCGCCGATGCGGAACAGAACAAAGCCGCCTTCCGGATTGCGCGGCGGAAAAATGTCGCCGCCGCTTACCAGCCGCTCGTAGTCGACCGCGCCGCCATTCTTCGACAGCGGCTTCAGCGCGAGGTAGAGATCGTCGAGCGGCGCGGTGCCATGCTCGACCACCACCTGGTCGACGCGCCGCTCGCCGCGCCAGCCATCGGCGAAGTCCGACGCCAGCTCGGCGATGAGCTGGTTGCCCTCGCGTCGCACGGAGCGCAGACGGGCGTTGATGGTGACGGTGACGCCTTTCTCGTGAAAAGCGCGCATATAGGGCACGTGGTTCAGGCCGCCCATTTCCGGCGCGAAGAAGCGCTCCGGTGAGACCAGCTCCAGCTTCGAGCCGCTGTTGGCTATCAATTCCGCCGCGCCCATGCCCTGATGGCCGCCATTGTCGTCATAGAGCAGCACGCTCTCGGCCGGCTTGACGCTGCCGGCCATGATGTCCCAGCTCGAGGTGACGAGATTGTCGCCCGCTGCCAGCGGCGGGTTCTGCGGCAGGCCGCCGGTGGCGACAATCACCACATCCGGCGAAAGTGCGAGGACATCGTCTTTTTCGGCCCATGTGTCGTAGCGGATCTCGACGCCGAGGCGATCGAGCTCGGCAAGCCGCCAGTCGATGATGCCGATCAGCTCCTTGCGGCGCGGATTTTGCGTCGCGAGCCGCACCTGGCCGCCGGCCTGGCTGGACGCTTCGAGGACCGTCACCTGATGGCCCCGTTCGGCGGCGACACGCGCAGCTTCCAGACCGCCCGCCCCGGCGCCGACGACCACCACCCGCCTCTTCGGCCCTTCGCTTTTCGCGATGACATGCGGGATCGTCGCTTCGCGGCCGGTGGCGGCGTTGTGGACGCAGAGCGCCTCACCGCCTTCATAGATGCGATCGAGGCAGTAGGTGGCGCCGACGCAAGGCCGGATCTCGTGCTCGCGCCCTTCCATCACTTTCCTGATGATATGCGGATCGGCGATATGGGCGCGCGTCATGCCGACCATGTCGAGCTTGCCGGAGGCGATCGCATGACGCGCGGTCGCGACATCGGATATCCGCGCCGCGTGGAAAGTCGGGAATTTCGTCGCCGCCCTCACCTCGCCGGCGAAATCGAGATGCGGCGACGAGCGCATGCCGGCCACCGGGATGACCTTGGTCAGCGCCGCGTCGGTCTCGATCGAGCCGCGGATGATGTTGAGGAAATCGACCTTGCCGGAGCCAGCCAGACGTTTCGCGATCTCGACGCCCTCCTCCTTCGACAGGCCTTTTTCGAAATCCTCGTCGGCGACCATGCGGATGCCGACGACGAATTTCTCGCCGACCGCGGCGCGAACCGCATCCAGCACCATGTTGGTGAAGCGCAGCCGGTTGTCGAGCGAGCCGCCGAAATCATCGTCGCGATGGTTGGTGGCGGGCGACCAGAAGCCGTCCATCAGATGGCCGTAGGATTCGAATTCGATGCCGTCGAGGCCGGCCGCCTGGCAGCGCTGGGCGGCGGAAGCATAATCGGCAACGATGCGCTCGATGTCCCAGTCCTCGATGGTCTTGGGAAAGGCGCGATGCGCCGGCTCGCGCACCGGCGAGGCGGAAAGCACCGGCAGCCAGTCGGCCTTGTTCCAGCCGGTGCGGCGACCGAGATGGGTGATCTGGATCATGACCTTGCAGTCATGCTCATGACAGGCATCCGCAAGTTCGGCGAGCCACGGCACGATGGCGTCGTCATAGACATGCAGGTTGCCGAAGGCGGCCGGGCTGTCGCGTGACACGATGGCAGAGCCCGCTGTCATCGTCAGCGCCATGCCGCCCTTGGCCTTCTCGGCGTGGTAGAGCCGGTAGCGCTCCTTCGGCATGCCGTCCTCGGAATAAGCCGGCTCATGGCTGGTCGACATCACCCGGTTCTTCAGCGTCAGGTGCTTGAGCTGATAAGGTTGGAGAAGCGGGTCGTTGCTGGTCATCGTCTTCCTGCCGTATCAAATTGCGCGGGAGCTGCTCCCGCTTCCATTTCACGCATCGGATTCATCCGAAAACCGCTGCGCGGCTTTCGCTCCAATGCTAATGAGCCGCCAAACACGCCGGGTCCGTTCGATCGCGGCGCACTTTCAACTGATTGCACCTGCCGCCCTTGCAATCATCGGCGGCAGCGAGGAGCCATCGATGACCGACGCAAAAAACCTGACCCAACTCGGCAAACACGTCGAGACGCCCCAGAGCCCCGAACAGGCCGTCCTGGAGACCGTGCCGTTCGAGCGAGGCGACGGCCCGCCCGCGATCGTGCGCTTCACCTGCCCGGAATTCACCTCGGTCTGCCCGGTCACCGGCCAGCCCGACTTCGCCCACATCGTCATCGACTACGCGCCCGACAAGACGCTGGTGGAATCGAAGTCGCTGAAGCTGTTCATGACCTCGTTCCGCAACCATGGCGCCTTTCACGAGGAATGCACCGTCATGATCGGCCGCCGCATCGTCGAAGCGACCAAGCCGCTCTGGCTGCGCGTCGGCGGCTACTGGTTCCCGCGGGGCGGCATTCCCATCGACGTCTTCTGGCAGACCGGCGCGCCGCCCGAAGGCGCCTGGCTGCCCGACACCGGGGTCGCGCCATATCGCGGACGCGGGTGAAATTTGTTGCGAAAGGCTGGCGGGACAGCGCCCCCCTCTGTCCTGCCGGACATCTCCCCCACTTGGAGGGAGATCGGACGTCACCCCGGCTTTCGGCAATCTCCATCGTGGCAAAGTAGGCGGGTCGCCGAAGCTGCCAATCTCCCCCCTTGTGGGGGAGATGGCCGGCAGGCCAGAGGGGGGCGCGAAGGATCGCCGGCGCCGAAGTTCAATCATATTCATTCGCACTGGTACTGGCTGAGCGCCCATTCGCCGGTGACCGACAGGAGGTCGGAGATCTTCCAGTCGCCGCCGACCTTCTTCAGCTTCCATTCGAGACGGTGCTGGTGGCCTTCGACGACGAAGACGACCACCACCTTGGCCTCGTCACCATTGATCGCTTCGATGGTGCGCAGGCTCTTGTCGATGGCGAGCTTGTCGTAATCGGCATTGTCGAGTGCCATGTTGGGATCGAGGCACTCGCCCTGACCCGAGGCGCGCAGCGCGTCGGCTTTGTCGAGCACGCTCTTCGCCGGATCGCTGAAGTTCTTGCGCTGGCCGGGGTCCAATTCCAGCCCGAGATGCTCGTAGAAGGGCTTCACCACCGCCGTCGGCGATCCGGGCAGGACGGGCGCAGCTGGCGCCGGTTCGGCCGGCTTGCTTTCAGGCGATGTGGCCGGCGCCGACTTGTCGATCGCAGGCGCATTGTCGCCTGAGGACGCGTTCGGCGGCGGCGAGCCGAACAGTCCTTGCCCGTAGGCGCCGCCGTTCAGCCCCGCGGTCAGCATCGACAAGCTCGACAGCGCGAGGACCAGACGCCGAAGCACGGCGTCACTCCGTCGAGGAGCCGCATTCCAGCGCGCTGAGCGTCCAGTCGCTGGTTTTGGAGGTGATGTCGGCGATCTTCCACTTGCCGTCCACTTTCTTCAGCGACCACACCATTTCGCGTTTGGAGTCATCGCCTTCCGGGAAAAGATTGAAGCTTGCCGTCACCTCGGCGGTGTCGCCATTGACGGCCTCGGCAAGCTTCAGCGTCTTCGACACGGTCTTCTGGTCGAAATCCTGGGCGTCGAGGCCTGGGTCGAAGTCGATGCAGGATACCTCGTCAGGCTTCTCCTTGCGCGCCTTGTCGTTGGCTTCGAAGAGCTTGGTGACCGGCTCGGTGAAGCGGTCGCGGTATTTCGCGTCCGCCTCGAACTTCACTTCAGGCACATAGAAGAACTTCACGGCGTTGGAAGCCGGCCCGGCGAGCGCCGCGGCAGGCAAGGCGATCGAGATGGCAACTGCCAGCATCATCGGTCTCATGCAGGATCTCCGGATGGTCGGCGGCGTGGTGGCACGATCACCACCACGCATCCTGCATATCGGCTTTTTCACGGCGCATGAAGTCCTTGCGCTGCGCGGCTTAAGCTTCCAGCCAGACGTTCTGGAAGTCCATTTGATAGGTCTGGTGCATGGCGTAGTTCTTCACCTTCTTGTTCATGTGGCAGTAGAGCTTCTGCCAGAACGGCTGGATGATGACGCCGGAGTCCTGCAGGATCTGCTCGACGTCCTTCATAACCTCCTTGCGCTTGGCGACGTCGATCTGCGACAGCGCCTCCTTGAGCTTGGCGTCGAAATCCGGATTCGAGAACGCGGTCTCGTTCCAGGCCTCGCCGGTACGGTAGCCCAGCGCCAGCACCTGCACGCCGAGCGGGCGCATGTACCAGATGGTCATGGAATAAGGATATTTCGTCCAGTCGTTCCAGAAGGTCGAACCGGGCAGCACCGTGCGCTTCACCTTGATGCCGGCATCGCGCAACTGGCCGGCGATCGCGTCGCCGGTGTTCTTCTGCCATTCGTCCTCGACCGTGATCAGCTCGTGCTCGAAGTCGGCCTGCCCGGCGTCGGCCATCAGCTTCTTGGCGCCCGCCGCGTCCCGTTCCTTCTTCGGCAGCGGGTAATATTCCGGATGGATCGGGCTGACATGGTGGTTCTCGCCGACCGTGCCGCGGCCGGCGTAGCCGAGCTGCATGACCTGGTTGTTGTCGACCGCCATCTGCAGCGCATTGCGCACCCGTTTGTCATCGTAAGGTTTGTGCGTGATGTTGGTGCGCGCAACGAGCGTGGTCGCCGTCGCGACTTCCGATTTCACCAGCTCCATCTTGTCGAGGGGGTCGATGAAGTCGGCCGGTGTCTCGAAATCGAGGTCGATCTCGCCGGAATCGAAGGCATTCAGCGTGGCGTTGAAGTCGGTGCCGTAGTCGATGAACTCGACCCCGTCGAGCGGCGCTTCGCCACCCCACCACTTGCCGTTCCCGCGGCGCTTGACCACGGCTTTCTGGCCGACATCGTAAGACACCAGCTCGAAAGCCCCGGTGCCGATCGGCTTCTTGATCGGATCGGCGCCGTCCTTGTCGAAGTTGCGATGCACGACCAGCGCCGGATAGTCCGTGAAACCCGGGATGATCGCGATATCGGCCTCGGACAGCTTCAGCTTGACCGTATGGTCGTCGACCTTGGTGATCGCGCCATCCCTTGCCTTGCCGGTCTTGGCGTCGACCAGCGCGCCGACGCGGGCGGCCATGGAATTGCCGGAAGCCCCCTTCTCGCACCAGCGATTGAGGTTGAAAACCACGTCATCGGCATTGAAGGCATCGCCGTTGTTCCAGGTGACGCCTTTGCGCAGATGCAGCGTGTATTCGGTGGCGTCGTCGTTGACGTCCCAGCTTTCGAGCAGCACCGGCTCGAAAGTGAACTGGTGCGTGTAGCGCACGAGCGGCTCCAGCCAGGTGCGGGTGACGTTCGCCATCTCGGTCCAGTCATAGGTGCGCGGGTCCTTCTGCGCCTTGACCGACATCGCGACATGCAGCGTTCCGCCTTTCTTCGGCTCTTGCGCCAGGGCTTTTGTCGGCGCGGCAAGGCCGATCATGCCATAGGCGAACGCCGTCGACGCGCCGAAGGCGCTTGCCAGCGCCAGGAATTCGCGCCGGTCCACGCGGCCCGCGCGCGCTTCTTTAGCCATCGCCTCGATGGCGGCAGGAACGCGATCACCGTTGCTTTTGAAGATTGTCATTTTTTCCTCCCATGTTGCGAAACATTGGCCATCCTGGTGCACTTTTTTTCAGCTGTAGATGGCGCCTGCAGCGTGAGCGTGCGTCCAGACGCTGCCTTGCCTGAGATAGTGAGAACTCGCTCCATCCTGCGGCATTTCGAATATCGTATACGAGCCTTGTTGAGCGTCAAGCTTCTTGAGGCATGAGCTGGAGAAAGATGCCGGGCGAAGAACCACCTTCACACCTTCGCACGCTTCATCGGCCAGGTGTCCGCCACGCGATAGCCCGCCGGCCAAGGATCTTCAGGATCCAGCATGTGCTGATGGATGCCGGTGATCCAACCGCGACCGCTGATCTGGGGGCGTATTGCGGGCATACCGACAACCTGGGTGGTGCCGAGAATCTTGCCGTGAAATTCTGACCCGATGATGGACACACCGGTGAACCAATCCTCGGCTGTCATTTGACCCTTCGCGTGCAAGAGCGCCATGCGGGCCGACACCGCCGTTCCGGTCGGCGATCGGTCGAGCTTGCCAGGTTTTATCGAAACGACCGATTTTGCGCGGAGGCGGTTGCCATCCTGGGTGATGGCGCCGGCAAAAAGACAGAACGAATGGTGGCGCCAATCGGGACGCTCAGGGTGGGAGAACGCCATTTGCCGATTGGCCGCATCGGTAATGCGCACCCCAAGTTCGGCGAGATCACGAGCCTCGTCGGTTTCAAGCGCTAACCCAAGGGCAGGTGCGTCGACGACGACGAAACTGTCGCCTCCATAGGCCGTGTCGACCGTGATGGTACCGAGGCCATCGACCTCAAGCGGCACACCGACCCTGCTGGCGAATGATGGTACGTTTTCGACGGTGATGCGCTGGGCTTTTCCTCCGGCACACTCGGCCCGCACGCGTACCAGACCGCCCGGCGCCTCGAGCACCATTTCGGTTACCGGCTCCTGTATGGGGATGATCCCGGTGTCCAGAATTACCGTCGAGACGCAAATCGAATTGGAGCCGGACATCGGGGGCGTATCCTCCGGCTCCATTATGATCCAAGCCATCTGCGCATCGGGATTCTTGGGAGGGACCAGAAGGTTGACGTGCCGGAAGACACCGCCGCGCGGTTCGTTGAGAACGAAGTTACGAAGTCCGTTGTCTTCTGCGATCCATTTGCGCTGGTCCCAGACGGTGTTTCCCGGCGGAGGAGACACCCCGCCAACGATGACATCCCCGACTTCGCCCTCCGCGTGGCAGGAAACAACATGGATGACTTTCGTGCTTCGCATTCGGGAGTCCCCAGAGCCGCGGCTTCCGATTGGATATCGTATACGATCTTCGGCTCTCGTCAAGGCTGATTGAAGGGAAATGCGCCAGTCGCTGCTGATCGGCCGGGCTCAAAAGAGCCCACGCCGGACGGCATCTCAGGCCATGCAGACACTCGGGTTGAGCAGAATCGCGAGCGTATTTGATCGCGAACATCGTCTACGATATCTATGTTTGCAGATCTGACGCTCCGTGCGGAGACTCTACACGTGCCATTTGCATTTGCCGACATTCCCGATTTGGGTGCCGCCCCCACCGCTTCCGACGTGGTTTTGAAGTTCATCCGCGGAGCAATCATATCCGGGTCGCTTGATGAGGGCGAACCGATCAGGCAAGACGACGTCGCCCGCATGTTCAACATCAGCAAGATTCCGGTGCGCGAAGCTTTGAAGCGGCTCGAGGCAGAGGGATTCGTGGCATTTCAGCGAAACAAGGGCGCAATTGTCGCCAGCATGTCGGAACCGGAGATCGTGCAGATTTTCGAGGTCCGAGCCATGCTGGAATCGAACGCAATTCGGCTTTCCCTTCCTCACATGAACGAGAAGACCTTCGATAAAGCGCAAGCAAGTTGCGACTCCTTTGCGAAGGAAACCGACGTCGGCCGCTGGGCGGAACTAAATTGGGAGTTCCATTCCAGTCTTTATCTAGACGCCGGGCGACCATATCTGCTCCGCATGATCCGGTCGGTTAACGATCGCATCGAACGCTATCTGCGAGTTCAGCTGACGATTTCCGGCGGTCATGAGCTTGCGGATCGAGAACATCGCGAAATCCTGGCCGCCTGCCGCGCTGGCGAGACCGAACAGGCCGCAAAGTTGGTCTACGATCATATTATGAACGCCTGTCAATCGCTTCAGAAACACCTGGCGAACGGTAAGGTGCGCGCTGGCTGAGCCATTGGCTGGCTGTCAGTCACGATTGCCGACGGCCTTTGCCCATTTTTGTCAACTAACGGTATCAGGCAGCTTTTCCTCGCGCCGCGCGATCAAATCCTTGAGACCTTCGGCGATGCCCTCGTCGAGCTTCGGCTCCTGGTAGTCGGCGAGCATGTTGCGCGCCCTTTCGAGGCCGCGCGTATCATGATCCTTCGCGCCCTCGGCTGTCCATTGTTCGAAGGAATTGAAGTCCATGATGCTCGGCATGAAGAAGGCGCGCTCGAAATGCTCGAGCGTGTGCTGCGTGCCGAGGAAATGCCCTTGCGGACCGACCTCGCGGATCGCCGCCATAGCCTCCTTGAAATCGTCGAAGGGAACGCCGCCGGCATATTTGTACCAACCGATGAGTTGCTCGCAGTCGGTGGCGAATTTCGAATAGCCGCAGGTAAGGCCGGCCTCGAGCCAGCCGGCGGAGTGCCAGATGTAATTGGCGCCGGCGAGGATCGCGGCATGCATAAGCATGTTCGCCTCGTAGCCTGCCTGGGCGTCGTTGAGCTTGGAGCCGACATGGAAGCCCGAGGTGCGCCATGGCAGTTTGTATTTCCGCGCCAGCGCGCCCATCAGATACATCATCTGCGCGGCCTCCGGCGTGCCCCCCATCGGGGCGCCGGTCTTCATGTCGACGGTCACCATGAACTGGCCGTAGATCTGCGGCGAGCCGGGACGGATCAGCTGGGTGAAGGCCACCCCGGCGAGCGCCTCGGCATTGACCTGCGCGACCGCGCCGACGGCGGAGGCCGAGGTCGAGGCGCCGCAGAGCGCGAAGGGCGCCAGGATCAGCGGCTGGTTGTGGCGGGCATAGACCCGCATCGCGTCGAGCATGGTGGCGTCCCACACCAGCGGCGAATTGCAATTGGTGATCGCCACCAGCACCGGATTGTCGCGCACGAACTCCTCGCCGAACACGATCGCAGCCATCGCCATCGTGTCTTCGGCCCGCTCCTTCGACGTCACGATGCCCATGAACGGCTTGTCGGAGTGCTTGAGCGCCGAATGAATGATGTGGAGGTGCCGCTTCGGCACCGGGATCTCCATCGGCTCGCAGATGATCGAGCTCGACGAATGCAGCGCCGGCGCCATGTAGGCGAGCTTGTGGAAATTGTTGAGGTCGTTGAGCGTGCCGTAGCGCCGCTTGTTGTCGAGGTCGCGCACATAGGGCGCGCCATACATCGGCACGAAGATCGAGTTCTTGCCGCCGACGCGAACCGTACGCTCGGGGTTGCGCGCATTGAGCGTGAATTCCGGCGGGACCTTCGAGACGAGCTCCATCAGCAGCGCGCGATCGATGCGGACGCGTGTGTCCTTGACGTCGGCACCCGCCGCCTTCCAAAGCGCGATCGCTTCGTCGTCGCGGAACTCGCAGCCAACCTCCTCGAGGATTTTGAGCGACTCCTCGTGGATCAGTTCCACCGCCTCGTTGGGCACGATCTCATACGCCGGAATCTGGCGAACGAGCGTCGGGAAGGACGCGACGGGCGCGCTTCTCAGCGCCTTGCGCCCAAGGCGGCCGCCGCCGCGACGGTGGGTCGGCTCAGTCAATTCAGCGGCCGGTGCGTTCATGTTGCCTCCTTCATCCCGCCCGACCAAGTTAGCGACACGAAATATGGATGTGACGCTGGAAAATCCTGATCTCTTGTATAAGCTGCGCTTATGCGAAGCCTACGCCACCTCCTGCCCTCGGCCGGCAGCCTCGTCGTCTTCGAGGCGGCAGGCCGGCTGTCGAGCTTCACCGCGGCCGGGCGCGAGCTCGGCATGACCCAGGCGGCCGTCTCCTATGCGGTGCGAGGGCTGGAGGAACAGCTCGGCGCCAAGCTGTTTCAGCGCCGCCACCGCCAGGTGCTCCTGACCGAGGCCGGCGAGCGCTTCCACGCGGACGTCTCGCTGGGGCTGTCGCATATCCGCAAATCTGCCGAGGACCTTCGCCTGCAGGCGACCGGCGGCCATGTCACCCTTGCCGCCTCGACGGCCTTCGGCTCGTTCTGGATGATGCCGCGTCTGCAGCAGTTCCGCGACCAACTGCCGGGCATCGACCTGCGCATCCAGACCGCCGACCGCGACCTCGACATCATTGCCGAGGGTATTCCGCTCGGGGTGCGCGGCGGCGTGCCGCGCGACTGGCCGGACTATCACTCGCTGTCGCTGTCCGATGAAGAGATCTTCCCCGTCGCCGGCCCCAGCTACCTCGCCAAATTCGGCATGCCGAAGACGGTCGAGGAACTGGCCACGCACCGGCTGATCCATCTCGAGGAGCCCTATCGCGAGGCGCCGAACTGGGACGAATGGTTCGCGTCGGCCGGAACCAGCCTGCGCAATGCCGAGCGCGGCCTGCGCATCAACGACTATGCCCTGGTGATCCAGGCGGTGATGGAAGGGCAAGGCATCTCGCTTGGCTGGCGGCATCTGGTCGAGCGGCTGGTCGCATCAGGGCTGCTGGTGCCGGTGACCGACCATGTGATGAGGACCGGCATCGGCTTCCACGTCATCTGGCCGAAGAACCGCGAGCTCAGCGACAACGCGCGCAAGGTCAGGGACTGGCTGGTGGCGCAGGCATGAAGTAGCCCCTCCCCCACACCGTTCGAATCCGCCTATAATCCTCGGATGCCCATTCGCCAGCTTTCCGAAACGATGATCAACCAGATCGCCGCCGGCGAGGTCATCGAGCGTCCCGCAAGCGTGGTGAAGGAGTTGGTCGAGAATGCGCTCGACGCCGGCGCGTCGCGCGTCGAGATCGTCACCGCCGGCGGCGGGCTCTCGCTCATCCGCGTCACCGATGACGGCTCGGGCATTCCCGAGCGCGAACTGGCGCTGGCAGTTGCCCGACACTGCACGTCGAAGCTGTCGGACGACATCCACGACATCCGCTCGCTCGGATTCCGCGGCGAGGCGTTGCCGTCGATCGGCTCGGTGGCCAGGCTTTCGATCCGCTCGCGCACGGCCGCCGGCGACAGCGCGGCCGAGATCAGCATCGAGGGCGGCCGGGTGTCGGCCGTCAAGCCGGCGGCGGCCAACCGCGGCACCACCGTCGAAGTGCGCGACCTGTTCTTCGCCACGCCGGCAAGGCTCAAATTCATGAAGGGCGAGCGCGCCGAAAGCTCGGCCACCGGCGACGTGGTGAAGCGCATCGCCATCGCCTTCCCCGCCGTGCGCTTCACGCTTGCCGGGTCCGACCGCTCGACGCTGGAGCTGCCGGCGACCGGCGACACGGCGGAGGGCCGGCTCGCCCGCATCGCGCAAGTGATGGGCGCCGACTTTCCCGACAATGCCATTGCGATCGATGCCATGCGCGACGGCGTGCATCTTGCCGGCCACGTCTCGATCCCTTCCTACACCCGCGCCAACGCGCTGCAGCAATATGCCTATGTCAACGGCCGGCCGGTGCGCGACAAGCTGATCGCCGGCGCGATCCGCGGCGCCTTCGCCGACGTGCTGCCGCGCGACCGGCATGCGGTCACCGTGCTGTTCCTTTCGCTCGATCCGGCAACCGTCGACGTCAATGTCCACCCGGCCAAGGCCGATGTGCGCTTCCGCGATCCGGGCCTGGTGCGCGGGTTGATTGTCGGCGCCATCCGCGAGGCGATGGCCGGCGCCGGCATCCGGGCCGCGACCACCGGCGCGGCCGGCATGATGGCGGCTTTCCGGCCCGGCGCGGCGTCCTATTCGCATCCCGGACCGGCCAATGGCCACCGCAGCTATGAGGCCGCTTTTCGCGCCTCCGGCTCCAGCTTCGACCACGGTTCGACTTTGGCGCGCTCGCCGCAACGACCGCTCGACATGGGCGAAGCCCGGCCGGCGCGAGGCTTCGCCGAAAACGATCAGGCTGCCTTCGACACCGGGCCGCTGGCAAGCGCCGACGCGCGGGCGGGCATCGCCGAGCCGGCCGAGGCGCTGCTCGGCACGGTGCTGGGCGCGGCGCGCGCTCAGGTGCATGAGAACTATATCGTCGCCCAGACCCGGGATTCGCTCATCATCGTCGACCAGCATGCCGCACATGAGCGCCTAGTCTACGAGGCCTTGAAGAACGCGCTGCACTCTCGCGCCGTGCCTTCGCAGATGCTGCTTTTGCCCGAGATCGTCGACCTTGCGGAAGAGGATGCCGAGCGGCTGGCGATGCATTCCGAGACGCTGGCCAAATTCGGCCTCGGCCTGGAGCGCTTCGGCCCGGGCGCGGTGGCGGTGCGCGAGACGCCGTCGATGCTCGGCGAAACCAACGTGCAGCAACTGGTGCGTGACCTCGCCGACGAGATCGCCGACAACGACACGGTCGAGACGCTGAAGGAACGGCTGGACAGAATAGCCGCGACCATGGCCTGCCACGGCTCGGTGCGCTCGGGCCGGCTGCTCAAGGCCGAAGAGATGAACGCGCTGCTGCGCCAAATGGAGGCGACGCCCGGCTCCGGCACCTGCAACCATGGCAGGCCGACCTATATCGAGCTGAAACTCGCCGACATTGAAAGATTGTTCGGGCGAAGGTGAGCGCACCAAGGCTCTCACCCAGCCTCCGCTTCACTTCCGCTGACTTCTCCCGATGGGGAGAGGAGACCTTCAGCGCCAGCACCAACCTGTTCTCGTGGCCGCGTAGCGGCCAGATAAAGGGCCGCTCGAGGCGGCTCTTTCCTTGAGTCAGGAACCGGCCTCAACCCTCTGACTTACCGCTTCAAATTCACCACGATCACACCGCCGAGCGCCAGCGCGCCGCCGAGCATGCCGAGGAGAGTCGGTACTTCGCCGAGCCAGAAGAAACCGATCAGAGCGGAGGTCGGCGAGACCAGATAGAGGAAGTTCGAGGCGCGCGCGGCCGGCAGGCGCGACAGCGCGGTGGCCCAGGCGGCGTAGGCGATCAGGCTGGGCACGATGCCCAGATAGATGGCGGCGCCGAGGCCGGCCATGTCGGCGACCGCGGCCTGCACAAACGCTTCCGCCAGGAAGGGCGACAGGCAGAGCGCGCCGAGCACCATGTTGGAAGCGGCGATCGTCAGCGGATGATGGCGCGCAAAGAGCGGCTTCTGGACGATGGTGTTGACGGCCGAGCAAAGGGCGGAGCCCAGCACCAGCAACGCGCCGGTGTTGAAATGCAGGCCATGGCCGTCCGCCACCGCGATGATGCCGATGCCGGCAAACGAGATCACCGTGCCAAGCCAGGCCATGCCGGAAAAACGCTCCCCGAGCAACGCCATGGCCATGATGGCCGTGAAGATCGGGCTGACATTGATGATGAAGCCGGCGGCGCCCGCCGAGACGGTGAGCTCGCCGAAATTGAGCATGGCGGTGTAGAGCGCGACGAAGATGGCACCGCCGAAGCCGAAACGCCACAGCTCATCGATCCTCGGCAGCGCCGGACGCTTGACCGCAAGGAAGATCGCTGCCGGCACGGCCGCGATGGCGAAGCGCAGCGCCCCGAGCTCCAGCGGCTGGAAAGCGGCAAGGCCGGCGCGGATCGCCGGAAAGGCAGACGCCCAGCCGACCACCGTCAGCGCCACCGCGATCGCGGCCGTGGTGTCCATGCGCTGTGTCTCATTCAACGTGCCGGCGTACGCGCTCATTGCCGAATCCTCGTCCTTCAGTGTCATGGAGAGAGAAAACGCCATTGCCCGCCGATTGACAAACGAGCAATTCGAGGGTCAGCTGTGAGCATGCCTCACAGCTCTGACCAGCTATTGCCGCTCGAGACTTTGCGCGCCTTCGACGCGGCGGCGCGGACCGGAAGCTTTTCCGCAGCGGCCGAAAGGCTCAACCTCACCCATGGCGCGATCAGCCGTCAGATCGCCAAACTGGAGGACTGGCTCGGGCTCAAGGTGTTCGAGCGCAACGCGCGCGGCGTTACGCTGACCAATGAGGGCAACCGGCTGCACCTGCGCACCACCGAGGCCTTCGCGCTGATCTCGGTCAATTCCGATCGCTGGGTCGAGCCGCGCGGCACCGCGGTGGTGCGGCTGGCTTCGATCCCTTCGGTCAGCGGCCTTTGGCTGATGCCGCGCATGGCGGCGCTCGAAAACAACCCGACCCGGCTGCGCATCGTGCTCGACGTCGACAACCGCCAGGCGGACCTTGCCGACGAGGGCATCGACCTTTCGGTGCGCTGCGGGCGCGGTCGCATTCCGGGCCGCGTCTCGGTCCAGCTTTTCGAGGAGCACATCTTCCCGATCGCCTCGCCGGAGCTGGCGGAGGAGATCGGGCACGGCGACCCGGACCGGCTGCTCAAATTGCCGCTGATCAACGATTCCGACGCGTCCGCCTGGCGCGCCTGGTTCGCGGCACAGGAGGTCGATTATCGCCCGCGCCCGCAGGACCGGCGTTTCGAGGACTACAATCTGGTGCTCGACGCGGCGGCGCACGGGCTCGGCATCGCGCTGGCGCGGCCGCCGCTGACGGCAGACCAGTTGAAGTCGGGCCGGATTGTTCCCGTTGACGAGCGGGTCGCGCTCAATCCGGTGTCCTACTGGCTCGACCGCCCGGTCGGCCGGCCGCGCGCGGCCGCCGCCGATCTCGCCAGGCGCATCGCCGAACAGGCGGGCCTGGCGCCGGAGAAGCTCGAAGCCTTCCTGCAGGACGAGGACTAGATCGCCCGGATCAGCGAAGCAGCATCAGCACGATCGAGGTGGTCGCAGCCGAGACGACGGCCGTCACGATCGATATCATCCACAGCGGCGTCTGGCCGGGTTCGGATCGCGGGGCATGGCCGGGGCTGCGAACGCCGCCGCGCGGCGGCGCATTGGCGTTGGCCGCTACCAGCACTCCGGACGCAAGCACCGGCGAGAACGAAGAGGGCGCCGCCACGACCCTTGCGGTGCCATCGGCGGCTGGCGGTGGAACCTGGGGCAGCGCCCGCGAAGGCTGATCGGCGTCAGCCGCCGACCTGCCAGCCGGAGACTTCGTCGAGGCGCCATCAGTGCCGGCATCGGATTCCAGGACGGCTCTGTAGGCGTTCTCGATCTCGGCCGAGGACAGACGCTGAGTTGGTTGAGCGGCCGGCAACGTGCCGTTCAGCGCCTGCGCGGCCACCTGTGCGGAGGACACGACGGACGGCGCCGGCGGCTGGACGAGCGCCTTGACCAGCGCCGCGGTCGCAGGTTCGGCCTTGGGCGACGGCACCGGCTGCGGCGCCAGCGCCTCTTTCAGCAGCGACGTCACGCTGGCGTTGGTGATGTCCATGGCGCTTCCCGACAACCATTGTGCCAACCGGCATACTACATGAGCATTGCGCCAAGCTTGACCTTGCCTTCGATTTGTGGCGATTGAACCCCTATGAACCTATGCGCCATTCCATGATGAACCGTTTTGAAGGCCCCGGCGGCAAGGAAGCGCGCATCCGCTATCTCGACGGCGACTTCCAGGTGACGAGCCCCGGCGCGTTCGTGCGCTGCGCGGTGACCGGCGAGAGCATCCCGCTGGACGAGCTCAAATACTGGAGCGTCGCCAGGCAGGAGCCATATGTGAACGCGGCAGCGTCGCTGCGGCGTGAGATCGAGGCGCATCCGGAACTGCGCAAGCGGGGGTAGAACCTCCTAGGATGAGGACGGTCTCATCTTGCGCTGCCGCCATGCATCCAGCGTCTCATTGATGATGCGCTCCGGCACGTGGTCGATCTCGAACACGGCGTCGATCTCAAGCACGTCGAGCTGCTCCAGGAAGCCGGCGGGTGCGGCGCCGTGGCGAAGCCGCGCGGCATCCTTTGCCGTGGTGACAAGCCGAAGCCCCTCGCGCTTGGCAAGGGCCGCCAGATCGGCAAGCTCGTCCGCGGCGTAGAAATGATGATCGGGAAAAGCGCGCGACAGCGCGACCTCGCCGCCGGCGCCGCGCAGCGTATCAAAGAATTTTTCCGGATGGCCGATGCCGGCAAAGGCAAGGAAGCGCCCGCCGGCAAAGCGCGCCGGGTTCGCCGGCTCGACATGGGCCAAAAAGATCGGCCGGCCGGCGCGCGCCGCCTGGCGCACCACCGTATCGGCGGCGCTCCCCTCGCCCATCTTCAGCAAGCCGCCGGTGAAGACCAGCTGATCAACGATCTTGGCCCGGAGCGGGCCGCCCGGAATGACTCGGCCATTGCCGATGCCGAAACGCGCGTCGACCACGACCAGCGCGTAGTCGATATGGATGCGCGCCGACTGGAAACCGTCATCCATGATCAGGAAGTCGCAGCCATGGTCTGCCATCAGCAGTTTGGCGCCGGCGGCGCGGTTGGCCGTCACCGCGACCGGCGCATGTTCGGCAAGCAGCAGCGGCTCGTCGCCGACATGCTTGGCCGCGTCGTGATGCGCATCGACGACATGCGGCTTGGCGAAGGATCCGCCATGGCCGCGCGACAGGAAGCCGGGCGTGAGCTGCATGCGCTTTGCCTGTTTCGCCAGCGCGATGGCGACCGGCGTCTTGCCGCTGCCGCCAACGGTGAAGTTGCCGACGCACAGCACAGGTGCCGCGACCTTCTCGCGCGGCGCGTGCCGCATGCGGCGCCCAGCCACCATTCCATACATCGCGGACACCGGCGAAAGCGCCAGCACGCGCCAGTCCGGCTTTTCCCACCAGAAGGGCGGCGCTTCGCTGGTCATGGCGCGACCTCCGTGGCGCATGACCCTTTCCAAAGATCGGATCCGAATTTTTGGGCCATGCGCTAGCGCCCGTTGGCGCCTTTCAGGCGCGCCTTGACGACCAGCGGCTGGATGTAAGGCTCGAGCGACTTCAGCGTGCGCTGAAGCGCGCCGCGCATCTCGTCGACGGTCGCCGCGCCCGCCGCCATCATCTCGTGGCGCACCGCCTCGTTGCTCAAAAGGAAATTGACGGCGCCGGCCAGCATGTCGCGGTCGCGCACCAGCTTGGCGCCGCCGCGATCGAGCAGGCGCTGATAGGCTTCGCGGAAATTCTGCACGTTGCGGCCGGCCAGCACCGCCGTGTCGAGCATCGCCGGCTCCAGCGGGTTCTGGCCGCCCTCGGAGGTCAGCGAGCGGCCGACGAAGGCGATCTCGGTCAGCCTTAGATAAAGTCCCATCTCGCCGATCGTGTCGCCGAGCAGGATATCGGTGTCGGACGTGATGCGGTCGCCCTTGCTGCGGCGCGCGACTTTCAGCCCCATGCCGGATATCTGCGCGGCCAGCGCGTCCGCGCGGTCGGGATGGCGGGGCACGACGATGGTCAACAGTCCAGGGTGGCGCTTGTGCAGGGTCGCATGGACTTCCGCCGCGGCGACCTCCTCCCCGTCATGGGTCGAGATCGCCGCCCAGGTCGGGCGTAAGCCGATCTGGCGCTGCAGGATCGCCAGCGCCCGCTCGTCGACCGGCGGCGGGTTGGTGTCCACCTTGAGATTGCCGGAAACGGTCACCGGCCTGGCGCCGAGGACGCGGAAACGCTCGCCGTCGACATCCGACTGGGCAACCACATGGGCAAGGTTCTCGAACAGCGCCTCGGCGACGCCGGCGCGCTTCTTCCACGACCGGAAGGAACGGTCCGACAGCCGCCCGTTGACCAGGACCTGCGGCACGTTGCGCGCGCCGAGTTCCAGGATGGTCATCGGCCAGATCTCCGATTCGGCTATGATGGCCAGCTCCGGCAGCCAGTGATCGAGGAAGCGGCTTACCGCGGGCTTAAGGTCGAGCGGCACATATTGGTGGATGATGCGGCTGCCAAGCCGCTCGTCGGCGACCTTGGCCGAGGTCACGGTGCCGGTCGTCAGCACGATGTTGACGCCGTAATCGAGAATGCTTTCGACCAGCGGCACGACGGCGATCGTCTCGCCGACGCTCGCGGCGTGGATCCAGATCACCGGTCCTTCCGGACGCGGACGGCCGGCGACACCGTAGCGCTCGCGGCGGCGAACGCGGTCTTCCTTGCCGCGCGAGGCGCGCCAGGCGACATAGGGTCCGATCAGCGGATAGGCGACGGCCCCGGCGTAACGGTAGGCGGTCAGGGCCGCGCGCGCCCAGCGCTCGCTCATTTGTCGCCGTCCACGAGGCGGTAGGCCTCGGCGGTTGCGGCGTTGAGCGAGGCGGTGACCTCCTGGCGCTTTCGCTCCATCTCGGCGTCGTCGGCGTTGGACGGCACGAACACCGGCTGCCCGACGACAACGGCGGAGCGGCCGAACGGCAGGTTGATGGTGGTCTTGTCCCAGCTCTTTTCCAGCACCTTGCGGCGGCTAGTGGCGATCGCCGAAGGCAGGATCGGGCGCCCGGAAAGCCTGGCCAAAAGCACGATGCCCAGCCCCGCGTCGCGCGGCGTGCCATGCGGAATGTCGGCGATCATCGCGACATTCTTGCCGGCGACCAGCGCTTTCTTGAGCGCAATCAAGGCTTTGGCGCCGCCTTTGTCGAGATGCCTCGAACTGTCGCGGCCACCCGAGCCGCGCACCGCCTCGATGCCGAATCTGTTCAGCATCAGCGCGTTGAGCTCGGCGTCGGCACTGCGCGAGACCATGGCGACCAGCGGCCGGCCCTTGGGATAATAAGCCGGCGTCAAGAGATGCTGGCCATGCCACAGCGCGATGATGCCCGGTTCGAGATGCGCATAGGCGCCGCCGGCGACCTGCGTCGACCCTTTCACCAGCGGGCTGGTGATGCGAATCAGCCGCACGAACCAGGCGAACAGGCTGGCGATAAAATTCTTGACGAATCGCGACTGGGCGAGCGGCTCTCGGATGCGGCGCCACAGCGTGCGAGTCCCGCCCCGCCCGGCGGCGCGCCCCGTCGCTCCTTTCACCGCTTCATGCTCCATCGATGTCAACCGGCTGCCTTTGTTTCCGGGTCGAGCAACCGGTGCAGGTGAACGACGAAATAGCGCATATGGGCATTGTCGACGCTGGCCTGCGCCTTCGCCTTCCACGCGGCGTGCGCCGATTGATAGTCGGGGTAGATGCCGACGATGTCGAGCGCATCCAGATCACGGAACTCGGTTCCACCCAGCTTTTTCAGCTCGCCGCCGAACACCAGGTGCAAAAGCTGTTTCTTTCCGTCTTCCACGGCCATGCCGATCCTTCGCAGATTCATGAATTTTGTGAAACGTTTAGACCAAAGCCGCCGATTTTGAAACCGTGGGCCGACTCACCCTTGGTCAGCTCCGGCAATGACGCCGGCCAGGACGCCCAGCAGTTCGCCGCTGCCGGCGGCGAGCGCGCCATGGTTGATCACCTCGCCGGCATAGCGCGGCGGCTTGCCGGTACGGTCGAGCAAGGCGCCGCCCGCTTCGCGGAGGATAAGGTCGGCGGCGGCGATGTCCCAGTCATGCGCGTTGGGCTTGACGAAGGTCGCGTCGAGCTTGCCGTTGGCGATCATCGCCAGCCGGTAGGCGAGCGAGGGTATGTAAGCGACGCGGCGCATCCGGGCTTGCCAGGAAGCGGGCATGCGCTCGACCAGCGGCTTCGGCCCGCCGATCTCGACGGTATCGCCGAGTTGGCGGACCTGGATGCGCTTGCCGTTGAGGAACGCGCCCTCGCCCGGCAGCGCCCAATAGGTCTCGCGCTTGGCCGGACATTCGAGCACGCCGGCCAGCGAGCGGCCATCCTCGACCACGGCGACGCTGACGCACCAGGAATGCAGGCCATCGAGAAAGCCGCGCGTGCCATCGATAGGGTCGACGACGAAAGTGCGGCGGGCCGACAGCCTGGCATGATCGTCGGCGGTTTCTTCGGACAGCCAGCCATAATTCGGCCGCGCCTTGAGCAGGGTCTCGCGCAGATAGGCGTCGGCCGCATGGTCGGCCTCGCTGACCGGCGAGGTCCCGCCCTTCATCCACACCTGGGGGTTTTGGCCGAAATAGCGCATGGCGATGGTGCCCGCCTCGCGGGCGGCTTCGCGAAGCAGAGCGAGGTCTTCGTGCGTCTCGGCTGAGATGACCATGTTAGGCGCCGGCAAGGGTCATCCCCTCGATCAGCAGCGTCGGCGCGGCGGTGCCGAAATTGCGGTCGAGATCGCTCGCCGGCACCATGTTGAGGAACATGGTCTTCAAATTGGAGGCGATCGTCACCTCGGCCACCGGATAGGCAAGCGCGCCGTTCTCGATCCAGAAGCCGGAGGCGCCACGGCTGTATTCGCCGGTCACCATGTCGACGCCCTGGCCGAAGACCTCGGTGACGTAGAAGCCGCGCTGCAGCGAGGCGATCAGCTCCTCCGGCGCGCGATCGCCGGGCTCGATGGCCAGATTGGTCGAGGACGGCGAAACCGAAGAGCCGCTGCGCGAGCCACGGCCGTTGGTGACGAGACCAAGCTCGCGCGCGGCCGAGGTCGACAGGAACCAGTGGTTGAGCACGCCTTTGTCGACCATCAACAGCTTGTCGCCCTCGACGCCTTCGCCGTCGAAGGGCCGCGACGCCTGGCCGCGACGCCGCAGCGGCTCGTCGGTGACGGTGATCGCGCTTGAGGCTACCTGCTTTCCCATCATGTCGCGCAGGAAGCTGGTCTTGCGCGCCACCGCGGCGCCGTTGATGGCGCCGGCGAGATGGCCGGCAATGCCGCGCGCAACACGCGGGTCGAACACGACGTCGACCGGGCCGGTCGCCGCCTTGCGGGCGCCGAGGCGGCGCACGGCGCGTTCGCCGGCCTTGCGGCCGATCTCCTCCGGCGCGTCGAGATCGGCGAAATGCTGGCGCGAGGAGAATTCATAGTCGCGTTCCATCGCCGTGCCTTGGCCTGCAATGACGCTGGTCGAACGTGAAAAGCGCGACGCGACATATTGGCCGACAAAGCCATGCGAGGTCGCAAGTACCAGGCCGCCAAGGCCGGCGCTGGCGCTGCTGCCGGAGGAATTGGTGACGCCATTGACGGCAAGGGCCGCCGCTTCCGCTGCCAGCGCCGCCTCCTTGAGCTGATCGGCCGACACCTCAGTCGGATCGAAGAGGTCGAGATCACGCAAATTGCGGGCGAGCAGCGCCGGGTCGGCAAGGCCCTGGAACGGATCCTCGGGGGAGACTCTCGCCATGGCGACGGCGCGCTCGGCAAGCGCCTTCGGGTCGGAGGCGGCGGTGGCCGAGACGCTCGCCACGCGCTGGCCGACGAAGACGCGCAGCGACACGTCCTCGCTTTCCGACGATTCGGTGCCTTCGACCTTGCCCAGCCGCACCGACACGCCGGCCGAACGGCCGCGCACGGCGACCGCGTCGGCGGCGTCCGCCCCGGCGCGCTTGGCCGCCTCGACGAGCGCCGCGACGCGGTCGGTCAGTTTTCCTGCGTCGAGCGTGTCGGTCATGCGGTTGGTCCTGTTTGTTCAAGCTGTGCGGGAGGGCAGATGCTACCGCACATCCATGGATGCCGGGCCGCCATCTCTGGAAGCCCGCAAAATCGTCTTGGATGCTGCTGCACCATCTATTGTTCCACCACCGCTTGTGCAATGGCGGATGCGGCAATCTCAAGGCAATCGCGGCCCTTCGCAGCGCACTGCCCCGCCGCAACCGCATGAACAGTGCGGATTAGCCGGCCACCGGCGCCCAGATCACATCTTCGATCCTGGCGGCGCCGGTTGCCAGCATCACCAGCCGGTCGAAGCCGAGGGCCGAGCCGCTCGCCTGCGGCATGATGGCAAGCGCGGCGAGGAAATCCTCGTCCAGCGGATAGCGCTCGCCATAGATGCGCTCCTTCTCGTCCATCTCGGCGACGAAGCGGCGGCGCTGCTCGGCCGGATCGGTGAGCTCGCCAAACGCATTGGCGAGCTCGACGCCGCAGCAGTAGAGCTCGAAGCGTTCGGCGACGCGCGGGTCCTCCGCGCTCGGCCGGGCAAGGGCCGCCTCGGAGACTGGATAGCCATAGAGGATTGTCGCCCATCCCTGCCCCAGCGCCGGCTCGACCTTTTCCACCATCACGCGGCTGAACAGGTCGGCCCAATTGTCGTCGGGCGCGGTGCGCAGGCCGGCGCGGACCAGGCCCTGGTGGAGCGCTTCGCGGTCGGTGCTTCCGTCGGCGCCGAGGGTCGCCAGCAGGTCGATGCCGGCATGGCGCATGAATGCTTCCGCCACGCTCAGCCGCTCCGGCTCGGCGAAGGGATCGGCCTCGCGGCCACGGAAACGAAAGCTTTTGGCCCCGGCCTTTTCCGCGGCGAGCGCCAGAAATTCGGCGCAGTCGGCCATCAGGCGCTCATAGGCCTCGCCGACGCGGTACCATTCGAGCATGGTGAATTCGGGATGATGCAGCGGCCCGCGCTCGCGGTTTCGGTAAACGGAGCCCAGGCTGAAGATGCGCTTCTCGCCGGCGGCAAGCAGCTTCTTGCAGGCGAATTCCGGCGAGGTGTGAAGGTAGAACGGCTGGCGCGACGCGTCCGGCGCGACCGCCTCGGTGGCGAAGGCCGCAAGATGCGCCTCGTTGCCGGGCGAAACCTGCAGCGCGGCCGTCGCCACCTCAACGAAATCGCGCTCGGCGAACCAACCGCGCAAGGCGGCGGCAATGGCGTTGCGCGCCATCAGCCTTGGCCGGCGGTCGGCGTGTATATGCGGCGTCCACCAGGGCGAAGCGGCGGTCATGGGCGGGAAAATCGCCGATGAGGCTGGCGGTTCGTCGCAAGATGCGCTACGGCGCACGCGATGGCCGCCGTCGCCGCTTCGTGGGCAAAGACGCTTGCAGGCCGAAAAACTCGATTGGGATTGAATATCGTGGTCAAGGTCATCGCCAGTTCCTTACGCAAAGGCAACGTCGTCGATAAGGACGGCAAGCTCTATGTCATCCTCTTTGCCGAAAACATCCACCCTGGCAAGGGCACGCCGGTGACCCAGCTCGACATGCGCCGCATCGGCGACGGGGTGAAGATCTCGGAGCGCTACCGCACGACCGAGATGGTCGAGCGCGCCTATGTCGAGGAGCGCGAGCACACCTTCCTCTATTCCGACGGCGAAGGCTTCCATTTCATGAACCCGGAAAGCTACGACCAGGTCGTAGCCTCCGAAAGCGTGGTCGGCGACATGGCGCCCTACCTGCAGGAAGGCATGGCGGTGCAGCTGGCGCAGTTCAACGGCGCGCCGATCTCGCTGACGCTGCCGCAGCGCGCCGTCTTCGAGGTGGTCGATACCGAGCCGGTCACCAAGGGCCAGACGGCGTCTTCGTCCTACAAGCCTGCGGTGCTTTCCAACGGCGTGCGCACGGCCGTGCCGCCGCACATCACGACCGGCACGCGCGTGGTGGTGATGACCGCCGACGGCTCCTATGTCGAGCGCGCCAAGGACTGAGGGTACAGCAGTCAACTATCACAGCTCGCCTGCGGCCAGGCGGGCCTATCGTCAGCACGGTTTGTCCGCCGTCTGGGCGTGAGGCTCTGACCCGAAGCGGATTTGCGGTTGCCGCGACGTGAACGGCAGATCCGCGCCGCGGCGCCGGTGGTTCGACGCACCGCATCCCTCGAACGAAGCCGGAGTGCGCTCAACGCTAGATTGGCCGACCGATCCACCGCACGATTTCATAGGCAGGCATCGGGCGGCGAAAGCCCTTCAGCGTCAGTTCGCCAACAGGAGCGGATTCGACCAGCGACTCGACAGCTCCGAGGACCCGTTGGCTAACAAGAATCTGGCGCGATTTGGCCTCCTCGCATAAACGGGCGGCATGGTTCGACACAGTGCCGATGACGGCATAGTCCGAGCGCTGATCAAAACCGATGCGCCCGATGGTTGCGTGGCCCCTGGCAATGCCGATCCCAAAGCCAAGCAAATAGTCCCGCTTGCGCCATCGCTCGGAATGCTCGTCAATCGCTTCGCGCATTGCGGCAGCCATCGAGACAGCTCTCTCGCTGTGGTCGGCACATGGCATTGGATCGTTGAAAACCACGACGATTCCGTCGCCCACGAACCGCTCGAGCGTCCCCTCGTGACGGACGATTTGTTCGCCGAGACAGGAATGATACTCGGCCAGAACTGTCATGACTTCTTCGGGTTCGGCGGTCTCTGCGAACGCCGTGAAGCCGCGCAAATCGCAAAAGACAACCGTCACCTCGCGGCGGTGGCTCTGCAAGAGCGCATCTCCATTGCCCGCCGCAACGATGAGGTCGGCGACCTGTTCGGGCAGGAACCGCCTGAGCCGCGCCATTCGCTCGAGCTCCGTCACCTGGCCGGCGACGGTTTCCTCGAGCGAGCGGTTCCAGTCGGAAAGTTGCGCGGCTTGGTCCTCAAGGCGCTTGGCTTGGCTCGCGACAGTGTCGTGAAGCGCCTTCTGGCGCAACATCGAGCGCACCCGCGCCAGCAGCGCCCTGTGCTCGAAGGGCTTTGTCAGATAGTCGTCGCCACCGGCGTCCAGCCCCTCGACCACGTCGCGCGTGTCGGCTTTCGCGGTGACCAGAATGACGGGGATCGATCGCAGCGAGTGATCCTGCTTGAGCATGCGGACCACACTGATGCCGTCGAGCTTCGGCATCATGATGTCGAGCAGGATCAGATCCGGCGTGAGTTCGCGGGCTTTCGCAAGCCCCTCTTCACCATCGGCGGCGGTTACAACTTCATAGCCATTCGCTTCGAGACGCATGCGCAGGATCTCGAGGTTTTCCGGAGTATCGTCGACCGCGAGAATGCGAGGCGGATCGTGCAAGGTGTTGCCTCCCTCAAGAAAGGAAACCGCGAATCTCGGAAAGCAGCTGGCGTGGGCTGAATGGCTTGGCAATGTAACCATCGCACCCAGCAGCAAGGGCTTTCGCCTTGTCGCCCGACAACGCGTAGGAGGTGACGGCGATAATCGGAATGTGCCGGAGCGCCGGGTCGGCCTTGATGCGGCGGGCCGCTTCATACCCGTCGATCACCGGGAGCTGAATGTCCATAAGGATCAGGTCTGGCCTGTGTGCTCCGGCTGCAGCGATGCCGGCGGCGCCGTCCGCCGCCTCGATCAGTTCGTATTCGGTGGTGGCAATGAGATCGCGGATGATTTGGCGGTTGTCCTCGGTGTCTTCGACCATCAGGATTCGTTTGCTCATGCGGCCCTCACGTCCTCATTCATCCGGATCGGGACCTTCAGACGGAATGTCGACCCTGACCCGATCACGGACTCGACGTCTAAGGTTCCGCCATGCATTTCGGCGATGCGCTTCGAGATCGCCAGGCCAAGACCTGTGCCACCCTTCTGCCTGGTGCTGCTGTTGTCGACTTGCTGGAATTCTTCGAAGATAAGAGCCTGGTCTTTGGACGCAATTCCGGGACCGGTGTCTCGGACGGCGATCTCGAAGCGCCCATCGACTGCATCGGCAAGAATATCTACCGCACCCGTTTCGGTGAACTTGACGGCATTGCCTGCGAGATTGAGCAGAATCTGCGTCAAACGGCGTTCGTCCCCACGGCCGATTGGAAGGTTCTCGGCAACAGTCGCTGAAAGCTCAAGACCCTTCGCCCGTGCCAGCGGCTCGACCGCCGTAAGGGTCGATCGGACAATCTGCGCGACGGAGTAGTCCTCGATCGCCAGCGTGAGCTGGCCGGCTTCGATCTTGGACAGGTCGAGCACGTCGTTGATGAGCCCGAGGAGGTGACGGCCGTTTGCCTGCACTCGCGCGACGGTCGCCTTTGCCTTGTCCGGGAGTTCGCCATAGATGCCGTCGACCAGCAGTTCTGTGAAGCCCAGAACCGAATTGAGCGGCGTCCTGAGTTCGTGGCTCATATTCGCCAGGAACTGGGACTTGTGGCGGCTGGCTGCTTCCAGCTCCTCCCCTTTCTCCTCGATCTCGCGGAACAGCTTGGCATTCTGGATCGCGACCACCGATTGGGCTGCGAAGGTCTCCAACAGGTGAACAACTTGCTCATCGAAGGCGCCTGGCTTGTGGCGCCTGACGACCAATGCACCGACGATCTTGTTGGGCCTCAGCAGCGGAACGATCAGGATGCCGCGATATCCGGCGTCGAGGATCGTCTTTCTCACAAGGAAGGATGAGGTTTCCTTGCTGAGGTCGGGAAACTGCACCGGCATGCACCGTCCAGGCGCGTCGCCAATACCCATATCGGCCAGCCCGATCGTCTGCTGCGAGACTGCGGCGATAAGCTCATCGCTCATCCCAAAGTTTGCGCGCGGACGGAATTGCTGCCGCGTGCTGCTGAACACGTAGATGGTGCCAGCATCCGTCGCCGACAACTGGACCGCCTTGGCGACGATCGTCTTCAGCACCGTGTCGAGATCCAGCGTCGAATTGACCGCCTTGCTCACTTCACCAAGCGCCTCGAGCTCACCAACCGACGCCGCAAGCTCGCGCGTCCGTGCCTGCACCGCCTCGAAGAGCCGCGCGTTTTCGATGGCGATCACGGCCTGGTCGGCGAATGTCTCGACGAGCGCGATCTCCTTGGGACTGAACGGTTGCGGTTCAGCCCTCGTCATGACGAATACGCCAACGAGATCACCTTCCCGCAACAGCGGGGCAGCGAGGACGGTGCGGAATCCGCCTGCCTCAGCGATCAAGGCGACGCGGTAGTCCGGATCAGCGGTCACGTCTTCGATTTGCACGATCCGCCGTTCTTCGATTACGCGCCCTACGGCGGAGCCTCGCCCAGCGGCAAGCGCTGGAAGTGGATTGGCGTCGACATAGGCACGGAAGCTGGGCGGGTAGCCAAGCGTCGACACATAGCGGAATACGCCATCAAGCAACTGCACGATGCCACCCTTGTCGGCGCGACAGAGCCTGACAGCCGATTCCACCAACGTATCGAGCACCACCTGTAAATCGAAGGTAGAGCGGCTGATGACCTTCAGAACGTCTGCAGTGGCTGTCTGCTGCTGAAGGGCTTCGTCGAGCTGCTGGGTGCGTGTCTCAATCTCCTGATACAGGCGCCCCAGTTGGTCGGAGGTCTGGTTGACGTTAGCGGCGAGCACTCCAAGTTCGTCGCGATTGACGACGGCAACCCGTTGCGCGAAGTCGCCGGCCGCTATCTGGCTGAGACGCGTCTCGATCTTCTTGACCGGTTCGATCAAGGACCAGGAGATGATGTAACCGAGCCCCAACGCCAGCAGGATACTGCCGACGGCAAACGAAACCACGATCAGTCTGGACGTGCCGTACGCACCCTCGGTCGTTTCGATGGCCGCCACCATGTCGGCTTCGGCCATGTTGACCAGCTGGTTTGTCAGCCGCTCGAGGCGATCAGCCGACGGTATGATTTCATCAAGCTGAACCTTGCGCGCCTCCTCGGTACGGCCCGCGCGGACAAGCTCTGCCACGTGCGTCACCCCGGCCGTCAGTTTTTCGTACTCTTGCCTGACCTGGCCAAGCACTTCCACCTCGGCTTTGGCGACGAACTCCATGCGCTCGAGGTCGTAGCCGAACTGATTGAGCTGGCGCAGCGCCGTATCCAGCATCCGGTTATCCTGTAGCAACAGGGCGGTGGAGATACCGTAGAGCTGGGTGGTCGTATCGTGCTGTACTTGGCGGTAGGCCGCGATCCTGCGCTGCAGCTTGATCAGCTCGTTGGTCTGGTCGTTGACCCCACTCAGCACCTGCAACCCGACGGACCCGAGCACGATCAGCAGGCCGACGATCGACAGGAACGCGATCAAGAGCTTGGTCTGGACGCGCGCCGGCAGCCGGGCAACCCAGCCAACGAGCCAGTTCGTTATGCTATTTGGTTTCGTCCAAGAGGCCGAGAAGGTCACCCCGGAACTCCTCCAAGTCGAACCGGACGCCAAGATATTGTACTCGCAAGATGCCATTCGGGTCTACGAGCGAGGTCAACAAGGTATGGTCGACATCACCGTTCGCCGCCTGCTTCGCGAAGACCCCATATTTCCGTCCAACCTCATGGACAGTCGCCGGATCGCCGGTAAGAAACGACCAGCCCTTCAGATCGGCGCCAAAATTCTGCGCATATTGCTTCAAAACATCGGACGTATCGCGCTCCGGGTCGACCGTGATCGAAATGAAGGCGATCTTGGGTCCGAACGCACTACCCAACTTTTCCTGCACGCTGGCCATCTGGGCGGTCAGCATGGGACAGACGTCGGTACAGTGCGTATAGATGAATGCAATGGCGATCACCTTGCCGCGAAAGTCGTGCAGCGAGACGCTCGCCCGGTCCTGCGATGTCAGCGTAAAGTCTGGAGCCGGTCCGATTGCCGGCAATCGCTCATCGTGCTGCGCATCATGCGCCTGCGCTGGCCCGGCCATCAGCGCCAGCAGCAAGATACGGGCTGCCAACCCGCTCACGTCTTGAGCTCACGCTTCAGTTGCTCCAGAAATCGCCAGTCTGTTCCCTCGGCGATGATCTGCTGTGGGCTCGACTTGATCATGCCCGTCTCCTGCATGCGCAGCGCGTAGAAGCGCATCGAGGCTTCGGCATCGTAGTCCCGCCATACGTCGTACCGCGTGTCGCTCAGCGTTTGCAGCGCGATTTCGTAGCTGGGGACGAAACCTCGATCGACCATTTGCGCTGCACTCCATGCCGGATCCGAAATGCATAGGTCGGCGCCCTTGAGGATGGCCCTGAGCACGCGCTTGGTCGCCACCGGGTATCTGTTCACATAGTCCTCAGCGGCCGAGGTCATGCAGCAGAAGTGCTGCGACCAAGGGCGATCGAGGGTCGTGTTGAGGATCGTGTGGCCGATTTTCTTGGCGCGCAGTTGCTGCGTCTCCGGCGGCGTGAAGAGATATGCATCGAACTTTCCGTTGGCGAAGGCTTCCACCGGCTTGCTTTCCTCGACCCATTCGATGTCGTTGACGGGATCCAGGCCAATATAGGCGGCCATCAGGGCGACCAGCACGCGCGACGGCGCATGGATGTCATGCATGCCCACCCGTTTGCCCTTGAGATCCGGGATGCCTTGGATGCTGTCGTTGGCGATCAGCTCGAGGCACCCGGAATGCAGACCGCCAAGCACCCTGATTGGCACGCCCGCGTCGATCGACGCGACATGGACCGGCGCGTAGTTCATGCTGAAATCCGTGTCGCCGCGTGCAATCCACACCGCCTGATCGACTTTTTCGTCGCCCTGCACGTAGCGGACGTCGGTGAAGCCCTCCGCTTTGAGGAACTCTCCGGCCAGGTACATGCCTGCCCAGCAGTAGGCACCATCGATCCACCGCGGCAAGCGAACGGAGGTCGTTTCAGGGGGTGCCTCGGCCCAAGCGTCAGTCGTTGTGCCGATGAGAGCTGAAGCGCCTGCTGCCGCAGCTCCGGCCATGAAGTGGCGACGGTTCTGGATGATTTGCATGGGGTTCTCCCTCGCGTGGTAAATGGGCACGCGGCTGGCCGCCCGGTCAGGTCTTCAGCTCGTGCTTCAGTTCGTTGAAGAAACGCCAGTCGGTGCCTTGGGCCAACAGCTTCTGGGGGGTGCTCTTCAGCATCCCGACCTCGTGGAGACGCAGGGCGTAGAAGCGCAGGGTGTCCTCAGCGCTATACTCACGCCAACCGTAGGGGATCGCCTTCATGACCTGGAGGGCATGGTCATAGCGCTTAGTATAGCCCTCCTGCACCAGGAACTGGGCGGACTGCTCTGGCTCGCTGGAGCAGAAATCCGCCGCTTTCAAGATGGCGCGAAGGGCGCGTTTGGTGGCCACCGGATGCGTACGAACGAACTCCCGCTCCCCAGCCAGCATGCAGCAGAAGTATTGCGACCAGGGCCGGTCCACGGTGCTGCTGATCACCACATGGCCGATCTGCTGCTCCCGCATCTCCTGCGGTTCGGGGGGAAAGCCTAGATAAGCATCGATCTTCCCCTCACTTAGGAGCCGGATGGACTCGGGTCCCGGATGCGTGACGAAGTGTATGTCCTTATGGAGGTCCAGGCCCACATACGCCGTCATAGTGGCGAGAAAGACGTATCGGCTGGAATCTAGCGCTGGCACGGCCACGGTCTTCCCCTTGAGATCCCGGATCGACTGGATGCGATCGGTCCCGAACAGTTCAAAGCAGCCGACGTGGAGGCCTGCCAGGATGACGATGGGATCCCCCGCCTCCAGGCGGAGAAGGAGCGGGGCGGCGAAATGCGCACTGAGGTCGGCTTCACCGGAGGCGAGGGCCGGCGCGATGTCTGCCGTCCCCTCTCTTTGGAGGTATTGCACCTCGGTGAACCCTTCGCTGCGCAACAGTTCTTCGGCTACATACTGGGGGGCCTGACAGATGCTGGGAATTCGGACGAGCCGGATCCGCGTCGTCTCAAGCGGTGGCTCCGCAGCGGCGCGCCTGGGGTGCCAGCCCAGAAGCCCCGCTGCCCCCGCCAGCGTAATCCCACGCAGGAACCTCCGTCGGCTGAACCGTCCGGGATATACGGTATGCATGGGAACCTCCTTTCCAGATGGTGGCCAGTGCGACACTGAGAACGCTGACCCGTGGATGCTGTGTTGTGCACAGTCGGCCGTACCTGCATGGCGGGCTCTGGGCTTGCCTCTTGCTCACATCTTCAGCTCTCGCTCCAGCGGCGGTTCCGCATGGAGTGACCTCGGAAGGACGACGATACCGGCAGCGCCTGCCAGGGCAGCACCGGCTAGGAATCGTCGGCGGGTTTGCGTGATCTGCTGCATCGGAACGCTCCCATTCCGAATTGCGAAGGGCAATTCTGGCCGGAACCGAGCAAAAGAGGTTTCGACAGAGGCAGGTGGTCTTGTGGGCGCGACGAGTGGTTGTGGATGCTAGCGCCCAGTCCGGTGCGGGAGTCTTGCGCTCTCAGTCGCCGGCTCATTTATTAGCAACCGACGATATGTCACGATACGCCCAATTTGCGTCGGCTGCGAGCCCAAAACTTGCTCGCGCCTCTTGCCCCAGAACCGCTGCCCATTTTTGGGCGACATGCATTTGTTAGCGACACCGTCAGGCCGCCATTTCCACCGGAAGGCCAGCGGCTTTCCATTCCGGCATGCCGTCCTCGAGGCGGCGCACGGAATGGCCAAGCGAGCGCAGCGCGGCCACCGCCTCGAAGGACATCACGCACCAGGGGCCGCGGCAGTAGGCGACGATTTCCCGGCCGGGGTCGGCACCCTGGGACCAGGCCTTGACTTCTCCGAGGGGAACATTGACCGCGCCGGGCACGTGGCCAAGCGCGAACTCGTCCGGCGGGCGCACGTCGATCAGCGTCACCAGCCCGTCGCGCATCAGCGCCTGAAGCTCGCCGCGCGTGACCGGCTGTATGTCGTCACGTGCCTCGAAACAGTCGCGCACAATGCGATCGACCTCAGCAAGCTGCCGCTCGGCAATGCCGCGCACCGCGGCAAAGGCCGACAGCACGCTCGCATCGCTCAGGGAATAGCGCACGTATTTGCCGTCGCGTTCGGCCGAGACGATGCCGGCGCGGCGCAGCGCCTGCAGATGCTGGGAGATGTTGGCGATCGGCTGGCCGAGCTTCGCAGCAAGCGCTTCGACGCTGCGCGAGCCTTGCGCCAGATGCTCGATCAGTTCCAGGCGCAGCGGATTGCCGAGCGCCTTGGCGACGATCGCGAACTGTTCGTACAGCGCCAGCTTCGGATTGCGGATTGACATCGACCTTTCTGCGACCCATCGTCATTCAATGTAATTATTGAATGATGGTTTCGACCTGCCGTCAAGCCAAGCGACCCGCAGTTGCCTTGGGAGAAAAGCGATGATCCTCAGACAGTTCCTGCATACCGACCCGGTCGCCGCCTCCTATTTGTTCGGCTGCGGCGGCAAGGCGTCTGCTGCCGTAGTCGATCCGGTCGGCGAGATCGCGCCTTATGTCGAGGCGGCGCGCGCGACAGGCATGCGCATCCTTTTTGTCGTCGACACGCATATCCACGCCGACCATATCTCGGCAGGCCGTGCGCTCGCAGCAGCGACGGGCGCCGAATACGTGCTGTTCGAAGGCGCCGAGGCGGGCTTCCCGTTCCGTCCCGTGAAGGATGGCGAGGTGCTGGAGCTCGGCAATGTGACGGCGACCGTCATGCACACGCCCGGCCACACGCCGGAGCATCTGAGCCTTTTAGTCACCGACCGAACGCGGTCGACCGAGCCCTGGTTCGTGCTCACCGGTCACACGCTGATGGTTGGCGATCTCGGTCGCACCGAGCTTGCTTCGAGCGCCGAGGACGGAGCCCGCGCGCTCTATGCCAGCGTGCGCCGGCTGAAGGAATTGCCCGATCACATCGAGGTGCTGCCGGGCGCCTATTCCGGCTCGGTGTGCGGCCGCTCGCTCAGCGGCAAGCCGACATCGACCATCGGCTTCGAGCGGCGCTTCAACAAGGCCTTCCGCATCGAGGACGAGGACCAGTTCATCGCCGCCATGACCGCCGACATCCCTCCCCCGCCGCGGGACGCGGCCCGGAACCGCGCCGCCAACGCCGGATCGCGATCGTGAGCGCAGCGGCGCCTGCTGTCGCGCTCGGCCTCAAGGTCAACTGGAAACAGTTCGCGCTGCTGGTGCTGATCAACGCCTTTGTCGGCGGCATGGTCGGCATCGAGCGAACCGTCGTGCCGCTGATCGGCGCGGAGGAATTCCATGTTGCTTCCACGACGCTCGTCACCTCCTTCATCGTCAGCTTCGGCGTGGTCAAGGCCTGTGCCAATCTCGTCTCCGGCCAGCTTGCCGACACATGGGGTCGCAAGCGCGTGCTGATCCTCGGCTGGCTGTTCGGCCTCCCGGTGCCCTTCATGATCATCTGGGCGCCGAGTTGGGGGTGGATCATTGCCGCCAACGCGCTGCTCGGCATCAACCAGGGACTTGCCTGGTCGATGACCGTCATCATGAAGGTCGATCTGGTCGGGCCGAAATCGCGCGGGCTCGCCGTCGGCCTCAACGAGTTCGCCGGCTACCTCGCCGTCGGCGTCACCGCTTTTCTGACCGGCTATCTGGCCGGCCGGTACGGGCTGCGCCCGGTGCCGATCTATCTCGGCATCGGCTATGCGATCCTGGGTGCCGCGCTGTCGGTACTTCTGGTGCGCGACACGCGCGAACATGTGCGGCTGGAACTGGCCAACCATCCGAAAGCCGTCTCCCCGCTCGGCTTTCGCGAGATCTTCATGCTGACCTCTTTCCGGGACCGCAATTTGTTCGCGGCCTCGCAGGCGGGCCTGGTCAACAATCTGAACGACGGCATGAGCTGGGGGCTTTTTCCGCTCTTCTTCGTCGCCAACGGGCTCGGCGTCGAGCGCATCGGCATCCTCAAGGCGGTCTATCCCGCCGTCTGGGGCGTCTTACAGGTCGCAACCGGGCCATTGAGCGACCGTTGGGGCCGCAAGGGCCTGATCGTCGCCGGCATGTGGGTGCAGGCTGCCGGCCTTCTGCTCACCGCCATGACGCGCGACTTCGGCTGGTGGCTGCTGGCGAGCCTCTTGCTCGGCCTGGGCACGGCGATGGTCTATCCAAGCCTGATCGCGGCGGTATCGGACGCATCGCATCCGTCCTGGCGGGCGCGCTCGCTCAGCGTCTATCGCTTCTGGCGCGATCTCGGCTACGCAATCGGAGCGCTGTCGGCGGGCCTCATCGCCGACTTCTTCGGCTTCGCTGCGGCGATCGCGGCGATCGCGGCGCTGACCTTCCTCTCGGGTGTAATCGTGGCGGTGGCGATGCGAGAGACCAGCCGCTGACCCGGCTCCGAGCTCCAGCCCGACAGCGCCGCGTTTACGATATCCGAAGCTTCATGCTGCTAGAGGTGAGCCTGTCGGGTACTATGGCGCTGGGTGCCTTTGCGGGGTTTTTCATGAACAATTCGACGCGCATGCCGTGGGTGGACACGGCAAAAGGTCTTTCGATCATCCTGGTGGTGATGATGTATTCCGCCTACAACACCGGCGAATATACCGGCGGCGTCGGCTTCCTGCATTATGTCATCGGCTTCGCGACCCCGTTCCGGATGCCGGAATTCTTCCTGATCTCGGGGCTGTTCCTGTCGCAGGTGATCGACCGGCCTTGGCGGCGCTATATCGACCGGCGCGTCGTCCACTACCTCTATTTCTATGTCCTGTGGGCGGTCATCTCGATCGGGCTGAAGATCGGCATCTTCAGCCGCGATCCCGCCGGCATGCTGCACGACCTCGCCGTGGCTGTCGTCCAGCCCTATGGCGTGCTGTGGTTCATCTACATGCTGGCCGTGTTCGGCTTCGTGGCGCGCATCCTGCGCGAGCTAGGCGTGCCGCACTGGATCGTCATCTCGGCTGCCGCCGCGCTGCAGATGTGGGCACCGCATTCGGACAGCTATGCGCTCACGCAATTCGCCGCCTATTTCGTGTTCTTCTATCTCGGCTTCGTCATGGCGCCGCTGGTGTTCCGGCTGGTCGCGTGGACGCAAGCTCGTCCAGCGATCGCCGTTGCCGGCCTGATCGTGTGGGCCACCGTCAACGGCCTGCTCGTCTATTCGCCGGGCTACGCTGTCGAGCCGGTCGGCATGCAGATGGGCCTGGCGGCATGGCCGCCGCTGCATCTTGCGCTGGCCGTCGCAGGCGCGGTGGCGCTCTGCGTCGCCGGCGGGTTCCTGTCGAAATTCGCCGCGATGGAATGGCTGCGCTGGCTCGGCGAGCATTCGCTGGTCGTCTATGTCGCCTTCACCATCCCGATGTCGATCTTCCGCGGGATCATGCTGGCAAGCGGCCTTCTGACCGATACCGGCATGCTTAGCCTCGCGGTACTGCTCGTCTCGGCCGTCAGCCCGGTCATTCTCTACTTCATCGTCAAGCGCACCGGCTTCGGAACCTTCCTGTTCGAGCGACCGGCCTGGGCGCATGTCGACAGGCCGACTGCCGGCCAGATCTCAAACCAGGGCGTTGCCCGGCCAGCGCGCGAGGCGGCTTGATGCAGAAGCGCGCCTAGCTTCCGATTATCATCGCCTGTAGCTGCTTCCGGTCCTCTTGGGACCATTGGCTCGGGTCTTCACCATGCGCGGACCGGGCATGAAGCTCAACGTGCTTCATCACCTCTTCCGCGTTTTCTGCCGTGAAGCTCCCGGGACAGGCTTCCATTCCCGGATAGTCCTTGCACCGATACGTATACGCCATCGCTGCCTCCCTTTTTAGGAACGCCTAATGGAGCGATGGGGCGCGACCTTTGTCAATGGACTGGTCGTAGACCGAAGACCACCGCCGTGCCAAGCCTGGCTGGAGCCGGCTATTTGCCGACTGTCGTGTCCTTGTCATGGTTGTACCCAGGACGGCGCACGGCCTTGATCTTGCCGCTGCTGCCGCCTCCGCAGAAGAAGCAGCCGCGGCCATCGGATTCCAATCCCGACACGCCGGAGGGCATCGCCAGCTCCTGCAGCACATCGCCCGTCTGGGGGTCGATGCACAGGAGATCACCCTCCTCCCCTTCCCAGGTGGCATGCCAGAGCTCGCCGTCGACCCAGGTGACGCCGGTGACGACACGCTTCGACTCGATGGTGCGGATCACCTTGCCCGTTTCAGGATCGATCTGATGGATCTTGTGGGCCCTGTATTCGCCGACCCAGAGCGACCCCTCGGCCCAGGTCAGCCCGGAGTCACCGCCGTTGCCGGGGGCGGGAATGGTGGCGACGACCTTGCCTGTCTTCGGGTCGACCTTGTGGATGCGGTCCTCGCCGATCTGGTAGAGATGCTCGCCGTCGAAGGCGGTCCCGGCATCGGAGGCAACGTCGATCGACCGCACGATCGCGCCGCTCTCCGGGTCAAGCGCCTTCAGCTTGTCGCCGGTGGCGAACCAGACCTTCTTGCCGTCATAGGTGACGCCGTTGATGCGCTCGGCGTCCGGAAAGGGGCCGTATTCGCGCAGGATCTCGGCAGCGGCTCGTTTCATTTTCGATCTCCGTTTGAACAATGGCCGCAGACTAGTCGCTCGGCAGCGGACCCGGGAGTAACAAGACAGTCGGGAATCCGGTCACCGGCGGCGTCATCCAGCGGCGCGCCCTGCCGCGGCCGACCGTCTGCACCTTGTTGTCGGCCGAAAGCGCTTCCAGCGCCCGCTGCACGGTGCGCGGGCTGGCACCGAGCGCGATCGCCAGCGCCGAGCTCGACCAGGACTCGCCGTCGGCGAGGAAGGCGAGCACTGCGCCATGCTCCTCCTCGACAGGCGGCGCCAGCACCACGACTTCGGCTGCGGTCAGCAGCGTTAGCGCAAAACCGGCGGCCGTCGCGTTGATTTCCGCCAGCGCGTTCATTTCGGCGCGCAGCCGGCCCATCTCGACCCTGAGCCGCGCACGATGCGATTCATCGGCGTGCCTGGCACGGAAGGCGCGCTTCAGCAGCACCTCCCGCGACGCATCCGCGGGCCAGGCCTCGGCCAGCGTTCGCGCCAGCGCAAACAGCACCGGCCGCGTCGCCAGCGAGACCACCGTGTCGGCTATGCGCACGACATTGCGGCAGGCATCGACGACGAGGGCGCCTGAGGTGAGCAGCGCCTCGACCTCGTCGAGCTGCAGCGGCGTCTCCAAGCCCTTCGACACGAGCCGCGCGACGGGCGTGTTCAGCACCAGCGATGCGCTTTCGACCTCCGCCTTCAGCGCCGGGATATTGGCTTCGTAGGCTGCGAGCGCGGCCCGGCCGAGCGCGGCGCGCGCGGCCTTCGTCCGCAGGCGTCTGACCGCGATGCCCGCGGCCGCGAGCTCATGCGCGACGCGCGCGACCGGCGGCAACGGCCCCGGATCGAAGCCGGCAAGCAGCCGCTCGGCTTCGTCGAGCCGACCGATCAGGATGAGGCGGCGCGCTTCGAGGCTGCCGGCGTAGGCGGCGTTGACCCGATCTCCATGCGCGGCAAGTGTCGTGCGGGCGGCTCGCAACGCTTTGTCCGGCCAGCCGAGATCGCGCGAGACCAGCGCGATCTCGGCCTCGGCGACGACGCAGCGGGCGCGCGCAACCGCCTCTTTCGGGCTGAAGGCGCGGGCGGCGCTCTTCAGCAACGCCTTGGCCTTGGCGAAGTCGCCGAGCTGCGCCATCGCGATGCCGCGCAGCGCCAGCGCCGGGGCGTCGTCGCGCAGCGCGACGCGTTTCAGGGCGCCCAGCGGATCACCGGTCGCGAGCGCGCGGCCGGCGGCATTGATCAGCGAGTCCATGCAACGCCCGCCCCAATGCACCCTTCCGGGTCTGCCGGATCAAATCGCGTCACACTTGTAACTCTCACCATCGCGCCGTCCGGCTCTAAGTTTCCCTTGTCACCCCAACCAAACGCAAGAACGGGACAAGAGCAATGACCCAACACATGAAGACACCACCGGTCGTTTCGCCGGAAGCCTGGGAAGGCGCGTATGAAGAAATGCTGGTGAAGGAAAAGGCGCTCACTCGCGCCCGCGACGCGCTGGCTGCGGAACGCCGCCGCATGCCGTGGATGCCTGTCGAGAAGGACTATGTCTTCGAAGGCCCGAACGGCAAGGCAAGCCTGCTCGACCTCTTCGAAGGCCGCCGGCAGTTGGTCATCTACCGCGCCTTCTTCGAGCCCGGCGTCTATGGCTGGCCGGAGCACGCCTGCCGCGGCTGCTCGCTCGGCGCCGACATGGTCGGCAACCTCGCCCATCTCAACGCCCGCGACACCACGCTTGCCTATGCGTCCCGCGCGCCGCAGGCCGACATTCAGCGGCTGAAGCAGCGAATGGACTGGAAGATGTCCTGGTACACCATCACCGACAGCTGGGACAAGGATTTCGGCGTCGACGAATGGCACGGCCACAACGTGTTCATCCATGACGGCAACCGCATCTTCCGCACCTATTTCGTCAACAACCGCGGCGACGAGGCGTTCGGCACGGTGTGGAGCTATCTCGACGTCACCCCGCTCGGCCGCCAGGAGGTGTGGGAGGATTCGCCCGAGGGCTATCCGCAGACACAGACCTACAAGTGGTGGAACTGGCACGACAACTATGAGGAAGGCGCCGCGCCCGACCAGCGATGGGTCGAGGTGTCGGATGCCGGCGAAGCGGCGTTTCGCAACAAGAACGCCTGAGCGCCGAAGCGACTCTGGCGGCGTCGCCCGCGCCGCCAGAGCCGAACTTTCCTGAAAGCAGTTGGAAGGTAGAGATCATGAGCATCGACAATCCCGCCCCTCGCCCGGCAGGCCTGAGCGGATTCGGCCTGGCCGACTGGTTATGTCTCGCGGCGGCACCGACCTTTGCCGTCATGACGTTGCTCACTGCCGCCGATAGCGGACCGGACGCGATGTGCATGTCCGGGCCCGGAGCCTCCGTGCTCAGCGGCATGGCGCCGATGTATTTCCTGATGGCTGCCTTCCACCTCGCGCCCTGGCTGCGGCTGCTCGCCAGAGGGGCGGCGGATTCGGCGTTTCAACCTGCCGACGAGCTGCCGGACCTAAGCGCGGAGCGGATGGCTGAGAGCAGGGATGCCGGCGTGTAGGGCTTTACCAGCCAGCCCAGCGGCTCCGCTGGCGCTGCCCGGGCGCGGACGTCGGAATCGGAATGCGCCGTCGCAAAAACCGACCGCAAACCGTAAATTCGAAACAACTCCAGGGCAGTTTGAATTCCATCCATGGCGCCGGACAGCCGGATATCCATCACAACCAGATCAGGCCGGTCCGCAGCTGCGCTATCGAGCGCTTCCTCGCCTGAGCCGACGACTACGACCTCGAAACCGGCCGCGGTCAGAGTGCTCTCCATCTCGAGGGAGATGAGAAAATCATCCTCGACGACCAAGATCCGCGTGGGCAATGCGGCGGCCACAGGTTCGGCCGACGCGGCTTTCGTTGGGATTGGCCGACGGCGTCCGTGTGGGGCAGCAAGCTCGGTCATCGAGAGCCATCCAGGAACTGAAGAAGAGCCGGCGAGAGCTTCATGAGAACCGAATGCTGCAGCGCGTCTTCGGTTCCTTGGTAACGACAAGCTTGCCGTGCAGCTGCCGCGCCAAGCCCTGAACCAGCTTCAATCCGGACGAACGGTCGCGGACCGAAGCCAGGTCAAAGCCGGGACCGCTGTCTTCGACGAATACCTGGAAGCCGTCCGCATCGCGCCGAAGCCCGACCCGGATTGTGCCGACTCCGTCGGGAGTTCCATCTTTTATGGCGTTGGTCAGAACCTCGTTCAGGATCAGCGCCAGCGGCATTGCAACGTCATTCGAAAGCTTTGCATCATCAGCCTCGAACTCAACCGCGACTTCCTTCGGGAAGGTCTGCTTTATTGTCCCGCAAACCGCAAGCAAGAAACCCTTCGCGTTGAACTGCGTCGAATCGACCGTCTCGTACAGGACCTGCTGAGCAGCGGCCATGGCCGCGACGCGGTTGCCGGCTTCACGCAAAATTTCTCGCGCTTGCGGGTTCGCTGCCCGTTGACCCGCCAAGCTCAGCAGTGACTGCAGCATCTGCATGTTGTTCTTCACACGATGATTCAGCTCATTGAAGAGCAGCCGCTGCTGTGTTTCGGCCTGTTTGCGTTCGCTGATATCGACCAGCATGTTGATGCCGCCGACGATCTTGCCATCTTCATCGCGCAGCGGCGTCGGATACGGGATGAAGGGAATGCGCACGCCGTCCGGGCGCTCGGCGACGGCTTCAGCGTTGCGTATCGGACGCCCCTCCTTCAGGGCGACCGCCATCGGGCACTGGTCGTGAGGAAGCGGGGTTCCGTCCGGCCAGAACAGTTTCCACGTCACGCACCACTTATCTTTGCCGATCTGCGGAACGCGCCCGGAAAGCTCGACGGCCGCCTCGTTGAAAAAGGTTATCGTGCCGTCGGCATCCGTCGTGTAGATCGCGGCCGGAATTGCCGCCAGCAGGTCGCGCAGCTGACGCTCGCTCGCCCGCAGCTTGGCTTCAGCCATCTTTTGGTCGGTAATGTCGCGCGCAATCTTCGAGGCGCCGATGATGCGGCCCTGGCTGTTGCGGATGGGCGAAATCGTCAGGGAAATATCGACGAGACTGCCGTCCTTGCGGCGACGCACCGTTTCGAAGTGATCGACGCTTTCGCCGCTGCTGATGCGCCTGATGATTTCCGGCTCCTCGCCCAGCCGGTCATCGGGGATGATCATCGTGATGTGCCTGCCGATCGCCTCGTCGGCCGTGAAGCCGAACAGGCGCTCCGCGCTGGCATTCCATGAGGCGATAATGCCGTTGAGATCCTTGCTGATGATCGCGTCGTGAGAGGATTCGACAATGGCCACCAGCTGATTTGCGGCGCGCTCCGTCGTCTGGCGGGCGGTCTCGAGCCGCACGCGGTCGACCGCGAAGCCGAGTTGTCCGGCCACCGTCAGCGCAAAACGAAGCTCGGACTCCACGAAATCGTGCGGATGATCGTAATAGGTCATGAACTTGCCGACCAACTGACCGCGCACCGAGATCGGAATGAAAGCCAGCGCTGCAATGCCTTCGTCCCGCACAGCCGCCTTGAGGTCGTCCGGCAACCCGCTTTGCTCGACGTCTGCAATAGCGATTGGTTCGGGATCGCGTGTGTCTCGCGACCAGGGGGAATGGCCTTCGACGGCCTTTCTGTAAGCTTGCGACAGGCCCCGCGAGGCAGCAAATCTGAGGAAGCCGGTGTTGTCGAAAAAGAGTATGGACGCCCGGTCCGCACCCAATGCGCGAATGATGGTGCTAAGGGCTATCTCGCGAACCTCGCCGAGATTCGCCGCGCGCTGAAGGCTGTCCGTGAATTCGTAAAGCGCCGCCTGCTGCTCCAGATGCCGGACGAGCGCGGCCTCGGCCTTCTTGCGCGCGGTGATATCCTGCTGCACGCGCACCGCATACAAGAAGCGGCCTTCGGAGTCCCTTACGCTCGAGGACGTGACCGCGACCCAGACTCTTGCCCCGTCCTTGCGGATGAAGCGCTTCTCGTGCCGGTAGCTGTCGATCTCGCCTCGCACCTGACGCTCGAACTGACGCAGGTCCGCATCGACATTCTCCGCCAGAGTGGCATCGAACACCGACCTACCCACAAGTTCATCGGCCGAATAGCCGAGCAGGTCGGCCAGGTAGCCGTTGACGCGCCCGAGTTCGCCCTTCGCATTGACTTCAGCGATGCCAATCGCCGCATGCTGGTAAGTCGCAGCGAGCCGCTGTTCCTGTTGCCCAATGATCTCATCGCTCAGACGCCGGTCCGTGACGTCGTGGAAACAGTTGATGGCTCCGACGACCCGACCGTCCTCGTCTTCGATCGGCTCGATGTGGACCATCACCCATATCGCCGTGCCGTCCGGCCGCTCGAGCTTGCCTTCAACCCCCCTGACGGGAATGCCGGTTCGCAGCACCGCGGCCATCGGGGTTTCGGCGCGCGCGATCTCGCGTCCATCGAGATAGAGTCTGTGAGATCCGCAAAAAAGTTCGGTGTCCGAGCCAAGCAAGGGCGTTCGCCCCCACAGGTCGGCAGCGCGTTTGTTGAACCAAAGCAATCGGCCCTGCGCGTCGCAAGCGTAGATCGCAATGGGCAGCGTCTCGATGAAGTCGGGCGGAATTTGCAGGGCGACGGCGTCCTGCGGGGTACGGATAAACCCCTCGGTTCCTTGAAGGCTTTCGATGCGCATCTCCCATTCCCGCTCGGCAACGAAAAACCAAACGCATCGGATCGCCGAATGTTCCCGCGTGAGCTCCGACACTTCGGCATCGAGGCGGGTGCGGACATAACTGCGATTTCGCCCTGCCTGCTGGACCCATTTTCGCACAGAGGCGCCGAGCGTCCGAACGACCGGTCGCACCTGGCGGGATCCGCTCCTGCAATCGGTGGAAGAGCTGCATGCGAGTCCGGATCGCCTTGACCTGGCGCATTGCCTTCCGCGCCGGCTCGCACAATAGTCGGGGCGATGTTCGAGGCGGTAGCGAGTCACTGGCAGACGCTCATCCTTCTCCTGTCGTTGGCGATGGCGGCGGTCGGCATCGTCCATGCCATCATGACGAAGGAAGACGTGCGCGCCGCCACGGGGTGGGTCGGCGTGATGCTTCTGTCGCCCTTCCTCGGCGCGATCATCTACGCCATCGCCGGCATCAACCGGATCCGCCGCGCGACAATCAGCGCCATGCGACCCAGCGCCGGTTCGGCGGATGAGGCCGGGCACAATCGCGACGTCGCCGTCGAAGCCTTGATCGAGGCCCAATTCGGCCAGCGCTTCGTCGGATTGAAGACACTGGGCGACAGGGTGGCGCGGCGTCCGCTGACTTCGGGAAACACCATCGCCGTGCTCGAGACCGGCGACGAGGCCTATACGGCGATGTGCCGGGCGATCGACGGCGCGCAAAAGAGCGTGCTTCTCGAAACTTACATCTTCGACAACGACGCCGTCGGACAGATGTTCGTGCAGTCGCTCTCCGCCGCGGTCAAACGCGGCGTCGCCGTGCGCGTGCTGATCGACGCCGTTGGCGTGCGTTATTCGGTACCCAGCATCCTGAAGCAGCTCAGGGAGGCCAACGTCGCCGTCGATCTCTTCAACGGCAACATCGTCATGGGCTTGAGACTTCCTTATGCGAATCTCAGAACCCACAGGAAGGTCCTGGTCATCGACGCGACGGTGGCGTTTACCGGAGGCATGAACATCCGCAAGGGGTTCTCGGCCGAATTCGCCGGTTCCGACAGCTCCAGGGACACGCATTTCGAGGTCACCGGGCCGGTGGTGGTCGACCTGTTCTCAGTCGCCGCCGAGGACTGGCGCTTCGCCAGCAACGAGGCGCTGAAGGGCGACGCCTGGCAGGTCGAGCGAACCACCCCGCCGCCCGGCCAGCCGATGCTGGTCAGAGCCGTGGCGACAGGACCGGATGCCGCGAACGAAACCAACCACAAGCTGCTGATGGGAGCGTTTTCGGTCGCCCGCAAATCGATCCGCATCATGTCGCCCTATTTCCTGCCGGACCGCGAGCTGATCAGCGCGCTGACCACGGCCGGCGCGCGCGGTGTCCAGATCGACATCGTGGTGCCCGCGGTGAACAACCTTTTCCTCGTCGACCGCGCCATGACGGCACAGTTCGACCAGGTGCTGAAGCATTATTGCCGGGTGTGGCGCCACGAAGGCCCCTTCGATCATTCGAAACTTATGGCAATCGACGGCGCGTGGGCTTATGTCGGCTCGTCCAATCTCGACGCCCGGTCGCTCAGGCTGAATTTCGAGATCGACATGGAGGTCCTGGATGCCAACTTCGCCCGGGCGATCGAGGCGCGTATCGACGCGGCGATCGCGTCGGCGAAACCGGTGACACTCGAGATGCTGAGGGCCAGAGCCTTCGTCATTCGTGTCCTCGACCGATTGCTGTGGCTGGGATCGCCCTATCTGTAGGCAAGAAAGACGAGCAGCAGGAACCATGGAGAGAAACGGACGCACCCTCCCCGAAACCGTGCTCCTGTCGATCCGCGGCAGAAAGATGCGGAAAGCGAAAGCCACGGCGCCCAAACGGGTCGGCGGCGCCGAGATGGTGGTCGCCTCCTACAACGTCCACAAATGCATCGGCACCGACCGCAAGTTCGACCCCGAGCGGACCGCGCGCGTCATCCGCGAGATCAGCCCCGATGTGATCGCGCTGCAGGAGGCCGACAACCGCTTCGGCGACCGCGCCGGACTGCTCGACCTCAACCGCCTCGAAATCGAAACGGGGCTGGTGCCGGTGCCGGTCACCGGAAACGGCAAGGCACATGGCTGGCGCGGCAACGTGCTTCTGTTCAAGCGGGGCACGGTGCGCGACGTGCACCAGATCAAGCTGCCCGGCCTGGAGCCGCGCGGGGCGCTGGTCGCCGAGATCGACCTCGACGAGAACCGGACGCTGCGCGTGATCGCCGCGCATCTCGGCCTGTTGCGCCGCTCGCGCTCGGAACAGGCCCGCGTCGTGCTCGATATCATGAGCAGCGCCGACGAAAGGCCGACGCTCCTGCTCGGCGACCTCAACGAATGGCGGCTGGGCAACCGCTCCGCGCTCAACACGCTGCACACCACCTTCGGCCCCTCGCTGCCCGCTGTGCCCACCTTTCCGTCCGGCCTGCCGGTGCTGGCGCTCGACCGGATCATGGGCAACCGCAACGGCATGGTGTCGGCGGTGGAAGCGCATGACACGCCGCTGTCGCGCGTGGCGTCCGACCACCTGCCGCTGACCGCCTTCGTGCATCTGTAGATCGAGCGATCGCCCTACCCTTCCCTGAGCCAGACCAGCATCTCGCCGGGGTCGCGGTTGTCCCAGGCGAAGTAAGGAATTGCCTTGAGCGTCGGCTCTTCGGTTTCCGGCGGCTCGGGGCGGTAGAGATGGCCGCCCCAGTTCTTCGCCTCGGCCCGGCTGCCGATCGCCGAAAGCGTGACGATACCGCCGAGCAGGTTCGGCTCTTTGTGCGCCTCCAGCCTGGCCGTGCGCGGCAGCGCAATGCGGTGCAGTCCGCCGCCATTGTCGGTCTCCTCGACGCAGTAGAGCAGCGGGCCGCGCGACAGCGCGACGCGGCCGATGTCCTGCCGCACTTCCGGATTGGCGAAGAGGCGCGCCATCGACATTTCGAGGTCGAGCTCGACGCGGTCGCCCTTTTGCCATTCGCGGCGGATCGCGGCATAGCCGTCGACCGTGACCGCATCGAGATCGAGCATGTTGCCGTTCAGCTTCAGCGCCGCGTTGCGGCACCATGCGGGTATGCGCAGGTAAAGCGTGAATTCAACCGGTGTCTGTGCCTCGATCTCGATCGAGACCGCGCCGTCCCAAGGATAATTGCTGGTCTGGACCAGGCTGACAGGCCGGCCGGCGATCTCGAAGCGTGCGGTGGAGTCGCCATAGAGGTGCACGGCCAGCGCATCGTCGGCGAGGCCGTAGAAATAGCTGCCGATCGAAGCCACCATGCGGCCGATATTGGGCGGGCAGCAGGGGCAGCGGTGCCATTTCCAGCGGTGGTGGCCGCCGCGGCTCTCCAGCGGGTTCTCGTAGAAGAACAGCGAGCCGTCGAGCGACAGGCCCGAGATCGAGCCGTTGTAGAGCGCCCGCTCCATCATGTCGGCATAACGGCGGTTCGGCCCCATGCCCAGCATCCGGCTCGCCCAGAACACCAGGCCGACCGAGGCGCAGGTCTCGGCATAGGCGGTTTCGTTGGGCAGGTCGTAGTCGCTGGTGAAACCTTCATTGTGAGCCGACGGCCCGAGGCCGCCGGTGACATAGAGGCTCTTGGTGGTCAGATCGTCCCACAGCCTGTCGAGCGCAGCGCGCAAGCTGTCGTCGCCATATTCGGTGGCAATGTCGGCCATGCCGGAGAAGAGGTACATCGCCCGCACAGCGTGGCCGACGACCTTGTCCTGCTCGCGCACCGGCTTGTGCGACTGATTGTATTCGTAGGTTTTGAAATGATAGGCCTTCGGGTCGGCGCCGCGGGCGCGCGCCTCCTCGTCGAAATAATGCGGCTGCTGGCCGCGCTGGTCGATGAAGTACTTCGCCAGATCCATGTACTTCTTCTCGCCCGTCGCCCGCGCGAGCTTCACCAGCGCCAGCTCGATCTCCTCATGGCCGCAATAGCCCTTTTTCTTGCCGGGCTCCGGGCCGAACATCGAGGCGATGTGGTCGGCGTAACGGCTCATGATGTCGAGCAGCTTGCGCTTTCCCGTCGCCTGAAAGTAGGCGACGGCGCCCTCGATCAGATGGCCGGCGCAGTAGAGTTCGTGGCAGTCGCGCAGGTTGGTCCAGCGGAGACCCGGCTGGATGCGCTGGTACCAGCTGGAGAGATAGCCGTCCTCCTGCTGCAGCTTGCCGTACATGTCGATGACGGCATCGATCTTCTTCTCCAGCTCCGGATTGCGGCGCCGGTAGAGCGAATAGGCGGCGGTCTCGATGGTCTTGCCCCAGTCGGAATCCCAGAACATCTGGGTCGTCACCGTCGAGCCGGTGAACTCGGCGCCCTGCGCGTCGGCCTCGTCGGGCGACGGCGAATGGAACGGAATGACGACCCCCGGCGACGGCCGGTCGGGATCGATCTGCTCCAGCATGCGCGCCTCGACGCAGCGGTCGTAGAGGATGCCGGCGGTCTTGGCGGCGACCGCGTCGACACGGTCGCCCCAGAAGCCGCGGACATCGACCTGCGGCACGGGCAGCGGCCGGAAGGCAAGCTTCGGCTTCGCGGTCGCGGCTGCCTGGGCTGCGGTGGCGGATTGTGCTGCGGTCATAACGTCACTCCATTCGAATGCGGGAAAATCATTTGACGGCCCCGGCCATCAGGCCGCGGATGTAGAAGCGCTGCAGCGCGAGGAACAGGATCAGGCAGGGCACCATCATCACCGTGACGCCCGCCTGCACCGCGCCCCAATCGATGGCGCCAAAGCGGCCGGACTGGAGCGCCGTCATCATCACCGGCAGGGTGAATTTCGACTGGTCGGTCATCAGCACGAGCGCGGCCAGGAACTCGTTCCAGGCGCCGAGGAAAGCGAACAGCGCGATGGTGACGACGCCCGGCCAGACCAGCGGCAGCATCACCTTGACCAGCATGGTGACATTGTTGGCGCCATCCATGCGCGCCGCCTCCTCGATCTCGCGCGGCACGGCGTCGAAGGCGTTGCGCATCATGAAGATCGAGAACGGCAGCTGCAGCGTGACATAGACGCAGACCAGTCCGGTCAGCGTGTTGTGCAGACCGAGTTTCGTCAGCACCAGGAAGATCGGCGTCAGGATCGACTGGAACGGGATCATGATCGTCGACAGGATGAGGATGAAGAAGAAGTCCCGGAACGGGAAGCGGAAACGCGAGAAGCCGTAGCCGGCGAGCACGCTGACCAGCACGGAGAGCAACACCGTCATCACCGAGACATAGATGCTGTTCTGCGCCGAGGCCCAAAGCCCGTCGCCGAAGGTGTTCAGCGTCTGATAGTTCTCGACCGAGAAGCCGGTGGTCGGCCAGGGCGGCAGCGGCGGCTGGCGCGCTTCCTGCGCCGGCTTGAAGGTGGAGAGCACCGTCCACACGATCGGCGCCAAAAACAGCACCGAGGCGATGATGCCGGTGGAATGCCTGGCTAGGCTGAAGGCCGCCTTGCGGTGCTGCGACATCGCCTCGGCCATCAGTCGAGCCCCTCGGGCTTGCGCAGCAGCCAGAGCTGGATGAGGCTGAGCGCCACCAGGATGACCAGCAGCACCATGGAAAGTGCCGCGCCGTAGCCGAGCTTGAACGAGACGAAGGACTGATTGAAGATCCAGTAGACCGCCGTCAGCGTCTGGTTGCGCGGGCCGCCGCGCAGGATGATGTAGAACTGGTCGAAGGCGAGGATCGAGCCCGCGACCGACAGGATCAGCGCCAGCGCCAAGGTGCGGCGCATCAGCGGCAGGGTGATGGCCCTGAAGCGGGCGAACGGCCCTGCCCCATCGATGACGGCGGCCTCCTGCAGGTCCTGCGGGATCGACTGCAGGCCGGTCATCAGGATGATCATGGTGAAGCCGGCTACTTTCCAGACCACCATGGCGATGATCGACCAGAAGGCCGGCTGGAAGGTGGCGAGAAGATTGGCCTTCCTCTCGGTCAGGCCGAGGTCGTAAGCGGCCGGACTGAACAGGCCGGAATCGACGTTCAACAGCCACGACCAGAGCAGGCTTGCGGAAGCAAAGCCCACCACCGCCGGCATGAAGAAGGCTGTGCGGTAGAGATTGGTGAGCGGGCGCGGCCGTTCGATGAAGATCGCCAGCGGGAAGGCGACGGCGAAGATCGCGATGGTGACGATCAGCGTGTAGTAGAAGGTGAATTTGAGCGCGTTCCAGAACCGGGTGTCGCGCAGGATGGCGACATAATTATCGAGGCCGATGAAAGCGTGCTCGCCCATCAGCGGCCAGTTGTGCAGCGACATCCACGCCGTCATGCCGAGCGGGATGACGAAGAAGACGGTGACGAAGGCGACGGCCGGCAGGACATAGAGCAGGCCCACCCATTGCCGGCGGCTGACGCCGATGCGTCTGGCGCGCGCGGGCGCGTGGGTTGCAGTGAGGGTGGTCATGGCTGAGCTCCCCCTTCTCCCCTTGTGGGGTGAGCAGCCGGTTCACCGAAGGTGAATTCATCGTGCCAGTGGCACGATGAAAGGCCGGCGAACGCCGGGACGCTGCGAAGCAGCGGGGACCCGGCCGGAGGTGGATCGGCCACCGCCCGGCCCTTCGCAGGCTCAGGGCGTTCGAAGCTCGAAAAGCCAAGCAATTGGCTTTTCGTCCGCTGCGCGGACCGCTTCTCACCCCACAGGGGGAGAAGAGGGAGCGAACCTCGCGGCGCCTCAACTTGGCGATGATGATGAGTGAGCTTTCTCAACGCGATAATCCTGCCATTTAGCGCGGCGTCCCCCTCCCCCTTGAGGGGAGGGTCCGGCCGAAGGCCGGGGGTGGGGTCCGCTGTGAAGTGCGCCTACGGGGAGATAGCGTCGGTGTACTTCGCGGGCGACCCCACCCGGACCTGCGGTCCGACCTCCCTCGAGGGAGAGGTTTAGGGCCGCGCTTTACTTCTGCGGCGCCTGGTCGATGATCGACTGCATGGTCTCCTGGGCATTGGCGATGGCGCCGTCGACATCGTCGCCGAAGAAGACCTCGTTGACCATCTGCGTCCACGGCCCGTTGGCGGAGTTGATCAGGTCGTTGAACACCACCGAATAGGGCGTGCGGCCCTTGGCCATCGCCTCGGCCGCCACCTGGTAGCGCGGATCGAGGTCCTTGAGCGCCTCCTTGGCGATGTCGCCGCGCACCGGCAGGCTACCATATTTGGCGAGGATGGTCTGGCCCTCGAGCGAGTAGGCGAAGTCCAGAAACTCCTTCACCACGGCAATCTTCTTGGTACCCTTGGTGACGACGAAATTGTCGCCGCCGGCGAAGGACGACCAGCCGCCATCCTTGCCCGGCAGGAAGGTGATGCCGTAGTCGATATCAGGATATTGCGTGTTGAGCGCGCCGATGGCGAAGGCGCCGGACGGCGAAAGGCCGATCTTGCCGCCGGCAAAGGCGGCGAAGAAGTTGGCGCCGGTGTCGGTCTGCGCGCCCTCGGGCACCAGCCCCTTCTTCACCATCGAGCGGTAGAGGTCGATCGCGCCGCGCAGCTGCGGGCTGTCGAGCGTCGCCTTGGAGCCGTCCTCGGAGAGAATGTCGCCGCCCGAGGCCCAGATCAGCGGCGTGAAGGTGAAGATGTTGCAGCCGCCGCAATTGCCGGAGAAGTAGAAGCCCTTGATGTCGCCGCCGAGCGCATTGACCTTCTCGGCGTCGGCGTCGATCTCGGCCCAGGTCTTCGGCCCCTTTTCCGGGTCGAGCCCGGCCTGCTTGAACAGCTTCTTGTTCCAGATCAGCACCGAAGAATCGGCCGAGAACGGCAGGCCATAGATGCGGCCCTTATAGGTGCCGGTCTTCACATGCGCCGGCGACAGGCTGGAAAAATAGGGCAAGGATTTCGCCCAGTCGGTGATGTCCTCAAGCTGGCCGGCGGCAGCGAAGGACGGCGTGTAGATCAGGTCGAGCGACAGCGCGTCTGGCGCGGTGCCGCCGGCGGCGGCGGCGCCATATTTCGGGATGATCTCGGCGTTCGGGATGATGTCGAGCTTGATCTGGTCCTTATGCGCCTTGTTGAAGGCGTCGACGATGCGCGGCATGAAATTCGAGCCGTCGGCGCGCACCCAGATGTTGGCGGTCTCGGCGGACGCCGCCTGCAAGCCGCCGCCGATCACGGCCGCGGCCAAGGCCAGCTTGGCAAACATGGTTTTCACGGTATTCCTCCTCATGGTTCTCCTCCCAATTTGGCCGTTGCGCGACGGCCGTTTCGTTCGATGCCTCAGCCGCCCGGCGGACGGCCGCATGACTGACGCACCACCAGCCGGCACGGCAGTTTCCTGATGCCCGGCGCGGCCGGCTGGCCGCCCACGAGCGAAAGCAGAGCAAGCCCGGCCTCGCGGCCGAGCGTCGAAAGATTCATGTCGACGGAGGTCAGCGGCGGGCGCGTCGCCTCGGCCACGATCTCCCAATTGTCGAAGCCGATCACGCCGACATCGTCGGGCACGCGGATGCCGCGCTCGCGCAGCGCGTCGATGACGCCGCGCGCGATCTGGTCGTTGCCGCAGAAGACGGCATCGGGCCAGCCTTCCCTGCCCCGGCCGTTGCCGAACAGCTTTGCCACCGCATCGTGGCCCCAGGCTTCCGACCAGGCGCCGAGCAGCGGCTCGCCGATCGGCAGGCCGTGCGCCGCGAGCACCTTCCGGTAAGCCTCGGCCCGCGCGTGCACCACCGCGAAGCCCGCCGGTCCGGTAACATGGGCGATGCGGCGGCGCCCGAGCCGCAAAAAATGCTCGACCGCCAGCCGCGCGCCGCCGGCGTCGTCCGAAACCAGGCCGACCGCGCCGGGATCCGGCTGGGTGAAGGCATAGACGACGGGAATGCGCAGATTCGAGAGATCGATCGGCAGATGGCGGTCGATGCGCTTTCCCGTGGCGATGATGCCGTCGACGCGCTTGTCGAGCATGGCCTCGACATGCAGCTGGCCGAGCCTTGTGTCGTCCTCGACATTGCACAGGAACACCGAGACGCCATTGTCGACCAGCGCATCCGAAACGCCGGCCATCAGCGGCAGCGAGAAGCGGCCATAGGTATCGTTGGTGAGCAGGCCGACGGTGAAGGAGCGCTTGCGCAGCAGGCTCTGCGCCAGATGGTTCGGCCGGAAGCCGAGACGCTGCGCCACCTCACGGATGCGCTCGCGCGTCTCGGCGGTCATGCGCCCCCGCCCGTTCAGCGCCTTCGACGCCGTCGCCACGCTGACGCCGGCCGCAGCCGCCACCTCGCGCAGCGTGACCGGCGGCTTGGCGGAAACTGGCGCTGGCTCGGCGTCGGAAGACATAGTTCGAGGCGCATCCCTGAGTTGGGAAAAGGTTTTCTCTTATCGCCCTGCGCGAAGATGACGGGTGAGGTCAGCGGACGCAAGGCGATTTGGGAAAAGGTTTTCTCAGAAAGGAGATTAGGCGAAGGTGGCGGCGTTGGCAAGGGGGTGACGCCGCGCTCGATCCTTGGGCGTCTCTTCGGATAGCCGGAATAGAACGAATCGGGCGGCCCCTTTAGGCCAGATTGATGTAAGCGGCTGTCCATGGACGTTTTAGGGCTTCAGATGGCTCAGCGTGCTTTGCCTAAATAATGTCTATATGAAATGACCTCGCCCACGGCTGCTGCGACAGCCCGAGTGGACCAAACGCGTGCCCGCAATTGGGCAGCGGTAGTAACGCCACGAATGAGTTTAGCCCGCTGGCGCTGCCAATAGACACGGATTGTGGACAAAAGCGGAGACTCAAGTATCTCATTTGCGTTCATGACGCTTAAGCTTTTACACACTGCTTGCACATGCCAGAAGGGAGAGGAACGCTGAGATTCACCGCGAAAGGACCCGCAATTGCAGCTGAGCTTTTAACGCTAAGAGATAAAGGAGAAGTTGTATTCTTTTGCGGTGCCGGCATCTCGATCCCTGCGGGGCTGCCGAGCTTCTTTGATCTGACAAAATCGGTTATGCGGAGTGTCGGTGTTTCGCCGAACTCAAAGATAGGCCAACTAATGGCGCGAGCGATCGCAGAAGGCGATCCGGAACTGGCGCCGCCACTCGATCAAATTTTCCGCATGCTTCAGCGTGAATACACACCGCAAAGAATCGAACGCGAAGTAACGTCTTTCTTAAAAACACCCAGAAAGGCAGACATTTCGAAGCATGACATCGTTCTACGACTATCGAGTGACTCGGCCGGGGCGCCTTTTGTTGTTACTACAAACTTCGACTTGCTCTTCGAGCGCGCAAAGCACGGTTTGAAGAGTTGGTTGCCGCCGGCACTTCCCATCATGACCGGCGATCAAAATCACACCGGCGTCGTTTACCTTCACGGCCGGCTACCCGCAAAGCCAGGCGCTGACGGAAGGAATAACACATTGGTGTTGGGCTCGGGCGACTTCGGGCGGGCCTATTTAGCGGATGGTTGGGCAACAACGTTCATAAGGCAACTTTTGGAACGGCGCGTGGTCGTACTTCTTGGTTATTCGGCTGGCGATCCACCCATTCGCTATCTGCTTGAAGGTCTAGAAGCCAGTACCTCGGCGCGGCTGAGGACAATCTACGCCTTCGATCGCGGCGAGGAGGACGAAGTCCGCGCCAAATGGCGTGACATTGGCGTAACGGGAATTTCATTCGGCGAATTCTCCGACCTCTGGGAAAGTTTGGAGCAATGGGCGTCCCGTGCTGACAACCAAGAGAAATGGAAGGCGAACACCATCGCGCTCGCACGACGGTCACCGCGCGATCTCATGCCATTTCAGAGGGGCCAAGTCGTGTCGCTCCTTAGCACCAGCGAAGGCGCAAAGACCTTTGCCGCCGCTATCCCTCCCCCGAGTTCGGAATGGTTATGTGTCCTCGACAGGTCCATCCGGTATAGCCAACCGGGGAAAGATGGATGGGAAGAGGACAAACCTGAGATCGATCCCCTTGAAGTTTATGGCCTCGATGATGATCCGATGCGTCCCGATCCCTCGGATTGGCGCGCAAAGGTTGAGGCGATCGATGCACTTGGTTCGTTACCAGCAGATGGCGATGGCCCTCGCTATTCCAGACTCTCTGGGATTCCAAACAGTCAGCGCGGCATCCTACCACCACGTCTACAGGCGCTTGCAAGCTGGTTCGAGTCCGTCGCACACGAATTGCCCGCCATCTGGTGGGCTGCGCGGCAATCGCACTTAGACCCCGATTTGATGTGGGGCGTAAATAGACGTCTCAATGGACACGGTGCCAAGTTTGATGACGGGCCAAGGCGGGCTTGGTTGATTCTGCGAGAAATAAATCTGGCGGCACCAGATGACATTCGCGATCGCAGTTGGTTCGACCTTGCAGCGCAATTACGCCAAGACCGCTGGACACGCAGCGTGCTGCGAGCCCTTGACGAGGCAGTTCGTCCAAGGCTTGCACTCGATCCACCGATACTCCGGTCGCCGCTTCCGCCGCTCCCGGGTCAGTCAGACGACCCCGTGTCGATGCTAAGAACTAAAGTAGAGGTACCCGAACGTCACGAAGCTCCTGGCGAAATCCCAGCGGACATGATTCCGGCAGTCTTCAAGGTGCTACGCGGTGCGTTAGAGCGCGCAATCAGTCTGCTCGAAGAGACCCCGTTTGCATATTATTTCCATCTGCCTGCGATTGAGCCTGACGAGAAACCAGGCGAACGACATCTCCATCACGACGGAGTCGACGCTTTGTTTATGTGGGCCGTTGATATTCTGAGGCGTTACCTCGATATTTCACCGCTTGCTGCAAAAAGAGATGTATCGTCTTGGCCGGAAAGCGACCGATTTTTCTTTGATAAGTTGAAGTTATTTGCGTGGAAGAATGCAGTCTTTACCGGATCGGACGTTGCCGCTGGTGTCGTTGGTCTGTCTCAACAGGTTTTTTGGGATGCATATTTGCAGCGCGAGATGTTGCAGCTTTTAGCGGCGCGATGGCCCGATTTTTCGATCCAAGAGCGGACAGCAATTGAGACGCGGACCATAAAAGGGCGCGACCGATACAAAAAGGAACCTGCCGACAAATTTGAACAAGACGCTGCGGAGGCGGCGGCTGTGCGGTTGGGGTGGTTAGACCAGCATAGCTGCGCTTTGTCGGAGCCCGCTCAAGCATTTCTAGAAGATCAAAGGAAGCAACCGGCCTATCGACGTGTGTGGGAGGAGCACGCAGCAGATGACAGGGACGGACGCTCCGGTTGGGTTGAACGACGCAAGGACGGAAGCAAACTTCTGAACACCCCGCTCGACAAGATTCTGAATTCAGCGGCCTCCGCTTCCGGCCGTGATCATGAGATGTTTGTCGAACACGTGCCTTTCGAAGGACTAGTACGTGAACGTCCATTCCGTGCGCTCGCGGCGTTAGCGTTAGAGTCAAGGCGAGGTAAGTACCCGGCACAATTTTGGCAACAATTGCTGTCTGACTGGCCGGAGGGCACTTCAACGCGCCTGCTCCTATTGTGTGGCCTGCATCTCTCCCGTCTTCCGCAGGAAACCGTTTTCGAACTGCGTTTTTATCTTCCTGACTGGATTGAAAAACATCTTGCTCCCAGCGCGCTTAATCATACCGCATACTTCTTCGACATTTGGGATGCGATCTTCGTGAAATTGAATGCCTCCGGTGAAGAGGCAACGCAGAGTTCAATGGGCGAGGTTCGCGTTGGCGGGCGTATCGTGAAGGGATCGCGAAAGACATTAGACTACGCGATAAACGGGCCGATTGGGAAATTGGTCGATTCCCTTTTTGATACGTTTGGAGACCGGAAATTCGCCAAGGATGAGCAGCTCCCTGTCAACATAACCGAAAGATTGGACAGGGCACTCACCGCCGTTGGCGAAGGCGCCAGCCACGCGGCATGCTTGTTGGGTCGACGTCTGGATTGGTTGTTCTATGTCGACCCCTCATGGGTGCGAGCGGTTCTGTTGCCGCTTTTCAAACTAGCAGAGCCGCTTTCTGAGGCTGCCTGGAGTGGTTTTCTATTCAAAGGCGAAACTCCGCAATCCGCTGAATTGTTCGACCTTATAAAAGCGGAATTTCTAAACCTGATCGATACGCGAAACGATCTTTTGGAAGAGGATGAGCTCGAACGTCAGACCGCACAGATTCTTACTATTGCTACCTACTGGCACAAGCATGACGCACGCTATCTGACGAACACGCAGTGCCGAAGGGCACTTCAGGCAATGAGTCCGTCAGGTCGCGCCTCGGCCTTGTGGACGGTCAGTCAAATCATTAGCCAACAAGATGCCTGGTCTTCATTTGGTAAGCAGTTCTTTGCAGACATTTGGCCCCAGGAAGCGCGCTATCAAACCAGTTCCTCCTCCGAGACGATGCTGCGTATCGCCGAGCGCAACGCGGAGCGCTTCCCGGAAGTTGTTCAGACAATAGCCGACTACCTAAGACCGGTTGATCATCCTGACATGTTCATCTTTCATCAAAGACGAGAAGCCGGGACAGATGGTGAGCGCATACCTTTGGTGAAGCGTTGGCCGATGCAGGTTTTGAACGTGGCGGATCGCATAATCGCGAGAGAGCCGGCCCAAATTCCCCATGGCCTAGCTGGACTTCTCGATGACATAGCAGAGCATGCGCCGAATGCGCGAACGACAAGAAGCTGGCGGCGCCTGTACGAACTCGTCACAAAATAGGATTTTGGACGTTTGCTTTGGCTTCCGGTTCAGACAGACCGAATCTGCCTATCGCCTACTAAAAACCGAGGTAAAAGGTTCGGGCCGCTTCTCCGGGCCGCAGCCTGATGCCGTCCTCGAAGCTGTTCGGCGTCAAACATTCGAAGCCGTTGTGCTCAAGCAGCGCCACCAGCGAGCCACGGTCGAAGTGGTGCAATGCTCGTTGAGGAGACGCATGCGCCACCTCGGAACCACGCGTCGCCGCCGCCAAGCTCGCGCCGCGGCAATAAGGGACGGCGACGGCCAGCTGCCGCGTCGGGAGCGCCCGGGGCAACCCAGATCCGTGTGTGTTCCAGCACGTCGAGCATGGCGACGCGGTCTCACGAGTCGGCAAGCGCCTCATCCCAATGCCACTGTCGCGGAACGATTAGCCGCTGCTCGATGTTGATGCGACATCGGATGGCGAAGTCATGGAACGGCGCGACAAGGAACAGCAGAACCTTTCCCGGCTCGAACGGGCCGCACAGCGGACTGCCGACCCGAAAACGATCCAGCAGCAGGCGAAAAAGCCCGAGGAAAAGTTCCGCTTCAGCTTTCGCAAAGAAGACCTCTGGTGGACGGCTGGTTTCGCGACCGCTGCCTTGCTGCTTTTTGCCATCCAACTTCTCATCAATTGGCGCGTGGAATGGTTTGAGGCGCCTTTGCGCGTCCGCGTGCTGAACTATGTCTGGGGCGGCCTTCTCATTTTCGTCATGCTGACGATAGCGAATGTCATTGAAGTCTTTCTCATCGGCCGAATTCCCAATCGTGTCTCGCGTTTCAACCTGAAACGAATTTTTCGATTGATCGTCGTGGTCGCCGTCGTCTTCGTGGCCATCTCGGTGCTGTTCGTGAACTGGTACGCCGCCGTCGTTTCGCTCGGCCTGATCTCACTGACACTCGGCTTCGCGCTGCAAATGCCGATCTCCAGTTTCATCGCCTGGATCTATATTCTGGCCCGGGCGCCCTATCGCGTTGGCGACCGGATCCGCATCGGCGATGCCCATGGCGACGTCATCGACGTCAGCTATCTCGACACGACGTTGTGGGAATTCGGCGGCGAACATCTTTGGACCGATCATCCGAGCGGACGCGTCATCAAGTTCCCCAACTCCACCGTGTTCGACACGCCGGTCTTCAATTATTCCTGGCCGCTGTTTCCCTATGTCTGGAACGAAATCAAGTTCCAGCTCGCCTACGACAGCGACCTGGAATTCGTGGCGAAAACCATGCGAGAGGTCGTGGACGAGCAGATCGGCGACATCATGAGCCAGAAGGTGAAGGTCTATAAGGACATCCTGTCGAAAACGCCGGTGGACGAGCTGCAAGTGAAGGAGCATCCGGTGGTGCATTTTCGCGTCAGCGAAAATACCTGGCTCGAAGCCATCGTGCGCTACCTCGTGCCGCCCAAGGAAGCGGGGCGCACCAAGACACGCTTGATCAAGGAAATGCTGGCGCGAATGAATGCAGAACCCGATCGCGTGCTGTTTCCAAAGAGCAATTTGCGGTGAACTTCCCGGCAGCTTGGTAGAGCGAGGTCGTTCGCATCCTTCTACGGCTTGTCAGTTCATTGGCCAGACGATCGCCAGCATCGGCACGGCAACGATGACGACAAGGAAAGACAGCGGCAGCCCCAGACGCGGATAGTCGCTGAAACGATAGCCTCCCGGCCCCATGACAAGGGTGTTGCATTGGTGCCCGATCGGCGTGAGGAAGTCGCAGCCGGCGCCGATGGCGACAGCCATCAGAAAGGCTTCCGGCCTGTAGCCCAGATCGGCGGCGAATTCCGACGCGACGGGCGCCATGACAAGCACGGTGGCGGCATTGTTGAGGAATGGCGTCACGGCCATGGCGGCGACGAGGATCAGCGTCAGTGCGCCGGGCGCCGGAAGAATGGTCCCGAACCTGGCAAGCTCTGCGGCGACCAGTGCGGTCGCCCCCGTCGTGCGCAGCGAATCGCTCACCGGGATAAGAACGGCGAGCATCACGAGGATTGGGCCATCCAGCGATTGGTAGACGTCGCGCAGCGGGATGACCTTGAAAAGCACTATCCCGACCGCGGCCGCAAAGAAAGCGACGGGAACCGGGAGCAGACCAACGGCAGTCGTGAGCATGGCAAGGGCGAGGATGACCACGGGCACGATACCCTTGCGAACGCTGCCAAGAAGGATGGGCCTTTCCGCCAGCGGCAGGCAGCCTAGTCCGCGCAGTATCTCGGGCATTGTGGTTGCATTGCCCTGCAGCACGACCACGTCGCCGAGCCTTAGCTCGACCTTGGCGAGCCTGCGGTCGAGGCGCTGGCCGCGACGGCTGACAGCCAGGAGGTTGACGTTGAAGCGATCGTAGAGGGCAAGTCGCTTGGCGGTCCAGCCGATCAAAGGCGAGCTTTCGCCAATGACGGCCTCGATAGCGACCATCTCGCTGGTGGTGACCTCTTCATTCACCCGATCGCCCGTGACGCTGAGCTTGCCTTGCGAGACAAGGCGATCCAGCGCCGCCGGGTCGCCTTCCAGCAACAGGATGTCGTTCACCTTAAGGACGGCATCGGGCAGCGGCGTCATCCGCATCGTGCGATTGCGCAGGATCGACGTCACGACGGCATCGCCGCCGGCAAGCTTCATGACGTCGGCGACGGTTTTCCCAAGCACGGTGGAATCGCCGACAACGCGCGCCTCGGTGAGGTAGTCCTTGATGTCGAGGGCTTCATTCAGCGCCCCGCCGAGCTTTTCGCGCACCGGCAACAGCCAATAAAAAGACAGCAGGAAGATCATTCCGGCGGCGGCGACAGCCGCTCCAACGGGCGCGAAGTCGAACATTGTGAACGCCGTTCCGGTCAACTGCTCTCGCACCCGGGAGACAACGATGTTCGGGGAAGTGCCCACCTGCGTCATGAGACCGCCGAGCAACGACCCGAACGCCATGGGCATCAGAAATATCGATGGCGAGGTGCCGGACCGGCGCGCGAACTGAAAGGCGATCGGGATCATGATCGCCAGCGCGCCGATATTCTTGACGAAGGCAGAAAGGCACGTCACCACGATCACCAGCAGCGCCAGTTGCGAGCGAACTCCCGACAATTTCGGAGCAAAGCGCGCGATGGCGAGTTCCATGATGCCCGATCGCGCTATGCCCGCGCTCACCAGCAGAGCACTGCCGACAATGATCACGATATCGTCGCTAAACCCGCTGAAGGCTTTGTCAAACGGCACAATCCCGACGGCGAGGGCGAGCAACAACGCCGCGGCAGCGACGAGATCATAGCGATAGCGGCCCCATACGAACGCTGCCATCATCACGAAGGTGACGGCGAACGACAGGATTTGCGGCATGGTCATGTCTTCGGCTGCTCCGCAAGCGGCTGATCAGAACGCCCAGACTGCTCCTTTGTTGCTTTGGTCCGACGGTCTTGGGCTGCTGGCGGAGCTGAAGGCCGTCGCGCATGAGCGCGGCCCCTTCGCCCGGCTCTTCCTTTGGGCGCGGGCGGAACTGGCCTATCGCTTGCTGAAGAAGCCGGACAGAATGTTCGGGCCGGCTTCGCCGGGCCGCAGCCTGATCCCGTCCTCGAAGCAGTTCAGCGTCACGCAGTCGAAGCCGCTGTGGCCGAGCAGTGCCACCAGCGAGTCGCGGTCGAAGTGGTGCAAATGCTCGTTGGGGAGACGCATACGCCAGCTTCGGAACCAGGCGTCGCCGTCGGCGCCGAGCTCACGCCAGCGGCAATACGGGACGGCGACGGCCAAGTGCCGGGTCTGCAGGCGGTCGAGGAAACCCAGATCCGGGATGTGTTCGAGCACGTCGAACATGGCGACCAGATCCCAGGAACTGGCCAGCGCTTCCTCCCAACCGACAAAGCGGACGCCCGCGGGCAGCGGGAACTCGGCGATGTCGTAGCCGGCGCAATCGGCGACCCCGGTTATCTTCGCGGCTTCGATGAACGTGCCGGTGCCGTATCCAATCTCCAGCACCGAGCGGGGGATCGCGCCGGTCAATCCCAGCACCCAGCCAAGCCGCTGATATCCGAGCTTGATGGTGCGGTCGCTCAGGTCCTCGTAATAGGAAATATATTGCTTGTCGTATTTGATCGGCGTGAAGTCGATTTGGTGGATCACGCCAAATCGGTCCACCTCGTAATTGTCCAACATCAGCGTGCTGCCCTCCGGATTCCCTTTCCTTATACGGCGGCGCTAAACGCAGCGTAACCGGCGGGGCCGGAGACGCAGCCAAGCAAGCGCGACAGATGAGCGGTAAGTAGCCCCACCCGCCATTCCGCTTCGCCCCGCTTTCTGCTTCAATATCTCCTCATTCTCGGGAGAATCTCCATCTCAACCGATCCCTTCGCCCCCCTGCGCCAACGTTTCCTCACCCGCTGCGCCTCTCAGCTCGCTGAGCTGCAGGCGGCGCGCGAGGCGCTGCCCGGCTCCGACCTGACCAAGCTCGCGCATTCGCTCGCCGGCGCGGCCGGCACTTTCGGCTTTGCGGAGATCAGCGTGCGGGCGTCAGCGCTGGAAACGCTGCTCATCGAGCAGGCGGAAGGCGGCGATGTCCGCGCGGCGCTCGATGCCTTAATCGGGGAGATCGAGCGGACGCTGGCCTGACGGCACCCGCCGGGCTCACTTCTTGGCGGCGCCGAGGCCGGTCCTGGTCATCTCGCCCCATCCCTGGTTGCCGCGCAAGAACTGCCACCAGCCCTTCACGCGCCAGAAATTGTTGAGCTGGCGGTAGCCGAAATTCTCGATCACGGCGGCCGCCGTCAGAACGGCGAGATCCCTGGCGCGCGGAAAGCGCTGCAGCTCGGCCTCTTCCAGGATGAGCGAGCAGACGCTGACACAGACGCCATAGGTGAAGATCAGCGAAGTGAAGGCCAGGAGATATTCGGCCGATAGGATGCCGAGCAGCCAGAAGGCCGGGATCAGGATATAGCCCAGCACCTCCGCCACCGGCCCCAGCACGTCGACGATGAAGATGTGGCCGAAGCCGAGGAAGCCGACGCGGCCATAGCGCGGGTTCAAGAACATGGCGCGGTAGCGGAAGAAGCACTCGAGCGCGCCGCGCTGCCATCGCGTGCGCTGGCGGGCAAGCACGCTCAGCGTTTCCGGCGCCTCGGTCCAGCACACCGGCTCGGGAATGAACTGAACGCGGTATTTGCGCTTCTTGTCGCGCATGTGGCGGTGCAGCTTGATGACAAGGTCGAGGTCCTCGCCCATCGAGCCCTTGGTGAAGCCGCCGACCGCCACCACTTCGGCGCGGCGGAACATGCCGAAGGCGCCGGAAACCAGCATCAGCGTGTTGACGCTGCTCCAGGCAAGCCTGGCCATCAGGAAGGCGCGCAGATATTCGACCACCTGGAAGAGCGGCAGCAGGCGGCGCGGCAGATGCACCTCGCGCACCCTGCCGGCCTCGATCTTCGAGCCGTTGGCGATGCGGATCGTGCCGCCCACCGCGATGGTGCGCTCGGGATCGTCGATGAAGGGCTGGGCGGCGCGCATCAGCGCATCGGGCTCGAGGATGGAATCGCCGTCGATCACACAAAAGAGCGGCGCGCGGCAGACATTGATGCCGGCATTCTGCGCGTCCGCCTTGCCGCCATTCTCCTTGTCGATCACGAACAGCCGCTCGGTCATCGGCGAGGAATAGAGGCCGCGGATCGGCTTGTGCGCCAGCGCGTCCTCGTAGGGACGGTGGAACTTCACCAGCTTGAAGCCCTCGATCAGGCGCTGCAAGGTCTGGTCCTTCGAGCCGTCATTGATGACGATGACCTCGAAATTCGGATATTCGAGCGCCAGCATGGAATGGACGCTCTCCACCACATTCACTTCCTCATTATAGGCCGGCACCAGAAGCGCGATCGGCGGCGCGACCTCGCCGTAGCGCTGCCAGAGCAGCGCCGAGCGCGCCACCGGCGGGCGCTTGGACAGCGCATAGCCGGCGAGCACGAGCTGCAGCAGATAGATTGTCGTCTGCGCCAGCCCCGCCGCGATGATGAACCAGGACAGGATGGTGGCGGCAAGGACGATCTCGTCGCTCCAGTCGGCAATCATGCGGCCGGCCCCTCGGCAAGAATGAGCGAGGCGGTGCGCTGGCTGCGCGAGACCTCGCTGTCGGCGATTTGGCGCAGCAGCCGCTCGCCCGGCTGGCCAAAGGAGCGCAGCGCGTTGGCGGCGGCATAGCGCACGTTCCAGACCTCGTCGTCCAGCAGCCTGGACAGCGGCGCGGCAAGTTCGGGAAGGCCGAGGCGTCCCGCGGACTCGGCGGCGGCGGCGCGCACGTCCCAGTCGTCGTTTGCCATCGCGCTCGTCAGGATCGCCGGCGCATCGGCGTGTCCGGTGAGGCCAAGCGCGCGCAGCGCCGCGGCGACAACCTCAGGCGAGGCATCGCCGGTCAAGCCGGCGAAGAAGGCGGCAAAGCCGAAGCCGCCGGCGCGGGCGAGCGCGTCGATCGCGGCCGCCCTAATGAAGGGCACGGCGTCGACGCGCGATGCATGGATCGCAAGCTCGTTGAAGCGCGTGCGCGGAAAGCGCCTGAACAGTTCGATCAGGCGTCGCGAGCGCTGTCCCGCCACGCCGATCTTGTCCAGCGCGACGCCGAGCAGGGGCAGGCTGCCGAGATCGCAGAGCGCGATGGCGGCGGCGATCCTGACTTCGCGCGAGCGGTCCTGGTCCAGCGCCGAAAGCAGGCTTGCCGTCGCATTCTGCGACCCCAGCGCCGCCAGCATCTCGGCCGCGTGGATGCGTTCGGCCACATTGCCCCGTTCCAGCTGCCTGCCGACGAGGGCCGGCAGGCCGCATTCGTTGAAGGCGACAAGGACATCGTCACGCTCCTCGCCGCGCAGCAGCGAAACGAACTCGAAGCCGGCCTCGATCGCCACGCCCGGCGGCACCGAAAGAATGGCCGTTTTCAGCGTCTGGCGGTCGCGGTCTTCGGCGAAGGTGATCAGCGCCGTCAGAAGCTGCCGCCGCTGTCCGGCTCTGGCGGCGTCCCGGCGCTCCCGCAGCAAACGGCGCGCGATCAAAAACAGCATGATCACCAGGGAGAGCGCGCTGAGCAGTATGGAGAGATTCCAGACGTACCACATGGTCAGAACCGCGCGGTCAGCCCGAGCCCGAATATGCTTCGGTCGAATGTCGGGCGTTGTTCATGCGCGATGCTGGCGCGCAGCGTCAGCGGATCGCTGACGTCGAAGGAGATGCCGCCAAAGACGGTGCGCGTCGGCACCAGCGTGCCGTCGGAGATTTCGGGGGCGTCGGCATAGCCGCCGAAGAGATTGACATGCGGCGTCACCGCGAGGTCGGCGCGAAGCACATAGCCGTCCGCGCGCGTGCCGATATCGTCCTTGGCATGCACCCAGCGGGCGGAAAGCCCCAGGCGGTCGTCAAGGAGATAGCCCTGCAGCCAGGGCTGGATGCTGGTGACGTCGGCGTCGGCGAAATTGTCGTAGCGGGCGTCGATGTTGAGCGACAGCGGGCCGAAGACCTTCGCCGGCGCCACGACCTGCCACGAAGCGCCGGCGCCGAGCGAATAGCGCGCCAGAAAGTCGGCATCCGGCGTCGCCGCGGCCAGCGCATAGGCGGAGAAGGCCGGCGAGAAGGCCTGGTCGACGCGGCCCTCGATCTGGACGTCGGTGTGGTCGAAGCGGGTGGCGAGCCGCGTGCGGCCGGAGATCGTCGTTTGGGGCGACAGCCGATAGGCAAGGCCGGCCGAACTGTCGGTCCAGTCGCCAAGCCCGTCGGTGAGATCGCTTACCTCGCTGCCGAGGTCGAGCCGCCATTTGCGCGGCGGCGGCACGGCCAGCCTTTGCTCGATATCGGCGGAACCCGGCTCGATGGCGAGCGCCTGGCCGTAAGCCTGCCGCGCGGCCTCGTCGTCGCCCTCGGCGCGGCGCACATCGCCGAGCCCGACCAGCGCCTCGGCATTGCGCGGATCCAGCGCCAGCGCGCGCTGCAACGATTGCCCGGCCCGCTTGTAGTCGGCCTCGAGCAAGGCGATTCTGGCATCAAGGCTGAGAGCCTCGACATTGTCCGGCGCCGAGGCCAGCACATCGTCGACCAGGGCGCGGGCGCGCGGCGCGTCGCCCTGCCAGATCGCCAGGCGGACCTTGCCCAGCCGCGCGTCGAGAAGGCCGGGCCTGATCGCAAGCGCCCGGTCGAAGAACCGCCCGGCTTCGTCGAAGCGCTGGCTGGAGCCAACAACGAGGCCGAGCGCGACCAGGGTGTCGGTGTTCCTGGGCGACAGCTTGAGCGCGCGGCGATAGGCGGTCTCGGCCTCAGCCAGCTTTCCCGCCGCCCGCAGCCGCCTGCCCTGCTCCAACTGGATGGCGACGGGATCGGGCCGCCGGTGGGGCGGCTTCTTCGCCGGCGCCGCGGCAGCCGGAACCGGCTTCGCCTGGCTGGCCTGCTTGGCCTTGCGGATGTTCTCTAGAAGTGCTGCCGCGTCGGCATTGCCGGGCTCTGCCTCAGCGACCCTCTCGGCGAGCGGCAGAGCCGCATCCAGATTGCCGGAGCGGAATTCGACCTGGGCCATGCCGAAGCTCGCATCGCGATAGGCCGGGGCAAGGGAAAGCGCCCTGGAAAAGGCGTCGCGCGCCGCCGGCAGATCGTTGCGGCCGAGCTCGGCGAAGCCAAGCTGCACAAGAGCGTCGGCATTGTCAGCTTTCAACGCCAGCGCGCGCCGGAAAAGATCGGCGGCCTCGTCGAAATGCTGCGCCTGCCTGGCCTTGACGCCGGATGCGTAGAGCTCGTCGACAGTCTGCGCCAGCGCCGCGCCGGGAGCGGCGGCGATCGCCAGGATCAGGCATGCGGCAAAGGCTGAGCGCCGGCCGCGCCGCATCAGCGCTTCCCGCCTTTGCGGGCGATGAGACGCGCCAGCCGGGCCAGTAGCTCCTCGGGAATGAACGGCTTCACCAGATAATCGTCGGCGCCCTTTTCAAGCGCCGAAACGATGTCCTTCTCGGCCTTGCGCGCGGTCAGCATCACCACCGGAGTCTTCGACAGCACCGGGTCGCCCTTGATGCGCGCCAGCACCTCGATGCCGTCGGCCTTGGGCATCATCGCGTCGAGCACGATGATGTCGGGGCCGTCCTGCTCCGCCTTCGCCAGCGCCTCGGCGCCGTCCACCGCTTTGATGACCTCGTATCCCTTCGCCCTCAGCCTGAATTCCATCAGCTCGAGCAACAAGGGATCATCATCGCAGATCAGAACTCTTGCCTTCGCTCCATCCACCACCAGTCCTGCTCCGGTTCCGTCGCCCCCCGGAGTGATGACGGCCGCGCGATCTTAGATAAAGCCGATTCGCGGCGGCCGCATTTCGACACAATCACTAGATGAATATTGGGCCATGGTATAGGAGCGGCAAACGCAAAACCGACTTTGCCGACACGCATCTTTTGCGCGGCTTTCTCGCCGGCTAAACCGGGCCGGAACGCCCCGAAAGCAGCCTTCTCACCTCGCCCGCAAGCGCCAGCGGGTCGAACGGCTTGGCGATCACTCCCACGGCTCCCATGGCGAGATAACGCTCCACCTCATGCGTCTGGGTGCGCGCCGTGATGAACGCCACCGGAATCGCGGCCGTCAGCGGCGAATCGGCCAGGCGCCTCAGTGTTTCCGGCCCGTCCATGTCCGGCATCATCACGTCGAGCAGGATGAGGTCAGGGCGCCAATCGGCGGCATCGGTCAGCGCTGCGATGCCCGAGGCGCTGGACCGCACCTCGAATTCCGGCTCGAGTTCCAGCGACATCTGGGCGATTTCGCGGATGTCGTCCTCGTCATCCACATAGAGGATCCTTGCCGGCATAATCATCACTCCTTGGCACTGGAGGCGGGTCTGGCGCTATCGAGCGATGAGACCAACATGCTCCTGACCAGCCTGGCGACATCGATCTCCGACGCCTTGGTCTTGGTCATCATCGCCTGCACCCGGTCACCGAGGTTCTGATCCAACTCGGCCGCCGAGAACACGATGACTTGGGTTTCCAGCGGCAGATCGATGAGCAGATCCAGTCCCGATCCGTCGGGAAGCAGTATGTCGAGGATGACCAGGTCGAAGCGATGCTTTGCGACCGCCTTCCGGGCCTCCTGCAGCGTTTTGGCGGAAGCGATCAAGACGCCTGGACCCAAGCCAGCTGACATCACGGCAAGGACGCCCTCGTCGTCCTCGACGTGGAGGATCCTCGGCCTCCGCTCGACCTTGCTGGCGAGGATCTTGGCGAGAGCGGCGTGAAGGCGCGCCGAATCCACCGGCTTCTCCAGCCAGTCGACGATGCCGATGGCGGTTCCGTTCAGCGAGCGCCTGGCTTCGTCGGCGATGGCGGAGATGACGATGACCGAAATCTCGGAATTCACCGGTGAGACCCTGATGTCGTGGAAGAGCTTGATGCCGGATTCTCCGGCCAGCTTGATGTCGAGCGTCAGCGCCACATAGTCGCGGGAGTTCAGGAGCGCTTTTGCGGTACCGATATCGGGGGCGACATCGCTGGAGAAGCCGTCGGCGTCGAGAAGCGCCGCGATCACCGCAGCGATGTCGGACTCGTCCTCGCAAATGAGGACGCGCAGGCGTCCATCGCGCTTTCGCGACCGGCGCTCGACCAAAACCGGCTTCTCGGCCTGTCTCTGCGCTTCGGCAAGATCGACGTGAAACGAGGTCCCCTTGCCTTCCTCGCTTTCGAAGGAAACGGCGCCGCCGAGCTTCTCGACGATGGTCTTGACGATGCTCAGGCCCAGGCCGGTGCCCCCCTTCTTGCGGGTGCTGGAGGCATCGGCCTGCTCGAACTTGCCGAATATGCGGCTGCGGAACGCTTCCGGGATGCCGGCGCCTTCATCGATAACGGAGATGCGCAGCATGTCGCGCTCGCGACGCTGGAGCTTCACCATGACAGTGCCGCCGGGATCGGAGAACTTGATCGCATTCGACAGCAGGTTCGCCATCACCTGGTGCAGGCGATCGGGGTCGATATTGGCTTCGGCGCGCGGGGCATCGTCGACCAGGACGATGCGGATCCCGCTCTCGGCCATGTAATTGGAACTGGCGGCGATGGCCTGCTCCAGGACCGCACGCACGGGCATCTGCTTGATCTTGAAGGTGATGACGCCCGACTCGATCTTCTCCATGTCGAGAATGTCGTTGATGAGAAGAACCAGCCTTTCGCTGTTGTTGTGGGCGATGTTGACGAGGTTAGCGGCCTTGGGCGGCAGCTCGCCCGCGACGCCGGCTGCGATCAGGCCAAGCGAGCCGCGGATGGATGTCAGCGGCGTTCGCAATTCGTGGCTGACCGTGGAAATGAAGTCGTTCTTGAGCTGGGCGTTTCGCTTCTGCTCGGTGATGTCGCGATTGTAGGTGATGACGCCGACGATCTTGCCGGCCTCGTCGCGGAACGGCGCTTTCAGCGTGTAAAGCCAGCCCTGCCTGCCGTCAGGCAGGAGCGCGGGCTGATCGATGCGCAACGTCTGCCCAGCCTCCAGCGCGCCCATTTCATCCTGCCTGAAGCGCTCGGCCACGTCCTTGGGATAGAAATCGAAATCCGTCTTGCCGATGAGGTCCTCGACGGAGGCGGCGCGCACCAGTTCGGCGGTGGCTGGATTGGCCGCGATGAAGCGCCCCCGAGCATCCTTCACGTTGAGACTATCCGGCAGCTCGCGAACCATGGCACGGTATATCATGTTGGACATGGCGAGATCGCGTCGCCGCTGCTGCCGGTCGAGCAGCACGGCAATGATGAAGGTGCTCAGGAAGCGGAACAGGAGCGACGGCAACGTGCTCTGCTGCACGAAGCCGGTCACGACCTGCGAGGGAATGACCAGAAGCGTGATCAGCCCGGCCAGCGCGACTGATAGGCCGAGGCCGAGTATGTCGAACATGGTGCGCGAACGGACCGCGACGATGTGGTGCCAGGCCAGGCCGACGACGGCGGTGATCAGGATGCTCATGACGCCGACTTCGGCGCCCTGACCGCCCAGATGAAGACGATAGGCGATGGAGCCGGCAGCGGCGATGAACATCGCCGGCCATCCGCCGAAGAACGCGGCCGCGCCGATAAACGCGGCACGCAGGTCGACGATGAAGCCAGAGACGGACAAGGCCGTCGCCATGGAAATGACCGCGCCCGCGCACATGACCACGCCCAAAAGCAGCGACTGTGCCCGCCGCGAGAGACGCCCGGTGAAATCCGCCACAAGGTCCCAGGCGACGATAAGGATGGAGACCACCGCAAGATTGGCCAGCAGTGAGTGCCAGATCTCGGTCATGATTTTCCGGCTCCGTTTTTTCCGACAAATACCGGCAAAACCTATCCGAGGTCTAAAGAGCGGGCGGAACCGGCCTAGTTTGCGAGGTGGTGAGCGCTTGGCGAAAGGCAGCGATCGACCGTCAAAGTAGCGCTGACCATTTTTGGGTGCATCGCCCGAATCTGCGTGTCGTAGCGGCAGTTGCCCGCTGGGTGTGGCTCTTCCGCCACAACCAATTTGGACAACCCCTGCTAGAAAGCACCTGGGTTGTTGAATGGGGTTTGGGTTATGCTAACGCGCTTTTCAGCGAAATCTGTCCTTTTGTCTGCCGTTTGGGGCGTTGCCATGATATCCGCGGCGCATGCCGCTGATGTCGTGCAGGAGCAGGCACCGGGGTTCAACTGGAGCGGGCTCTATGTCGGCTTCGGTGTCGGCGCCGGCGCCAATGTGCATGAGATCAGCGGCGATATCCTTCCGGGCGCCTCGCTGAACGGCATCGGCGGCGAAGGCATCTATGGCGAGGCGACTGTCGGCTACGACTACATGGTCTCGGAGCGGTTCCTGCTGGGCGCCCTGCTCGACGCCCACGTCGGCACCATCAAGACGTCGCTCGACGCCGGCGGCCTGAGCGCCGACATCAAGGAGACCTACGGCTTCGACGCCGGCGTGCGCGCCGGCTATCTCTTGACACCGAGCACGCTGGGCTATGTGCTGGGCGGCTATGCGTGGCAGAAGTACAAGCTCGACACGAATGCGGGTTTCGGATTCGACTGGGACCAGGCCGGCTATTTTGTCGGCGCCGGTGTCGAAACCGCCGTCAACGCCAAGTGGACGATCAAGGGCGAGTACCGCTACACGCGCTTCAGCACCAATAACAGCCTCCTTTCCGATGCGGGATTGCCGGCTCCAGACGGCGCGCTCAACCTCGACACCTCGCGCCACACCTTCCAGGTGGCGGCCAATTACCGCTTCAATGGCGCCAACGGCGGGGCTGCCGGCTTCGAGACGCCAACCTACAACTGGACCGGCTTCTATATCGGCGGCGGACATGGCGCCGGCGCCTCGGTTCATCAGATCGATGTCCCGCCGTTTGGCGATCTCGAATTCAACGGCCTGGGCGGCGAAGGCGTGTTCGGCGAGGCCAGCCTCGGCTACGATCAGGACTTCGGTAGCTGGGTGGCCGGCATCATGGTCGACGCGCGCTATTCCGGCATGACTTCGGAACTCGATCTCGGCGGCGGCCAGATCAACCTCGACAGCGACTATGGCTTCGACGTACTCGGCCGCGTCGGCATGAAGGTCAACGAAGGCACGCTGGCCTACGCGCTGGCCGGCTACAGCTGGCAGCATTTCGACCTCAATGCCTCCGACCCTATCGGCGATATCATCGACTGGGGATCGAGCGGCTTCTCAATCGGCGGCGGCCTGGAAACGGCGGTGTCGGACAAGATGACCGTCGGGATCGAATACCGTTATTCGCAGTTCGAGAAGCACGACTTCTCTTCGGACCTGGGCGCGCCGGACGGCAGCCTCACCTCGACGCCGTCCTTCCACACCGTGCGGATCGACGCCAAGTACAAGATCAACTAAGCCGTCCATCGAGTAACTTCAGAAAGCCCGCCACCAGCGGCCCGCCACCAGCGGGCTTTTCCTGTCCGCCGGTCCATCTGTCGGCCGTCGGTGCCCCGCCTTATGCTTCGGCCGCGGCTGGTTGCGACGAGGCTATACGCAGTTCGCCGCGGGCGGTGGCGCCGCAACATGGGAAAGAGCTTTTCGTCGCCGAGTTCATCAACGCCGACGCGTCGCTGAGGTTCGAGAAGCCGCCGGGTGTGAGCTGGACGGCGAGATGAACGCATTCAACGGGCGAGCTTGTCGATAGCGGGCCATTGTTCTCGGCCGCACGACCTACGAGATCTTTGCCGGTTCGGGAGACTTCGCCGACACGCGTTGCCGAGATATGTCGCCTTGACCAGCCTGAAGGCGCTCATCTGGCAACCGGCGGCATGCTTACCGGCCTCCTTTCCGAAGCGGTCGCCAATCTGGCATCTATGTGCATGCTAGAGCGGCGGATTTTCATGTGAGTCCATAGCCTGCGGCAGTGAAGTAGTTTCTGCATTCTATTAAGGAGAACAGATTGCAGATATCGCCGATGGCCTGCCACAGAGCGTCGATGGTTCTGATGGCCTTTGCGCGCAGATGCGCCTTGAGCTTGGCGAAGGCCATTTCGATCGGGTTGAGATCCGGACTGTAGGGCGGCAGGAAGAGCAGCCATGCGCCTCTGGCCCTGATGGCTGCCTCGGCGGCTGGACTCTTGTGGGCGGCGAGGTTGTCAAGGATGACGACATCCCCCTTGCCAACGTCGGAGCGAGCTGCGTTTCGACGTAGGTCTCGAAGATGCGCCGGTTCATCGGCGCGTCGACGACGAAAGGGGCGGTAAGCCCATGGCAGCGCAGCCCGGCGATGAAGGTCTGCGTCTTCCANTGGACGCCTGCAGCAATAACCAGTTGGGCGGCAAGCTCCGGCATGGTGATGTCGTCCTTCTCGGCCACACAACCAAGCAGGAACGCACGATGCGGATCGAGCTTGGAATGGCGGCGGCCACCACTGGCTTTGGGCGCCAGGCTCTCGGTCTCTCGATAGTTCCTCATCACGATAACGACGAACGAAACCGACACCTCAAAATGTGCCGCCGCCGCACGCCGAGAATGGCCCGCCTCGACAAACCGCACAACACGTTCACGCAAATCGAGCGAATAGGGCTTGGGCATGGCAAATCACCTCCACAAGGAAGTGAATCACAAACCTTACATCAGCGGAATCCTTCGCGATTCAATCTGATGGTCCGACGCTCTAGTTAAGCCAGAATGTTGACCGCACGCGCGGCGACCAGCGCGATCGTCAGCAGCGAGATCATTGCCTCGGCCATCATCAGGAGCTTGGCGCGCTGAGTGAGCGGCAATGTGTCGGTCGGCGAGAACGCCGTCGCATTGGTGAAGGCCAGGAACACGTAATCGACAAAGCCGGGCAGCCAGTCGCGGATCTCGCGATCGGACAGCGTCATCTGCGGGAACAGGAAATCGGCATGTGCGCGCTTGACCAGGCCGCAGGTCGGCGGGCCGCCGCGGTCGGTGCTCCAGAACCACAGCGCGAAGACGATGACGTTGGTAACCCAGATGTTGAGCGCGTCGACAAGCAGCGTCGTGCCGGCGCCGGCATGGCCTGCCAGCAGCTTCTGGACCAGAAAGACCAGCGAGCCGCAATTCATGATGCTGATGACGCCGGTCATGACCAAGGCGGTACGGCGGATGAAGACGCGAAACCGGCCGATCGCATACCAATGCTCGTGATCGACGGCCTTCTGAGTCGCCATTTGCGTCCAGGCCGTTGCGATCGACAAAGGTACGAGCAGCGCCGCCTCGATCGCGGGCGCGAGCCACCGCGGACCGAAGGACAGGTCGTTGATGACCAGAAGCTGCAGGCAGATAACGACAAGCACCGCCGCCCGCGCCGACCAGAAATCGATCGCGCGGTGATGAACGATGGCATGCTCGTGGCGCATGGGGGGACCTGTGTCGTGTGCGCGGTTTTTCGACCGCGGGCGACACCTCCACCTCAATCTTGGTCTTGCGATGGTCGCGTAACTATAAATTTTCGTAAGATTTCGGCGGCCGGCGCCTCGCAGGATCGGCCCAAGCGAGAAGGGCATCGGACTTTGTCCGACGCCCCGGTTCGATCGCTGGCAGGCCGCTCAGGCGTTCGCGGCTTGCTTGTGCTGGATCGTATGGCTTTTCTTGAGCAGATCCGAGACCAGGAAGGCCAGTTCGATCGCCTGGTCGGCATTGAGGCGCGGATCGCAATGGGTGTGATAGCGGTCCTGCAGGTCTTCCGCCGTGATGGCCCGGGCGCCGCCGGTGCACTCGGTGACGTTCTTGCCGGTCATCTCGACATGGATGCCGCCCGGATGCGCGCCTTCGGCGCGGTGCACCTCGAAGAAGGTCTGCACTTCCTTCAGGATACGGTCGAACGGCCGCGTCTTGTAGCCGGCCGCCTCGATCGTGTTGCCATGCATCGGGTCGGAAGACCACACCACGTTGCGGCCCTCCTTCTTCACCGCCCGCACCAGCTTCGGCAGATGCTCGGCGACCTTGTCGGAGCCGAACCGCGCGATGAGCGTCAGCCGTCCGGGCTCATTCTCGGGGTTGAGCAGGTCGATAAGCTCCAGCAGGCCGTCCGGCGTCAGCGACGGACCGCATTTCAGGCCGAGCGGATTCTCGATGCCGCGGCAATATTCGACATGCGCATGGTCGGGCTGGCGGGTGCGGTCGCCGATCCAGATCATATGGCCCGAAGTCGCGTACCAATCGCCGGAAGTCGAATCGACGCGGGTCAGCGCCTCCTCGTAGCCGAGCAGCAGCGCCTCGTGGCTGGTGTAGAAATCGGTCTCGCGCAGCGCGAAATTGGTTTCCGACGTGATGCCCACCGCGCGCATGAAATCCATCGTCTCGGTGATGCGGTTGGCGAGCGATTCGTATTTCTCGCCCTGCGGGCTGTCGGCAACGAAGCCCAGCATCCAGCGATGCACGTTCTCCAGGCTGGCATAGCCGCCTTGCGCGAAGGCGCGCAGGAGATTGAGGGTCGCCGCCGACTGGCGATACGCCATCTCCTGCCTTGCGGGATCCGGGATGCGCGACGCGGCGTCGAACTCGATGCCGTTGATGATGTCGCCGCGATAGCTCGGCAGCGTCACGCCGGCCTTGGTCTCGCTGTCGGAGGAGCGCGGCTTGGCGAACTGGCCGGCGACGCGGCCGACCTTCACCACCGGCTGCGCGCCGGCGAAGGTGAGCACCACCGACATCTGCAGGAAGACGCGAAAGAAGTCGCGGATGTTGTCGGCGCCATGCTCGGCAAAGCTCTCGGCGCAGTCGCCGCCCTGGAGCAGGAAGGCCTCGCCGGCGGCGACCGCCGCCAGTTGCTTCTTCAGCTTGCGCGCTTCACCGGCAAACACCAGCGGCGGATAGGTGGTGAGCCGGGCTTCCGTGGCCTCCAGCGCCGCAAGGTCCGGATAGGCCGGAACCTGCTTGATCGGCTTTGCTCTCCACGAATTCGGCGACCATTTTGTCATCGCTGCACCCAAAACTCTTCAGAGCAATTCCAGGAAAACTGTGAACGGTTTACGTCCGGAATTGCGTCAAAACAAACTGGCGAGCGGTCTCGCCCGCCATTCCCACCCCAATCAGAGGTCGCGGCTCCTTACACGAAGCCGATTTTCTATTCTAGCCGGGAATTTCAGCAGTGGCGAATGCCTTGAACTGCTCGGATGCCGGTGTGAAGGCGTCAGGCAGCTTTGTCGACCAGCCGCGCCAATTGAGTCATGACAACAGCCGAGCCGGCCAGCCGCTTCTCGGCATTCGGCCAGTCACGCATGAAGACGACGCTGTGGTCGGCCCTGATCTTGGCCAGCGAGCCCTGCTCGCCGATGAATTTGACCAGTCCGACCGGATTGGGGAATTCGCGGTTGCGGAAGTGGATGACGACGCCCTTGGGGCCGGCATCGAGCTTCTCGACATTGGCCTTGCGGCAAAGCGCCTTGATGAAGACGATCTTCAACAGATGCGTCACTTCTTCCGGCAGCGGCCCGAAGCGGTCGATCAGCTCGGCGCCGAAGCCGTCGATCTCCTCGGTGGTCTCCAAGTCGCCAAGGCGGCGGTAGAGCGCCATCCTGAGCTGCAGGTCCGGCACATAGCTCTCCGGGATCATCACCGCGGTGCCCACCGCGATCTGCGGCGACCAGCCGCCATCCAGCACTTCGCCGGAATCCTTCACTTCGGCCACCGCTTCCTCCAGCATCTGCTGGTAGAGCTCGAAACCGACCTCCTTGATGTGGCCGGATTGTTCCTCGCCGAGGAGATTGCCTGCGCCGCGGATATCGAGGTCGTGGCTGGCAAGTTGGAAACCAGCGCCGAGCGTATCGAGCGACTGCAGCACCTTGAGCCTGCGCTCGGCCGTATCGGTAAGCTTGCGGTTGGCCGGCAGCGTGAACAGCGCATAGGCTCGCACCTTCGAGCGGCCGACGCGGCCGCGCAACTGATAGAGTTGGGCCAGACCGAACATATCGGCTCGGTGGATGATCAGCGTGTTGGCGGTCGGAATGTCGAGGCCGGATTCGACGATGGTCGTCGACAGAAGCACGTCGTACTGGCCGTCATAGAAGGCGTTCATGATGTCGTCGAGTTCACCAGCCGGCATCTGGCCGTGGGCGACCGCTACTTTCAGCTCCGGCACGGATTCTCTCAGGAAATCATGGATTTCGGCAAGATCGCTGATACGCGGCACGACATAGAAGGAATGGCCGCCGCGGTAGCGCTCGCGCAGCAGCGTCTCGCGGATGACCAGCGGATCAAAGGGCGAGATGAAAGTGCGCACCGCCATGCGGTCGACCGGAGGGGTGGCGATCAGCGACAGCTCGCGAACACCGGTCAGCGCCAACTGCAGCGTGCGCGGAATCGGCGTCGCCGAAAGTGTCAGCACATGCACGTCATTCTTGAGCTCCTTCAGCCGCTCCTTGTGCTTGACGCCGAAATGCTGCTCCTCGTCGATGATCAGCAGGCCGAGATTTTTGAAGGAGATCGAGCTACCGAGCAGCGCGTGCGTGCCCACGACGATGTCGACCGTGCCGTCGGCGACGCCCTTCTTGGTCTCGGCCAGTTCCTTGGAGCCGACCAGGCGCGATGCCTGCGCGACGCGGATCGGCAGGCCGGAAAAGCGTTGCGAGAAGGTCTTGAAGTGCTGCCGCGACAGCAGCGTCGTCGGCACCACGACGGCGACCTGGAACCCTTCCATCGCCGCGATGAAGGCGGCGCGCAGCGCCACTTCCGTCTTGCCGAAGCCGACGTCGCCGCAAACGAGCCGATCCATCGGCCTGCCGGCGCCGAGATCGTCCATGACAGAATCGATCGCCGTCTGCTGGTCGTCGGTTTCTTCATAGGGAAAGCGCGTCGCGAACTCGCCATAAAGGCCGTCGGCCGGAATCATGGCGGGTGCTGCGCGCATCTGCCGCTCGGCGGCGATGCGGATCAATTGCCCGGCCATGTCGAGCAGCCGCTTCTTCAGCCGCGCCTTGCGCGCCTGCCAGGCGCCGCCGCCAAGCTTGTCGAGTGGCGCTTCCGCCGAATCCGAACCGTAGCGCGACAGGAGCTCGATGTTTTCGACCGGCAGGAACAGCCGGTCGTCGCCGGCATAGTGGATTTCGAGACAGTCATGCGGTGCGCCGACCGCTTCGATGGTGCGCAGACCAATGAATCGGCCGATGCCGTGGTCCGCGTGAACGACGATGTCGCCGGATGACAGCGACGATGCTTCGGCAATGAAGTCGGAGGCACGCTTTTTGCGCTTGGAGCGGCGGATCAGCCTGTCGCCTAGAATGTCCTGTTCGGCGACGACGACCATCCCGTCGGTCTCGAAGCCGGATTCGAGCGGCAGCACGGCAAGACCGGCCTGCCCCGGCTCGAGCTTTTCGACCTCGGAAAGAGTCGCCACCGGTTTCAGGTTGCCGAGATGATGCTCGGCGAGGATCTGGCCGAGGCGGTCGAGCGAGCCCTCGGTCCAGCCGGCGACGATGACGCGGCGGCGCGCGGCGCGCTCGTCGGCAATATGCTTCACCACCACGTCGAAGACATTGCTGTTCGGGTCGGCGCGCTCCTCGGCGAAGCTGCGGCCTTGCCGCGAGCCCGCATGGAAGACCTTCTTGCCGCCGACATCGGGTGCGTCGAAGACGGTGAAATCAATGTCCTCGCGCGGTCCGAGCGAGGCTTTGAGATTTTCCGGCGAGAGATAGAGCAGATCCGGCGCCACCGGCCTATAGGGCACGGCATCTTTCAGCGCGCCGTCAGCCTGCTTCCGCCGCGCCTCATAGTGATCGAGGATCAGCGTATGGCGCTCGGCCAGCGCCTCATGCGCGAGATGATCGAAGATGACAGGCGCGTCCGGCTGATAGTCGAACACCGTCTCCAGTTGCTCGTAGAAGAAAGGCAGCCAGTGCTCCATGCCGGCAAAGCGCCGTCCTTCGCTGACGGCTGCATAGAGCGCATCGTCGCGCGACGGCGCGCCGAAGGCTTCGATATAGGAGCGGCGGAAGCGGCTGATCGTTTCCGGCGTCAGCGCCACCTCGCTCATCGCCTGCAGCGCCATCGACTTGCGCTGGCCGGTCGTGCGCTGGGTCGCCACGTCGAAGACGCGGATCGATTCCAGCGTGTCGCCGAAGAAGTCGAGCCTCAGCGCCTCGCTCCAGCCGGGCGCGAAGAGGTCGAGAATGCCGCCGCGCACCGCGAACTCGCCGACGTCGCGCACGGTCGGCACGCGCTCGAAACCGGAATTCTCCAGCCGCGCGATCAGCACGTTCATGTCGATCTGGTTGCCGCGCTTGGCGTGGAAGGTCTGCGCCTCGATCAGTTCGGCCGGCGGAATGCGCTGCAAGAGCGCATTGGCCGTCGTGAGGATAACGGCGCGGTGCGGCTTTTTCGCCAGCGCAACGATGGCGGAGAGCGCGTCGAGCCGCCGCGCGGCGGCATCCGCGCCCGGCGAGACACGATCGTAAGGCAGGCAGTCCCAGGCAGGCAGTTCCAGAACCGGGAGGCCGGGAGCGGCAAAGGCGAGCGCATCGATTATCGCCGGCAGCCGCTGACCGTCGCGTGCGACGAACAGCACCGGCTTGTCGGGCGCGATCTCCTGCGCCGTCCGCGCCAGCGCGAAAGCTTCGTAACCGTCGGCGACGCCATCGACGATGAACTGGCCGGCGCGGCCCTTCGGCAGGCCAATGGAGGGAATGAGACTCATGCTTCTTTCAAAATGTCATGGTCCGGCGCGACGCCAGGATCTTCTGCAGCACCGCGCAATCGATATCGGGCGGAACCGGGCGCTCGCCGGTGATCATCGGCAGGAATTCGGTGTCGGGGATTTCGAGGAGCTTTTCATATTGGTCGATTTCGTCGGCGGTCAAGGCGCCGATCTCGGCATCGGCGAAGGATCCCAGGATGAGATCCATCTCGCGCATGCCGCGATGCCAGGAGCGGAACAGGAGCTTGCGGCGGCGGACGTCCAGTCCCTCGCTTGATCGCTGTGTTCCGGTCATCGCGCTGCATCCCTGTTCGAAGCGGCGCATATAGCGTGGATAGCGATTGGTGTCAGCCTTTGCGCTGCGGCCTCCGCGACATAAGCTGATGAGATGCGTCCTTCCATCCTCGATCCCCTGTTCGTCCCGATCACCTCGCTCGCCGGCGTCGGCCAGAAGGTCGGGACCATGATCGAACGTGTCGTGCCGGCCGATCTCGGCGACCGCGCCGCGCGCGCCGCCGATCTTCTGTTCGTGCTGCCCAACACGGTTATCGACCGCCGCAACCGGCCTGGCATCGCGCTAGCGGCCGAAGGCCAGATCGTAACACTCGAGGTACGGGTCGACCGCCACCAGCCGCCGCCGCGCGGCAACAGGTCCGTGCCCTACCGGATCTACGCCCATGACGACACCGGCGAGATCGCCTTGACCTTCTTCCATGCCCATGCCGCCTATCTGCAGAAGATGCTGCCGGAGGGCGAGCGCGTCGTAATCTCCGGCCGCATGGAATGGTTCAACGGCCGCCCGACCATGGTTCATCCCGACCATATCGCGCCGCTCGATGAGGCCGAGGGCCTGCCGCTGGTCGAGCCCGTCTATCCGCTCACCGCCGGCCTTTCCGCAAAAGTGCTGCGCCGCGCCATCGGACAGGCGCTCGGCCGCTTGCCGGAACTGCCGGAATGGCAGGACGACGCCTTCATGCGCCGCCACACCTTTCCGTCCTTCGGCGATGCGCTCACCCGCATCCACTATCCCAAGGACCCGATCGACGTTGCCGTCGAGGGTGCGGCCTGGCGGCGCCTGGCCTATGACGAGCTCCTGGCAGGGCAGGTGTCGCTGGCGCTGGTGCGCGCCAGAATCCGCCGCCTTTCGGGCCGGCCGCTGGTCGGCGATGGAAGCGTTGTCGAGAAACTGCGCGCTGCCCTGCCCTACAGGCTCACCCCCAGCCAGGAATTCGCGCTCGGCGAAATCAACGCCGACCTGGCCGACCCCGAACGCATGCTGCGTCTGCTGCAGGGCGATGTCGGCTCCGGCAAGACGGTGGTCGCGCTGCTTGCCATGGGGCGCGCGGTTGAGGCAGGCGGCCAGGCTGCGCTGATGGCGCCGACCGAAATCCTGGCGCGGCAGCATCTGGGGACCATCGCCCCGCTGGCGGAAAAAGCCGGCCTCAGCGTCGCCGTCCTAACCGGCCGGGAGAAGGGACGCGAACGCGCCGAAACACTGGAAGGCCTCGCCAGCGGTGCGATCGATCTCGTCGTCGGCACGCACGCGCTGTTCCAGGAAACGGTGACCTTCCACGACCTCGTGCTTGCCGTCGTCGACGAGCAGCATCGCTTCGGTGTCCACCAGCGTCTCGCCATCACCGCCAAAGGCGACGCGCCCGATATGCTGGTGATGACGGCGACGCCCATTCCGCGCACGCTGGTGCTGACCGCCTTCGGCGACATGGATGTCTCGAAGCTCACCGAAAAGCCGGCGGGCCGCCAGTCGATACGCACCGTCACTTTGCCAATGGAGAGGCTGGACGAGTTAGTCGGGCGCATGGTCGACGCCGTCGCCGAGGGTCAGAAGATCTACTGGATCTGTCCGCTGGTCGAGGAATCCGAAGAGATCAAGCTGATGTCGGCGGAAGACCGCTTCGCTTCGCTGAAGCCGCTCTTCGGCGACCAGATCGGCCTGGTGCATGGCCGCATGAAGGGCGCGGAAAAGGACGAGGCGATGCGCGCCTTCAAGCAGGGCGAGACGCGTATCCTGATCGCCACCACCGTCATCGAAGTCGGTGTCGACGTGCCGGACGCCACGATCATCGTCATCGAGCATGCCGAGCGCTTCGGCCTTGCCCAGTTGCACCAGTTGCGTGGACGGGTCGGGCGCGGCGACAAGCCCTCATCCTGCGTGCTGCTCTACAAGGATCCGCTCGGTGAGACGGCGAAGCGCCGGCTGTCGGTCATGCGCGAGACGGAGGACGGCTTTCGCATCGCCGAGGAGGATCTGAAGCTGCGCGGCGAAGGCGAGCTGCTGGGCACCCGCCAGTCCGGCACGCCAGGTTTCCAGGTCGCGCGCATCGAGTTCCATGCCGACCTGCTCGAAGCCGCCCGCGACGACGCACGGCTGATCCTGTCGCGCGACCCCGAATTGCAGTCTGGGCGCGGCGAGGCGCTTAGGCTGTTGCTCTACCTGTTCGGGCGCGACGAGGCGGTGCGGCTGCTGCGCGCCGGCTGAGCCGCGCCCAGCGCCGGATTGGCAAGCGGCCCTTCGATCGGCTCGCCGTTCAGCGTCACCAGCTTGGCCTTGACCTCCGGCGCCACCATGCCGGCCGAAACGATCAGCTTGGCGCCGTCCTCGATCGTCATGTCGAGCAGCACGATCTCGGATTTATAAACATACATCAGGAAGCCTGTGGTCGGGTTCGGCGTGCAGGGCATGAACACCGCGATCAACGGATCGCCTTCCTGGTCGAGCTTCTGGTTGATCTCCGTTTCCTTCTCGCTGGCGACGAAGACCAGCGACCAGACTCCCTTGCGCGGATATTCGACCAGCCCGACCTGGCGGAACATGTCGCCCTTGTTTGACAGCACCGTCTCGAAAATCTGCTTCAGGGAGCGGTAGATGCCGCGCACCAGCGGCATGCGGCCAAGCAGCCGCTCGCCGAAATTGACGATTGCGCGGCCGACGATGTTGGCCGTCATGAAACCGATGAACGTGATCAGCACCAGCGCCACGATCAGCCCGAAGCCGGGGACCGGAAACGGCAGGTAGGTGTCGGGGTTGTAGCGGGCGGGAATGTAGGGCTTCACCCAAGAATCGACCCAGCCGATGAGCGACCAGGCGATGTAGGCGGTGATCGCCAGCGGCGCGCAGACGATGAAGCCTGTCAGGAAGTAATTCCTGAGCCGGGTCATGCCAGAGGTCTTCAGGGCGTCGGACATAGGATCACCGCGGCGCAGATTGCGGTTGAACTTTAGTGAACCGCAATTCGGTTTGGAACTGCGAAGTTTTTAAAGAGCGCGCTCTATGAAGCGGCTTTCAGCGTTCCAAATGAAGCTCCTGCGTTCGCGACTGGCTGCAACACCCCTCCCTTCGTCATCCACGCGCGGAGCAAGGAGCGAAGCGACGCGGCGTAGACCCGAGGATCCATTCCGCGACGCCCGCCGAGGAGTGAAAGGGCCATCGGCAAGCCATACTTCGAACTACGGTGCCCAAAAGAAGCAGTGACAGTGCTATTCGACCGTGACCGATTTCGCCAGATTGCGCGGCTGGTCGACATCCGTGCCCATGAACACCGCGGTGAAATAGGCGAGCATCTGGATCGGCAGCGCGTAGATGATCGGCGCGATGATCTCAGGTACTTCGGGCAGGATGATCGTCTCCATCGACTTGATGCCGGCCTGGGCCGCGCCCTTGGCGTCGGTGATCAGGATGATCTTGCCGCCGCGCGCCGCGACTTCCTGCATGTTGGAAACCGTCTTTTCGAAGATGCGGTCATGCGGCGCGATCACGATAACCGGCATGTTTTCGTCGATCAGCGCAATCGGTCCGTGCTTCAGCTCGCCGCCGGCATAGCCTTCGGCGTGGATGTAGGAGATTTCCTTGAGCTTCAGCGCCCCTTCCATGGCTAGTGGAAAATTGGTGTCGCGGCCGAGATAGAGCACGTCCTTGTAGCGGGACAGCTCACGCGAGATGCGTTCGATCTGCTCGTCGAGCTTCAGCACCTGTGTGGCAAAGCGCGGCGCCTCGGAAAGCTCGCGCACCAGCCGCTTCTCCTCATCGCGCGAGATCGTCCCGCGCGCCACGCCGGCCCGCACTGCGAGCGAGGCCAGCACGGAGAGCTGGCAGGTGAAAGCCTTCGTCGAGGCGACTCCGATCTCCGGCCCGGCAAGCGTCGGCAGCACGACGTCGGATTCGCGCGCCATGGTCGATTCGCGCACATTGACGACCGCGCCGATCTTCATGCCGGCCTGGCGGCAGTAGCGCAGGGAAGCCAGCGTGTCGGCGGTCTCGCCCGACTGCGATATGAAGAACGCCGCGTCGTTCCCGGACAACGGCATCTCGCGGTAACGGAATTCCGAGGCGACGTCGATGTCGACCGGCAGCCGCGCATAGCGCTCGAACCAGTATTTGCTGATCAGCCCGGCCAGATAGGCGGTGCCGCAGGCCGAGAGCGCCAACCGGCCGATCTTGGCAAAGTCGAAGGGCAGATCGAGCGGCCTCGACACGCCGGAGACGAAATCGACATAATGCGCCAGCGTGTGCGAGATCACCTCCGGCTGCTCATGGATTTCCTTTTCCATGAAATGGCGGCGGTTGCCCTTGTCGACCATGAAGCTGGTCGAGAGCGACTGCTGGCGCTTGCGGTCGACCTTGTTGCCGTCGGCGTCATAGATGGTGACGCTGTTGCGACGCACTTCCGCCCAGTCGCCATCTTCGAGATAGGTGACTGCGTTGGTGAAAGGCGCCAGCGCGATCGCGTCCGAGCCCAAAAACATCTCGCCGTCGCCATGGCCGACGGCAAGCGGCGGACCGTTGCGGGCGCCGACGATCAGATCCTCGTCGCCCTTGAACATGATCGCCAGCGCAAACGCGCCCGAGAGCCGCTTCAGCGCCTGGTGCGCTGCCTGGACCGGCTTCAGCCCCTTGGCGAGCTCCCGCGCGACCAGATGCGCGACGACCTCGGTGTCCGTCTGAGAGGCGAATTTGTAGCCATCGCGGGAGAGCTCGTCGCGCAGCTCGGCGAAGTTCTCGATGATGCCGTTGTGGACAATCGCGACGCCTTCGGAAAAATGCGGATGCGCATTGGTCTCGTTCGGCACGCCATGGGTCGCCCAGCGGGTATGGCCGATGCCGATCGTGCCTTCCAGCGGATCTTCTTTCAGCCGGCGTTCGAGATTGATGAGCTTGCCTTCGGCGCGGCGGCGGCCGAGCGTGCCATTCTCGATGGTGGCGACGCCGGCCGAGTCATAGCCGCGATATTCGAGCCGCTTCAGCGCATCGACGATCAGCGGCGCGACCTGTGAATGGCCGACAATTCCAACGATACCGCACATGCGCTGCCCCCGATTCCCCGCGAAAACCCAGCGCTATTTACGGATGGCCGGCCTGCCGCGAAAGTCACTTTGCGTTTCGTTCGGTGTCACCCGGAACGGTTTTGCGACTGATGCACCATGACACGCCGCGCTTGCAATCCAGTTACTGCAAATGGTTGGTTTTTTGCGGCGCGGTGCTCGATCATTTATGGTTGGCGCCAGCGGCGCCGGCCCAGCAAACGTCCTTTGACGATCATTCCGCGGCTCTTTTCTTCGCCGCGGTCGCCGACGCGAAGCGCTCGCGCAGTTCCTTGCCTTTTCCGGGCAGCGTCTTTTGGCGGGCGCGGCCGAAGGCCAGCGCATCGTCGGGCACGCTCTCGGTGATCACGCTGCCCGAAGCGATGTAGCCACCCTTGCCGATCGTGACCGGCGCCACCAGCGCGGAGTTGGAGCCGACGAACGCGCCCTCGCCGATATCGGTGAAGAATTTGGAAAAGCCGTCATAGTTGCAGGTGATGGTGCCAGCGCCGATATTCGCCCCAGCACCGACCCGCGCGTCGCCGATATAAGTCAGGTGGTTGACCTTGGCGCCTTCCTCGATCGTTGCCTGCTTGACCTCGCAGAAATTGCCGACCTTGGCCTTTTGCCGCAGATCAGCGCCCGGCCGCAGCCGCGCGAACGGCCCGACATCGCAATTGGAAGCGATCGTGGCGCCTTCGATATGGCTGAAGGCGTGGATTTTCGCCCCTGAAGCGATCTTGACGCCCGGGCCGAACCAGACATGCGGCTCGACGATCGTATCGGCACCGATCTCGGTGTCGTGCGAGAAGTAGACGGTTTCAGGCGCGATCAGCGTCACGCCGGCAAGCATCGCGTCGCGCCGCCGGCGCGCCTGCCAGATAGCTTCCGCCTCGGCGAGCTCGGCCCGGTTGTTGATGCCGAGCGCGCTTTCGAAGCTCGCCTCCGTGGCCACCACATCGAGCCCGTCCGCGCCGGCGAGCTCGACGATGTCGGTGAGATAGAACTCGCCCTTGGCATTGTTGTTGCCGACCTTGTCGAGCAGCCGAAGCGCCTGGTTGCCGGCCACCGCCATCATCCCGGCATTGCAGAAGCCGATCTTTTTTTCCGCCTCGGAGCAGTCCTTCTCCTCCCTGATGGCGACGAGACGCCCGCCCTTCTCGATCAGCCGACCATAGCCTGTCGGACTGGGCGGGCGGAAGCCGATCACCGCAACGGCAGCACCCTCCGCCAGCTTCTGCCGCGCGGCAGCCAGCGCTGCCGCATCGATCAGCGGCGTGTCGCCGAACATGACGAGGATGTCGTCGTAGCCCTTCGCTATCGCTTCGCGCGCGGCAAGCACCGCATGGGCCGTGCCGAGCCGCTTCTCCTGCACGAAGGTCTCGGCTTTCGGCGCGAATTTCTGCACCGCCTTCCGCATCTCGTCGGCGCCGTGGCCGATCACCAGCGCCAGACCCGTTGCCCTGGCGGCCTCAGCGGCCTTCACCACATGAGCCACCATCGGCAGGCCGGCAATGGCGTGCAGCACCTTGGGCATCGCGCTCTTCATGCGCGTACCTTCGCCGGCGGCGAGGATGACGGACAGGCAGGATCTCTGGCTCATAGGGCAACCGTATGAAAGGATTCAAATCATCGCATGCTAGCAGCGGCGTGATGCTGCACCAATGCGGTTAAATTCCGGTGAGACAGCGGATCACCTGGACTCTTGATCGTCGGGTCCACAATTCGATCCTGTGCACGAAGTGGCAGATCACCCGAGCCGCCCGAGCGCCGGGAAGTTTTCCAGCAGCCAGTAGGATGCGCTCTGCACGCCACCGGTGAGAAAAAACACGCCGGCGACGACGAGCAGCGCGCCGATCGCTTTTTCCACGCGACCGAGATGGACGCGGAATTTTCCCAGGAAGCGCATGAAGGCGCCGGAAAACAGCGCCGCGATCAGGAAGGGGATGCCGAGCCCGAGCGAATAGGCGGCGAGCAGCAGCGCGCCCTCGCCCACCGTCTCGCGGCCGCCGGCTAAAGTCAGGATCGGCCCCAGCACCGGGCCGATGCAGGGCGTCCAGCCGAAAGCAAAGGCCAGCCCCATGACATAGGCGGCGATCATGCTGGCCGGCTTGCCCTGCGACTGGAAGCGCGCCTCGCGCGACAAGAGCGGGATGCGCACGATGCCGAGGAAATTCAGGCCCATGATGATGATCAGCGCGCCGGCCACCATCGCCAGCGGTTCCTGCCAGACGCGCAGCAGCCGGCCGATCGTCGAGGCGCCGGCGCCAAGCGCGACGAAGACGGTCGAGAAGCCGAGCACGAAGGCAACAGAGGCATAGAGCAGCGCGCCACGTGCGCCTTCCCGCGCCGTCGCGCCGGCGTTGCCGCGGAAATCGTCGACCGAAACGCCGGCCATGTAGCAAAGATAAGGCGGCACCAGCGGCAGCACGCACGGCGACAGGAACGAGATCGCCCCTGCTCCGACCGCGCTGACATAGCCGATGTCCAATGCCATTTCACGATGCCCCGGTTGTGCTGGCGCCGATATAGCGATGCCGGCGCCCTCGTGCCAATCACCATTGTGTGGCGCGTGGTCGCTAGCCGAGGAAGAAGCGGCGGCCGCTGCGCGTTCAATGGATGGCGCGCCAGTGCCGCGTGCCGTCCGCGTACCGCCGGGCCGATGCTGGTTCTGTCGGCGACTCCCCTCGGTAAAAGACCGAGCCAAGACACGATCCGTCGGTGCGCCAAAAAATGTGTTCTCCGCCATACACTCTAAGAGTGTATCGCTGTCGGCCAGTTCGCAAATTGGGCCTGTCCCCTTGACCGATTGCAAAAGCACGGCCATGTGAGCGACGAAAAGAGTGGGATTTCGTCGTGCGCCGCGGAGCTCTTCCGCCGCCTCACAGCTGATAAGAGACCTCATGGACGTCGTCGTCGTCGAATCGCCGGCCAAGGCGAAGACAATCAACAAATATCTGGGCAAGAACTATAAGGTCCTGGCCTCGTTCGGCCATGTCCGCGATCTGCCGGCCAAGGACGGCTCGGTGCGCCCGGACGAGGACTTCGCCATGTCCTGGTCGGTAGACACCGCCTCCGGCAAGCGCCTCGCCGACATCGCCAAGGCGGTCAAGGACGCCGACGGGCTGATCCTCGCCACCGACCCGGATCGCGAGGGCGAGGCGATTTCCTGGCATGTGCTGGAAGTGCTGAGGCAGAAGCGCGCGCTGAAGGACAAGCCGGTCAGCCGCGTCGTCTTCAACGCCATAACAAAGACCTCGGTAATGGAGGCCATGGCCAATCCGCGCCAGATCGATGCGCCGCTGGTGGACGCCTATCTCGCGCGCCGCGCGCTCGACTATCTCGTCGGCTTCACCCTCTCGCCGGTGCTGTGGCGCAAGCTGCCGGGCGCCCGTTCCGCCGGGCGCGTGCAGTCGGTGGCGCTGCGGCTGGTCTGCGACCGCGAATCCGAGATCGAGCGCTTCGTCCGCGAGGAATACTGGCAGATCGCCGCCATCCTCAACACGCCGCGCAACGACAGTTTCGAGGCGCGGCTGACCGCCTATGCCGGCAAGAAGCTGCAGAAGCTCGACATCGCCAACAAGGCCCGGGCCGACGACATCAAGGCGATGCTCGAAGGTGCGACCTTCAAGGCGCTGTCGGTCGAAGCCAAGCCCACCAAGCGCAATCCGGGCCCGCCCTTCACCACCTCGACGCTGCAGCAGGCCGCCTCCTCGCGGCTCGGCTTCTCGGCCAACCGCACCATGCAGGTGGCGCAGAAGCTTTACGAAGGCATGGATGTCGGCGGCGAGACCGCCGGCCTCATCACCTATATGCGAACCGACGGCGTGCAGATGGCGCCGGAGGCGATCACCGCGGCGCGCGATGCCATCGCCAGCGAGTTCGGCGCGAAATACCTGCCCGAAAACCCACGCTATTATTCGGTCAAGGCCAAGAACGCCCAGGAAGCGCATGAGGCGATCCGCCCTACCGATTTCAAGCGCACGCCGGCATCGGTCAGGCAATATCTCGATGCCGATCAGGCGCGCCTCTATGAGCTGATCTGGAAGCGCGCGATCGCCAGCCAGATGCAGCCGGCCGAGATCGAGCGCACCACGGTCGAGATCGAGGCGGTCAACGGCGCCCGCACCGCCGAGCTTCGCGCGGTCGGCTCGGTCATCCGCTTCGACGGCTTCAGCGCCGCCTACACCGACCAGAAGGACGAGGACGCGGAGGACGAGGAAAGCCGCCGCCTGCCCGAAATCCGCGCCGGCGAGCAGCTTGCCCGCGAGGCGATCAACGCCACCCAGCACACGACCGAGCCGCCGCCGCGCTATTCCGAGGCGTCGCTGATCAAGAAGCTGGAAGAGCTCGGCATTGGCCGGCCGTCGACCTACACGGCGATCCTGAAGACGCTCGAGGACCGCGACTACGTCGCCATCGACCGGCGCAAGCTGGTGCCGCAGGCCAAGGGCCGGCTGCTGTCGGCCTTCCTCGAAAGCTTCTTCGAGCGCTATGTCGAATATGACTTCACAGCCTCGCTCGAGGAAAAGCTCGACGAGATCTCCGACGGCAAGCTCGCCTGGAAGGACGTGCTGCGCGACTTCTGGAAGGATTTTTCGGGCGCCGTCGACGACATCAAGGAACTGCGCGTCTCAGACGTGCTCGATGCGCTCAACGACGAGCTGGCGCCGCTGGTGTTCCCCGCGCGGGAGGACGGCTCAAACCCGCGCGTCTGCCCGAAATGCGGCACCGGCAATCTGTCGCTGAAGCTCGGTAAATTCGGCGCCTTCGTCGGCTGCTCGAATTATCCGGAATGCTCCTATACCCGCCAGCTTGGCGACGCCGCCAATCCCAACGGCGAGAACGGCAACGGCGACGACGGCGTCAAGCTGCTCGGCAAGGATCCATACACCGCCGAGGAGATCACGCTCCGGAGCGGCCGCTTCGGCCCCTACATCCAGCGCGGCGAAGGCAAGGACGCCAAGCGCTCGAGCCTGCCCAAGGGCTGGACCGCCGAGTCGATCGACCATGAGAAGGCGCTGGCGCTGCTGGCATTGCCGCGCGATGTCGGTAAGCATCCGGAAACCGGCAAGATGATCTCGGCCGGTCTTGGGCGGTACGGACCCTTCGTGCTGCACGACGGCACCTACGCCAATCTCGAAAGCATCGAGGACGTGTTCTCGATCGGCCTGAACCGCGCCGTTTCGGTGATCGCCGAGAAGCATCAGAAGGGCAAGGGCGGCCGCAACGGGAGCACGCCGGCTGCGTTGAAGGAACTGGGCGAGCATCCCGACGGCGGCGGCAAGATCGTCGTGCGCGACGGCCGCTACGGACCCTACGTCAATTACGGCAAGGTCAATGCCACGCTGCCCAAGGGCAAGGATCCGCAATCGGTGACGATGGACGAGGCAATCGCCCTGATTGCCGAGAAGGAAGCCAAGGGCGGAGGCGGCAAGAAGCCGTTCCGCCGGGCGGCAAAGAAAGGATAGCACGACGTGGCGCGCAGGATCTCCGGAAGAAGTCACGGCGATCCGCGCAGCGCCGACACCAGGGCGAAGGTGGTCAAGGATGACTACCGGCCCTCGCGCGACGAAATCCTGCGCTACATCGCCGAGAACCCCGACCGCTCCGGAAAACGCGACATAGCCAAGGCTTTCGCGCTGCGCGGCGAGGACCGCATCTGGCTCAAGGATCTGCTGCGCGACCTGCAGGATGAGGGCCTGCTGACCAGGAACCGCAAGCGGCTCACCCGCGCCGGCTCCCTGCCGCATGTCGCCGTGCTCGACATTTTCGGCCGCGATAACGACGGTGTGCTTCTGGCGCATCCGAGCGAATACACCGGCCCGGGCTCGCCGCCCGTGATCGCCATCCGCATTTCGCGCGGCGCCAGCGGCCCGGTTCCGGGCATCGGCGCCCGCGTCCTCGCCAAGACCTTCCCGACCGACGATCCCTCAGGCCCCGCCTATACCGGGCGGGTCATGAAGATTTTCGAGAAGCGCAGCGAAGCCGTGCTCGGCGTCTTCCGCGTGCTGAAGGACGGCACCTTTCGCATCGAGCCGGTGGAACGCCGCCAGCCCGAGTTGATCGTCGACAAGGAATTCCAGAACGGCGCCAAAAATGGCGATCTGGTCGAGGTCGAGCCGGCGCGCGCTTCGCGCTACGGCCTGCCGCGGGCCAAGGTGCTGGCGGTGCTGGGCTCGCTGACCAGCGAGAAGGCGGTCTCGATGATCGCAATCCACGCCCACGACATCGCCCACGTCTTTCCGGCCGATGTGATCGCCGAAGCCGACGCCGTGAGGCCTATGGCGCTTGCCGGGCGCGAGGATTGGCGCGATCTGCCGCTGGTTACCATCGATCCGGCCGACGCCAAGGACCATGACGACGCGGTGTTCGCCACGCCCGATACGGATGAGAAGAATCACGGCGGGGTCATCGTCACTGTGGCAATCGCCGATGTCGCGGCCTATGTCCGCTACGACACGCCGCTCGACCGCGAGGCGCTGAAGCGCGGCAATTCGGTCTATTTCCCGGATCGCGTCGTGCCGATGCTGCCCGAGCGCATCTCCAACGACCTCTGCTCGCTGCGCGAAGGCGAGGACCGTCCCGCGATCGCCGTGCGCATGACCTTTTCGGCGGAAGGCCGCAAGCTCAGGCACTCCTTCCACCGCATCATGATGAAATCGGCGGCCAAGCTCGCCTATCCGCAGGCGCAGGCGGCGATCGATGGCGTGCCCGACGACAAGACGGGGCCGATCCTCGAAGGCGTTCTGAAGCCCCTCTGGGACGCCTATGCCGTGCTCAAGCGCGGCCGCGACAGCCGCCAGCCGCTCGAACTGGAGCTGCCGGAACGCAAGATCCTGCTCAAGCCCGACGGTACCGTCGACCGGGTCGTCGTGCCGGAGCGCCTCGACGCCCACAAGCTGATCGAGGAGTTCATGATCCAGGCCAATGTCGCGGCCGCGGAGACGCTTGAAGGCAAGAAAGAGCCGCTCGTCTACCGCATCCACGACGCGCCGTCGCTGGCGAAACAGGAATCGCTGCGCGAGTTCCTGCACACGCTTGGCCTGTCGCTGGCGCGCGGCGCGCAGATGCGGCCCGGACAGTTCAACGGCATTCTGGAGCGGGTGCGCGGCGCCGACAACGAGGCGCTGGTCAATGAAGTGGTGCTGCGCTCACAGAGCCAGGCCGAATACTCGCCGAAGAACATCGGCCATTTCGGTCTCAACCTGAGACGCTACGCGCATTTCACCTCGCCGATCCGGCGCTATGCGGATCTCATCGTGCATCGCGGACTGATTGCCGCGCTCGGCCTCGGTCCCGGCGGCCTGACGCAGCAGGAAGCGGATCGCCTGGAAGAGGTCGGCGCGCTGATCTCGGCCACCGAACGCCGCGCCATGGCGGCCGAACGCGACACGGTCGACCGGCTGATCGCGGCCTATCTCGCCGAGCGCATCAACGACACCTTCGACGCTCGCATCTCCGGCGTCGCCAAGGCGGGACTCTTTGTCCAATTGCCGCAGTATGGCGCCGATGGTTTCATCCCGGTGTCAAGTTTGGACGGCGATTACTATATCTACGATGAAACCGCTCGATCGCTGTTCGGAGAGCGCACTGGCAAGGGCTACCAACTAGCCGACCGCGTCGAGGTGCGGCTGCTCGAGGTTGCGCCGATGGCGGGCGCGATGCGTTTCGAAATGCTGAGCGACCCGAAGCCGCTGCCAGGCTCGCGACGGTCGTTCCACAAGACCAAGGGCCGCGCCCGCGCGTCGCAGTCGCGCATGGGTCCCCGCGGCAGGAGAAGATGATGTCGAAGGGCATGGAAGAACAGGTTTTCGGCGGCGAGCACCATTCGGGCCACGTCGCGCGTCCGCTGTGGACGGCAATCAAGCGCGGCATGCTTGGCCGGTGCCCGCATTGCGGCGAAGGCAAGCTGTTCGGCGCCTTCACAAAGCCCGTCGACAAATGCGGCGTCTGCGGCGAGGAGCTTCATCACCATCGCGCCGACGACCTTCCCGCCTATCTGGTGATCGTCATCGTCGGCCACATTGTGGTTGGCGCCTTCATGACTGTGGAGGCCGCCACCACGCTTTCGACCTGGCAGCACGCGCTGATCTGGGTGCCGCTGACCATTATTCTGGCCGTCGCGCTGTTGCAGCCGGTCAAAGGCGCCGTCATCGGCCTGCAATGGGCGCTCTATATGCACGGCTTCGGCGGCGAGAAGGACGAGTTCGAGCCGCATCTCTAAGCCTGGAGCGGTTCTGTCCTTGATACAAACAACGACCATCTCCGAGCAGTGGAATTCCAGATCGAGAACCGCTGCGCGTTTTTTCCTGGAATTGCTCCGGCAGCGACGTTTGGTCCGGGCTGGTGCAAAGGCCCGAACACGTAAGCCACTTTCGCGTTCGAGAAGTTTCCGCTAGGTCGAGCGCATGGAAGGAATGACCAAGGCGGATGTCGACAAGCTCGATAAAGGCTTGGCCGTGCACGGCGGTCGGCCGCTTCGCCCGCGCGATGCCGCAACCTTGATCCTGCTCGACAGGAGAGCCAGCGACGTTCTGGTGCTGATGGGCCGCCGCCACGCCGGCCACGCCTTCATGCCGGGAAAATTCGTCTTCCCCGGGGGCCGCACCGATCCCGCCGACAGCCGCGTTCCGGTGGCTGCCCCGCTGCATCCTGAGGAAGAGGCGAGGCTTGTGAGCGGCCCCGGCCGCGCGAGTGCCGCACGGGCGCGCGCCATCGCCATGTCGGCAATTCGTGAGACTTACGAGGAAGCCGGCCTGCTGATCGGTCGTAAAGGCCCGTTCGCCACCGCCAAGCGCGATTGGCAGGGTTTCGTCGAACACAGCGTCGCACCGTCGCTGGACGCCCTGCGCTTTATTGCGCGCGCCATCACGCCGCCCAACCGCGTGCGCCGCTTCGATACCCGGTTCTTCAGCGCCTGGCGTGAGGATGTTGCCGTCGAATTGCCCGACGGCGGTCCAACCAACGAGTTGGAAGAGCTCGTCTGGTTACCGCTTGGCAACGCCCGCAAGGCCGATATTCCCGACATCACCCGCATGATCCTGGAAGAACTGGAAAGGCGCCTCGCCCGCGATCCGTTACTGCGTCCGGGCGGCGCAGTGCCGTTCTTCCGGCTCATCCGAAACCGCTTCGTTCGCGAAGTCCTTTAGAAGCAGAGCATCCACATCGATGACGGTCGATACCCAGCAACAGGGCGACGAACGCGTACACTGGCTGCCGATGACTGCGGCGATCTCCTCGATCAGCGTGGTCGGCATCGCCATCGGCCTCGGCATGCCGCTGCTCAGCGTCATCCTCGAATCGCGCGGCCACTCGGCCTCGATGATCGGCCTCAACACGGCGGTCGCCGGGCTCGCCTCGATCGCCGGCGCGCCGCTCGCCACGCCGCTGGCCATGCGCCTCGGCGTCGCCCAGACCATGCTTTTGATGATCGCCGTTGGCGCGCTCGCTTTTGTCGGCTTTCATTTCGCGCCGGCCTTCTGGATGTGGTTTCCGCTCCGCGTCGCGCTGCACATTTCGCTGACAGTGCTCTTCATTCTGTCGGAATTCTGGATCAGCACCTCGGCGCCCCCGCATCGTCGCGGCCTTGTGCTTGGCATCTACGCTACGGTGCTTTCTCTGGGCTTCGCCGCCGGGCCGTGGCTGTTCGCCCATGTCGGCTCCGGTGGGTTCCTGCCGTTCGGCGTCACCATTGCGTTGGTAACGCTTGCTGCCATCCCGGTGCTGGCGGCTCGTAACGAGAGCCCGGCGATCGTCGCCGACGGCGAAGCCAGCCATTTCCTGCGCTATATCTGGATGGTGCCCACAGCAACCTTCGCCGTGCTCGTGTTCGGCGCCGTCGAGACCGGCGGCTTTTCGCTGTTCCCGGTCTATGGCAGCCGCATCGGCTATTCGGAGGCCGACGCTGCGCTGTTGCTGACCATGATCGGGCTCGGCAACGTGCTGCTGCAGATACCGATTGGCATGATCAGCGACCGAGTCTCGGACCGCCGCTACCTGCTTTTGGCCTGCGCCACGGTCGGCCTCATCGGAACCGTGTTCATGCCTTTCTTTGCCAAGGACTGGCACCTGATGGCGGCGCTTCTGTTCGTCTGGGGCGGTGTGGTCGCGGCCATGTACACGATCGGCCTTGCGCATCTGGGTACCCAGCTTTCCGGCCATGAGCTCGCCTCCGCCAACGCCGCCTTCGTGCTCTGCTACGGCGTCGGCATGGTGATCGGTCCGCAGGCGATCGGCATCGGCATGGACGCCTTCGGCCCTTCGGGCTTCGGCTGGTCGCTGGCGCTGTTCTTTGCCGCGTACATGCTCCTGGTCCTCGTCAGGCTGGTGCGAAAGATCCTCTAGTGAAAATGTCGCCCAGCACCGGGCATGCTGACATCACCGTGTCAGCAGGCCGCCTGCTATATCCTCGCTCCGATGCAGGAAGAGCGAGGATATAGCGATGATCGACAGCGGCTTTGAAACCAAATCCCTCAGGATGGAACTGCTTCTGCTCGTCACCTTCCAGGCGCCGGCGGCCGATGTCGAGCGCATCATGGAGGCGGTGGTGGCGATCACGCCGCTGCGCATGGGCAAGTATGACGGCAATGCGTACCAGTCGGCGCAAGGCATAGAGCGATACCGGACGCTCGAAGGCGCTGCCGCGGGCGCCGAGATCGAGTTGCGCAGGCGGCCGGGCACGGTCGAGGTATCGTTCGAACTGCCCGACGATCAGGCGCTCGCCGCCCGTGTCGCCGAAGCGATATTCCAGGCCCATTCCTACCAGGAGCCTGTGATCCGCATTCAGCCGCTGCTGACCAGCCGTTCCAAGGGACTCGACGACCGTACCAATCCGAACCGCTGGTGGAACACCAGCGGCGACTGGAAGAAGGCCGATCTGCAGGTCAGGGAGAACGCCTGACGCGGCGAGTTCCGCCGCGTCAAAACGGGGCAAGAAGGGGCTTGGGCTTGACTTTCCGGGCGCGTTCTTTATGTGTCGCGCCAAGTTTCCCGCGTCCGGGTGTTTTCCCCGTGCTCCAGCGGCCAAAACTCCACGAACATTAACGGACGAACATCATGGCCAAAGCCGCAAACATCAAGATCAAGCTTCTGTCGACCGCCGACACCGGTTTCTTCTACGTGACCAGCAAGAACAGCCGCACCAAGACGGACAAGCTGTCGTTCCGTAAGTACGACCCGATTGCCAAGAAGCACGTCGAGTTCAAGGAAACCAAGATCAAGTAATCCGGTTTATCCTGAAATGCCGAACGCCGCCCCTTGGGGCGGCGTTTTTGTTTTCAGCGGGCGGACGCTCGAGCAAGAAAGCCCGCGGCTGCCTGACGCTGAATCATGCATGAGAAAAAGGGGGCCGGTCGGCGGTTGGCAGCGGTACGAGGAGGCCACTATGTGCCAGCGCCGGCCGGCCGACCCCACGGACCCAGGAGATGCGGCGGACCTGAGCATCATGGGGTATTTTCTGGATCGAGCCGGGCAGTCTACCCTCGTGCCGGCTTCGTCTTCGTTCTATGCCAAGCAGATTTGCTCAAGAACTTATGAAAATCAACCATTTCTTAACCACGGCTCCCGAATCGCTTGGATTAAGGTAAATTCCTAACTCTATCGGGTTGACGCGGAATTGGGGCTTCCGTGGGTAACCGCATCGCGGCGCAACGATTCAGGCAACGCGCTTAAGTCTTCTGGTCTTGTCCATGTCGGTGCGCCAAAACTGCTGCGCACCAATTGGGTGGCATGGATTAGGCGGCCTTGGCGACAACCCGGTTGCGGCCGCCGCTCTTGGCCTCGTAGAGCGCAAGGTCGGCTCGCTTCATCAACGCCGCGACCGTATCGGCTCCCCTCAGCACCGATGACACGCCGACGCTGACCGTCACCTCGATCGTCTTGCCACCGCTTCCGATTGCGAAGGGCGCCTGCGCGATCTCGGCGCGGATACGCTCGGCCACCTTCTCGGCGATGGGCCCGTCGGTATCCGGCATAACCACGACGAACTCCTCGCCGCCGAAGCGGCAGGCGAGATCGATGCCGCGCACGTTCTTGCGCAGCCGCCTGGCGAATTCACGCAGAACGTCGTCGCCGCCGTCATGGCCATGGGCGTCATTGATGGATTTGAAACGGTCGAGGTCGGTGATCATCACCGAGAGCGGCCGCCGCCGCGCCACGGCGCGGTCGAACAGCGTCTCAAGATGGCTATCCAGGTAGCGGCGGTTGTGCAGGCCGGTCAGCGCGTCGGTCACCGCCATCTCGATGGTCTGGGTGACGCTGGCGCGCAGCTGATCGTTATAGCGCTTGCGCCGCACCTGCGTGCGCAGCCGGGCCGTCAGCTCGTGCTGATCGATCGGCCGCGTCAGATAGTCGTTGATGCCGAGTTCGAGGCCGCGGATGATGCGGCCCTCCTCGCCCTCATCGGCCAAGAGCATGATCGGCAGGAAGCGGGTGCGGTCGAGCGAGCGCAGTTGCGAGCAAAGCCGGAGCGCATCGAAATCGGCGAAGGCCGTCGAGATCAGCACGCATTCATAGGCGGTCTCGGCGGCCTGGAAGAATCCGGCATTCGGATCGGTGGCGACGTCGAGATCGGCGCTGCCGCGAAGCATCTTCTGGATACGCTCGATAGACGACTTGCGCTCGTCCACCAGAAGCACCTTGGGCTTGGTGTCTTCCGTCGCGAAGTTGCGGCTGAGCAGCTCTTCGATGCCGATGTTGCGCGTGGTCGAGGCGCGCAGCCGCAATTCGTCGGTCAGCGACTTCAGCCTGACCAGGCTCTTCACCCGCGTCATCAGTTGCAGATCATTGACCGGCTTGGTGAGGAAATCGTCGGCGCCCGCCTCAAGGCCGCGCACCCGGTCCGATACCTGGTCGAGCGCGGTGATCATGACAACCGGAATATGCGAGGTCGCCGGGTCGCTCTTCAGCCGCTTGCAGACCTCGAAGCCGTCCATGCCCGGCATCATCACGTCGAGCAGCACGACATCGACCTTGCCGTTTTCGCAGGTCTCGATCGCATCCGGGCCGTTGCCGGCCGTCAGCACTTCGAAATATTCGGCCAGCAGCCGAACCTCCAGCAGCCGCACATTGGCGGGGATGTCATCGACGACGAGGATCCGCGCGGTCATCTCAAAGGCTCCGGCTCAGGCATCGCCCAGATAGGATTTGATCGTTTCGATGAAGCGCGGCACCGAGATTGGTTTGGAAATATAGGCCTCACAGCCACCCTGGCGGATGCGCTCCTCGTCGCCCTTCATCGCGAAGGCGGTGACGGCGATGACTGGGATCGAGTGCAATTCGTCGTCTTCCTTCAGCCACTTGGTCACTTCCAGGCCAGAAACCTCGGGCAGTTGGATGTCCATCAGGATCAGGTCCGGCCGGTGCTGGCGCGCGAGATCCAGCGCCTCCAGGCCGTTGCGCGTGCGGACCGTTTCGTAACCGCTGGCTTCGATGAGGTCCCGAAAGAGCTTCATGTTGAGCTCATTGTCCTCGACGATCATGACCTTCTTAGCCATCAATTTCCCGTCCCGACGGTCCCCTGAGCCGAAGACCGCCGTCATGCGTCCTTGCCGGATCGCACCCAACCCGCCTGTACCCTACGTCAATATGATTGACGAAACGCAAACCTGCCGTTGGAAAAGCACACCCATTCCACTTGCGGCTGCAGGGCTGAAGCGGCTGAGACTTGCCGCAAGCGACGCTTGCCATTACTGCGGAAGAAAGACTCAACATGCACATCGGCAAAAGGTAATGATGACGAACGCAGCGTCAATGCGCGAGGAGGCGGAAACCCTTGCCGTCAGGGCGCTTGGCTTCGTCGCCGGCGATCCGGAGCTGTTGCCTCGCTTCCTGGCGATAACCGGCATCGAGGCGCGGTCGATCCGCCACGCTGCCGCGGAGCCGGGCTTCCTTGCCGGCGTGCTGCAGTTCATCCTCGCCCACGAGCCGACGCTTTTGCGCTTTGCCGAGGAAACTGGCACGCCACCGGCTGCCGTCGGCAAGGCCTTGCGGGCGCTGCCGCTCGGCAATGACGATCATGAGCGCTCGACATGAGCGACGATCCCGAAACCGCGCGCCAGATCGAGGAGTTGGCGGCCGACGACCGGCCGCTGCTGGTGCTCGATGTCGATGATGTCGTGCTCGAATTTATCCGTCCCTTCCCGCACTACCTGAGGTCGCGCGGCTTCGGACTCACCCTCGCCTCCTTCCGCCTCACCGGCAACATCGCCGAGACGGCGTCCGGCCGGCTGATCGAGCAGGCGGAAGTGACGGCGCTTCTCGGCGATTTCTTCGATGCCCAGGCCGATTGGCAAAGCATCACCGACGGCGCCGCGGAGGCGCTGACGTCGCTCGGACAGCGCGCCGAGATCGTGCTCCTGACCGCGATGCCACACAAGCACCGCGCCGTGCGCCGGACGTATCTCGACGCGCTTGGCCTGAACTACCCTCTGCTGACCACGGAAATGGCCAAGGGTCCGGCGATCGCCAAGCTGCGCGGCGCCAAGGGCCGGCCCGTCGCCTTCGTCGACGACCAGCCCGCCAACCTGGTGTCGGCGCGCAATTCGGTTACCGACGCGCATCTCTTCCACCTGATGGCCGACAATTCGCTGCGCGCTTTCCTGCCGCCGACGCCGGACGACATCATCTCGGTCGATAACTGGCGCGAGGCGGCGCCGAGGATTGCGGCCGCGCTCGGCCTTTAGGGCGATGCAGGAAAAGTGCGAGCGTTGGGCTCCCCGTAGCTCCGTCCGAAAACGTTAGACGCCTTACCTTCAAGTGCTCAGGGCTGCAGCTTCGCTCCAGCCCCGCCATTGTCGCCGCCGTCCGAATCGGCCCCGCCGGTTGAATTGTCCGTTCTGTTCGCGCCGTCATCGCCGCCCGAATTGTCGTCCTGCCCCGCGTTGTCGTCCTGGACTTTATCCGGGCCCTTCAGCATGGCGCCGTTGACGACGATGGACCCATCGGCCTTGGTGTTGATCACCCACTCCAGGCGACCGTCAGGCAGTGTCTTGCCAAAACCCTTGACGGCAAGCGCGAACGGGAAGGCCTGCACCATTTGCTCATCGCTCTTTGCCGCTTCCTTCAGGGCATCGACGATCCTGTCGTAGCCGGCGACGTCGATGGTCACGCTCCCATCGGCTTTCTTGCTATCCGGGAAATACACCTCGCCTTCCATGGCGACTTCGATACCGCCATTCTTCACTGTCGAGTGCCCGAACACGATCTTGGGCTTCTTGGCCTTGAAATCCTCGACCAAAGCCTTGCCGAATGCATCCGGCAGCGACGGATTCTTATTGAGATCAAAGGCTTCGATCGTCTTCCTTGCCATCGTATCGAGATCAATATTGGCGCCACCGAAGTTGAGGTCGATATCCGTCGGCAGCAACGCGACGCTCCAGGCGGGCAGCGCTTGCTGCGGGATCGTCAGGCCGGAGGCCTTGATCGAGTAATCGACTCTGCCGTTCGGTGAGATTCCGTCCATCGCGAACGCGGTGCTGAACTGCTTCGCCGCGAACTTGCCGACGGGGCTCTCCACCTCGAAATCCTTGAAGCTGTAGTTGCCGTCGATCCTTTCCCAGACGGGCAGGGCGGCCAACAGGAGCGATTTGAGCTCCGCCTGGTTAGCCTTGAGCTTGGCTTCGTCCTCGTTGGCGACGGCAAAGGCAAGAAGGTCGAGCAACGGCTTCGTCCGTACGCCCTTGCCATTCGCATCAACGGAAAGTTCGGGCGTTTTCAGGGCGACTGGAAAATTCATTCCGCTGTTGGGATCGTCGATCTTGATCGTCTCGACGAAGCTCGAGACCTTTTGCGTTGCCTTGAAGTCGACGCCGCCATTGGCCGACTTGGTGGCGGCAATCGTCGCGGTGCCGGCACCGGCGGTGACGTCCGCCTGCTGCTTGGCTTCCCGAGACGTCATCGTCATGCCCGCCATCGAGCTGGCGCCGCTGGTGAACGCCGCCAGGTTCGGATCGTAGACGGCGGAGCCCTTGCCGTCCTTGACCGAAACTTGCATGCTTTGCGGGCCTTCGGGTCCGTTGAATTCGAAGGACATGGTTTGGGAAAAATCCGAGCTGACGTCCCAGGATCCATCGCTGCGCGGCTTCACCAACAAGGCATAGGGCGCGAGGTCGATCTTGAACGGCTTCTGCTCCGGCAGGGCGCTGACCAGGGCCTTGACGTCCACTGCGATCTTGTAGGCGTCGCCTTCGACCGAGACCTTGAGCACGCCCTTCTCGAACGCCTGCTTGCCGAAATAGCGCGCCAGATTGTCCGAAAGCTGTTTGGCGCCCTGGCTGTCGACGGTCTGTGCAACGGCCGGCGCGCTGAAAGCAAGAATGAAAACAAGTGGCAAAACACGCTTCACGTCAGTCTCCGTCGGTCTCGGAAGGCAAATCGTTTCGTCTTCTGGTAGAAAAGAAGCATTACAGCCGCAAGACGATGACCGTAAGCCAAATCCTCAAGCGGCTAAAGCACCAGCCGCATCAGCGGCCTGCCGGGCTTGCGCTCCAGAAGCCTCTCGAACCCGGCCTTCTCGAACACGCGCGACGAGCCGACGAACAGCCCGATCGAACGCGAATCGCGCGACAGATCGATCGGGCAGGCTTCCAGCAGCCTGGCGCCATTTTCGCGGGCAAAGGCGATGCCGCCGTCGACAAGGCGATGAGTGATGCCCCTGCCCCGCGCCTTGGCGCGAATGAAAAAGCAGGAGATCGCCCAGACGTTCGGGTCTTGGGCATCCGCGGGATCGACAGGCGCCGAGCCCCGGCCTTGATTGTTCCATTCGGGCACGTCGGCGCGCGGGCCGACCTGCATCCAGCCGACGGCCTTGCCGTCCTCGAAAGCCAGAAGCCCTGGAGGCGGGCCGGCTCCGATGCGCGCCTTGATGTGATCCTTGTTGCGCTCGCGGTCGCTCGCCCGCCGCTCCGCCGGAGTCAGCCGGAAATGCGTGCACCAGCAGCCGTAACAGGCGCCCTGCTTGCCGAAGAGATCCTCGAAATCGGTCCAACGCTCAGGACTCAGCGGTACTATGGTCGTGCTCATACGTTCTCCCCAGGCCAAGCTTGTTGCCGGCCCTGCACTGTCGTACCATTGCACTTGTTCTCTTTATGTTCGCAGCGATGGCGGCTCCTGTCAACAATCCCGAACACGGCTTTTGTCGCGACTGCCTGGCTTCTCAGCGCAGCGAGACGCGCCGTTGCGAGCGCTGCGGCAGCCCGCGCCTTGTCCATCATCCGGAACTCTACCGGCTGCACATCGCTCACATCGACTGCGACGCTTTCTATGCCGCCATCGAAAAGCGCGACAATCCGGCGCTGAAGGACAAGCCGCTGATCGTCGGCGGCGGCAGGCGCGGCGTCGTCTCCACTGCCTGCTACATTGCCCGCATCCAGGGCGTGCGCTCGGCGATGCCGATGTTCAAGGCGCTCGAGGCTTGTCCCGAGGCCGTGGTGATTGCGCCGAACATGGAAAAATATGTCGGCGTCGGCCGCGAGGTGCGCGCGCTGATGCAGGCGCTGACGCCGCTGGTCGAGCCGCTGTCGATCGACGAAGCTTTTCTCGACCTCGCCGGTACCGAGCGGCTGCATGGGATGCCGCCGGCGCTTGTGCTGGCCCGCTTCGCGCAGACCGTCGAGAAGGAACTCGGCATCACCGTTTCCACCGGTCTCTCTTACTGCAAGTTCCTGGCCAAGATCGCGTCGGACTTCCGCAAGCCGCGCGGCTTTTCAGTCATCGGCAAAGCGGAAGCGCCAAGCTTTCTTGCCGGGCAGCCGGTCACGCTGATCTGGGGCGTCGGCAAGGCCTTGGCCGCGACGCTCGAGCGCGACGGCATCCGCACCATTGCCCAACTGCAGCGCATGGAGCGCGGCGAGCTGATGCGCCGTTACGGTGTCATGGGCGACCGGCTCTACCGGCTTTCGCGCGGCGAGGACGACCGCCGCGTCGACCCCGACGGCGATGCCAAGAGCGTATCGGCCGAAACCACCTTCGACAACGACATCGGCTCGCTGGCAGAATTGGTGCCGGTGCTGCGCGGCCTGTCGGAAAAAGTCTCGGCGCGGCTGAAGAAATCCGGCATTGCCGGGCGCACCGTGGTGCTGAAGCTGAAGACGCAGGATTTCAAGCTGCGCACCCGCAACCGCCAGCTTGGCGATCCGACACGGCTGGCCGATCGCATCTTCCAGACCGGGCTCGATTTGTTGCGTCGCGAGACCGACTGCACCAAATTCCGCCTGCTCGGCATCGGCGTCAGCGATCTTTCCGACGACGGGAAGGCCGATCCGCCGGATCTGGTCGACGTCCAGTCGCGCAAGCGCGCGATGGCCGAAACCGCGATCGACGAGCTGCGCGACAAGTTCGGCAGGAAGGCCGTCGAGACCGGTTACACCTTCGGCAAGGGCCGTGCCGCCAACCCGCCCGAGCCGCTCGAGGACTGAGACCGGCTGGCATTCATGGCTGGCTTGATCAGGTGCGCTGCAGGTCGATCCGGCTCGTCACCATGGTCTTGCCGGTCTTCGGATCCGTGTCGGTCACTGTCAGCCGCATGCTGTCGCTGCCGGTCTTTTCGACGGTCAACTGCGCTTTGCGGTCGCCATTGACCTCCTTTGCCCAACGGATGCCGAGATTGAGCGCGTTGCCCGAGCGGCTGCCGTTCAATTGCGCCGGCCCGGTACGCGAGCCGATGTAGACGCCGCTATAGCCCCTGCCGGTGGCCTTCAGATCCGCGCTGATCTCCCGCGTCATCAAGATCAGCCCGCGGCATTTGCCGTCGAGCGACAGCGAGGTCGAGGTAGCGCCGGATTTGAAGTCGCAGGAGATATTCACCGTCGGCGCATTCGCGCTCACCTTGAAGGTGCCGTTGCCGGCGAAGCTGCCCTGGAACGAGCGCAGGAAATCTGCATCGTCGGCGTAGGCGCTTGCGGCAGTCATCAGGCAGCCGGCGAGAACGAGCGGAACCACTGGTCTCATCGAAATTCTCCCCCGTTGGAGCCGAAACACGCCTCCTGGCTTCGGAAGGTGCAAACAGACTCAGGAACGCAAGCGATCTTGGCAGGTTCCCCTGCCGATATGACCGTTTTGCAACAAGGCCGGTTGCCGTGAGGGTATTTTAAGCCGGCGGCGGCTCAGGCCGAGAGCGCGGCCTTCACCCAATCCAGCCGCGCTGCCGGCACCAGCCCGTAATTATAGAAATTGATGCCATCGACATCAGTTTTCCGCGCCGGGCTGACCTTCGCCGCTAGCAACTGCGGACCCGCCATTTCCGGGTAGAAAAGCCGGTAGCCGGTGCCGAGAAATTTGCCGGCGCCGAGCGCGGCGCGGCCGTCCGTCACCAGGCTTGCGACATCCTCGGCCTGCATGTCATAGGCGCACAGGATCGCCCCGTCGCAGACCTTGCCGACAGCCGCCAGATCGCAGCCGCCCAGCCAGCCTTCCTTGAGGTCGATGATGAGGACCTTGGTGACCGGATGCGCCACCTCGCGCAACTCGGCGACCAGACTGGTCACCGGCTCGAAGCGCCAGACCAGATAGGCGTGTAGCTCCGGCCACGGCCCGAAAACCTCGAGTCCGCCCGCTGGAAAACCGGGGAAGCGCCGCTCCGGCACTGCGCGCTCGCAGGTCTCGATGATCCATTGCCGGACGAGCGCTCGCGCCCGTTCGGCGTTGACCCCGGCTTTAGCCGCGCGATCGACACAGGACGGACAGAAGCACAGCGACAGCAGGAAATCCTCCTCGGGCGTCAGGCCGACGCCGTCCTTCTCGTGATGGTATTCATGGGCAAATCCCATGAAGGAAGGGCTTTCGAGTTCGATCCTGTCCGGTTTGTAACCGTGCGAGATGTCCGCAACCAGCGCCCGGACATAGGCGCGCGCGTCGGGATGCGAGGGACAGAGATTGTAATAGTTGGGATCGCCGAAGGCGTTGCGAGTGACCGCCTCGGGATGAAGCATGCCGAGGCGGGTGTTGTGCAGGCACACCGTCCAGCAAGAGACCCCGGGGCCGCCCTGTTCCCGCCGGCGGACGAGTTGGCCAAGCACGTCGCCGCCTTCGCTGATAACATCCGCGACCTTGGGCTGGATGGCGAGGTCGGCCCATCGCGCCGCTGACGGCTTGAAATAGATGGTGCCATCCTCTGGAAAATAGGCTTTCCGCCGTGGGCTGCGCGGCTGCAGGAAGCGACCGGCATGATAGGAGGCGGCCAGGCTGATCATGTTGAGGCCGGCGCGCTGGACAATATCACGCTCGACCGTCTCCAGGCCGAGATCCTGAATGTCCCAGGGATATGTCCACATCGAAAGCTGCATGCTCATCCTTTGGATCCTCGCCCCTTCCGGTGCCGGCGTCAGCCTTCGACCGGCTCGGCCACTTGCATCAGGCAGTCGCCCGCCTCGCACATGGTGTGCAGCCGGCGCGACAGCACAATGCCGCTCTCGGAGAAATGCAGCGCCTCCTCGGCAAGCTCCAGCCGTTCGAGATCGTGATACCATCCCGCAAGCTGGCCAGCACTCACGCGGTCGCCCAGGCGGACCGCAGGCTCGAACCACCCGCGCCGCGTCGAGTAGATACCCTGGCTGTGCCTCGACAGCGAAAGCAACCGCGTCGGCTTCGCCGGCTCTGCGTCCGATGTGAGCACCGGCGCCGCGACCACGCCCAGCACGACCATCAGGCGATCGAGCGCCCGAGCGGTAAGCGTCATCGAATCGACGGTAGCGGTTCCGCCGCCGCCGAATTCGCCGCTGACGCCGATCGCGCCCGCCCGGCGCGCGGCACCCATCGAGGTCGGCGAGGCCTGGCCGTTGTCTGCGATGAAGCCGAACGGCATCCCGAGCGCGCGCATTAGCTCGACACCCCGCCGATGGCGCTCGGCATCGGCATTACGCTCGACCAGTGCCGTCGGCAGATGCTCCATCGAGGTGCCGCCCGAGTGAATGTCGAAAACGACATCGTGACGGGGAAACAGTTCCGTTTCCAGGAAATGGGCGAGCCGACTGGTCGGCGTGCCCGACGGATCGCCCGGGAACGCGCGGTTGAGGTTGCCGCCGTCCAGCGGCGAGCAGCGCTTGGCGGCCATAACCGCCGGCGCATTCGCCATCGGCAGGATTGTGATGCGACCGCTGATTGCGGCCGGATCGAGCCGGCGGATCAGCTTGGCCAGCGACAGCTCGCCCTCATACTCGTCGCCGTGGTTGCCAGCCATCAGCAGCAGTGAGGGACCCTTCCCGTTGCGAATGGTGCAGATCGGTACCTTGACCTGGAAATAGGGAGAGCGGTCGACCGAGAACGGAATGCTGAGATAGCCGAGCGTTTTGCCTTCGCGGTCAAAATCGAGCGTGTGGACAAGGCCGGTATGCATGCTGTCCTCTCAGACGGCCGCGACGGCGGTGACTTCGATGCGCAGGTCCGGGTCGGCCAGACGCGCTTCGACGCAGGCGCGTGCCGGCAGGCGCTCGGGATCCACCCAGGCATCGTAGATCTTGTTCATCGCGTCGAAATCGCCGATCTGCGGCAGGAAGATGTTGACCGCCACGAGCTTCGACTTGCTGCTGCCGGCCTCATGCAGCAGCGCCTCGACTTTGGCCAGAACATCGCTGGTCTGCGCTTCGATGCCCCCCTTGCGGTCGTTGGCGACCTGGCCGGCTATATGCACCATGCCGCCATACACCACGGCCTGTGACATGCGAGAGCCGGACTGGAAGTATTTGATCATCTCGGATCCTTTCGAGTTCTTTTTGGAGGCCTGGTCAGCCGAAATAGGTCGGAATGGCATGGGCTACACGACCGGTCGCATCCACGCCGAAAAGAACGCGATAGCGGTCGAGGCAGGTGCAGGGATGCGAAATGCCGAATTCGATGACGTCGCCGACCGCGATGTCGTCGCCAGGCTGGAGAGCCAGGAAGGCATGCTGATCGTTGAGCTTGATTACCTGTGATTTCTCAGGTGAAGCTGGCAGCGGATCGCCCGAACGATACACCCTGAGCGGCTTGGGGAAACCCTGGTCGAAGGAGACGTCGCGCATGCCCATGCCGCAAATGGCGAGATCAGGTTCCGGCCGCGAAAGCACTTCGGCCCAGACACGCAGGACCGGACGGAAAGAATTGCGCGCCGAGGCGGTGGCGCCGCCGAGCTCGAAACCGCTGCGGCTGTCGACCGCGCCAAGCGATCGGTCATAGACGCCGTGGTCGTGGAAGAAGATGGCGCCGCTGCGCAGCACCAGCGTCGCCTTGCCGTCCTGTTCGACCAGCGGCGAAAGCGCCGCCACCACCCTGTCGAAGAAGACCGACCCGCCGGCCGTCACGACCAGGGGAGCCTCGCTGCCGAGGCGAGCGCGGAGCCTGAGGAACATGTCGCCCACCGCTGCCAGCAGCGCAGAGACCGCTTCATCGGTGCGCAGCGGATCAGGCTGAGCGGCGGCGCCTTCATAGGTGCCGACGCCGGCAATGCGCAGCGGTCCGCCGGTCGCAGCGACGGCATCGGCGATTGCCTCGGCCTCTGCCGTGGTTCGTGCGCCCGCCCTCGCCGCGCCGAGCTCGACCAGGACACGCAACGGCGGGAGATCGGCAGCTGCCCGCCACGCATCCGCCAGTGCCCGCACGGCCGCGACCGAGTCGGCGAAGACATAGAGCTCGGCATCCGGCCACGCGCCAGTCAGTTTCGCGAGCCGGCCTGCACCACCTGCGCCGCCGACCTCGTTGGCAATGATCAGTCTCGAGAGACCCGCCTTCAGCATCACCGTTGCCTGCCTTATATCGGCGACCGTCGTGCCCCAGGCACCGGCCTTGACCAGCGAATGGGCGAGATCCGGCGCCATCGGCGTCTTGGCATGCGGCGCGACCGCAGCGCCCTGCTCGCGCGCATAACGCAGGAACAAGTCGCGATTTGAGGCGAAGGCCGCTTCGTCAAGGGTGAGCAGCGGCAGCGACATGCGGCCATCGGCCGGATGCCAGCCTTGCTGTCCGGCCAGGCTGGAATCCAATCCGGACGTGCCGGGGGGCACGCCACGGATACGATCGTCGAGCATGAAATTTTCATGCACGACAAGCAATTGGGCCGGTGTGTTCTCGCTCATCCGATGCTAACCCTTCCGTCGCCGAACAATGGCTCAACCGATTGCCGGCCAAGGCCTGAGGGAACCGCGTGCCAAATCCCTACTCCGGACCCATCATCGACGCCCATCACCATCTCTGGGATCTCAGCCTCGGCCGCCATCCCTGGCTGGCCGCCTCTGCCGGCGAACGCGGCGGCCTCGGCGAGCTTGATGCCTTGCGCCGCAACTATCTGCCCGAGGATTATCTGCGCGACGCCGCGCGGCACAATATCGTCGCCAGCGTCCATGTCGAAGCCGGCTGGGCGAGCGACGACAGCGTCGGCGAGACCCGCTGGCTCGAGACGCTCGACAAGTCGTGCGGCGGCGTAGCGGCGCGCTACGTCGTCCATGTGCCGTTGGCGAGCCACAACGCGGCGGAGTTGATCGAGGCGCAGGCCGCGTTCGACCGCGTCATCGGCATACGCGACATTCTGAGCTGGGACCCTGATCCCGCCCGGCGCTTCGCCGCTCGCGACGGCATAATGGACGATCCCGCCTGGCGCGCCGGCCTTGGCTCGCTCGCCCGGTACGGGCTCTCCTTCGACCTGATGGTGTTTCCACGCCAACTGGCCGAGGCAGCGCACCTCGCCGCAGCCTTTCCCGACCAGCAATTCGTCCTCAACCATTGCGGCAGCCCGATCGACCGTGACCCCGAAGGCTTGCAGAGATGGCGAGACGGGCTGCGCCTGCTGGCCGAGCGCGACAACGTCGCCATCAAGATATCCGACCTGGTCGCTTACGATCATGACTGGACGCTCGAAAGTCTGCGGCCGATCGTTCTGCATTGCATCGACTGCTTCGGCATGAAGCGCGCCATGTTCGGCTCCGACTTCCCGGTCGCCGGCCTGCACGCCTCGTTCGATGAGGTATATGACAGCTTCAAGGTCATCACCGCCGATCTTTCCCGGGATGAGCAGGCGGCGCTGTTCTTTGGCAACGCCGCTCGCATCTATCGCCTGGACGCCGGGTCATCGCCGGGCTTGCTCCCTGCCTGAGAGCAGCAGCAGCCCGAGGATCAACGAACCGAACAGGATGCTGCGCCAGCCGGGCGATGCATTGACCACGGTGATCAGCGCAGTGATCGTCACCAGCAGGATGGCTCCCGGGATGGTGCCGGCATAGGTGCCGAGCCCGCCGAGGATCGAGGTGCCGCCAAGCACCACTGCGGCGATCGAGGCGAGCAGATAAGGATCGCCGATCCCGACATAGCCCTGCCCGTTCATGCCGAGCACGAGCACGCCCGCGAGCCCCGCCGTGAATCCGCTGATGCCGTAGACAGCCAATGTCGTGGAAGTGATCGGCACGCCCGATAACGAAGCCGCAAGCGGATTGGCGCCCATGGCGAAGATGCGGGCGCCGAAAGGCGTTGCATGCATCAGTGTCAGCACGAGCACGGAAACCGCGATCCATAGCAGGATGCCGGCCGGAATGCCGGCCGGCCTCGCATTGCCAAGCCAATGAACCAGCGGGTTCTCGGCGGTGACGGCACTGCCGCCGGCAATGATGATCAGCAGACCCTGCAGGAATGTCGCCATGGCCAGCGTCATGATCATCGGATGGACGCGCAGCAGCGCCACCCCTAACCCGTTGACCACGCCGATAGCCGTGGTCAGCGCGAGCACCGCGAGCACGGAGGCAAGGCCGGTCGGATCGGCCTGCCATGACAGCAGCGGCAGGCTGATAGCGCTGACGGTGACGATCGCTGCCACGGAGAGATCGATGCCGCCGGCGATCACCACGAAGGTCTGCCCGGCCGCCACGAGGCCGATCACCGCGCCAAGTTCTACCAGGTAGCGCAGATGTCCGTAGGCGCCGAAGCCGCGCGATGCGAAGCTCGCCGCGATCCAGACTGCGACGACGATGGCAAGGGTGAGGAACGGCCGGCTGGTGAGGATCGCCCTGGCGCGTCTGCCGCCGGCGCTGTCGGTCCACGCTGTCATTGCTGCACCTTGCGGAATTGCGGGATGGCGACGGCGCCGATGATGATCAGCCCTTGCGCGACATACTGCGCTACCGGGGTGAAGCCGAGGAAGAACATCACGCTGATCATCAGGCTGAGCAGCAGGCTGCCGGCGAGCGCGCCGCGCATGGTGCCCTGCCCGCCGAGAAAGCCAATGCCGCCAAGCACGGCAGCGGCAATGGAATTGAGCGTGAAGGCGGTGCCGATGACCGGATCGCCAGACCCCGTTTGCGCGGCGACGAACAGCCCGGCGCCGGTCGACAAGAGGCCGCTGATCGCATAGGCAGCCACACGCGCCGCGTCGACCGGCACACCGGAACGGTAAGCCCCGACCGGATTCTCGCCGGCGGCATAGAGGCTCAATCCAGGCGGCGTGGCGAGATAGAGCTTCCATAGCAGGACGATCACCACCAGCAGCACGAACGCCGCTGGCGTGTCGCCGGCAAGCAGGTCGGACAGCCAAGTCGGGATTGAGCCGCCGGGCCTCGGCAGGATCAGCAGTGCGGCGCCGCCGATGATGAACGAGCCGGCGAGCGTCACCACGATCGCCGGCAGGCGCAGCCTGACCACGATGAAGCCGGTCGCGGCGCCAATGCCGAGCCCGGCAAGCGCCACGGCGGCCGCGCCGCCGGCGACGCCCAGCGGTCCGCCCATGGTGGTCGCGGCAATGACCGCGCCGAGGCTGACGGTCGCACCGATCGCAAGGCTGATGCCGCCGGTGAGCATGAGGATCGCCTGCGCCATCGCCACCAGCGCCAGCGGGAACCAGCTCTGGGTGAACTTGGCAAAGCCGGAGACCGTGAACAGGCCCGGAAAAAGCACGGCATAGGCGATGAGAAACGCCAGCACCACCAGGAAAAGGCTGCGAACGCCGATGTTGCGGCGCGCCTGCACCTGCCAGTAGAGCGCGCCGTCGGCTCTCGCGGATGGAATGATGCTCATGCCGCCACCTTCCGCCTCTCTGCACCCATCGCCGCCGACACGATGGCTTCCTCGCTCAGCGCGGCACGCTCGAGCATCCTGACGACGCGACCTTCACGAACCACCGCGACGCGGTCGCATAGATGCACCAGTTCCGGCGTATCGGAACTGAGCAGCACGACCGCCTTGCCAGCCGCGGCGAAGGCGCGAAGCATCAGATAGATTTCGCGCTTGGTCTCGACATCGACGCCACGCGTGGGATCGTTGAGCAGCAGCACCAGCGGATCGTGCGGCATCCACTTCGCCAGTGCGACCTTCTGCTGATTACCGCCCGACAAGGCCTGCGCCGGACGCTGCAGGTCGCCCTTGATGGAAAGCTGGGCGGCGAGATCCCTTCCCTTCTGGCGTTCAGCCTTGCGGCTGCGCAGCTTCAACGACGGAAGCCTCGCGAGGGAAGGCAACATCATGTTGGTGATGATCGGATGAATAAGGTGGAGGCCCTCGCGCTTACGGTCGGCTGGCACATAGGCGAGCCCCAGCGCGTTGGCTTTCGGCACATTGCCCGGCAGGCCCGACACGCCGTTTACCGTCGCCGAAACCGTCCTCGCCGGGATGGCCCCATAAAGACCGAGCAGCAGATCCTCCTGCCCCTGACCGACCAGGCCGCCTATGCCCAGCACCTCGCCGGTCCCGATGTCGAGGTCGACGTCGTGCATCAGGCCGGCCGAGAAGCCGCGGACCGAGATGGCGGCGCCGGGCGATACCGACGGCTGCCATTTCGGAAAGAGATCGCCGGGGTCGCGGCCGACCATCAGGCGCACCAATCCAGTCGCGTCGGTTCCCTCCAGCGACCGGTCGGCCGTGCAGGTGCCGTCCTTCAGCACGGTCACATGCTGGCAGAGCGCCATCACCTCGTTGAGCCGGTGCGAGATGTAGAGAATGGCGACGCCTTCTCCACGCAACCGTCCCAACAGGGCGGTGAGTATTTTCGTTTCCGTCGCCGAGAGCGACGAGGTCGGCTCGTCGAGGATGAGCACGCGCGGCCGGCGATAGAGAGCCTTGGCGATCTCCACCATCTGCCGTCGCCCGAGAGATAGATTCCCAACCGGTGTCGACAACGGCTCGTCGAGGCCGACAAGTTTGCATGCCGCCTTCGCCCGCGCGGCAAGCTCCCTGTAATCGACTAGCCCGAAGCGCTTGGGATAGGCGCCGATGCCGATGTTCTCGGCTATCGAAAGGCTGGCCGTCAGGCTGAGCTCTTGCTGCACGACGGCGATGCCGGCCTGCCGCGCGAGCGCTGGCGTCATGCGTGCCACGGCACGCCCATCGACCTCGATGGTCCCGCTGTCCGGGCGCAAGGCGCCCGACAGGAGGTTGATCAAGGTCGACTTTCCGGCGCCGTTCTCGCCGAGCAGCGCATGCACGCGGCCCGGCTGGAGAGCGATGGAGACGTCGCGCAGGACGGGGTTGCCGAAGAACGCCTTCGACACCCCCCGCGCGGCAAGGAGCGGAGCCATGGTCAATGCTGCGACCCTTCCGGCCTACTTCTGCGCCAGCAGCTTCTTGAACAGCTCCTCATCGTAGGGCGAATAGATGTAGCCGTCAGCCGGGAAATCTTTCGCCCGGGCGAGGTATTGATCGATGTTGGAATTATCGATGACCGGCAGCGGAATCTTGACGAAGGCCGGCACGTCCTTGCCCTCCAGCGCCTGGACCGCGGTGTAGGTGGCAAAGGCGCCGAGCCAGTTCGGCTGCATGGTCGCCCAGCTCTTCAGGCCCTTTTCCTTCCACAGCTCGAGGAACTGGCGCGCATTCTCGCCGGTGATCGGCACCTGGTCGCGGCCCTGCTTGTCGAGCGCGAGCACCGCACCGGCCGAGAGCGCGCCGCCGAGCGACAGGATGCCGTCGATCTCGGGATTGGCGAACAGCAGGCTGGTGACGGCTTCCTGGGCCGGCGCGACATTGTACGGCGTGTTGGTCTCGGCGAGGATTTTCACGTCGGGATGGGCCTTGAGCTCGGCATCGGCGCCCTTGCGGCGGTCGTCGCTGACCGAAACGCCGGCCGGGCCGTTGAGGATGAGGATCTTGCCCTTGCCGCCGATGGCGTCGATCAGGAACTTCGCAGCCTGGTCGCCCCACTGCGAGGAATCCGTGTTGACCTTGGCCGTCACCTGGTCGGTATCGACCAGGCTGTCGAAGTTGATGATCGCGATGCCCTTGGCGCATGCATCCGCGATCACGCGCGCCGGAGCGGTCGAGGAACCGGCGATCAGAATGATGGCGTCGACATTGGAATCGATCATCGACTGGATCTGTTGGATCTGCACATTGGCGTCGCCCTGGGCGTCGGTCACGACCAGCTTGTCGACCAGCCCCTGCTTCTTGAGCGCCTCGACCTCGGCTTCGATCGTGCCCTGGGTCTGCTTCATCCAGGTCGGCACGGAATAGATGTTGGCCCAGCCGATCGTATACGGCGCCTTGCGGTCGCCCTTGATGCACTTCGCGGCCGCATCGGCCTGCGAGGCGACACCGACGGCCAGGACGAGACCGAGGCAAAGGGCGCTGGCGGATGCGAAAAACGATGACTTCTTCATGACGGTTCCCCTTCTGTAGCTCTTGTCCGGACGTGCGGAGTCGGGACGGCGAAACACCGCGGTCGCCGCGTCGCGGAAACCGCTCGTTCGTCGTCTGGACTTCTTCTGCCCGGCTCGTTAGTTTGTCCGATATTCCAGACAACATGTCTGTATATCGGACAAACGGGATGCTAGACTGAGCCTTGACATCTTTCAAGCGTCTTGAGACGAGAGCCGAAAATGATTTTTGGGCGGCTGGCATGAGCGAAGGCGCAACTGGTTTGATCGAGGCAGGCGCCGGGGCACAACCACAGCCCGGCGAGCGCCGCCGCGGCATCGACCGCGTCATCATGCTGCTCGAGGCCCTGCTGAAGCATCGCGCGCCGATGCGCATCGGCGACATCGCAAAGATGATCAACGCACCCCGTTCGACGACTTATGAGATCGTCAACAGCCTGCTCGAAGCCGAGATGCTCGAAAATGTCGGGTCCGAGGGCTACGTCTATTTCGGGCGGGCGATGCACTTGTTCGGATGGGCGTACTCGCATCACAACGCACACTATCGCCGCATCCTTGAAACGCTGGACAGGATGGCGGCCGAGACCGGCGAGACCGTTCAGCTCTGTGGTCTGCGCGGCAACAAATATGTCGTTCTCGATTGCCGGGATTCTCCCGGCCCTTTCCGCATCTCGAGCGATGTCGGTGTCGAGGTGCCGATCCCCTGGACGGCGTCGGGGCGGCTGCTGGTCGGCCATATGCAGGAGACGGAACTCAAGGATTTCATTCCTGCCGCCGACTACGAACTCCCCGACGGCCGGGTCATCGCTCCCGACGAATTCTTCGCGGATGTCGACCTGGCTCGCCGGCAGGGCTTCAGCGAGACCTCGGCGCTCGCCGACCGTTTCACCTGGTGCATGGCGGCTCCCATCCGCGACAGCCACGGCGCCATCAACACGACGCTTTGCTTTGTGCTGCCGGTCGATACGCCGGAGCCGCGTCGCAACCAGTTGCTTGAGCTGCTGCGCGAGCGCGCCCGCGCACTGTCGCTCGCCGGAAGCTGAGCCGGAATGCGGCCGTCTGGCCCAGTCGAATGCCGCGACTACCGATTGCGGCACAACGACGGTCTTGCGACATAGCGCCAATGGCACCCGCTCCCTCTATCACCAAGGCCGCGCTCTGGATGGCGCTGTCGATCGCCTCGTTCCTGGCGATGTCGGTCGCCGGCCGCACCGCGACGGCCGCGCTCAATGTCTTCCAGGTGCTGGAGTTGCGCTCGGTGATCGGCTTCTTCATCCTGCTGCCGCTGGTGCTGACGGGCGGCGGCTTTAGGGCGATGCGCACCCAGCGCCCGCTCGCCCACATCGCCCGCAACGTCGTCCATTATGCCGGCCAGGCCGCCTGGCTCTATGCGCTGACCTTGATTCCCCTTGCCGTGCTGATCTCGATCGAGTTCACGACCCCGATCTGGACGGCGATCCTGGCGGTGAGCTTTCTCGGCGAAAGGCTGTCGCGGCCCAGGCTGACGGCAATCGTGCTGGGGCTGATCGGCGTGGTGATCATCGTGCGTCCCGGCGTCGGCTCGGTCGATCCCGGGCAACTCGTCGTGCTGGGAGCCGCAATGTGCTTCGGCGTCTCGGTGGTCATGGTCAAGTCGCTGACACAAACCGACAGCGTCGTGCGCATCATCTTCTGGATGCTGATCATTCAGTCGGTGGTCGGCCTCGTCCCGGCGCTCTATGTCTGGCGCAACCCGGCAGTCGAACTGTGGCCGTCGATATTGGTGGTCGCCTTCACCGGCATGTCCTCCCATTTCTGCATGGCCCGCGCGCTCAGCCACGCCGATGCGACCGTCATTTCGCCGATGGACTTCCTGCGCGTCCCGCTGTCGGCGCTGATCGGATGGCTGCTTTACAACGAGCAGATCGATGTCTTCACCGCCGGCGGCGCCTTGCTGATCCTGACGGGCAATCTCCTCAACCTGCAGCGCAAGGCGCCTCAGCCTGCCGAAATCGCGACCTCCTAGCTGTGAGGTCAGACGCCCGGTTGGGTTGCCTGCGATCCGACAAGCTGGCTGGCGTCGGCGGGACCGTCATCACTCGCTGCGTCGCTCAATCGTAGACGCCGTCAAATAGAAAATCGTTGTCGCCGCCGGCCTTGAAATGTCCGGCGTAAGCGCCCGCTGGCAGCAGCAGGGCTTCGCCCGCACCGTTGCGCAATGTTACGGTCTTTGGCCCGGTCGCAAGGTGAAATGGCGGATCAAGCACGGTGCCGTCGATTTCGACCCGGCCCCGCAAAGGCGTTCCATCGGCGCTGTAGAGCGCATAAGTTCCAGCAATAGGAACATCAAAGATCTTCCGCTCACCGGGTTGCAGGCGGAAACCAGCGATCCTGAGGTTTGGCGCCACACGGACATAACTGTTCAAGATCAGGGGCGCGACTACCGGATAGATATAGTCCATCCGGTAGGACCACAGGATCAGCTTCGGGCGAGACTTGCTCAGCACATTGTAAGCCTCGGAACGCCCGCTTTCCCGCAAGGTCACGAGCACGTAGTGTTTGTCGAGCCACAAAGTTGTCGGCTCCATTCGATTGGGCAACATTCCTATGCCGTCGAAGTACCGCTCATCGGGTGCAAGCAATGACTCTGCGCGCGCCACCAGCTCAAGTTGGGCGGTATTGTCAAAGCGAAAGTAAAGCAAATTGGCAACGAAGCTTATGGCCATCGCCGTGACCAAGGCTATCCACGCCAGGCGCAGATAACGCGCGCGGGCTGCGAGGCCGTCGAGCATCGTCAACGACCATAGCGACATGAACGGCAACGCCATGATGAACACGTAGGGCCACGGCTGGTCATGCGCGAAGACCAGCACCGTGATGACGACAGAGAAGATCAGCGCAATTCGCCTCCGCTCGTCGAGCTTCATGATCTGTATCAGAGACAGAGCCATGCCGGCGAAACAGAAGACGTAAAGAACATAGTTGCGCGCGAGCGTCTGAACCACGAAGCGCCTCAGCCCCCCGTAGTCACCGCCGCCGCGCGTCGCGACCTCAACAGGGCCGAACACCAGGCTCTTGGCGATGGGAACAGGGTCGGCGCCGCCGAACATGAAGCAATATGCGATTATAGGGAGAGTCCATCCCAGCACGAGCCATGCCCCGCGGGCCATGCCTGCCAGGTAGCGTTTCATCAAAGCCGCGTCGGCGACAAGGCCAAAGCCTAGCGCAAGGTTGAAGTAGATTGATTTCTGCGTTGCGAGAAACGACAGGCCGCTCAAGGCGCCGGCAGCGACAAGCTGCCATCCCCTCAATTCACGGGCCCGTAGCACGACCAGCAGCGCCCCTACGGCGAAGAACACCGCCAGCGGTTCGGCGATAGTGCGAAAGATGCGCTCCATGAAATTCGAGAAGCACAAGAGGACGAGGACAATGGCCAAGGCACGAACCCGATCCTCCCCAAGCGCGCGAGCGCAGGCGTAGACCAAAGCAATGGTCGCGCATGCCAGCAACGCGGTCTGCATACGACCGACAAGCAGAATGGACGTGGCATCCCAACCGATCAGGTGAGCCAGCTTGTAAAAGGCGGTGGAACCGACCGCCTTGCTTGGCTGCACGGTGGCGAACAGGCCATTAAACAAATGCTTCGCGTATCCAAGCTGACCAAATTCGTCCATGACGAATCGGCAATTCCAAGCCAAGGCGAACAACAACGCGATCTTCAGTACGATCAAAGCGCGTAGAAAGATCGTTAAGCGGCGCGATCCTGCACCGAATAAATCAGTCAGACCTGCTTCTGATCGCATTCAATCCCGCCCTGGAATGAACCTCAGATTTAAGCGACGTTAATTAAGAAAATTGGCTAGGCCACACGGCCCAGACGTTTGGAGCCCTGTTCGGTGTTCGTTGCTGGAAGGCCTCAAGCACAGGCCAGGGCCGAAAGCGCCTGAACTTCGCCCAGATGCGGACGCGACACCGCATCGACCATGGCGAAGTAGGTCAAAGTTTGGCCACTCCTCCGCCTGCCAAGGTCAGCACGCCGAGCGCCGTTGCGCGCCAGTCGTACTGCGCCAACGCGTAACGAGCCATGGCGGCTCGCTCCTCGGAGGTGAGGGCAAGGCTGTCGATGGCATCGGCGCAACGCCTGGCCGACCCGTCGGGATTGGTGAGGTCGATGGCAACGCCACGCAGCCATTTGGCCGCGCCTGGGTCGGCACGGTTGCTCGGTTCGCCGCAGACGACAGGCAGTCCGCAGGCCATTGCCTCTTGAATAACGAGCGGAAAGCCCTCTCCGACGCTCGGCAACAGCAGGAAGTCAGCCCCCCGATAAAGGTCCGCCAGGGCCTGAGGGCTCTGGACACCAAGGTCGTGAACATTGGCAAGTCCCCATTTGCCGGGGTGGATCGGGCCGCTGCCGACCATCAAAAATGCGAGATCCTGGCGGAACGCGGCCAAAGCCCGCAGCACCGACAATCCTTTCTTCTCGACGTAGCGACCAACGAAAAGAATGCGACGCGTACCCGGGGGGATCGAGATCGCCGCAGGGGCCTCCGGCACAGGCAGCGGGCCTGAAGCGGGATGAAAAATCGCACCGTCAACACCGTTGAACAGCAGTTGGAAGGGAATGCGCGCTGGCGTGCCCACAAGATCATGGCGCACGGTGTCGCTGATGAACACAACTGCGTCAGCGGCTCGGAGCATCGGGCGCGTGATGACGATGTTGGCTAGTGCCATCACGGAGCGGAGAATGCGCGAAGAGAAGGGGATGCCGGCGATATGCTGGATCAGCACCACGCGCTTGCGGAAAGCCTTCGACATCAGCAATGCCAGGATCGATGTCATGTACAGCGCATCGTGCACTACGACCGCATTGCTACGGTGCATTTCGCGGGCCAGCGCGCGAATCGCACGGACGCGCGCCAGCGGCATTGGCAGCCCAATGACCTTCTCGATTGGGTCGACGCAGGCAAGAGGGACCGCTTCAACGTCGCTTTCCGGCGGCTGATCGGCATCGCTGGCGGCCCAAACAGCCTGAACGCCCAGTTGCGTGAATTGTCGGCACAAATGCCCGGCCACACGCTCTATGCCGCCGCCGTGACCTTCATAGAAATGGCTGACGGTCAAAATGCGCACCGGACCGACCCATCAAGCGGGCTCGAAGCGCATTGTCACTTCGAGACGATTGGGAAACAGCAGTTCATGGATGCTTTTTCGATATTGCTTCGGCGCAGCGCGACGAGCAATGCGGTAGCCACTTTCGGTTGCTAACTTCCCCCATTCTGCCCGCTTCAAGTAGCGCGCCCAGATCATTCCGCCAAATGGGATATTGCCTATCGCATCCATTGCGGTGAGGCGCAGGTCGTCCAGCCTTCCGCAGCTTTCGTGATCCTTTATGTAAAGCGGACCATCAACCACGCGCCGAATTTCACGCAGCAAGTCCGTACGTGCTGTGACTGGAACGTGATGAACTACATTGTTGAGTGTCGCCGCATCAAAACTACGGTCCGCGAAAGGCAGGGTTTTGCCGTCATACTGCTTGGTCAGCACGCTCAGCGAAGGGCAGAAACGGTCAACCATATCCACTGTCTGCACCTCATCCACCGGAAAGAGTTCGGCTATGGCTTGAGCGATCACCCCAGTGCCACCACCGACGTCGAGCAATTTGCAATGCTGCTTGTCCCATAGCTCGCGTAGACTATCGAGCATAACCGCCTGATAAGTCGGCGCCTTGTTTCGATAAAAGGCGAGGTGACGCGACAGGATGTCCTGCAGAAGCTTCGGATCGATCGGGCCCATTGCCGTGGCCAAGGTCATGGTCCCCCCGTCATCCAGCGGTTTGGCGTGGCGATAGCCCATCGACCAAGCAGGAAGTTCAGCGCCAGCATGCAGACCGAGGCAAGTGGCGAGGCGAACACCATCGGCAGGCCGGCCTGCTGATGCCAAAACCATATGGTGACAAATGCCAATGGTATGTTGGCGACCATTGCAATGACGTACCGTGCGAAGGTTATGGGAGCCAATGGTCGCCGAAAGGTGAATACGCTATGAAGCACATAGCCAGTGCTCGCCACGACGCAGAAGGACAACAGTACGGCCAGCCCCAAACGTATCCCGACCCTGTCAGACAAGATGATGACCACGTTGTGCAGCGCGATGCAGATGCCGGCGATCACCATATAGGCGAAGGGCGTGCGCACGCTCATATCGCTGCCTTCCGAGCGCGGACCAAGAAAACGCAGGCATTGTCGTCGCGTATCTGGGCGGGCGTTAGACGATCTTCCAATTGAGCGCGCAGGTTCATCAACAGGGCAAGGAGCGACGCCAAAATTGCGCCTATGATCGGTAGGCGGCGAAGGAAGAAAGCAAAGCCCGTAAGGCGGATTAGCGTCGTGGTTGCCAAGGGCCCGGCAATCGCATGCACCTCTTCGACTTCGAGGCCGCGATCGGCAAGATCTACGACAAGTCCGGTGCGTGTCCAACGACGATGGTCCTCAGGGTGAGGGTGGTAGAGCCAGCTGCCGTGAGTAGACAACAACAGCACACCGTCATCGCGCAGCAGTCTCCGAATCTCGGCGCAGTACGAGTCAAGGTCGCGCACGTGCTCGAGGACCTGTACTGAAAGTACTGCTCCAGCGATGCCATCTGCTAGTGGCACGCGGCCCTGCTCGTCAATTTTCAGGAAGCTGCCCTCGCCGATATCCGCGCCGCGATAGTCGATCTTCATCTCGAACATCATGTCAGCATAGGGCATGTCACCACAGCCGAGATCGACCATTAGTGTGCCCGGCCTAACATGCGCCCTCGCCTCTTTTCGCAACAGCCGAGCTAGCCCGCGCAAGACCAGCCAGTCCGTATCCCAAATCCGCGGAACCGCCCTGCTTCCCCTCATCCCACCAGCTTTCAATGCACCACCGACCTGCTGGCGCCGACTCTATCTTTTTTCCGTCGCGCCAGGCGCTCGATGTCGAAGCGCTCAGAACGCACGCCTATCGTCCAGATTATCAAGCAGCAACTTGAGAACGAAGCCGGACAGCACCATGGACATCCCGGCCACGCAGGCGGTGGTGATCACGAAGGTCAGGTGCACCGATTGCTCCATCGGGCCGCCTATGAAGATCCAATGCAGTGCCAGCAATACGTCCGCGACAAAGCCCGCCACCGCGAGCATGCCGCCGGAAAAGACCAGCCATTCCAGCGGGCGGCCGCGCATCAGCCAAGGCACGACCCGGCCGCCGTGGCCCGGGTGATAGATAGCGATCGCCACCTTGGCCAGCATACCGAAAAGGATGGCCGAAAGGCCAATCAGCGTCGCCATCGCGGAGAGCGCGACGAAGTGAATTCCGAAATACCACCCTCCGATCCGGACAGGTCCCGCCGCGAGGACCGCAAGACCAGCATTACCGGACACCAGCAACGTCGCTCCCGGTATGAGATACATGGTGTTGGGTGCATGCGCCACGATCAGCCGCAGATGTCGCCAACCGTCGCGGAACGAACGCAGGTGAGGTGGGCGGCCGCGCTTGTCCGGATAGAGCTTGATTGGCACCTCGCGGATCACCAGGCCTGCGCGATGCGCGTTGATGACCATCTCCGAGGCGAATTCCATGCCAGGCGAGCGCGCGCCCATTCGGCGAAACGCATCGCGGGTGAATCCTCGCATGCCGCAATGAAAATCGTGTATCGGAGAATGGTGAAGCCAGCGGGCAATCGTTGAAAGCGCCGGATTGCCGAGATACCGATGCAGAGCGGGCATGGCGCCGGGCTCGATACCGCCGGCGAAGCGATCGCCCATGACCAGTTCGGCACCACCCTCCAGCGCGTCGATGAAGTCGCCTAGGCTGCTCCAGTCGTAGGAATCGTCCGCATCCGCCATGACGAGGTACTTGCCTCGTGCAGCTTCAGCCGCCGCGCTGATCGCCGCGCCGTATCCCTTGACCCGCTGGTGCACGACACGCGCGCCGAGGGACTCGGCAATCTCCACCGACCGATCGGTCGACCCATTGTCCCCGACGACGACCTCGCCCTTAATGCCCCGCTTCGAAAAAACGTCAAGCGCCTTGCGGATGCAGATGCCGAGCGTGCGCTCTTCGTTCAGGCAAGGGATAATGGCCGACACGAGAGGGGCCCCTGCGTCATCGGCGTGCTGCCCATCGAGATCAGTTGCGACTATTGCGAGATTCGACTTGTCGACCATCGTGCCCGCTCCTGCCCAATCGTCAGCCTTGCTTACAGCTTGGGCCCCAACATTTCCGCAGCCCAGCTGCAAGATTAGCAACAACAAGTTAGGCAAAGATATACAGGACCATACGTCGTTGAGCGAATGACGTGGTTTGGCCAGTACGGGTGATGGCGGCCGGGCTTGAATTGGTGGCCACGTCTCGCGCCAAAGCATTCCGGGAAAAGCGTGAGCCGGTTTCTGTTCGGAGTTGCGCGGGAACAGTAGTGGAACGCTTACACCAGTTCCACTTCGACGACACCCGGCACCGCGCGCATGGCCGACGCGACCTGCGGCGAGATGCGATAGCGGTTGGGGAGTTCGATCTCCACCTCGCCCTGGCCGGCTTCCTTGATCAGCACGAAGCTCACCTGACCCTCGCCCTTCACGGCAAGCTGGTTGGCAAGGATGTTGATGGGCTGAGCATCGCGCACGAAGATGCGCAGCGCCTTTTGGATGCGGCTTGCTTCGTCCTCCAGCGACTGCACCGTTTGGATGCGCAGATTGATGCCCTCCGGCCGGTCTTCGGCCGAGACGGTGATCACCACCGAACGGCCGGGCTCCAGCATGTCGCGATACTGCGCCAGGCCTTCGGAGAACAGCACCGCCTCGTACTGGCCGGTGGTGTCGGAAAACTGCACGACGCCCATCTTGTTGCCGGTGCGGGTCTTGCGCTCTTGCTTCGTGGTGACGGTGCCGGCGAGCCGGCCGGCCGCGGCGCCGCGTTTGACCGCGGCGGAGAATTCCGCCCAGTTCTGCACCCGCATCTTCTGCAGCGCGGCCTTGTATTCGTCGAGCGGGTGCGCCGAGAGATAGAAGCCGACCACCTGGAACTCGCGGTGCAGCCGGTCGGCGGCAAGCCATGGCTCGGCCGCCGGCAGGTTGAGCGCCTGCGATTGCGCGCCGAGCGAGGCGCCGAAAATATCCGTCTGGCCCGAGATGGCGTTCTGCTGCGCCAGCGATGCGAGCCCCATCATCCGCTCCACGCCGGCCATCATCACGGCGCGGTCGTGCCCGAAGCAGTCCAAGGCCCCCGCCATGATCAGGCTTTCGAAGACGCGCTTGCCGACGATCTTCGGATCCACGCGCTCGCAGAAATCGGCAAGGCTCTTGAACGGCCTCTCACCGCGCTTCTCGACAATGTGCTCGACCGCCGCGTCGCCGACGCCCTTGAGCGCCGCCAGCGAGTAGAAGATCTTGTTCTCGCCGACCTCGAACGGTCGGAAGCTGGTCATCACCGACGGCGCCACCACCTCGATGCCGAGGCGCAGCGCGTCCTGGCGGAAATCCGCCAGTTTGTCGGTGTTGCTCATGTCGAGCGTCATCGACGCCGCCAGGAACTCGACCGGACAGTGCGCCTTGAGGTAGGCGGTCTGGTAGGAAACGACCGCATAAGCCGCGGCGTGCGACTTGTTGAAGCCGTAGTCGGCGAATTTCGCCAGCAGATCGAAGATGAAATCGGCCTGCGCTTTGCCGACGCCGCGCTCGACGGCGCCGGTGACGAAGCGCTCGCGCTGCTTGTCCATCTCGGCGCGGATCTTCTTGCCCATGGCGCGGCGCAGAAGATCGGCTTCGCCGAGCGAATAGCCGGCAAGCTCCTGCGCGATCTGCATCACCTGTTCCTGGTAAACGATGACGCCTTGAGTTTCCTTCACAAGGTGGTCGATCTTGGGGTGGATCGAGGCCATCTCCTCCTCGCCATGCTTTCTGGCATTGTAGGTCGGGATGTTCTCCATCGGGCCTGGGCGATAGAGCGCGACCAGCGCGATGATGTCCTCGATGCAGTCCGGCCGCATGCCGATCAGCGCCTTGCGCATGCCCGCGCTTTCAACCTGGAACACGCCGACCACCTCGCCGCGCGACAGCATGGCGTAAGTCTCGGGGTCGTCGAGCGGGATGCGGGCAAGATCGATATCCACACCGCGCCGCCGGATCAGCTTCACCGCCGTTTCCAGCACCGTCAGCGTCTTCAGGCCGAGGAAGTCGAATTTCACCAGCCCGGCCTGCTCGACATATTTCATGTTGAACTGGGTGACCGGCATGTCCGAGCGCGGATCGCGGTACATCGGCACCAATTCCGACAACGGCCGGTCGCCGATGACGATGCCGGCGGCATGCGTCGAGGCATGGCGGTAGAGGCCCTCGAGCTTCTGCGCGGTGTCGAGCAGCGTCTGCACGATCGGCTCCTTTTCCACCTCCTCGGCGAAGCGCGGCTCGTTGGCGATGGCGTCCGCCAGCTTGACCGGGTTGGCCGGGTTCTGCGGCACCATTTTGGAGAGCTTGTCGACCTGGCCATAGGGCATCTGCAGGACGCGGCCGACGTCGCGCAGCACCGCGCGCGCCTGCAGCGTTCCGAAGGTGATGATCTGCCCGACCTGGTCGCGGCCGTATTTCTGCTGGACGTAGCGGATGACCTCCTCGCGCCGGTCCTGGCAGAAGTCGATGTCGAAGTCCGGCATCGAGACGCGGTCCGGGTTGAGGAAGCGCTCGAACAGCAGCGAGAAGCGCAGTGGGTCGATGTCGGTGATGGTGGTCGAATAGGCGACAAGCGAGCCGGCGCCCGAACCGCGCCCCGGTCCGACCGGGATGCCTTGCGCCTTCGCCCATTTGATGAAGTCGGCAACGATCAGGAAGTAGCCGGGAAACTTCATCTTCTCGATGATGCCGAGCTCGAATTCGAGCCGCTCGCGATATTGCTCGACCGTGTAGCCGGGCGTCGGTCCGTGCGCGGCAAGCCGCGCCTCCAGGCCCTCGCGCGCCTGGCGCGCGAGCTCGGCGGCTTCCGCCTTCTCGGCGGCGTCCTTGTCGGCGGAGTCGGCGCCGGTGAAACGCGGCAGGATCGGGCTGCGGTTTTTCGGATAATAGGAGCAGCGCATGGCGATCTCGACCGTGTTGTCGATCGCTTCCGGCAGGTCGGAGAACAGCCGCGCCATCTCGGCCTGGCCGCGCAGAAAATTGTCAGGCGAAAGCCGCCGGCGATTGTCTGCGGCCACCACCGAGCCTTCGGCGATCGCAATCAGCGCGTCATGCGCCTCATAGTCTTCACGCTTGGAGAAGAAGGCCTCGTTGGTGGCGACCAGCGGCAGTTCGTGAATATAGGCAAGGTCGAGCGTCGACTTTTCGACCATACGGTCATAGCCGGCGACCCGTTCCAGCTCGACATAGAGACGGTCGCCGAAAAGCTCTTTGAGGACCAGCAGCCGCTGTTCGGCCAGGTCGCGGCGGTCCGCCTTCAGCGCGCTGCCGATCGGGCCGCGCGGGCCGCCGGTCAGGCATAGCAGGCCATCCCGATGGCTCTCCAGCATGGCGCTGGTCATGTGCACCGGCTCGCCGGGCGGCGTTTCCAGATAAACCTTGCTGATCAGCCGGACCAGATTGGCATAGCCGGCCTCGCTGGCGGCGATCAGCACGATCGGCGACATCTCGGGACCGTGCCGGCGGCGGTCGCGTTGGGTGTCGCTCGTTTCGCCGGAAAAGACCAGATCGACCTGGCAGCCGATGATCGGCTGGATACCGTCCTTGACCGCTTTCTGGGCGAATTCGAGCGCGCCGAACAGATTGTTGGTGTCGGTCACTGCGATCGCCGGCGCTTCATCCTTGACCGCGTGGCCGACGATGGCGCCGGGCTGCAGGGCGCCCTCGAGCAGCGAATAGGCTGAATGCACGCGCAGATGGATGAACCTCCGCGCAGGCGTCTCCGGCTGCGTAGCCTTCACGACAGCTTCGCGCTGCAAAGGGTCGCGTGGAAGTCGTTCATCCGCCATGTTTTTTCGCGCTACCTCAAGGACTCATCCGTGCAGATGTATTGTCCCGGACGCCGCGATGCCAGTCCAGTACAATCGACCGCGAACCACAAGGTTGCGGCCTATGTCGCCCTGGCTCAGGCGAACTCCATGATCACAGCGTCGACCGCCAGGCTGTCGCCCGGTTTGGCGTTTAGCTTCGCCACGGTGAGGTCGCGCTCCGCGCGCAGCACGTTCTCCATCTTCATCGCCTCGACCACGGCCAGCGTCTCGCCGGCCTTGACGTCTTGGCCCTCGGCGACGGCGATCGACACCACCAGTCCTGGCATCGGGCAAAGCAGCATTTTCGAGGTATCCGGCGGCAGCTTTTCCGGCATCAGCCTTTCCAGCTCCGCCGTCCGCGGCAGCATGGCTTGAGCCGTCACCGACATGCCCTTCCAGGCGATACAAAGGCCGTTCAGCACTGGCCGGACCTGCGCCGCGATCCGGTTGCCGCCGACCGTGCCGCGCCAGATCGCGTCCCCTGGCCGCCAGTCGGAAGCGACCGTCAGCGGCTCGCTGCCATCGATCGACAGATCGATCTCCATCGGGATCGAGACCATGCCGTCCAGGATGCTGGCGCAAAGATAGTCCGCGCCGATCTTCACCACCCAGTCGCGCTTGAGATGGCCCGAATGCGGTGCCAACCGGCCGCTGAGCCGGTCGAGCCGGTCCCGCCGCAGCAGCTCGATTGCGGTGGCGATCGCGGCGAATACCGCCCTCTCCTCACCGTCCGGTTCGACCGGCGCGAAACCGTCCGGATACTCCTCGGCGATGAAGCCGGTGGAAAGCCGCCCCTCGCGCCAGCGCGGATGCTGCATCAACGCAGCGAGGAACGGAATGTTGTGCTCTATGCCGTCGACGACAAAACCGTCCAGCGCTTCGGACATGGCATCGATAGCCTCGAGCCGCGTCGGCGCCCAGGTGCAGAGCTTTGCCACCATCGGGTCATAGAACATCGAGATCTCGGAGCCTTCGGCGACACCGGTGTCGTTGCGGATCACCACATCGCCGAACGTGCCCTCTTGCGGCGGCCGGTAGCGCGTCAGCCGGCCGATCGAGGGCAGGAAATTGCGAAACGGGTCCTCGGCATAGAGACGGCTTTCCACCGCCCAGCCGTTCAGCTTGACCTCGCTTTGGCTGATGCCGAGCTTTTCGCCGGCGGCGATGCGGATCATCTGCTCGACCAGATCGATGCCGGTGACGAGCTCCGTCACCGGATGCTCGACCTGTAGTCGCGTGTTCATTTCAAGGAAATAGAAGTTCCTGTCCTTGTCGGCGATGAACTCGACCGTGCCGGCGCTCTGGTAATCGACGGCTTTCGCCAGCGCCACAGCCTGCTCGCCCATGGCCTTGCGCGTCTTGGCGTCGAGGAACGGCGACGGCGCTTCCTCGACCACCTTCTGGTTGCGGCGCTGGATCGAGCATTCGCGCTCACCCAGATAGAGCGCATTGCCATGCGCGTCGGCCAGCACCTGGATCTCGATATGGCGCGGGTCGACGACGAATTTCTCGATGAAGACGCGGTCATCGCCGAAAGAGCTTTTCGCTTCCGAACGCGCTCGCTCGAAGCCGTCGCGCACTTCCGCGCTGCTCCAGGCGATGCGCATGCCCTTGCCGCCGCCGCCGGCCGAGGCCTTGATCATCACCGGATAGCCGATCTCGCCGGCAATCCTTTCGGCGTGGTCGGCATTGTCGATCACGCCCAGCCAGCCGGGTACGGTCGAAACCTTGGCTTGGCTGGCGAACTTCTTCGATTCGATCTTGTCGCCCATTGCGCGGATCGCCTTGGGCTTCGGTCCGATGAAGATGATGCCTTCCTTTTCCAGCGCTTCGCAGAAAGAGGCGCGTTCCGACAGGAAGCCATAACCCGGATGCACCGCTTCGGCGCCGGTTTCCTTGCAGGCGGCGATGATCTTCTCAGGCACTAGATAGCTCTGCGCGGCCGGCGACGGGCCGATATGCACAGCCTCGTCGGCCATTTCGACATGCACGGCGTCGCGATCGACGTCCGAATAAACCGCGACCGTGGCGATCCCCATCTTGCGCGCCGTCTTGATCACGCGGCAGGCGATCTCGCCGCGATTGGCGATCAGGATCTTCTTGAACATTCGGATGTCGTTCCTCCGGCGAAGCGGTCCAGTTCTATGGACAATCCCGACGCGCCTCAAGTGTCTCCAGCCCCTGCCCTTCGGCACTCGATGCTTTTGCAGAACGGCGTCGAAAAACGTCGTAACAGACGTTGGCCGCCACCTTCGAACCCGGTAAGGTGGTGGCGAGCGCAAGAAAATGGCAGGCGGTATTCGCCTCGCCGGGCAGGCTCGGCGGCCTGCCATAAAGCTGAGACTTTTAAGATTGCCTTGGGAGGAATGCCTCATGAAAACGCGTGCCGCAGTTGCCGTTGGTGCCGGAAAGCCGCTGGAGATCATGGAGGTAGACCTTGAGGGGCCGCGCGACGGCGAGGTTCTGATCGAGGTCAAGGCGACCGGCATCTGCCACACCGATGAGTTCACGCTCTCGGGCGCCGATCCGGAAGGCATCTTTCCGGCGATCCTCGGCCATGAGGGCGCCGGCATCGTCGTCGATGTCGGCAAGGGCGTGACCTCGGTCAGGAAGGGCGACCATGTCATCCCGCTCTATACGCCCGAATGCCGGCAGTGCCCGTCCTGTCTGTCGCGCAAGACCAATCTGTGCACCGCCATCCGCGCCACGCAGGGCCAAGGCCTGATGCCGGACGGCACCTCGCGCTTTTCGGTCGGCGGCGAGAAGCTGTTCCACTATATGGGCTGCTCGACCTTCTCCAACTTCACCGTGCTGCCGGAGATCGCGGTCGCCAAGGTCAATCCCGACGCCCCCTTCGACAAGATCTGCTATATCGGCTGCGGCGTGACCACCGGCATCGGCGCCGTCATCAACACGGCCAAGGTCGAGCAGGGCGCCACCGCTGTCGTCTTCGGCCTCGGCGGCATTGGCCTGAACGTCATCCAGGGCCTTCGCCTGGCCGGCGCCGACATGATCATCGGCGTCGACTTGAACAACGACAAGAAGGCCTGGGGCGAGAAGTTCGGCATGACGCATTTCGTCAATCCGCAGGAGATCGACGGCGACATCGTGCCTTACCTGGTCAACCTGACCAAGCGCGGCGCCGACCAGATCGGCGGCGCCGACTACACTTTCGACTGCACCGGCAACACCAAGGTGATGCGCCAGGCGCTGGAAGCCTCGCATCGCGGCTGGGGCAAGTCGGTCATCATCGGCGTTGCCGGCGCCGGCCAGGAGATTGCGACGCGGCCCTTCCAGTTGGTCACCGGTCGCATCTGGATGGGCACCGCCTTCGGCGGCGCGCGCGGCCGCACCGACGTGCCGAAGATCGTCGACTGGTACATGGACAAGAAGATCCAGATCGACCCGATGATCACCCATACGCTGACGCTCGACGACATCAACAAGGGTTTTGATCTCATGCATGAGGGCAAGTCGATCCGCAGCGTCGTGGTTTATTGAAGCAATGCCGCATCGGTCGCGGGCTGGAGCCCGCGACCGATGCGGCTCAACATGGGAGGAAGGACGAATGGCGGAAAAATTGCATCCGAAGATCGACAACGGGCTGCCGAAGGAAAGTGCTGCCTTTTCCGGCGGCACGCTGGTCTGTCTCTGCACCAGCAACCCGGTGAAGGTGAAGGTCAAGGGCCAGATCGCCCACAACCATGCCTGCGGCTGCACCAAATGCTGGAAGCCGGAAGGCGCGGTGTTCTCGGTCGTGGCCGTTGCCGGCACCGGCGACGTCACTGTGGCCGAGAATGGCGACAAGCTGAAGGTGGTCGACCCGGCAGCGCTGATCCAGCGCCATGCCTGCACCAGCTGCGGCGTCCACATGTACGGCCCGGTCGAGCGCGACCATCCCTTCAAGGGTCTGTCCTTCATCCATCCCGAGCGTTTCGAGGAGGACGGCTGGTCGCCGCCGGGCTTTGCCGCCTTCGTCTCCTCCATCATCGAAGCCGGCGTCGACCCGAGCCGCATGGACGGCATCCGCGGCCAGCTGAAGTCGATCGGGCTCGAACCCTATGACTGCCTCAACCCCGCCCTGATGGACTACATCGCCACCTGGACGGCGAAGAAGTCGGGAGCCTTGGCGGCCTGACGATTGCGGGATTTCTGGTAAAGGGCCGGCCAACGCCGGCCCTTTGCACATTTGGAGAGACGATGCCAGCACCCATCATCTATGTCGATGCCGATGCCTGTCCGGTGAAGGCCGAGGTCGAGAAGGTGGCGGAACGGCACGGCGTCGTGGTTACCTATGTCTCCAATGGCGGCCTGCGCCCGTCGCGCGATCCGATGATCCGCAATGTCGTAGTCTCCAAGGGCGCGGACGCTGCGGACGACTGGATCGTCGAGAACGCCAAACCCAACGATGTCGTGGTGACGGCCGATATCCCGCTTGCCGCGCGCACGGTGGCGCTCGGCGCGCATGTGCTGGGACCTACGGGCCGTCCCTTCACGCCCGAGACCATCGGCATGGCGGTGGCGATGCGGGATTTGAAGCAGCATCTGCGCGAGACCGGCGAAAGCCGCGGCTTGAACGCCGCCTTCACGGCGAAGGACAGGTCAAACTTTCTCGGCGAGCTCGACCGCATCTTGCGGCGGGCGCTCAAACCCGCCACACCCGGCTGACCCGAAGCCCTTGAGAACCGGCCATGGGCGACGACATATCCCTCAACACGCCGATCCACCGGCACGTGCAGTTCGCTTTGGCTGCGGCCATCGGCATTGTCGCGCTGCTTCTCGCCCTGATGCTGGGGGCGCCGCTGCCCTACTCCATCGGCGCCAACCTCTTCTTCGCCGCTTACACTCTTCTGGTGTTGGTCGCGATGCCGAGGCTCACCGTCCGTTACCTGAGCAAGAACGCGCGTGCCACGGACCTGCCGGTGCTGCTGATTTTTGCGGTCACGCTCCTGGTCGTCGGCCTCGCCATCGGCTCGCTGTTTCAGCTCATCAACCAAAAGGCTGCCGCGCATCCGCTGGAGGTTCTGTTCGCGATGCTGTCGATCCCGCTTGGCTGGTTCACAATCCATGCCATGGCGGCGCTGCATTATGCGCATGTCTACTGGATGGACGGCGACGAGATCGACGAGAAAACCAGGAAGAAGAATCCGGTCGGCGGCCTCGATTTTCCCGGCGGCAAACGCCCGGAAGGCTGGGATTTCCTGTATTTCGCGACCGTCATCGGCATGACTGCGCAAACCGCCGACACTGGGATAACGACCTCGCGCATGCGCCAGGTCGTGCTCGTCCATTCGATCCTGAGCTTTTTCTTTAACACGGTGATCGTCGCCGCCGCGGTCAATCTCGCGGTCAGCCTGGGCAGTCCATAATAAATCCGTGATCGGATGAAACAACGCTTGGGCCGGAGACGTATTGGGAGGAGAACAAGGCTCTGAGAGGCCGCAGACGAGCGAGCCGGGAGGACATCCAGATATGGAGACCGTCGCCAGAAGCGAACCCTCCACCGAGGTAGAAGCATCCACGCCGAAGGACCCGACGCTGATTTACCGGCAATCGGGCTGGACGCGCCTGACCCATTGGCTCTGGGCGTTCTCGCTGTTCTTCATGCTGCTTTCGGGCCTGCAGATCTTCAACGCGCGCCCGCAACTCTACATCGGCAAGGAATCGGGCTTCCAATACAACAATACGATCCTCGAGATCGGCGCCGAAAACACAGACGGCGGACCGCGCGGCTTTGCCAAAATCTTCGGGCATCGCTTCGACACCACCGGCGTGCTCGGCTGGTCCGGCCCTCCCGGACAGGAAACGCCGCGCGCCTTTCCGTCCTGGGCGACGATCCCGTCCTACTACGACCTCGGCACGGCCCGCGTCGTGCATTTCTTCTTCGCCTGGGTGCTGAGCGCAACCCTGCTCCTTTGGCTGATCGCGAGCCTGATCAACGGCCATATCCGCCGCGATCTTGCCCCTCGCCTGGATGACTTGCGCAAGTTGCCGCGCGACATCGTCGACCATGCGAAGCTGAAATTCCACCACGCGCGCGAATACAACACGCTGCAGAAAATGGCCTATGGCGGCGTGCTCTTCGTGCTGTTGCCGCTGATGATCATCACCGGGCTTGCGATGTCGCCGAGCATGAACTCGGTGCTTCCCTGGCTCAATGAAATCCTGGGCGGTCGGCAGACGGCTCGCACCATCCACTTCATTGTCATGGTGCTGCTCGTGCTCTTCTTCGTCGTCCATATGCTGATGATCGTGGCTGCCGGCCCGATCAACGAGCTGCGCTCGATCATCACCGGCTGGTACCGCACCGACCCGCCCGCAAAGCACGACCAGGCAACCGAGAGGAGCGCCTGACATGGCAAAATTCCAGATTAGCCGCCGGAAGTTCTTAACCTCCGCCAGCCTCGGTCTGTCAGGCATCGCGCTGTCGGGCTGCGATGCCTTCGACAGCGGTCTGGGCGTCGGCAGCGGGCTGCGCAGCTTCCTCGAAAATGCCAACGGGCTGACATACCGCGCACAGCGCCTGCTTGCCGGCCGGGACGCGCTGGCACCGGAATTCAGCGAGGCCGACATCCGCCAGCCGCAGCGGCCGAACGGCGTCACCGCGCCTGACGACGACACCTATAAGGGTCTTCTCGCCAATAATTTCGCCGACTGGCGCCTGGAGGTGACCGGCCTCGTCGAAAAACCGCTGTCGCTCACCCGCGAGCAGTTGCAGAACATGCCGAGCCGCACCCAGATCACCCGCCACGACTGCGTTGAAGGCTGGAGCTGCATCGCCAAATGGACCGGCACGCCGCTCTCGCTGGTGCTCGATCAGGCCATCGTCAAGCCGCAGGCGCGCTACGTCATGTTCCATTGCCTCGACACGATCGAGCAAAGCCTGTCTGGCGACATCAAATATTACGGCAGCATCGACCTGATCGATGCCCGCCATCCGCAAACGATCCTGGCCTACGGCTTGAACGGCAAGCCGCTGCCGGTCGAGAACGGCGCGCCGCTGCGGGTGCGGGTCGAGCGCCAGCTCGGCTACAAGATGCCGAAATATCTCTACAAGATCGAGCTGGTCGACGGCTTCGCCAATGTCGGCGGCGGTCGCGGCGGCTATTGGGAAGACAATGGCTACGACTGGTATGCCGGTATTTGATGGCGCTTCGCCTGCAGGCCGAGCACGATCTTGCGTCAGCCGAGTTCAACGCGATTGAGAAAAGCCTCACGGCGACAATCGGCCATTCCAACATCATCCTTTGCAAGACGATGGCCTCGGGCGACTAGGCCGCCTTGCTGGGCCGCCGTTCAGACCAGATCGGGTGTTGTCATCGGCGTCGGCTGCCGAGAGATATGTCGCTGGGAGGTGACAAGGTGTCGCCGACGGGCTATGGATGGCGCGTCGAGGGCTCAGGTGACTGAGTCCTACCTGTTTGCGGGAGAGAACAGCGCAAGCTGTCGCCGAAGGGGAAATCGCCCGAAATCTCTCAGGCAAAAGAACCGTGGACGGGAAAGACAACTCTGGAAAGTCGGGAATCTTCCCGCGCCGAAGGTGTAAGCGCTGCCGACAGAGTTACGGGGCGCGAGTCTCTCAGGCTTCAGACAGAGGGGCACGGACTGGACCGCCAATGGCGGTCGATTGCGTGCGACTCTGGAGAAGACATGACCGGCGAAGACACCAAACATCTACCCCTCGAGGATTTGCATAGCGCCGCGGGCGCGCGTTTCGGCGCTTTTGCCGGCTGGTCGATGCCGCTGACCTATCCGGCGGGCGTGATGAAGGAGCACCTCCACACGCGCGAGCATGCCGGCCTGTTCGACATCTCGCATATGAAGCTGTTCGAGGTCGGCGGCCCGGGCGCCGCCGCCCTACTCAACCGCGCCTGCCCGCTCGACGCCGGCGCGCTGGAGATTGCCCAATCCAAATATACCTTCTTCCTCAACGAGGCCGCTGGCGTCATCGACGACTTGATCGTCACGCGTCTTGACGATGGCCGATTCATGGTGGTGGCCAACGCCGGCAATGCGGCCGAGGATGAAAGGCATCTGCGTGCGTTGGCCGCGGATTTCGATGCCAAGGTCGAGCCGCTCGACCGCGTCTTCCTGGCGATCCAGGGCCCGGATGCCTGGGCGGCCCTTTCGCGAGCCGGTATCGAAACGGGCTCGCTGCTGTTCATGCATGGTGTCGAGCCCCGGCAAAACTGGTTCATGAGCCGCTCCGGCTACACCGGCGAGGATGGATTCGAGATCGGGCTGCCGGAAGCGGATGCCCGCGATCTCGTCGGCAAGCTGCTGCAGGATGAGCGCGTGCAATGGATCGGCCTTGCCGCCCGCGATAGCCTGCGGCTCGAGGCCGGGCTCTGCCTGCATGGCCAGGATCTGACACCCGAGATCGATCCGGCGAGCGGCGGTTTGATGTGGGCGATCCCTAAGGAGCTCCGCGCTTCCGGTCACTTCGTCGGCGCCGACGCGCTGCGCTCGATCCTCGACCGCGGGCCGTCTCAGAAGCGGGTTGGCCTGAAGCCCGATGGTCGTCAGCCGGTGCGCGCCGGCGCCGCGCTTGTCGATGCCGACGGCAATGCGGCCGGCCACGTGACCTCGGGCGGCTTCGGCCCGTCGACGGGCCACCCGGTCGCCATGGGCTATGTCGACACTGCGCTGGCCAAGCCCGGCATCAGACTATTCGCCGACGTCCGCGGGACCAGGATCCCGATCGATGTCACTTCGCTGCCCTTCACGCCACATCGCTACCGCAAAGGATGATATTCCGATGGCAAATACCTATTTTACTGAGGATCATGAATGGCTGCGCGTCGAAGGCGGCGTCGCCACCGTCGGCATCACCGACTATGCGCAGGAGCAGCTCGGCGATCTCGTCTTCGTCGAACTGCCGGAAATCGGCCGCAAGCTCGCGAAGGGCGACACTGCAGTAGTCGTCGAATCCGTCAAGGCGGCCTCTGACGTCTACGCGCCGGTCGATGGCGAGATCACCGAAGCCAACACAGCACTGTCGTCGGATCCTTCGTTGGTCAATTCGGCGGCGACCGGCGACGGCTGGCTCTGGAAGATGAAGCTTTCCAACGCAAGCCAACTCGACAGCCTCATGGACGAGGCCGCCTACAAAGCCCATATCGGCTGATACCAGGATCTTTGAAATGACCGCAGCACCCATTCCGTTCTCGGCCCGTCACATCGGCCCCAGCGTCAACGATGTCAGGGCAATGCTCGCCACCATCGGCGTTCCGTCCGTCGAAACGCTGATCAGCCAGGCCGTGCCGAGATCGATCCGCCTCGACCTGCCGCTCAACCTGCCCACTCCGGCCAGCGAGGCCGAAGCACTGGCCGAATTGTCGGCGATGATGGTGAAGAACACGGTGCTGAAGAGCTTCATCGGCGCCGGTTATCACGGCGTCCATGTGCCGCCGGTCATCCAGCGCAACATGTTCGAGAACCCGGCCTGGTACACGGCCTACACGCCTTACCAAGCCGAGATCAGTCAGGGCCGGCTGGAGATGCTGTTCAATTTCCAGACCCTGGTTGCCGAGCTGACCGGCCTGCCGGTGGCGTCGGCATCGCTGCTCGACGAGGCCACCGCCGTTGCCGAAGCGGTCGGCATCGCACTGCGCCATCACCGCGACAAGCGCACCAAGGTGGCGCTTGCCGGCACGCCGCATCCGCAGACGCTCGATGTCGTGCGCACCCGCGCCGAACCGCTCGGCACCGAGGTCGACGGCGAGACCATCGACGACAACACCGCCGCCCTGCTCGTCTCCTGGCCGGACACTTTCGGCGTCTATGGCGACCACAAGGCGGCGATCGAGAAGGCCCGCGCCGCTGGCGCTCTGGTCGTCTTCATCGCCGACCCGCTCGCGCTTACGTTGACGGATGCGCCGGCCAAGCTCGGTGCCGACATCGCCGTCGGTCCGATGCAGCGCTTCGGCGTGCCGATGGGCTTTGGCGGCCCGCACGCAGCCTATTGCGCCGTCTCCGACAAGCTCACCCGTCTGATGCCCGGCCGCCTCGTCGGCCAGTCGACCGACAGCAAGGGCCGCCCAGGCTATCGCCTGGCGCTGCAGACGCGCGAGCAGCACATCCGCCGCGACAAGGCGACCTCCAATATCTGCACCGCGCAGGCGCTGCTCGCCAACATGGCGACGGCCTATGCGATCTGGCACGGTCCCGCCGGTTTGCAAGCGATCGCGGAGCGCGTCCACACTCTCGCCAACCGCCTTGCGGCGGGGCTGAAGACAGCGGGCGTGGCCGTTCTCGGAGCACATCGCTTCGACACTGTGACGGCGGAAGTGAAGGGCAAGGCAGCGGCAATAGCCGCCGCCGCCGAGAAGACTGGCCGGCTGCTGCGCGTCATCGATGCCGACCACGTCGGCATCGCCTTCGACGAGACCTCGACCGAAGCCGACCTCGAAGCGATCGCGGCGCTATTCGGCGCCAAGCCCGGCACGGTGGCAGCCGGCTCGATGCCCGGTAAGCGGCGCGGCAAGGAGTTCCTCACCCAGCCGGTTTTCCACGAGAACCACTCCGAGACCGAGATAATGCGCTTCCTGCGGCGGCTGGCCGACAAGGACCTCGCGCTGGACCGCGCCATGATCCCGCTCGGATCCTGCACCATGAAGCTCAACGCCGCCGCCGAGATGATGCCCGTGAGTTGGGTGAATGTCGCCAACCTGCATCCCTTCGCGCCGGCCAGCCATTCGGCCGGCTATCGGGCCATGGTCGGCGACCTGGAGGCCTGGCTGTCGGAGATCACCGGTTTCGACGCGGTCAGCCTGCAGCCCAATGCCGGCAGCCAGGGCGAATATGCCGGCCTGCTCGCCATCCGCGCCTATCACCGCGCGCGCGGCGAAGGCCACCGCACCGTGTGCCTTATCCCCTCCTCCGCGCATGGCACCAATCCGGCGAGCGCGGCGATGGCGGGAATGAGCGTCGTCGTCGTGCGCTGCGCCGAGGACGGCAGCATCGACATGGATGACATGCGGGCCAAGGCCAACGAGCATTCCAAGAACCTCGCGGCGCTGATGTTCACCTATCCCTCGACGCATGGCGTCTACGAGGAAGGCGCGCGCCATCTCTGCGCCCTCATCCACGAGCATGGCGGCCAGGTCTATTTCGACGGCGCCAACCTCAACGCCCTGGTCGGTCTCGCCCGCCCCGGCGATATCGGCGCCGACGTCTGCCACATGAACCTGCACAAGACCTTCTGCATCCCGCATGGCGGCGGTGGCCCGGGCGTCGGCCCGATCGGCGTCAGGGCGCATCTGAAACCCTATCTGCCGGGCCATGTCACGGAAGGTTCGGCGCATGCCGTCGCCGCCGCGCCCTTCGGCAGCGCTTCGATCCTGCCGATCACCTGGATGTATATCCGCATGATGGGCGGCTCCGGGCTGAAGCAGGCCACCGAGACGGCGATCGTTTCGGCCAACTATGTGGCGACGCGGCTCGCGCCGCATTTCCCCCTCCTCTACAAGGGCAGGAGCGATCGCATCGCCCATGAGTGCATTCTCGACACCCGCGTGCTCAAGGAGAGCGCCGGCATCAGCGTCGACGACATCGCCAAGCGCCTCATTGACTACGGCTTCCACGCCCCGACCATGTCATTCCCGGTCGCCGGAACGCTGATGGTCGAGCCGACGGAATCCGAGCCCAAGCGTGAGCTCGATCGATTCTGCGAGGCGATGATTGCGATCGCCGGCGAGGCGGCGAAGGTGGCAAAGGGCGAATGGCCGCTCGACGACAACCCGCTGGTCAACGCCCCGCACACTGCCGCCGAGGCATTGGCAGGCGCATGGCCGCATCCATACTCGCGGATGGAAGCAGCCTACCCAGCGGCTGACGTCGATCTGGCAGCAAAATACTGGCCGCCGGTTTCGCGCATCGACAATGTCGCCGGCGACCGCAACCTGGTCTGCTCCTGCCCGCCGCTGTCGGAATATCTCGGCGCCGCAGAGTAGACGGTCAGGGCAAGTTAGGCCGAGCGCAGGGCTGGCCCGCTATCGGGCTGGTCCTCCCGGCGTTGGGCGATCACGCGGTTTCGCCCGGCGCGCTTTGCGGCGTAGAGCGCGGCGTCCGCCTCAGCCAGCACCTCGTCCAGGGTCCGACCATCGGCGGCGCCAAATCCCATGCCGCCGCTGACGCTGCTGCGCAACGGACCACGTTGGGTCGGGACGATTTCGGTGCCGAAAGCGACCCCGATCCTGCTTGCCATATCGTGCGCCTTTTCAGGCGTCATGCGCGATAGGACGAGCGCGAACTCCTCACCGCCGAGCCGAAAGGCATCGACCCCGGCCCTGCCATATTTCTTGATCACCGCCGCGAACCGGCAAAGCACCTGATCGCCGACGGGATGGCCGAAGACATCGTTGGTCGTCTTGAAATGGTCGAGGTCGAACATCGCGATCGCCATGAACGGACCGAAGCTGCGACCGCCGTAAAGCTCGCTGAGCGCCCTGCGGTTCATCAGGCCGGTGAGCGGATCGGTCATCGTCGCGGCCTTGAGCTCGATCTGCGCCTGCAGATGGTGCAACGAAAGCGTCAGCGCGCCGAGGCCGGTCATGCAGGCGACCGCGACGACGGAGTTCAACCGCTCCGCCCAGTTGTCGGGCGCGGCGCCGAGAACCCATTGCCCTTGCACCAGCAGCACCAGGCCGCACAGGCCGAAGGATATCCCGCAGGCGCCGCTGAGAAACGAAACGACGAGCAGTATCCGGCGGTCGTGATCGCCCTTGATCCAGAACATCGTTCCGATCGCGCCGAGCAGCGCCGTCACCGTCGAATAGGTGATCAGAAAGCCGACGCCATCGAAGCCGAAATAGGTGACGAGGGCGCAGGCCGCCATCGCTGCCAGCGCCGGCACGATGGCGCGGCGATAACTGCAGATGCCGAGATACTGCATCGCCGACAAACAGATGACGAGGAACCCCAGGCTGAGCAGGGCAAGCACCATCTGGCAGAGCCACGGGTTGGCGTCCTTGGTATAGCGCCAGAACAGGACGACATGGGCAACGAGTACGAGTATGCCGCAGGCGACCGTAAGCACGAAACGCGCCTGCGGCGCGGTGAGCCAGATCGCGAGCATCGTGACGCTGAGGCATGTGCCCGACAGCGCCGCCGCGAGCAGGAGCGAGCTGAAATCCAACATCTCTGAAGATCTGCCGTTGGGGAGACTCGTTGCTTCCTCAATGTAGGTTGTAGAGGCGTGGCGCAAACCCTTTTCGGCCGGTGTCCGCTGCTCGCTCGACAAAGGGTTTACAAAGCGTCGACATGTCAGCTGACACTGCGGCACGGTTCCGCGGTGGGACGGGCCGGAAGCAGATCAGCTCTTGTCGAGCAGCGCCAGGTTGGCGTTGACCACGGTCTGGTCGGCGAGACCGGCCTTGGCTTCGAGCAGCAGCGCCCTTGCCTTCATCTTGTTGCCGCGCAGGAGCTGCGAATAGCCCATATTGTTGACGATCTGCGGCTTGCGCCCGGCGACCCTCAGCAATTGCGCATAGGCGCGGTCGGCGAAGTCGAAGCGGCCGAGCTCGTCATAGGAGGCGGCAAGCCCCATCCAGGCTTCGGCATTGTCTGCCTTGAGCTCCACCGCTTTGCGGAAATGCTGTTCTGCGAGACCGAAATTCGCCTCCCGGAATTGCGCCTTGCCCTCCGTCAGGTCGGCGGCACTGATATCCTTGGCCGTCGCCTGGATTGCGGTGGTCTTGGTCGTGTCGACGCTGCTGTTCGTCGTGCAGCCGGTGATCATCAAGACGGCCGCCGATACCGCCGCTGCCGTGGAAAGTCTGTGACGCATGCCCTGCCCCGTCGCCCGATTTGCCGGGTCGTTCTTCAGCAAGGACCATACAGGAGAGCGATTAAGCTTCGGTGCCGAAATGCGCCTAAATTTCAGTTGCTTGCAAAGGATGCGTTAACCAGCACCGCCGGCCTCAGTGCGACGTCAGCCTTACGACGATCGGGATGATGGCGACCATCAGCACCACCGGCAGGATGCACACCGTCACCGGCACCGACATCTTGGCCGGCAAGGCATGTGCCTTCTCCTCGGCAAGCGACATGCGCTTGTGGCGCATTTCGTCGGAAAAGACACGCAGCGCTCCCGACAGGCTGGTGCCGAGCTCCTTGGACTGCTGCAGGAGCGTCGCGAAGGAGCGCACTTCGTCGAGGCTGAGGCGATCGGCGAGCGCCTTCAGCGCATCGTCGAGGCTGCGGCCGGCCCTCAGCTCCAGCGACACCAGCTGCAGGTTCTGGCTGAGCGACGGATAGGTCCTGGCGAGTTCCTTCGAGACCCGCTCGATGCCGGCCTCCATGCTCATGCCCGCGTCGGAGCAGACGATCATCAGATCCATGAAGTCGGGAAAGCCATTGCGGTATTCGCGCATCTTTTCCCGCACCTTCTGCGTCAGCACCAGGCCGGGCAGGAAATAGCCGGCCGCTCCCGACAGGATGATGAAGGTCCAGCGGCTGGTCACGGTCGATTCGGCGCTGGCCGCCCAATGGTTGACCAGGAATGCCCCAAGCGCCATTCCGACCAGCGCGGCAAAACGGATCAGGAAGAACGTCCCGACGGCGCGCGGCTCCATGTAGCCGGCCTGGATGAGCTTCATGCGCAATCGCGCGACATTCTCCGGATCGCTCTTGGCATAGAATTCCTGCGCCCGCCTCACCGCCTTCTCGCGCACGGCGTTCGCGTTTTTCCTGGGTGCCGGCTCGGGCTGCTCGATCGGCTGCGCCGCCTCGACCTTCAGCCGGCGCTTGACCTCGTTGCGGTCGCCCTGCGCAACGACCAGCGGCCATGCCACCGCGCCGCCGCCCATCACCAGCAGCAGCACCGCCACCGGCATCAGCGATGTCGGCGCTAGCGAGGCAAGGAAGCGGATGACCTCTTCCATTTCAGAACCTGAAATTCGACATCTTGAACATGATGGCATTGCCGAGCAGGAGCCACAGGATTGAGCCGCCCAGCATGTACCAGGTCTTCGGTATCCCCCACACTTCGTGGTAGAATTGCGGCATCAGCACCATGATGGCGGTGAACAGAAGCACCGGCACGGCGGTCAGGATATAGGCCGACATGCGGCCTTCGGTCGAAATGGCGCGCACCTTACGCCGCAGCTTGCCGCGCTCGCGGATGGTCGAGGACAGCCCGTCGAGGATCTCGCGCAGATTGCCGCCGGAGCTGCTTTGGATCGACACAGCGGTGACGAACAGCGGCAGGTCCTCATGGCCGACGCGGTCGAACAGGTTGTTGAGCGCTGAAACCAGGTCCGAGCCATAGGTCACTTCGTCGGCCACGACGCCGAACTCGGTGCCGATCGGATCGGCCATCTCGCGCGCCACCATCGCGATCGCCACCGGCACCGGGTGGCCGGCCTTGAGGCCGCGCGTGATCAGCTCCAGCGCTTCCGGCAGTTGCATGCCGAAGCGCTTATGCCGGCGCTTGCGCAGAAAACGCATCGCCATAACCGGCAGCACCGGCACCAGCACCAGAAGCACGACCAGCCCGAACAGCAAAGGCAGGCCGTACCAGACGGCCAAAAGCGCCAGAGCGAACGCTATCCCCGACGTGATCGTGAGGAATTTGGGCATCGGCATGATCATGCCGGACTGCGTGCGCAAGGCGCGAAAGCGATCGAAGGAAAGGAGGGGCGTGCCCTCTTCCATGCCGCGCTCCTTGCGCAGCTGGATCAGCACCTGCTCCTGGCTGATCTTGTTCTCCGCCAGCTTCATGCGGCGGTTGATCGCCGTGCGCTTGTCGCTGCGGCCGGCATAGAGCAGGTAGCAGCCTTCGGCGATCATGATGCCGGTGAGCGCCGCCGCGGCGTAGACGGCGTAGATCGGGCTGAATCCCTCGAGCACCGGCTACTCCTGCGGCCGGCCGGGTTCGAAATACTTGCCCGGAAATTCAATGCCCATGTTGCGCAGGTCCTCGAGGAAGCGCGGTCGGATGCCCGTCGCCTCGAAATGGCCGACGATCTTGCCATCCGCCTCCATGCCGGTGCGCACGAAGCGGAAGATCTCCTGCATCTGGATGACGTCGCCTTCCATGCCCGTCACTTCGGCGACGCTGGTCACCTTGCGCTTGCCGTCGGACAGGCGCGTCAGTTGCACGATGATGTCGATGGCGCTCGCGATTTGGCTGCGGATCGACTGCACCGTCATCGGCATGCCGGTCATGCCGAGCATCTGTTCGAGGCGCGATATGGCGTCGCGCGGCGTGTTGGCGTGGATGGTCGCCATCGACCCTTCATGGCCGGTGTTCATAGCCTGCAGCATGTCGAAGGCTTCCTCGCCACGGCACTCGCCAAGGATGACGCGGTCGGGCCGCATGCGCAGCGCGTTCTTGACCAGATCGCGCTGCTTCAGCTCGCCATGACCCTCGATGTTTGCCGGGCGCGTTTCCATGCGCGCGACATGCGGCTGCTGCAGCTGCAACTCGGCGGCGTCCTCGATGGTGATCAGGCGCTCGTCCTCGGGAATGAAGGCCGACAAGGCATTGAGCATCGTCGTCTTGCCGGTGCCGGTGCCGCCGGAGATGATCGTCGTCTTGCGCGCATGCACGGCCGCCGCCAGCACCTCGGCCATGTTCTGGGTGATGGCGCCGAACTCTACCAGTTTGTGCAGGCCGAGCTTGTTCTTGGAGAATTTGCGGATCGATACCAGCGGCCCGTCGACGCCGACCGGCCTGATCGCGGCGTTGAAACGCGAGCCGTCGAGCATGCGGGCGTCGACCATCGGCTGCGATTCATCGACGCGGCGGCCGACGGCCGCGACGATTTTATTAATGATCCGAAGCAGATGCGCCTCGTCCTTGAACGGGATATGGACCTGCTGCAGCTTGCCTCGCTTTTCGACGAAACAGTTCTGATGGCCGTTGATCAGAATATCGTTGATCTCCGGATCCTTGAGCAGCGGCTCCAGCGGGCCGAGGCCCACCATCTCGTCGACGATGTCATCCACCAGCGCGTCCAGCTCGGCGGTGTTGATCGCCATTCGCTCCTGACGCGTCTTTTCCGAGACGAACTCATGCACCTGGCGGCGCATTTCGTCCTTGGGCAGCCGCTCCAGCGCGACGAGGTTGATTTCTTCGAGCAGCATGCGGTGGATGCGCACGCGCGCGTCGAGCACCTTGTTGGCGCTCTTTGCGGGTGCTGCTTCCGGCTTCGGCGGCGCCGGCTTGCGGGTCGTCGGAATGACCACGGCGTGATGCGCAACGGGCGCGGGTTCGGGCGCCCGCAGCGGACGAACATCGCGATTCTGCAGGTTGGAGAAGCGGCTGCTCATCCTGCTTTCCTCTTCAAGAGGCCCTTGCCGAGGCCGAACAGCGACTTCGATTTTGCCGTCGTCGCCACCGCCTCCTCGGGCAGGATGATTTTCTTCAGGTCATTCACAACATTGGCGTTCGGATCGATGTCGTGCAGCGGCACGCCGCGGTCGACGGCCTCGCGCACCAGCCGGTAGTTGTTGGAGATGCCGCCGACGAAGTGCTCGCCGAGGATATCCTGGACGTCGGCCTGCTTGATGCCGCTGTCGAACATCTTCTGCTCGAAACGGTTGACGATGACGTTCGGCTTCACTTCCTTGCCGGCCGTCTCGTAGATGGCCTGGATGAGACGCTGCGTGTGGCGCAGGCAAGGCACCGTCATCTCGGCCACGATATAGAGCTTGTTGGAGCCCAGCAGCACCGTCTCGGTCCACGGGAACCAGGTGCGCGGCATGTCGATGACGACATTGTCGAAATAGGCCGAGACGAGGTCGAGCATGCGCACCACGACATCGGTCTTGAACGAGCGCATTTCCGAAGGGCGCGTCGGCGCCGCCAGCACGCAGAGCCCGCTTGCATGCTTGGACAGCATGACGTCCAGCAGCTGCCGGTCGAGGCGTTCGGGCTGGTTCTCGATTTCGGTGATGTCGAAGCGCGGCTCGAGGTCGAGATATTCGGCGCAGGCGCCTTGCTGGAAATTGAGGTCGACCACGCAGGTCGAGGCGCCGCGCGTCACCGAATGGTGCAGCTGGAAGGCGGTCTGCAGGGCAAGCGTGGTGGTGCCGACACCGCCGGCGGCCGGCATGAAGGTGTAGATTTGCGATTCGGAGTTTTCCTCCCGCCCCGGGCCCTGCAGCGCGCGAATGACGGAACGCACCAGATCGGCGGTGGTGATCGGCTTCACCAGGAAGTCGGCGACCTTGAGCTGCACCAGGATGCGCACCGCCGCCGCATTGAATTCCTGCGTGACGACGACCACCGGGACGCGGCCTTCGATTCGGCGCATGATGCGCTGCAGCGACTCGATCTCTTCGAGCTTGGCCGCGTCCATGTCGACAATGACGGCGCCGAAATCGGTCTCCTGGACCTCGCCGCGCAGTTCGTTGACGCTTTTCTCGACCGTCAAAAGCTCGATGACCTCGGATGCAGCGAAAGCCGTCCGCGTGTCCTGCGAAAACGCCCGATCGGTCGAAACGAGCAGGATCTTCTTGGTCTTGGTGCCCGATGCCATGGTCGTCAGCTCATCAGTCTGCTGTCGTTGATACCGATGTCGTCGAAGCCGGCGCCGCGCCGGCCTTCGTGCCCGCGGCATTGGCCGTGGAGCTCGTGCTCGGAGCCGGCACCAGGAGCCTGGTGTTCTGGACGCCGTACTGCCAGGGGTCGACCATCTGCATGGCTGTGTTGGACGCCTGGGCGTTGCCGGCGGCCGGAGACACGCCTTCGGTGCGCACATAGTCGTCGCTGGTGCAGCCGGAGAGCGCGCCGGCGAGCAGCAGAGCGATGCAAGGAGCCAGACGCATGGCTTCAGTCCTTCGGCAGATCGAGGAAATGGCCCGACGTGGTCGCCGCCACCGGACGGGCCCCGCTGCCGTCGGCCAGCGCCAAGGGGCGCTTGGGAGCGGAAGCGTCGACTTCCTCGGTGTTGTTCAGGAAGTAGTCGGCATTGCTTGGCGGCCGCGTTCCGTCGGTGGGCTCGACCATCTTCTTCCACGGGTCAACCGGTTTGACCAGGTAGGGCGTGACGATGATCACCAGATCGGTCTCGCGCCGCTGATAGGATTTCGAGGAGAACAGCGGACCGAGAACCGGCAGCTTGCCAAGCCCCGGCAGGCGCGAGGTGGTGATGTCGTTCTGCGACTGCAGAAGGCCCGCGATCATGAAGCTCTGGCCGTTTTTCAAGTCGACCGACGTCTTGGCGCGACGCACGATGAAGGCAGGAATGGAAATGCCGCTGCTGACTTCGATCGACGCGGAGGGATCGATCGACGAAACTTCCGGCGCGATATCGAGGCTGACCAGTCCACCCTTGAGCACGGTCGGCGTGAAATCCAGACCGACGCCGTATTTCTTATAGCTGACGCTGATCTTGCCGTTGTCCTCGGACACCGGGATCGGGAACTCGCCGCCGGCAAGGAAGCTCGCCGTCTGGCCCGAGCGGGCGATCAGGTTCGGCTCGGCCAGCCGCCGGGCGAGACCGCGCTCTTCCAGCGCCTTGATGGCGATGTCGATCGAAACCCCGTTGGAAAGCAACCGGCCGATGATCTCGCCGGTCCCAGCGGTCGGTACCGTGCCCGGGTCGATGATGACGTCGCGACCGCCGACGCCGAAGGCAAAGTTGGCCCCGTATTTCGCGCCGAGATCCTGTCCCGCCTGCCGGTTGATCTCGACGAAACGGACATTGAGCTGAACCTGCTGCGAGGACGAGATGTTGACCGAGTTGATCACTTCCTCATTGCCGGAGAAGCGCGACGCGATCTTGCTCGCCTTGTCGGCCGCGACCGCGTCTTCCGCCTCGCCCGAAAGCACCACGCGCCCGTTGGCCGAACCGACCTTGATCTTGGCATCCGGCACGCTGGCGCGGATGGTGTTGGCGAGCTGATCTGTATCCAGCGTCACCTCGATGTCGATGGTGCCGACGAGCTGCTTGTTCTGGTCGAACAGCGCGATGCCGGTGGTGCCGAGATTGTTGCCCAGCACATAGAAGGACTTGTCGGTCAGCGGGTTGACGTTGGCGATCTCCGGATCGCCGATGACGATCTGATAGAAGGCCGCGTTCGTCATGATCGTCTTGGGCTTGCCCTTGGCGACTTTGATCGAGGCGTTCTTGGTCGCCGAGACGTATACGACGTCGTTGTTTGCCTGGGCCGGCGCCCCAAAGGCTAGCATTCCGGCGGCTGCCAGAAAGGCGCCCGCCGCCATTGCACGCAGAAGGCGCAGCCCTCTCGTCGTCCGTTCTTTGTTCAACACAGGCATTGTCCCGTTCCCGGCCGGTCCCCACCGGCTATTGTTCTTGTTCGTTGGAAGGAACGACGTCTCCGTCGGCGGGCTTGGAGGGAACCTTGTATTCCTCCACCTTCGTGCCGCGCGACACGATCACCGTCTTGAACTTCGGCTCTTCCGGCTCCTTCGCCACCGCATTGACCAGCGAGGCGGCGCCCGCCTCGGCGCTCGCGGCAACCGAACCGCCGAAGGACGAGATGGTGGTAAGCCCGTTGCCGCTGGCGCTGGCATCGGCGGCGGACCGCAAAGACAGCGACAAGGAGCCGACGGTGCGGGCGAGCGCTACCTTCTGCGCCCCTTCGTTCGTGACCTCGAGGGTCACGGAATTGGCGACCTGCGGCTCGGTCTTGCGCTCGTCCGCGCCCTGCCCGACCGAAAGCACCTTGGCGTCGGACACGACGATTTCGGACGTGACCGTCGAGCCGGCTGCCCCTTGCGCGTTCTTGGACACTTCCTGGATTTCGCCGGCATCGCGCGTCAGCACGACGTCGACCCGGTCGCCCGGCGTGATGAAGCCGCCGACGCCGGCGATCTCGTCGGTGCGGATGGTGACGGCCCGCATGCCCGGAGACAGCATGTTGGAAAGTGTGGCGCGGCCGTTCGGTCCCGACAGCTTGGCGAGCAGCACCGGCTCGTTGACCTCGATTGGCGACAGCACGACTCGGCTGCCTTCGGCCAGCAGCTTGTCGATTGTCGGGAAGGCGCCTTGCGGCAGAGAATCCTGCGGCCACGGAATTTCGGTGAGTTGCGACCGGTCGAGCTGCATGCCGTAGCGCAGCGGCGCATTCGCCACGACGATGGTCTTGAACTCGACTTTGGGCTCGTGCGGCACCACGATCGATGCCGTCTTCTGCTCGGACTGGGCCCTCGCCTGGCTTTTGACCCAGAAGTCCGCGGCAAAGATCGAGATCGCGCCGAAAACGGCCGCGATGCCGATCATGGTTATGGCCCTGCCCTTCACAACGAAACCCCTGACGCCCCGTGGTCTTTTGTCGTTGAGGCTCACGCTAGGCGTTAATGTTAAAGAATCAGGAATCCAAAGGGGTGGAGCCCGCCCTATTTCCGGCGGCTTGGTTATCGAATGGTTTTGGAATAAGAGACAGTTTGATCCCTGAACGGAACAGGAACTCGTTCGCCCGCCAAAAGCGTGGCAGTATCGAGGAGTGATTCGCAGTACCGGACTTAATGGCTAGCATGGACGACACCAGCGATCTTTTCGGCAACCCGGAAAAGCAGCCCCAGCAAGTACGCGCGCCCTCGCGGCCGGCCGATCCGCTGGTGCAGGCCGCGAAGCGCTCGGCCGCCGCCCGCGACGGCAGCGAGAGCTACAGCGCCGCCGACATCGAGGTGCTTGAGGGGCTGGAGCCGGTGCGCCGTCGCCCAGGCATGTATATCGGCGGCACCGACGACAAGGCGATGCATCACCTCTTCGCCGAGGTCATCGACAATTCGATGGACGAGGCGGTGGCCGGCCACGCGACCTTCATCGACGTCGAGCTTTCCGCCGACGGCTTCCTGACCGTCACCGACAATGGCCGCGGCATTCCGATCGATCCGCATCCGAAGTTCAAGAAACCGGCGCTCGAAGTCATCATGACGACGCTGCATTCGGGCGGCAAGTTCGACTCCAAGGTCTACGAGACCTCCGGCGGTCTGCACGGCGTCGGCGTATCCGTAGTCAACGCGCTGTCCGATCACCTCGAGGTCGAGGTCGCGCGCGGGCGCCAGCTCTATCGCCAACGCTTCTCGCGCGGCGTTCCGGTGAGCGGGCTGGAGCACCTCGGCGAGGTGCACAACCGCCGCGGCACCAGGACCCGCTTCCATCCCGACGAGCAGATCTTCGGCAAAGGCGCCGCCTTCGAGCCGGCCCGGCTCTACCGCATGACGCGCTCGAAGGCCTATCTGTTCGGCGGCGTCGAGATCCGCTGGACCTGCGATCCCTCGCTGATCAAGGAAAAGGATCAAACTCCGGCCAAAGCCGAGTTCCATTTCCCGGGCGGCCTGAAAGACTACCTCAAGGCCACCCTCGGCGACGAATTCCAGGTCACGCGCGAAGTCTTCGCGGGCAAAAGCGACAAGCAGGGCGGCCACGGCTCGCTGGAGTGGGCGGTGACCTGGTTCGGCGGCGACGGCTTCCTCAACTCCTACTGCAATACGATTCCCACTCCCGAGGGCGGCACGCATGAGGCGGGCTTCCGCAACGTGCTGACGCGCGGGCTTCGCGCATATGCCGATCTCATCGGCAACAAGCGCGCCTCGATCATCACGACCGAGGACGTCATGATCTCGGCCGCCGGCATGCTGTCGGTATTCATCCGAGAGCCGGAATTCGTCGGCCAGACCAAGGACCGGCTGGCCACCATCGAGGCGATGCGCATCGTCGAAACCGCCATCCGCGACCCGTTCGACCACTGGCTGGCCGACAACCCGCAGGAAGCCTCGAAGCTTCTCGAATGGGTGATCGCGCGCGCCGACGAGCGTGTGCGCCGGCGCCAGGAAAAGGAAGTGTCGCGCAAGAGCGCGGTACGCAAGCTGCGCCTGCCGGGCAAGCTCGCCGACTGCACGCAGAACGCCGCGGCCGGCGCCGAGATCTTCATCGTCGAGGGCGACTCGGCCGGAGGCTCGGCCAAGCAGGCGCGCGACCGCGCCAGCCAGGCGGTGCTGCCGCTGCGCGGCAAGATCCTCAACGTCGCCAGCGCCGGCAACGACAAGCTTGCCGCCAACCAGCAGATTTCCGACCTGATCCAGGCGCTCGGCTGCGGCACCCGCTCGAAATATCGCGACGAGGACCTGCGCTACGACCGCGTGATCATCATGACCGACGCCGACGTTGACGGCGCGCATATCGCTTCGCTTTTGATCACCTTCTTCTACCAGGAGATGCCGAACCTGATCCGCGGTGGCCACCTCTATATGGCCGTGCCGCCGCTCTATTCGATCCGTCAGGGCGGTAAGGTGGCCTATGCGCGTGACGACGCGCACAAGGACGAATTGCTGCGCACCGAATTCACCGGGCGCGGCAAGGTCGAGATCGGCCGCTTCAAGGGCCTTGGCGAGATGATGGCCTCGCAGCTCAAGGAAACCACGATGGACCCGAGGAAGCGCACGCTTCTCAGGGTCGACGTGATCGATGCCGAGCAGGCGACCAAGGACGCCGTCGACGCGCTGATGGGCACCAAGCCCGAGGCCCGCTTCCGCTTCATCCAGGAACGCGCCGAATTCGCCGAGGCCGACGTGCTGGATATCTGAACGCGGACTGGTCCATAACAGGCTCCGGGACGGAGACTTGCATGTGACCTGGACGCGGCTGAAGGATCTAGCCGGGACACCGTTAAGTGAGCTGATCCAGCCGACGCGCTCGGACTGGATCTTCGCCCTGCGCACGGTTTCTGCCGGGCTGATCGCGCTGCTTGCCGCTTACGCCTTAAAGCTCGATCATCCGCAGTGGGCGATGATGACCGTGTTCATCGTCGCGCAGCCGGTCGCCGGCATGGTGCTGGCGAAAGGCTTCTACCGCCTGCTCGGTACGCTGGCCGGCGGCCTGGCGGCGATCGGCATCACATCGCTGTTCGGCACCAATCCCTGGCTCTTGGTGACGGTGCTGGCACTATGGATCGGCGTCAGCACCCTCGTTTCCTCGCTGCTGCGCAATCCGGAAGCCTATGGCGCCGCCCTTGCCGGCTATACGGCGATGATCATCAGCCTGCCGGCATTCGGGCAGGCGCATCTCGTCGTCGATCTCGCTGTCGCGCGCTGCGCCGAAATTGTGCTCGGCATCGTCTGCGCCGGCGTCACCAGCCGGCTGATCCTGCCGAAGCTCGCGGCGGACGCCATCATCTCCAGGCTGAAACGCAGCATTCTCGATCTCGCCGACTACGCCTCAGGCGCCTTTTCCGACGGCGATCCGGCCGGTCTTGCCGCTCTCCAGCGCAAGCTGATCACCGATGCCCAGACGCTTGCCGAAATGCGCGCCTATGCGCGCCTTGAAGCGCCGAGCTTCGCGACCCGCGCCCATCCGGTCCGGCGCACGATCGGACAGCTCCTGTGGGCGCTCTCGGCGGCCCGCGCGCTGCATACCCATGCCGCCCCGGAGAATGCGACGCTCATCCCTCTTCGCAGCGAATTGAAGGCAATCGTCGGGGAACTCGCTACGACGCGCGACGCGTTGGACGACACCGGCCCATGGGTGGCCCGGCTCGAGGCAACCGCGACCAAGGCAAGAGAAACGGCGCCGGTGGCCACCGATCCCGGTGAAGACAAGGTCGGCACCATCACCCGCCTCACCATTGCCGCCGATTTCGCGGAGGCGCTGAAGCAGGTGATGCGCGGCTTGGATGCGCTTCGCTCGCCGGTTTCCCGAACGTCTCGTGAGCGGCAGCAGCCGGCCCTGGTCGTGCACCGCGACTATCATGCGGCCTGGCGCAATGCGGTGCGCGCCGCGCTCGCCACGCTTCTGGTGGCCGCCTTCTGGCTGACCACCAAATGGTCGGAGGCGGCGGGCACCGTCATTCTCGTCGCCGTCGTCTCCAGCCTGTTCGCGGCACGTCCCGATCCGGTTCAGTCGGCCTGGGGCTTCTTCACCGGAACGCTCCTCGCTTTGCCTTTCGCTTTCCTCGTCGGCCAGATCGCAATGCCGGCGCTGCCCGGCTTCGGCTGGTTCACCCTCTTTGTCGTGCCGATCCTGGTGCCGGCAGCGCTCGGCATGGCCAATCCGCGGCATGTCGGCGTGGCCACCGCCTTCGCCATCAATTTCCTGGCTTTCCTCAGCCCGCACCAGATGATGACCTATGATCCCGGCCCGTTCTTCGCCGGATCGGCATCGATCCTGGTCGGCATCCTGATCGCCATCGGCGTCTTCATCGTCGTTCTGCCGGCCAATCCCTGGGCCACTGTTGAGCGCATCTCGAAGGCGATGCGCGAGGACCTGGCGCGCCTTTGCCTGCATGAGCGCGTCCCCAGGCGTTCGGCCTTCGAAAGCCTGGCCTATGACCGGATCAACCAGTTGATGCCGCAACTGCAGCAGACCGGGAGGAAAGGCGACCCTATTCTTGGCGGCAGCATTGCCGCCGTGACCGTCGGCCTCGAAGTGCTCCGGCTGCGCCAGGCGCAACTGAACTCCACCGTGCCACGCGAGACGGTCGAGTCGATCGGCAACTTCCTGCGCGGCCTGGCGCGGGAATTGCTGTTCAGGAGGCATGGCGAGCCGCAGACCTCGACCATCGCCGTGGCGCGGGAATATGCGGCGAGCATCGCCGGTCGCGGCGACCGGCCGGAAATGCTTCAGGTCGCGGCCTCACTGCGCATCATCGCTGCCGCGATGCAGGATTATCCGGATTTTTTCGCGAAGGGGCGGGCCTGATGGATCCGGGCGCATTGAGATTCAGATCAGGTCGAGCCGAAGTCGGAGATGGCGCGCCACGATAAGTTCCCGTGGCCAGACGAAAGTTCCTCGTGGACCGTTTCTTCCTGCTATTCTGGCAGAGAAGGGGTCACGCAATGAGCGACAATCGCAAGCTGGCCGCAATCCTGGCTGCCGACGTAGTTGGATACAGCCGGCTCGCCAGCGAGGACGAGGACCGGACTTTGGCGCGGTTGCGTGCGCTGCGCAGCGACCTGATCGATCCGACCATCGCCGTGCACAAAGGTCGCGTGATCAAGCGCTCGGGGGACGGGGCGCTGGTCGAGTTTCGCAGTGTGGTGGATGCCGTGCGTTGCGCTATCGAGGTGCAGAACGGAATGGTCGAGCGCAATGCCGGCGTACCGCAGGACCGCCGCATCGAATTCCGTATCGGCGTTCATCTGGGCGACGTGGTCGAAGAAACCGACGGCGACCTGATGGGTGACGGCGTCAATATCGCGGCTCGTCTGGAGGGCATCGCGGCGCCCGGATCGATCTGCGTCTCGGAGGATGCCTATCGTCAGGTCAGAGCGAGGCTCGACCTCTCGGTCACCGACCTTGGCAGCACGCAACTCAAAAACATCGCCGAACCGATACGGGTATATTCGCTGCAAGTAGGGCCGCCCGGGAAGGCTGCCACAATCACGCAACCCGCGACGAGCCGTCGGGCCGAGTCGTCCCCGCCGAAGCTGTCGATAGCGGTTCTACCGTTGGTCAACATGAGCGGTGATGCAGAACAGGTGTTCTTCACCGACGGGCTGACGGAAGACATCATTACCGATCTGTCGAATGTGCCGGGATTCTTCGTCATCGCCCGCAATTCCACCTTTGCCTATAAAGGCAAATCCACCGACGTGCGCCAAATCGCCCATGAGCTAGGGGTGAGATACATCCTTGAAGGTAGCGCGCGTCGCTCGGCAGAGCGTCTCAGGATAAATGTCCAGTTGATTGACGCTGCGGGCGGCGGAAATCATGTTTGGGCTGAACGCTTTGACCGCGACCTCGCCGACATTTTCGGCGTCCAGGATGAGGTCACGCGACGCGTTGTTGAAGCGACTTCGGGTAAGCTTGGTGTCAAGGATATTGTTGCCCGTTCCCGGCCGTCAAATCTCGAAGCCTATGATCTTTGTGTTAGGTCACGAAACAAATGGAACATTTCGAAATCAGACAATCATGAGGCGTGTGCTGATTTGGAACGGGCAGTTCAGATCGACCCAAATTACTGCGAAGCGCACAGCAATCTTGCCATCTCACTGCTATTCGGCTGGATGATCTGGGGGGGCCCACAGATACCCGGCCGGGCAAGGGCTCTGATGCACGCACAACGAGCTGTGGAAATTGATTCCGGGGATTCTCGCGCTCACACGATCCTCGGCTGCGTTCAGCTTTATGAGCGAAACTGGGATGAAGCAAAATTCCAGTTTGACGCTGCCCTTCGGCAAAATCCCAACGATGCAGATGCGGTTGCTTGGATGGCTGAGCTTCAAATCTACTTAGGCGATCCCCAGGCGGCGCTAACAGCTTGTGTAGAGGCGCTGCGCTTAAACCCGCATCCACCTGGTTGGTATTTTTGGATCATGGGGTTGGCACAAATTTCCTGCGGTCAACATGAAGAAGCTGTAGCGTCTTTGAGCCGGGACGAAACATACGGGACGGGTTCGAGGGAGGCCCTGATTGTCGCGCTTGCCCTTGCCGGTCGAGTCTCTGAGGCACAGGAGGAAGCCCGCCTATTTCTTGCTGGGAATCCAGACTGGAAAATCGCTGATTTCATTAAGAATATACCCTTTAAGAGTATGACTGCTGCGGAGCCGTTCGTAGAGGGCTGGCGGTTAGCAGGCATGCCAGACTAGAGAAATTCTAAGAAAGGTTCTAGCGATTTTCCGCCCGGAATTGCGTAAAAACAAAGGGATAGAGCGGTTCGGCCTTTCTGTGAAACGCTGGAGCGCTCTAACTAGGCGGCGGCAATTGCCAGCGCATGCCCGCGCGCGTTCTCGCGCAGCGCGTCGAGATGGATCGACTTCACCAGTCCGGCGAGATCGCCCTCGGCCGATTGCCCGCCGAGTTCCTTCAGCATCAGCCAACTCACCTCCTGCACGCCGGCGACACGCTTGCCGTTGGCGACCTCGCGCCAGATCTTCAGCGCGCGCAGGATGATGCCGTGCGTGGCGGCGGCGAGGCCTGCGCTGCGGAACAGCGCCTGCAGCGCAACGTCGTGCCCGCCGGCCAGCAACGCCCTCACCCGCTGCTCGGATTGTTGGGCAAGCGCCACCAGGGCCGAGCCGAAGAAGTCGACCTTGCCATGCGCGACGGTGCGGATGATGAAGCTCGCGGTGAGATCGCCGCGCAGTCTGAGATGCTCGATCAGCGCCGCGTGCTCCTCGGCGCGCGTGCCCTCGATCAGCGTCACCGAGGCCTTCACGCAGGCGTCGCGCATCACGCGGTCTGCCCGTGCCGCTCCCATCAGCGCCAGCACCAGCGGCGATCCCTTCAGCGTCTCGCCGAGCTTGACCAGAAGCATGTGCCGGCAGTCGGCGGGAAGCCGCGCGTCGGCGATCAGCGCCTCACGCACCAGCGGCAGGTGGCCGTGCCGTTCGGCCATGCGGCGGAAACTCAGCGATGCAATATCGGCGCCGCTGTTGGCGACCAGCGTGGCGCAGGCTTCCGGCTCGCCGATCTCGGCGATGGCTGCCGCCAGCGACATCGAGACGACGGGACGGTTGGCTATCAGCTTTTGGGTGGCCTTCTGGCCGCAGGCGACGCGGTCGATGAGATCGACATCGGTAAGCAGAGGCGAACGCGCCAGCACCAGCGCCGCCACTTCCGGCTGGTCGGAAGCGAGTGCTGCGATCACCTGCGGCGGGGCGTGATGGCTCATCGACAGCGCTTCGGCGAGCGCCTGCCGGACCTTGGCGGAAACGTCGTCGAGCAGCAGCGTGAGCGCCGCCTCGGCGGCGCAGCGATCCTCGAACGGCAGGTCGGAATTGATGTAGGCGCGGGCCAGCGCGCTCGCGGCGGCGGCGCGCTCGGAAACCCTTGCCTTATCGATCCACTTTAGAAAATGCGAAACAACCATGCCGATCAGCTACGCCCTTGCCGAAACGTTTCGGCCCCGTTGGGAACGGTAAGCTGGAAATGGTTTACGAACGGTTCACCATGTTTCTTAACCGGCTTGATGGCTTTGCAACCAACGCCTATCAAACAGGAATAGCGGAGGAGATCGACCATGGCCGGGCTTTATCTGGAGGAGTTCGTCGTCGGCCGCGTCTTCCGGCACACGCTGCGCAAGACCGTCACCGAAAGCGACAACATGCTGTTCTCGGTGATGACGCTGAACCCGCAGCCGCTCCACATCGACTTCGACTTCGCCGCGAAGAGCGAATGGGGCAAGCCCTTGGTCAATTCGCTGTTCACGCTCGGCCTGATGATCGGCATCTCGGTGAACGATATCACCGTCGGCACCACTGTCGCCAATCTCGGCATGAAGGAGACCGTCTTCCCGCACCCGGTTTTCCACGGCGACACCATTCGCGTCGAGACGACGGTCGTTTCGGTGCGCGAGTCCAGGTCGAAGCCCGATCGCGGCATCGTCGAATTCGAGCACCGCGCCTATAATCAGAACGATGTTCTTGTCGCCAAATGCACGAGGCAGGCGATGATGATGAAGAAGGCGTCCTGATGCGCTCGCTGCTCTTCGTGCCGGGCGATTCCGAGCGCAAGCTGGAAAAGGGCTTTGGCGCCGGCGCCGACGTGGTCATCGTCGACCTTGAGGATTCGGTAGCCGCCGGCAACAAGGCGGCCGCCCGCAAAGTCGCGGCGAACTTCATCGCCGGCCACCGACGGCAGACCAACTCCGCCATCTACGTACGCGTCAACGATCTGTCGACCGGCCTGACCGACGATGATCTTGCGGCGCTCGTCCCGGTGAAACCCGACGGCATCATGCTGCCGAAGTCGAACAGCGGACAGGATGTCCAGCAGCTCGCGGCCAAGCTTCGGGTGCACGAGGCCGAATGCGGCTTGCCGGATGGCGGCATAAAGATCCTGCCGATCATCACCGAAACCGCGTCCGGACTGCTGGCTGCCGCGAGCTACGCCGGAGCAAGCAGCCGGCTTGCCGGACTTACCTGGGGCGCGGAAGATCTGTCGGCCGCAATCGGCGCGCGTTCGGCGCGCGACGAGAGCGGCCGCTACACCGACGTGTTCCGCCTGGCGCGCGCGACGACCATCCTGGCCGCCGGAGCGGCGGAAATCGCCGCGATCGATACCGTCTTTCCGGATTTTCGCGACATGGCCGCTTTCGAAGCCGAATGCAGAGAAGCCGAGCGCGACGGCTTTACCGGCAAGATGGCGATCCATCCGGTGCAGGTGCCGGTCATCAACGCCGCTTTCACGCCGTCGCCGGAAGCGGTCGAACGATCGCGGGCGATCGTCGACGCCTTCGCGGCGGCGGGAAATCCGGGCGTCGTCGGCATCGACGGCAAGATGTATGATCGGCCGCACCTGCGGCTTGCGGAGCGGCTGCTGGCACGCGCGAGAGCGGCGGGACTTTCAGCCTGAACCGCCAATTGCCAGACCATGGGGATCAGTTTGTAGCGGACGTGAGCCGTGTAGCCCTTTCGGTTAATCCTTGCTCCAGCGCGGCCGCCGCATCGAGAAAATCTCGTTGACGCTGGCATAGTCCATATAGCCGAGCCGGGCGACATTGCCGGCCCTGACGATGTCGAACAGGCCGTCCCTGAGATAAGCATCGTCGATGTGGACCCCGACGACCTCGCCGGCGACGACGATGGCGCTGGTCTCGGCGCCGTCCAGCGCCCGCGGCCGAAATATCTCGGTCACCTTGCATTCGAGGGCGGCGGGCGCTTCCGCCACGCGCGGCGGCGCGACGAGGCGCGACGGCGCCATGGCGAGATCGGCATAGGCGAACTCGCTGACGCCGCGCGGCGCATCGACGGCCGTGCGGTTCATTTTCTCGGCAAGCTCGCGGCTGACGAGATTGGCGACGAATTCGCCGGTTTCATCAGCGAAGGTGGCGCTGTCCTTCGCGCCTTCGGATGAGAACCAGACGATGAAGGGACGAGTCGAAAAGGCGTTGAAGAAGGAATAGGGCGCCAGGTTGATCTCACCGGCCTTGTTCAATGTCGAGATCCATCCGATCGGGCGGGGTGCAACGATCGCCTTCGACGGATCGTGCGGCAGGCCGTGCCCCTTGGATGGCTCGTAGAACATGTCAGCCGGCCCACGGCCCGGCGTAATCGGCATAGAGCTTCGCCGGATCGGGTCGGGGCCGCTCCGGCGCCGGTCCCTGGTACGAGCCGATATGGACGAAGCCGATGACGCGCTCCTGCGGCGACAGCCCGAGAATCGCCCTGCCCTCCGCAACGTCGGAATACCAGTTGCTGATCATGTTGGTGCCATAGCCCAGCGCATTGGCCGCGATCATCAGATTCATAGCCGCCATTCCGCCCGACAGGAACATCTCCCATTGCGGGATCTTTGGGTTCTCCCGCGGCACGGAGACGACGCCGATCACCAGCGGGGCGCGCGAGAAGCGCGCCAGTTCCTGGTTGCGGCGCCCCTCCGGCAACGGTCCTTCGCGCTGCTCGGCAAGCGCCGCGAGCTTCTTGCCGATCTCGACCCGCGCATCGCCGCGGTAGACGATAAACCGCCAGGGCTCGAGGCGGCCATGGTCTGGCACCCGCGACGCCGCGGCGATCATCGTGGCGATTTCCGCATCGCTCGGCGCCGGCTCCTTGAGGTCGGGAATCGGCGCTGAATTGCGGGTCAGCAGGAAGTCGATGATCGGCGACGCCATGGGCGCAAGTCTCCTAGCATTCAATTTTGAGCTGAAGCGCGCCATCGGGAGGTCGGGCGGCTCGGGCAATGGCGCAATTATACGGCGGATAAAGAGCCCTGGCGGAGGGCGGCAGGCTCTTGAGCCTTGAAATTGCCACCGCCTTGGGCTTCAACGCAAGGCATGTTTGAGGGGACTCTGCGCCTTTTCGTGATCGGGCTCATCGCCGCGTTGCTTGCGGTGCCGGTTTCGTTCGCGCTGGCCCAGAACGCCAACGATGTCGGCAATATCAAGTTGCCGGGCATTTCGAGCTATGCGACGCCGAAGAGCGAGCGGTCGCTGGCGCTCGGCAGCGGCGGAGCGATCACCCTTTCTGCGCAACTGACCGACAAGGGCGCCGACATCACCCGCGGCATCGTCTGGCGCGTCTTCAAGCCGGAACCGGCCAGCGACGGCAAGCTGCCGATGGTGGCGTCCGCGCATGGCGGCACGGCGGTGTTCCAGCTCGACCCCGGCAGCTACCTGGTCCACGCCTCTTACGGACGGGCCGGCGCCACCAAGCGCATCACCGTCGGCAAGGACGCAAAGCGCGAAAGCCTCGTTCTCGATGCCGGCGGCTTGAAACTCGACGCGGTGACGTCCGGCGGCGCGCATATCGCGCCAAAGAAGCTCCGCTTCGCGATCTATGAGGGCCAGGCCGAGGCCAATGGCGACCGCGCGCTGATCGCCCCCGATGTCGAGCCGAACACGGTGGTGCGGCTGAATGCAGGCACCTACCATGTCGTCTCCACCTATGGCGCGGTCAACGCCGTGATCCGCTCCGATATCCGCGTCGAGGCCGGCAAGCTGACCGAGGCCACCGTCGAGCACCGCGCGGCCGAGATGACGATGAAGCTGGTGCGCGAGCCCGGCGGCGAAGCCATTGCCGACACCTCCTGGTCGCTGCTCAACGAATCCGGCGATCCGATCAAGGAAGCCGTCGGCGCCTTCGCCTCGATGGTGCTGGCCGAGGGCCAATACACCATCATCGCCAAGAACCGCGACCGCATCTACCAGAAGGATTTCACCGTCGTGGCCGGCCAGAACCAGGAAATCGAGGTCGTGGCCAACGAATCGTCCGCCATCGATCCCGAGGAGGGCGCGGACTAGGCGGTCTGCTCAGGCGGCTTTGCGCATCCGCTTGGTTAGAAACGGCACGCGTCCGCGCCGCGCCGCCGCCGGAGCGAGATCGAAGACCGCCTGGTAGAGCCGGTCGAGCAGCGCCTTGCGGTCGCGCAACGGTTCCAGCTCGCTCCACTTCAGCACATCGCCGATGCGCACCTCGATCGCCCTGCCGGACAGCCGGGCGAATTCGCGGATGAGCAAGGAGGTGCGCAGCGTCAGCGACGCCTTGCCGACGAATTTCGCCACGCGGTTGTCGCGCTCGGCCATGTTCATCGGCCCACTGACGAGATGGAACAGACGGCCGTTCTGGCCGGAGAAATGCAAAGGGATGACCGAGGCCTTGGCCTCCTGGATGAGCTTGGCCGGAAACATCTTCCACGGCAGGTCGATCGCCCGGCCGAACCCCTTCGGCGCCGTGGCGACGCCGCCGGCCGGAAAAACGACGATCATGACGCCTTCCTTCAACAGCCGCACCGCTTCGTGGCGCACGGCCATGTTGTTCTTCAGCGCTTCCTTGGTCTCGGAAAAATCGATCGGCAGCGAATAGGCTTCCATCTCGCGGATCCTGAGCAGGTCCTTGTGGATCATGACCCGGAACGGACGGCCGAGCTGCTCGGCGAGCGACAGCACTGCAATGCCGTCGCCGATGCCGAAGGGATGGTTGGCGACGATCACCAGCGGACTAGCCGGCACATTTGCCGGCGGCCAACGGCCGGCGTGGTGCACCCTGACGTCGATCAAGTCCAGCATGCGGCTGAACACACGTTCGCCCGTTGGAGCGACCTGGCGCCGCCACAAGTCGTAGAGCACGGCAAAGCGGTCGCGGCCCGACAGGCCTTCGACGGAATGGATGAACCACCGAGTCAGCGCCGGCTGATGCCGGTTGGCGTAGGAGAGCTCGGGAAACGGCCTTTCCCGCGGTTTCAGCTTGAGCATGGCGGCTCGGTTACAAGGTTGGCGTGACAGGCGTGTGAAGATGGCGGTGGACCTATGTGCCACCGCCATTCGAGAAGCGATTGGAGATTAACGATTTTAGGCCGCGCGGCGCTTGCGGTCCGGAGAGACGGCCTCGTCCGCCAGCAATTTCACGGCGTCGCCGAGCTTCAGCGATTCCTGGTCGCGGGAGCCGAGCCGGCGGACATTGACGGTTTCCTCTTCCGCCTCCCGCTTGCCGCAAACGAGAATGACCGGAACCTTGGCCAGGCTGTGCTCGCGCACCTTGTAGTTGATCTTCTCGTTGCGCAGATCGGTTTCGGCGAGCAGCCCCGCAGCCTTCAGCCGCTCGACCACCTTCATTGCATACTTATCCGCGTCTGAGGTGATCGTCGCCACCACCACCTGCAGCGGCGCGAACCACAGCGGGAAATGGCCGGAATAGTTCTCGATCAGGATGCCGAGGAAGCGTTCCATCGAGCCGCACACCGCGCGATGCACCATCACCGGCTGCTTCTTCTCCGAATCCGAGCCGATATAGAAGGCGCCGAAGCGTTCCGGCAGGTTGAAGTCGACCTGCGTGGTGCCGCACTGCCATTCGCGGCCGATGGCGTCCTTCAGCACATATTCGAACTTCGGCCCGTAGAAGGCGCCCTCGCCCGGATTGACCGAGGTCTTGATGCGATTGCCGGAGCGCGTGCGGATCGTCTCCAGCACATTGCTCATGATCGCCTCGGCATGGTCCCAGGCCTCGTCTGTGCCGACCCGCTTGTCGGGCCGCGTCGACAGCTTCACCGCGACCTCGTCGAAGCCAAAATCGGCATAGGTCGACAAGATCAGATCGTTGATGCGCAGGCATTCCGCGGCGAGCTGCTCCTCGGTGCAGAAGATATGCGCATCGTCCTGGGTGAAGCCGCGCACACGCATCAGCCCATGCAGCGCGCCCGACGGTTCGTAGCGGTGCACATTGCCGAACTCCGCAAGCTTTACGGGCAGTTCACGGTAAGACTTCAACCCATGCTTGAAGATTTGCACATGGCCGGGGCAGTTCATCGGCTTCAGCGCGAAGACGCGGTCGTCGTCGGTGTCGTCACCGGCAACCGTCACCTTGAACATCGCGTCGCGATACCAGCCCCAGTGCCCCGACGTCTCCCACAGGCTCTTGTCCAGCACCTGCGGCGCGTTGACTTCCTGGTAGCCGTGCTCGTCGAGGCGGCGGCGCATGTAGTTGACCAGGTTCTGGAACATCTTCCAGCCCTTGGCGTGCCAGAAGACGACGCCCGGTCCCTCCTCCTGAAAATGGAACAAATCCATCTCGCGGCCGAGCTTGCGATGATCGCGCTTCTCGGCTTCCTCCAGCAGCATCTGGTATGCCTCGAGCTGCGCCTGGTCGGCAAAGGCGGTACCGTAGATGCGCGTCAGCATCGGGTTGTTGGAATCGCCGCGCCAATAGGCGCCCGCCACCTTCATCAACTTGAAGGCGTTGCCGATCTGCCCGGTCGAAGCCATGTGCGGACCGCGGCAGAGATCGAACCAGTCGCCCTGCGCGTAGATCTTGATATCCTGATCCTCGGGGATAGCGTCGATCAGCTCGACCTTGTAGCGCTCGCCCTTGTCGGCAAAGACCTTCTTCGCCTTCTCGCGCGACCACACTTCCTTGGTGAACGGCCTGTTGCGGGCGATGATCTCGCGCATCTTCTTCTCGATCACCGGGAAATCGTCCGGGGTGAACGGCTCGTTGCGCGCGAAGTCGTAATAGAACCCGTTCTCGATCACCGGCCCAATGGTCACCTGCGTTCCCGGCCAAAGCTCCTGCACGGCCTCGGCCAGCACGTGCGCCGCGTCGTGGCGGATGAGTTCCAACGCGCGCGGATCCTCGCGGGTGATGATCTCGACCTTGCCGGACCTGCCGAGCGGATCGGAAAGATCGCGGACGGTGCCGTCGAGGCTATAGGCAACAGCCTTTTTCGCCAGCGATTTGGAGATCGATTCGGCAAGGGCGGCGCCGGTCACGGCCGCGTCGTACTCGCGGACGGAACCATCGGGAAATGTCAGGGAGACGGAATTCAGCATCAGAGTTGTCCTATCCAGTCCCGCAAACGAGCGCGGGTGGTGAATGCATGTCGCAGGAATGTGCTGGAGCATGCAGGGTTGGCCGGAGGCGCCAATCACTTGGACGCTGGCGGGCGGCAGTCTTTTATGAGGAGTTTCCGCCGCCGTAAAGCCGCAAGCCGTTCTATTTGATGAGCCCGGGAAGATCGTTCAGGAAGCCGCCCGCGTCACGAGCCCCTTCGGTCAGGTGGAAGCCGGGCTGGCGCGCTGGTCGCAGACGCCCTCCTGGTAAAGCGTCACGCCGCTCGCCGAATCCTCGATCAAAGTGCAGTGGATATCCGTCAGCGGCGCCGATTGCGCCCGCATCGGCAGGCCGAGCATCCAGGCCAGCAGGAACAGAATAATGGCAATGAAGAACGGATACCGGTCCATCTGGCGCATCGAAACTCACTCCGGAAAAGGGATTACGCGGAGCGGCTTAGCGAGGCGTCTTGTCTCGATTTTGTCTCAAATTGGCAGTGTTTGTGCAGGCTGACGTTAACCCTACCGGATCGTAAACACGGGCTGCGAAACGCTGCCGCAGTCAGCCATATGCGTCGTCGTCGCGCTTCCTGCCGATTTGCCAATAGCGCCACGGCATGAACCAGACATAGCGCGGCGCAAGCGTCTCCGGCACGCGGTCGATGCCATGCGTCCCGAACGGCCCGCAGCGCGAGACCCGGAACAGCGCCAGCCAGCCGCCGGCCCATAATCCATGGCGGGCGATTGCCTCATGCGCATATTCGGAACAGGTCGGCAGATGCCGGCAGCTATTGCCGACGAAACCGGAAAGCATCAGTTGGTAGAGGCGCACGAGCGACGTGCCGAGGACGCGGCCCGGCGTCTTGCGCCAGGGTCCTTGCCAGTTTCGCCCATGCCGGACCGGCCGGACGTCATGGATATGTCCTGGATGGTCTCCCATCCACTTCTCCGCAGCCAGCTTCCTTGTGCGTTAGATGTGGGCTTCGAGCCGGGAACGCAACGACCTTTTATCGCTCATCGCCTGGAACGCCGGACGGGTCGCTTGTCTGTCCACTCAGCATGGCGCCGGGATACGAAGCGAGTTCGCCATGACCAGGCAAGCAGCCCAGGAGATCGCCCTCAAGCAGCCTCTCCGGCGCGCTTCTTCTCGATCTGGCCGATCGCGTCGACCACTGCATCGAAGGTCAGCATGGTCGAGGCGTGACGTGCCTTGTAGTCGCGCACCGGCTCCAGATATTTCAGATCGGCGAACCGGCCTTCCGGCGGCGCGCCGTTTTCCTTGAGCATCTTCAGCATGGTCTCGCGCACTGAGCGCAACTCGTCGGCGTTCGCGCCGATGACATGCTGGGCCATGATCGAGGAGGATGCCTGACCAAGCGCGCAAGCCTTCACGTCATGAGCGAAATCGGTCACCACGTCGCCATCCATTTTGAGGTCGACGGTGACGGTCGAGCCGCACAGTTTGGACTGCGCTCTGGCGGTCGCATCGGGGTGGTCGAGCCGGCCGATCTTGGCGATGTTTCCGGCGAAGCTCAGGATTTTCGCATTGTAGATGTCGTCGATCATTTTTTTCCAATCCGTCGCCGCCAAGCGAACAGGCTTTGCCGCTGTTGCGTCTTCCTTTCGCTGTGCACGACCATATATAATGATGGCAGCCGGGCATCGACAAGGCAAACTCAAACCATTGTCATTGCTCATCTGTTCACGCCGCTTACGGGCTGGAAACCGGGCGAGTTTCACCCGAAAGGTCGTGGTCCGTTCAACTCGTCCCACCTCTGAGTGGGACTACGGGAGACGCCTTTATGGATGCCGTCATCAAGAAACTCATGCCCCCTTCCTCCTATATGGAGAAGCCTGTCACCGATCGCCCAAGCGAGGCCGAGGTCCAGGCCGCCGTGCGCACGCTTTTGCGCTGGACCGGCGACAACCCTGATCGCGAGGGCCTTGTCGACACGCCGAAGCGCGTCACCAAGGCTTTTCGCGAGATGTTCAACGGCTATGACATGTGCCCGGCCGAGGAGCTTGGCCGCACTTTCGAGGAAGTGGCCGGCTATGACGATCTCGTCATCGTCAGGGACATCAAGTTCCACTCCCATTGCGAGCACCACATGGTGCCGATCATCGGCAAGGCGCATGTCGGCTACCTGCCGGACGGCAAGGTCGTGGGTCTGTCCAAGATCGCGCGCGTCGTCGACATCTTCGCCCATCGCCTGCAGACGCAGGAAGCGATGACGGCGCAGATCGCAGGCGTGATCCAGGACGTGCTCAACCCGCGCGGCGTCGCCGTCATGATCGAGGCCGAGCATATGTGCATGGCCATGCGCGGCATCCGCAAGCAGGACTCGACCACGCTCACCTCTACCTTCACCGGCGTCTTCAAGGACACGCCCGAGGAACAGGTGCGCTTCGTCACCATGGTGCGTGCCTGATCGCCGCCTGCTGCCGGCCTTCAGACCATGGTCCCGAAAAGCGGGACCCGGTTTTCGGATAAGATCATGGTCCAACAAAAAGACGAACCGGCAATGTCGGCACTGCAATTTCCCAAAGCCCCGGCAGACAAGAAGGCGCTGGAGGAAGGCACCGTCCTTTCTCCGCGCTTCGATGCTGCCGGCCTCGTGACCGTCGTCGTCACCGACGCCGGCGACGGCATGCTTTTGATGGTCGCGCATATGAATGCCGAGGCGCTGGCGCTGACGCTCGAAACCGGCATCGCCCACTATTGGTCGCGTTCCCGCAACGCGCTGTGGAAAAAGGGCGAGACCTCGGGCAACGTCCAGCGCGTCCTCGAGATGCGCACGGATTGTGACCAGGACGCGATTTGGTTGAGCGTCAAAGTATTGGGCCAGGACGCAACTTGTCACACCGGTAGGCGTTCCTGCTTTTATCGGACGGTGGGGCTCAGCGACGGCAAGGCGGTGCTTGCCGACGATGGCAGCAAGCCGCTGTTCGATGCGCAAGAAACGTATCGGAAGCCGGCGTGAACCATTCGATATTCACAAACCACTCATATTCACTATTCTCAAACATCCTTGTGATAGAAGGGACACGGGACAAGGGAGATCATGATGCTCGAATGGGCGTCATTGCGCAGCAGACCTGACGTTCAGGAGGCCAACGGCCTTGCATCGTCCGGCGGCGTGCTCGATCCGAAATCGGCGAAGAAGATGGGCATCTCGCTAGCGCTCGGCGGCGGCTGTGCTCGTGGCTGGGCCCATATCGGCGTGCTGCGCGCGCTGGACGAAGCCGGCATCGAAGTTTCGATGATAGCGGGCACCTCGATCGGCGCGCTGGTCGGCGGCTGCTATCTCGCCGGCAAATTGGACGAACTGGAAGAGTTCGCCAGAAGCCTGACCAAGCGGCGCCTCTTCGGACTGCTCGATCTCAATCTGCGCGGCAGCGGCCTGTTCGGCGGCATGAAGCTCGATGCGCGGCTGCGCGAACATGTCGACGGTATCCGTTTTGAGGAACTGTCGAAGCCCTTCGTCGCCGTCGCTTCCGAAATCCGCACCGGCCACGAAATCTGGCTGTCGAAAGGTTCGCTCATCACCGCCATGCGCGCGTCCTACGCGCTGCCCGGCGTCTTCGAGCCCGTGAACTGCAACGGGCGCGTGCTGGTCGACGGCGCGCTGGTCAATCCGGTGCCGGTCTCGGTCTGCCGCGCTTACGAGCAGCCGCTGGTCGTGGCCGTCAACCTCCACTACGATCTGTTCGGGCGTGCCGCGGTGATCAAGCACAGCGCGGGTGAACTCGTCATCGAGAACGACGCGCCGCGTCCCGGTCAGGTCAATCCCCAGCACCCGCCGCACCAGACCCGCCTCGGCATCACCGGCGTCATGGTCGAGGCCTTCAACATCATCCAGGACCGGATCTCGCGCGCCAGGCTCGCCGGCGATCCGCCCGACATGTCGCTGCAGCCGAAGCTCAGCCATATCGGACTGACCGAGTTCCACCGCGCAGACGAGGCGATCCGCATCGGCTATCAGGCGACCATGTCCCAGATCAGCGAATTGCGGCGGCTGCAGACGGTGCTCGCCTGATCCGAAGCGTCAGTCAAGCAATCGCGGCATCTGTGATGCGGAATTGCACTGAGCGGTTGCCGTTCCAGTAATTGCCCGACAGCGAACCGGCTATATGCACGGTCTTGCCCCTGTTCTTGAACAGGAATTCGCCGAGCGCGGTGTCGACGGCGCGGAACGCGATCGCCTGGAGGTTGCCGCCGCTTTGCGACTGCAGGTCGGCGCGGATGTGGTTGGTGCCGATCGGCCGCGCATCGATGAGTCTGTGGCGCGGCAGCACAAACACCGGCGCGATGTGTCCGGCGCCGAACGGGCCGGCTTTCTCCAGCGCATCGAGCAGCGCCAGCGTCGCGCCCTCCGCGGCTAAGGCGCCGTCGATCGCCAGGCTTTCCTCGCTCTGCAGCCGGAACACATCCGCCGCCGCGCGCTCCTCGAAGAAAGCCCGAAGCGCGCCGAGCTTGGCACGTTCCACGGTGATGCCTGCCGCCATGCCGTGACCGCCGCCCTTGGCGATCAGGCCGGCCTGCGCCGCCTCGCGCACCAGCCGGCCGAGATCGAAACCGGAGACCGAGCGCCCCGAGCCGGTGCCGATCCCATTGGCATTGAAGGCGATTGCGAAAGCGGGACGGCGCGCATGGTCCTTGAGCCGCGAGGCCAGCAGCCCGACGATGCCGGGATGCCAGCTGTTGCTTGCGGTCACGACGATGCCAGGGCCGGTGCCGCCGGCAAGCTCCGCGTCGGCCTCGGCGCGCGCCTGCGCCAGCATCTCCAGTTCCATCTGCTGCCGTTCCTGGTTCAGCCGGTCGAGCGTCTCGGCAATGCTTGCGGCTTCAACGGGATCCTCGGTGGCAAGCAGCCTGCTGCCGAGCGCGGCATCGCCGATGCGCCCGCCGGCATTGATGCGCGGCCCGATCAGATAGGCGAGATGGAAGGTATTTATCGGCTCGCCGATGCGCGAGACCCGCGCAAGCGCCGCCAGCCCCTCATTTTTCTGCTGGCGCGCCACCTGCAGCCCCTTGACTACGAAAGCGCGGTTGACGCCGGTGAGCGGCACCACGTCGCAAACGGTCGCCAGCGCGGCGAGGTCGAGCAACGAAAGCAGATCGACCGGCGCGACGTTTGGCAAGCGTTCGCGAAGCACCTTCGCCGTCTGCACCAGGCACAGGAAGACCACACCGGCGGCGCAGAGATGCCCCTGCCCCGAAAGGTCGTCCTCCCGGTTCGGATTGACCACCGCATCCGCCGCCGGCAGCGGTCCGCCGACTTGGTGATGGTCGAGCACCACGACATCGGCGCCGGCATCTTTCGCCACCTCGATCGACACGGCGCTGTTGGTGCCGCAGTCGACGGTGACGATCAGCTTCGCGCCGCGCGAGATCAGCTCGCGCATAGCTTCCGGATTCGGGCCGTAGCCTTCGAAGATGCGGTCGGGGATATAGATCTCGGACGGCACCGAAAAATGCGCCAGAAAGCGCTTCAGCAGCGCCGACGACGCGGCGCCGTCGACATCGTAGTCGCCGAAGATCGCCACCCTCTCGCCGGCCACGACCGCATCCGCGATGCGCGCCGCCGCCTTCTCCATGTCGGTCAGCGAGGCCGGGTTCGGCAAAAGCTCGCGAATGGTCGGATCGAGGAAGCGCTCGGTCTGCTCGACCGTCACGCCGCGGCCAGCCAGCACCCTTGCGACGATGTCCGGCACGCCATGACCCTGCGCGATGGCCAAAGCGGCCATGTCCTGCCGCTCGGTCAGCCGGTGCTCCCAGGAAACACCGGTCGCCGACTGCCTGACATCGAGGAAGAAGCGTCTCTCGCCCATCATGAGACGCGCCGTCTGCACACCATCCTTCGGCAGATATCAAGATGCGACAGCCCTAGCAATTCCGGGAAAGCGAACCACCCCGGAAAACTGTGGAAGGGCGCTCCGACCGTAATTGCGCGAAAGTGTCTACAAGGACGAAATCAGAACTTTTCCAGATCCTGGTGACGCGCCTTGATCTCGCGCACTGTGCGCGAGGACGAGCGCAGCACGATGGTGTGAGTGGTGATGAAGGTGCGCCCGAACTTCACCCCGCCGAGCAGATTGCCGTCGGTGACGCCGGTCGCCGCGAACAGCACGTCGCCGCGCGCCATGTCCTGCGCGCGATAGACCCGCTTCGGATCCGAAATGCCCATCTTTTCGGCCCGTGCAATCTTCTCCGGCGTGTCGAGGATCAGCCGGCCCTGCATCTGTCCGCCCGTGCAGCGAAGCGCCGCCGCGGCCAGCACCCCTTCCGGCGCGCCGCCGGTGCCGAGATAGATGTCGATGCCGGTCTCTTCCGGATCGGTGGTGTGGATGACGCCGGCGACGTCGCCGTCGCCGATCAGCCGGATGGCGGCGCCCGTGGCCCGCACCGCGTCGATCAGCTTGGCATGGCGCGGCCGGTCCAGGATGCAGGCGGTGATGTCGGGCACCGCCACGCCCTTGGCCTTGGCGAGATTGGCGATGTTCTCGGCCGGCGGCGCGTCGATGTCGATCAGGCTGTCCGGGTATCCCGGCCCGATGGCGATCTTGTCCATGTAGACGTCGGGCGCGAACAGCAGGCTGCCCTTCTCCGCGATGGCGATGACGGCGAGCGCGTTGGGAAGGTTCTTGGCGCAGATCGTCGTGCCTTCGAGCGGATCGAGCGCGATGTCGACGGCCGGGCCTTTGCCGGTGCCGACCTCTTCGCCGATATAGAGCATCGGCGCCTCGTCGCGCTCGCCCTCGCCGATGACCACGGTACCCTTGATGGCCAACCGGTTGAGTTCCTGGCGCATCGCATCGACCGCGACCTGGTCGGCCGCCTTCTCATCGCCGCGACCGCGCAGCCTGGCAGCGGCGACCGCGGCCCTTTCGGTCACACGCACCACTTCCATGGTGAGGATACGATCGAGGCCGGCTACGATGTTTTGGGCCATGTTCATGGATGGGCATTCCTCGTTGAAACTGCGCTTTGCCTCCCGCCAGAAGCGCGCTTCTTCTGGCAAAGCTCCATGACAACGGCAAGACTTGCCATTTCAATTTTTGAAATGGCAGCAATATCAATCGATTAAAGGTGAAGTATGACTCGAACTATTCCGCCCGCTCGATACGGATCACCTGCGGCTTGTCGGTGAGATGGCCGTCCTTGGTGACGCCTTCGACCGCCTTGCGCACCGCCGCTTCCGTTGTCTCGTGGGTGACGAGGATGACCGTCTTTTGCTCTTCGGTTGCCGGCCCGGCGGCCTGCTGGACGATCGATTCCAGTGAAATATCGTTGTCGGCCATGCGCTTGGCGATCGCCGCGAAGACGCCGATGCGGTCGTGCACGGTGAGCCGGATGAAATAGCCGCCGGCATGGCTGCGCATCTGCGCTTTCCTGTAGGGCTTCAATTCCTTCGCCGGCCAGCCGAAGACCGGCCCGTGCTGGAAGCCCGGCCGGCTCTTGGCGATATCGGCAATGTCGCCGACCACAGCCGAGGCGGTGGCATTGCCGCCGGCGCCGGGGCCGGAGAGCAAAAGCTCGCCCAGGATGTCGGTCTCGATCGCCACGGCATTGGTGACGCCATGCACCTGCGCGATGACCGAGGCCGTCGGCACCATGGTCGGATGCACGCGCTGCTCGATGCCGCTGTCGGTGCGCTGTGCGACGCCGAGCAGCTTGATGCGGTAGCCGAGGTCGGCTGCCGCGCGAATGTCGGCCTGGGTGATGTTGGAGATGCCCTCCATATAGATGTCGTTGGCGGCAATCTTCGTGCCGAACGCAAGGCTGGTCAGGATCGACAGCTTGTGCGCCGTGTCATGGCCTTCGATGTCGAACGTCGGGTCGGCCTCGGCATAGCCGAGGCGCTGCGCGTCCTTGAGGCAGGCATCGAAAGAGATGCCTTCGGCCTCCATGCGGGTCAGAATGTAGTTGCAGGTGCCGTTAAGGATGCCGAAGACGCGGGTGACCTGGTTGCCGGCCATCGCCTCGCGCATCGTCTTGATGACCGGGATGCCGCCGGCCACCGCAGCCTCGTAGTTGAGCAGCACGCCCTTCTTCTCGGCGATCTCGGCGAGTTGCACGCCGTGCTTGGCCAACAGCGCCTTGTTGGCCGTCACGACATGGCGGCCGGCCTCGAGCGCCGCCTTCACCGATGCACGCGCTGGCCCTTCGTCGCCGCCGATCAGCTCGACGAAGACATCAATGTCGGCCTTCTCGGCCATCTTTGCGGCATCGTCGAACCATTTGGTGTCGCCCAGATCGACACCGCGGTCCCGCTTCGGATCGCGCGCCGAAACCGCTGTGACGACAATGTCGCGACCGCACTGGCGGGTGAGCTCGGCGGCCTTGTCGTTGAGCACGCGCGCCACCGAGGCGCCCACCGTGCCAAGGCCGGCAATTCCAACACGCAACGCTTCAGCCATGTCCGGCGACGCCCCTCAAAGATTGGTCGGTGTGGTGTGCGGTAAATTCAGCGGCGCGCGGTCAGCGGCACAACATTGTTGGGCTGCTTGGCGGTCGAGGCCAGGAAGCGCTTGATGTTGCGCGCCGCCTGGCGGATCCGGTGCTCGTTCTCGACCAGCGCCACACGAACGAAATCGTCGCCGTGCTCACCGAAGCCGATGCCCGGCGCCACCGCCACGTCGGCGTGCTCGATGAGCAGCTTGGAGAATTCGAGCGAGCCGAGCTGGCGGAACTGTTCCGGAATCGGCGCCCAGGCGAACATCGAGGCCGCCGGCGCCGGAATGGTCCAGCCGGCACGGCCGAAGGAATCGACCATCACATCGCGCCGCTTGTGATAGACCTCGCGCACCTCGGCGATGTCGGCACCGTCGCCGTTGAGCGCATGCGCCGCCGCCACCTGGATCGGCGTGAAGGCGCCGTAGTCGAGATAGGATTTGACGCGCGTCAGCGCCGCGATCAGCCGCTCGTTGCCGACCGCGAAGCCCATGCGCCAGCCGGGCATGGAAAAAGTCTTCGACATCGAGGTGAACTCGACGCAGACATCCATCGCGCCTGGAACCTGGAGCACCGAAGGCGGCGGATTGCCATCGAAATAGATCTCGGAATAGGCAAGGTCCGACAGGATGATGATGTCGTTCTTCTTCGCGAAGGCGACCACGTCCTTGTAGAAATCGAGCGAGGCGACAAGCGCCGTCGGGTTCGACGGATAGTTGAGGATCAGCGCCAGCGGCCTTGGGATCGAGTGGCGGATGCCGCGCTCGACCGCCGGGATGAAGCCGTCATCCGGTTCCACCTGCAGCGAGCGGATGACGCCGCCCGACATGATGAAGCCGAAGGCGTGAATCGGGTAGGTCGGATTGGGGCACAGGATGACGTCGCCGGGCGCGGTGATCGCCTGCGCCATGTTGGCAAAGCCCTCCTTCGAGCCGAGCGTCGCCACCACTTGCGTGTCGGGATTGAGCTTCACGCCGAAGCGGCGGGCATAGTAGTTCGCCTGGGCCCGGCGCAGGCCCGGAATGCCGCGCGAGGACGAATAGCGATGCGTGCGCGGATCGCGCACCACTTCGCATAATTTGTCGACGATGGCCTTCGGCGTCGGCAGGTCCGGATTGCCCATGCCCAGGTCGATGATGTCGGCACCGCGCGAGCGGGCGCTGGCCTTCAGCCGATTGACCTGCTCGAACACGTAAGGCGGAAGCCGGCGGACCTTATGAAATTCTTCCATTGGAGTTCCAGACGAGCAAAGGGGGCGCTTTTCGGCGCGCGATATAGACCTAATTGCAGTTAGGGTCGAGGGCGGGATCGCATTTGCCTTCGATCTGCTTCAGCGCGTCGTCGCCATGCGTCCTGGCGAGCGTGTTCAGCGCCGCTGTATTGGCGGCTGGCTTCGCGCGGCCGCCCTTGGCAAGCTGCGCCTGCTGCTCGGCCTTGAGCTGGGCAAGCTTGGCGGCAGTCTCTTCCTTCGTGAGCTGCTTGGCCGCTACCGGCGGCGGAATGTTGAGGTTCGGATAGGAGCCGGTGTCCTTCGGCCCCTCGGTCACCGCGGTCGGCCTCGCATTGCTGGCGTTGCTGCTGGTCTCGCAGCCGCCCGCGAGCAACGGCGTGCACAGCACCGCGGCTGCGGCGGCGATGCGGCAAATCGAACCGGCGCCGAGAAAATAAGTCCCGCCAACATTAATCGTCATATTGTTTTCCTGGCAGCCGGGTTAGAGCGTGTTGGACCCGGTCAGATGTCCCATGGTAATATGTCAAGAAAACGCTCCGGGAGGAACCCCGCGAACCATGTCCAAAGCGCCCGATTCGGACAAAGCGGAAAATGGCGGACCTTCGACCGTCGAGCAATATCTGGTGAAAGATCCCGAACGCTTCGCGTTGAACATGGCGCGCATGATCGAGCAGGCCGGCAAGGCGGCCTCCGCCTGGGCCGAGCCGCGCGAAAAGGGTGAAGTGCGCGACCACGTCGCCGAACCCGTGGTCGACATGGTCAAGACCTTCTCCAAGCTCTCGGAGTACTGGCTGGCCGACCCGCAGCGCGCGCTTGAAGCGCAGACGCGTCTGTTCGCCGGCTACATGACGGTCTGGGCGAACGCCATTCAGAAGGTCAGCCCGAGCCCGAACGCCGAAGCCCCCGAGGACGCGGTCAAGCCCGAGCGCGGCGACAAGCGCTTCCAGGATCCGGAATGGGGCCGCAATGCCTTCTTCGACTTCCTGAAACAGGCCTATCTCGTCACCTCGCGCTGGGCCTCCGATCTCGTCGATCATGCCGAGGGCCTGGACGAGCACACCCGCCACAAGGCGAGCTTCTACGTCAAGCAGGTTTCCAACGCTATCGCGCCGTCGAATTTCATTCTGACCAATCCCGAGCTGTTCCGCGAGACCGTCGCCTCCAACGGCGAGAATTTGGTGCGCGGCATGAAGATGCTGGCCGAGGACATCGCCGCCGGCAGGGGCGACCTGAAGCTGCGCCAGGCGGACTACGCGCCGTTCGAGATCGGCAAGAACATCGCCACGACACCCGGCAAGGTCATCGGCCGCAGCGATGTCGCCGAGATCATCCAATACGATCCGACGACGGAGACGGTGCTGAAGCGCCCCCTGCTCATTTGCCCGCCCTGGATCAATAAATACTATATCCTCGACCTCAACCCGCAGAAATCCTTCATCCGCTGGGCGATCGAGCAGGGCCACACCGTCTTCGTCATCTCCTGGATCAACCCGGACGAGCGCCACGGCGCCAAAGGCTGGGAGGCCTATATCCGCGAGGGCCTGCAATATGGCCTCGACATGGTCGAGAAGGCGACCGGCGAGAAGGAGGTCAACGCTATCGGCTATTGCGTCGGCGGCACGCTATTGGCCGCGGCGCTCGCGCTGCTGGCACAGGAAGGCGACCACCGCATCAGGTCGGCGACCTTCTTCACCACCCAGGTCGACTTCACCTATGCCGGCGATCTCAAGGTCTTCGTCGACGAGGACCAGGTTGCCGCGGTCGAGCGCTCGATGAGCGAAAAGGGCTATCTCGACGGCACCAGGATGGCGACCGCCTTCAACATGCTGCGCTCGGGCGACCTGATCTGGCCTTATGTCATCAACAACTATATGCGCGGCAAGGACCCCCTGCCCTTCGACCTGCTCTACTGGAACGCCGATTCGACCCGCATGGCGGCGGCCAACCATTCCTTCTATCTGCGCAATTGCTATCTCGAGAACAATCTCTCCCGCGGCACGATGGAGCTTGCCGGCCGCACCGTCTCGCTGGCCGACATAACGATCCCTGTCTACAACCTCGCCACGAAGGAAGACCACATCGCGCCGGCGCTTTCGGTGTTCCTCGGCTCGCGCTATTTCGGTGGCGACGTCGAATATGTCATGGCGGGCTCCGGCCATATCGCCGGCGTCGTCAATCCGCCGGTGGCGCACAAGTACCAGTACTGGACCGGCGGCAAGCCGGTGGGGGATTTCAGCACCTGGTTCGCCGGCGCGCACGAGCATGCCGGCTCATGGTGGACGCACTGGCAGCACTGGATCGAATGCCAGGACAACATCCATGTGCCCGCCCGCAAACCGGGCAAGCGTATGAAAACCTTGGGGGACGCGCCGGGCACCTATGTCAAGGTGCGTGTGTAACCGGCTGTAATGTCTGGTGAGTTGACGGGCCGCCCAAACAGGGCGAAATGGTGATGTTAATCGTTTTCGTAGCCTCAGCTCGCCTGCAGACAAACAATAAATCCGAGGCTTTGCAGATCGATACAGATCCCGTTTCCGGTTCGGGAACAGGAGGTCGCCGCCAGAGGCACTGGAGTGCTGCGGCGACGATGTACGGACCGGATGCCGAGGGGGAATTTTATTTTGAAATCAGCAGGTTGGCGCCTCGCACGAAGGGAAAGCCGCAGCATCGTGGCAGCGCTTTTATCCGTGCTTCTGGCCTCCTGCACCTCGACCGGCGACCCGACGATGTCGGTCGTCACGCCCGCCTACAATTCAACCGCCACAGAGATGAGCGCGGCTTCCAGCGCCCAGTCCGCGGCGTCGGCCGATTCGACCTCGCAGGCGGCGTCGACCTCCCCGGCATCCCCGGAGGCGGCATCGACCGTGATGGGCGAAGACGACAAACCGTTGCCTGAAAAAGTTGCCTATGTGCCGGAAACCCGGCCCGGAGCAGCCTTCCCCGCGGTAGCGGTTCCTGCTGACGCCGGCTCGATCGCCGGCAACACGCCGCAACCGCTGGTACATCCGCCGCAGACGGCAGAGGAGACGAAAGCGGCCGCCGACAAAGTCGCTGCCGGCGATGCCGCCGCGGTCGCATCGCAAGCGCAGGCGACCGTGCAGGCGATGAGCAAAGGCGTCTACGTGACAGCGGGCGAGTCCCAGCAGCAGCCGATCGCCGCGCCGAAGAAGGGGCTGTTTGCTTCTCTGTTCAGCACCACGCCGGCCTCGGCCGCGCCTGCCCCGCTGATCAACACGCGCTCCAGCGACCAGCCCGCCGCCCAGGCCAAGACCACGTCGCCGGCGACAAAGCCGATCGTCACCCTCGCCTCCGCGACCCCGGGCGACAAGCCGGTGCAACTGGCTTCCCTCGGTGACGACAGCAGCAACCACATCACCGGCGCCGATGCCTTGCCCGGCGTGCGCCAGACGGCGCTGTTCGAGATCAAGCGCAAGTCCGGCATCGACGACGAGAGCGACGTCGATCTCAATGAGGACGAAGGCGGCGGCTCCTACCAGGTGGCGTCGGCCGCCGGCATGGCGAGGCTCGCGCCCAACGGCCTCTTGAGACAGAACGAAAGCGTCGACGTTGCCTGCCTGAAGCCTTCGCTGGTGCGCGTGCTGAAGACGATCGAGGGTCATTTCGGCCGCAAGATGATCGTCACCTCCGGCTATCGCGACCCTGCCCGCAACCGTCGCGCCAACGGCGCCAAGAACTCGCTGCACATGTACTGCGCCGCCGCTGACATCCAGGTGCCCGGCGTCTCCAAGTGGGAGCTGGCGAGCTATGTGCGCTCGATGCCCGGCCGCGGCGGCGTCGGAACCTACTGCCACACCGAATCCGTCCATGTCGACGTCGGCCCCGAGCGCGACTGGAACTGGCGCTGCCGCCGGCGCGGCGGCGGTGGCGATAACTGAGCGGCTTGCCTGCCTTCAATCGAACTGTTTTCCGGTTGCCAAACATGCGTTTTGCAGGCTCGCGAAAAAAGTTGTCGCATGTGGCGGCAGATGGGTTGCCGGTTGCGAACAACGCAATTATAAGCCGCTTCGTCTGAGCGCGCCCATCGTCTAGCGGTTAGGACACCGCCCTTTCACGGCGGTAACAGGGGTTCGATTCCCCTTGGGCGTACCAGCAAATGTCAGGGAGTTAGCACCCTCTCCCGGCAAATCATCCAATAAGCGTCAAATAGCGACTGCGTATTACGGCCGACGGGTGACCGCGAAATGGCCCGCTCTGAGAATCCGTGGCGGCTCCTGTCATCCGTTCGCGCTTTTCATAACGTGAACGCCTTCCAGCGCTCCATCGAGCCAGACATTATGGCTCAAGGAGTGCGAAACCATATAGCGCCCACAACTGCTCACATTCTCTCGCCCTGAGGCTCGGTGTTCCTGCTTTTCCGTAAAACACCATCGCTCCGCGAACTCCGTATCCAAGCACGGATGCATTCGCAACGAACTGGATAGCTTGCCCCAGACGCATGGTGCCGATCTTGGCATCAGTCTTGTTGGCGAGGTCGACGACTCCAAGGATCTCAGCGTCAGTGTTCCTGGCTTCGAGAACAGCATCCGAAGTCGCACTGGTGACGCTAAAAGGCATCGTATTAGCCTCTGCTAATAATAACAGCGAACTAACGCGTCTTGTTCCCGAGGATCGACAGGCCCGGCCACCGAGGTCGCCGGGAATTGCCTCGTATTTTAGCGACATCTGAAACAAAGGGATTTCGCGAGCGTTTAAAGCTCCACAAAGGAGCTTCGACGATGGACCCGGCTACGGCAGCGGTGATGGTTTTGCTTTTGTGCAGCCCAGGCGAGGCTTCGATCTGCAAACCGCTTAATACGCCGCCTCGGGTTTTCGCCTCCCTCAACGAATGCCGTGTCACATTGGAAGCTGAACTCGCTGGCGCTCCTAGCGGAAGAATGGTCGGCCGATGCCAGGTGGTCGATCCGACCATCACGGGCTCTTTGCCAGCCGGCTATACGACAGTTACGGTTACGCGCGGCGACAGCAATGTCAGGTATATTGTTCCGCACAAGGAATAGCCGGGCCACCTGAGCAGCCGAACCTCGTCCGAAGAGTATCGATCAGCAGCCCGTCTCTTTCCGCCGCCAAACATTCTCCACCCGATCCAAGACGAAGCCAGTGGAGTGGTCGATATCAATCCGGTAGGGATCGCCGTGCAGGGTTTCCATCGGGTGGGCTAGGAATCGCGCAGCAAGATCGACTTGGGCCAGCTTCGCCTTGACCTCTGCGGCTCCGTCGGTGATGGCATCAGCACGCTGCGGATTTGTCCTTCCTGCCCAACAGGCGGCTTGAGCCGGCTCTACGCTGAATTTCGTCAGATACCGTCCCAAGTGTTGGAAGAAAGATACTTGGTGGTCGGCATAACTGCCCAGCCAAGATCCATTTGCATTTCGCGTGGCGGGCCGTTCAGCATCCGCCTCGCTTTTTGGGCATCATGCGCATATTTCAGGGCCACTCCCATGCGGTTGAACGTTTTTAAGATCGGCATGGCTCATCATCCTTCCATGTGCCGAAGCCGTCCCGCGAACGATCTTCGGCTGCTTTCGATCGGTACTAGATGGTCGATGATTGTTTCCGACGCGTCGCACGCAAGCTCACCGGCTGTAACCAAACAGTTGCCCCTGAAACGCTCTCACACAACCAAGCTGGTCAGAAGGTTTTGAGGTGATCGGAGTTGTCCCAGGCATCCCACGCACAGGGAGCGTGTGCCGTTGCCTCCTCGAAACAAAGCCGAAATTGCACACCATCAGATCGAAACATGATCGCTGCAAAAACGGCGTCGACCGGCACTGCCGGAAATGAGAGCAAAGGGAAACTCAAATGACCAACATCGCTCGTAATGCGATTCTGGCTACTGTCGCGGTTTTCAGCTTGGTCGGTGCGGCTTATGCTCAGCAGCAGACCATCACTTCTTGCAGCAATCACAATGGCTACTGGAACCAGTGCCTGGGTGCCGCAAACAACGGCCACCAGAGCGGCGGCCGCGGACACGATCGCCACTGATTGACGATCGGGTTCCAACAAATGCCTCGCTGGCAAGTTGCCGGCGGGGCTTTGTGCGTCCTGGCAATTTTTTTGACACAGCACGTCGCGCATTGCCCAAGCGTCAGCGGAGCGGGTTCTGAGTTGCACGCCGGACGCATGCAGCCGACGGCTCCGGTGATTGAACAGCACAGATATGCGGTCTTATCGGCGCGGATCCGCTAGGAAGCAGCGTCAAACACCACCGCCGCCTTGCCGGTTCTCACCCGCCATACCGCTCAATAATCTTCCTTGGCTATCGTCAGCCCCCCGCCCGGCGCCTGGAATGAATTGCGTACGCGCCGGATCGACCCGGAAGAACGGCTCCGAAGGCCTTTCCAATAGGTCCGGCGGAATTGAATCCTCCCCTTGGCGGGAGTTTGATGACATTGTCCGGTCAGAGTCTTGATATGAGTCCCGCAGATGCCCAAGATGCCTCACGCCGGCCAACGCGTAAGTTTGCCACCAATAGCCGCAGCTCAAAAACCGATGTTTGTTGACCGGTCCGGCGAAACTTGCCGGATCCGCACCTTGCGGCCGAATGAAGTGAATGAGCGCTTCACAAGGTGGCTTGCCGATCCAGCTGTCAGCGCCGGGTTGAACATGGCTGGCACGGCAATGGGGCTCGAATCGTTCCGCACGTATGTCAATAGTTTCGACAATGTACGGCGTAACCTGCTGGCCATCCGCCTGCTCGACGAAGACCCGATCGGCTTGATCATGATCGAGATTGATCCACGTCACCGCATTGGGTCTCTGCACATCATCGTCGGGGACAAAGCACAGCGGAAGCTCCAGATTTCAATCGAGGCCACTCGTCTCGCAATCTGGCATCTGTTCGTCGAACGCAGATTGGAAAAGCTGATGTTTGAGCCGCTGGCTCGAAATCAAGCAGCAGTGACAGCTTGCCGGCTTGGAATGCTGCGCCAAGAGGGGACGTTGCTGTCCCACCGACTCGACATAAAAACGGGTGAACGCCTGGATCAGCTTGTCTTTGCGTTGACTGTGGACGAGTTCAAGAAGCGCGTGCGAGTTGTTCCGTCCCTTCCGGTTTTTGAGGGACCCGGCTTGTCGCGCCACTTCGTGCGCGAGACAGCCAAGTCATTCGGCCGCAACTTTTCCTAGTGAATGTCGCGCCCAAAGTGCGCAGCGCTTTTGGGGGACCGACAGGCGTCAAAATCAAAGACTTGAAAGCGGGACGCGCTTTTACTCGCTAGAAGCGGTAGGAAATGCCGAAATTCAAGGTGCCAAACGACGGTTTGAATGTCACCTGATCGGCGCCATTGCCGCCCACGTGAACATTGTTGAACACGTAGTGGACGTATTCTGTCTTGAGCGCCCAATGCGGAGCGAAAGCGTATTCGACACCTGCACCGAATGCCCCGCCGACTTTGGTCGTGTTGACTGCGTCCGCCCCGCCCAAGATTCCGGTTGTCGATGAGGAAGTCTCAAAACGGGAAACGGCAACGCCGGCTGTGCCGTACAGCAAGAACTGATCCGACGCCAAGAAGCCCGCACGCGCGCGAGCAGACGCTACCCAATCCAAATCGTAATTGTATGAGTGGGTCTTTCCGCCGAAGATCGGGTCCACCACGACATGAGACGAATTCTGGTTGTGAAAGCCCAGGAAATCGAAACTTGCGACGCCGCCGTAGACGAATTGGCCTGCCTGCCAGTCGTGGCCGACGTAGACGCCACCTATGAAGGCCGTGTCGCTGAAATCCGAACTGCTGACGGCCGAAGGCCCATCGAACCCGGGATGCGAAAACCCGGCTCCGATCTCCGCGCCAGCGTAATATCCCGCCCAGCTACCGTCTTGAGCGTTCGCTGGCGCTGCCAGGGCAGCCAAGGCGACCGACGCATAGAAAATCTTGATCATGAAATCATCCCCACCCGTAAGCTCACCCATAGCCGACGTGACAGCGAAATGCTGTAGCGGCGCTACCACACTAGGTTTTGGGGTGCGCTGCCCGATTCATGTTCGATAGGGACAGGCTAGGAAGACGGCGCGTTTCAGGCATGGCGTATGGGAAGTGTGCCGCTGGCGCTGAGACGCCACGATCGACAGCACGACGCCCGAAGTCATCGAGGCGTCACGACTGGTCCGCAGATGACATCCAAGACGCAGTGATACAAAACCGAACCTCTGCCTGACGCCTCGGAACAAATCTCCGTGACCCATAGCTGAAAGCAATCGTGCACTATATTATAACATGGTCGAGGCGATGCGATGTCGAACGTCTACGATCTTGGAAGCGATCTGGTGCGTCGTATCTATGAAAAACGCATAGATGCACCGGCGATTCTTGATGCCTCCACGCATTTTCCCAACGCGACAAAGTTCGCGGCCGTCTGGCAGAGTATTCGCGATGAAGCGCTGTCCCTGCAACTGAACCGGGTGCCGCGTTTTCACGACATCATGCCGGAACAGGCCGAGATTTCGGCCAATGACGGCCTCGATTGGCGCATGTTCGTGCTCAAGGCCTACGACATGACGATCCCGGAAAACCTTGGGAAGATGCCTACCCTCAGCCGGTTGCTGTCCGAGTGCCCCGAGGTCAAATCGGCGGCTGTTTCATTCCTGGCGCCGCGCAAGCACATCCCGCCCCACCGCGGCCCCTTTCGCGGCATCATGAGATTTCATCTCGGCCTTGTCATTCCGAAACTGGCGGACGGCCGCCCGGCAACGATCATGATGATCAACCATGAGGAAAAGCGGATCGCCGACGGCGAATGCCTGCTGTGGGACGACACTTTCGAGCACGAGGTCATGAACAGCGCCGATCAGGCGCGTATCGCCTTGTTGCTTGATGTGTGGCGCCCGGATATGCCGCTGGACATGGAGATCCTGTCCAGGTTGATCGTTCGAGGCGTGCAGGTGGGAATGCACTACAGAGGGGTATCTTTCGCCGGTTAAAGCGTCACGCTCTCGCTTCGCGAAACCCTCTTGCGCTGCCGCCGCGCTTCAGCGGCAACATCATGTCCCTTGCGAGCAAACCGCTGACGCGGCAGAAGCCCATGAAGGCCCGGCACGCTTCCTCGGCGCTTGCCACATCGACTGTCGCGCCGAAGCAGGCGTTAAACGCGGCGTCATAAACCTTGCCCTGCCGGCGCTTCGGCCAGTTCTGCAGGAAATCGAGCGCCTGCTCGACGCTGTAGATTTCCTCGACCGGCAGGCCGGGCGCGGGCGTGATGCGCACCGGCACCTCGAATTGCAGTCTGTCCATTCCCTGTCTCCCGAACTGGCGAAGTCGGAGCAACGCCGTTCGTTCTGAAAAGTTCTTTGACCGGTTTTTGACGCAGGAATGTGACCTCAGTGCGGTGCGGGCCCGGCGACTGCCGCGGCAGATCGGCGCTCTGGCCACATCGTTCGACCGGGCGATGCAACCGGCATCGCCCTGTCGAGGTTGCGTCTACTGGTTCGCCGGGTCCGTCTCCGCCTCGTAGGCCATGCGCGAGACCACCATCAGCAGATTGGCGGACGGCACGGCGAAGATGACGCCGAGCACGATCACCGCCGTTCCTTCCACGCGAAGCGTTGCGGCTACAGCCCAATAGACGGTGCCTATGCAGATGACTGCCTGGACGGCGAGAAACGCGGCTGCCGAAGCAGCGCGCGTGAGTGTCTTGAATGTCTTGATACGTTGCATCGAGAAATGTCCAATGGACACGCGCCACGCAACCTGCCGACAGCCGATAGCCGTCGCCAGGTCGCGGCGCGAAAGGAATAGTTGAGGTGAGAAAGGTCTGCGACCGCCTGGCTCAGGCAGTTGGTGGCGCGCGAGGCTGATTGGTATGCGAGAGCGGCGCGGCCACAAAGGCAGGCGTGATGCCGCCCTCCGCCGGCAAAGCCCCGCCAGCGACAAGGAAATCGGATGCCGGAGCGAGAATGCCGGGATTGCCGCTGACGAGCTTTACTGGCAGTGGCCGGCCGGCGCGGGCTTCGAGGGCCTGCGCCTTGCCGGCGATCCTCAGCAAGGCAAGCGTTTCGCCCTGCCGCGTCGCGCTGATGCCGGCGCCGCCCGAGGCAAACGCTGTCGAGGCGGAGACCTCAGCCTGGGCGAAGCTCACCAGCGCAAGCGCAAGCAGCGCCATCAGGGCCGAGCACGCGGTCCTGCTTGGCAGCACCGTCGATCTTGCGCGTTCCGGTGCCGTCAACGGGCGTAAATCTCCTGCATGCGGTCCCGGCCTACCTCATGGGATGGTGAAAGGAAAGCTTGCGACGCCCAGACGCGCGCGCCCAGCGAATATTCCCGCGGCAAACCGGTTGCAGGCACTTCGTCCTTGAACCTTGCGGCTTCCGGTGCCAAATCTGGAGAAAATTTCCGCACCGGCTCGCGTCAGGAGCCAACCCGCGAACGGACAAGAATGGTTACCTATCTCGACGCCGCAACGGCCCCCTTGAGAAACACCGGCCAGATCCGCCTCTATGGCGAGGAAGGGTTTGCGGGCATGCGCAAGGCCTGCGATCTCACCGCGCGCTGTCTTGACGAGCTTGTGTCGATGGTGAAGCCCGGCGTCACCACCGAGACCATCGACCGTTTCGTCTTCGAGTTCGGCATGGATCACGGTGCATTGCCGGCCACGCTCAACTATCGCGGCTACACCAAATCGTCCTGCACTTCGATCAATCACGTGGTCTGCCACGGCATTCCTGACAACAAGCCCCTCAAGGACGGCGACATCGTCAACATCGACGTCACCTACATCCTCGACGGCTGGCACGGCGATTCCTCGCGCATGTATCCGGTCGGCACGATCAAGCGCGCCGCCGAGCGCCTGCTCGAGGTGACTTACGAATGCCTGATGCGCGGCATCGCCGCAATCAGGCCGGGCGCTCGCACCGGCGCCATCGGCGCCGCTATCCAAACCTATGCCGAGGCCGAGCGCTGCTCGGTGGTGCGCGACTTCTGTGGCCACGGCGTCGGCCAGCTTTTCCATGACGCGCCGAACATCCTGCATTACGGCACCGCCGGCGAAGGCGTCGAGATGCGGCCCGGCATGATCTTCACCGTCGAGCCGATGATCAATCTCGGCCGCCCGCATGTGAAGGTGCTCTCTGACGGCTGGACGGCGGTGACGCGCGACCGTTCGCTGTCGGCACAGTACGAGCATACGATCGGCGTCACCGATAGCGGCTGCGAGATCTTCACGCTGTCGCCAAAGAAGCTCGACCGCCCCGGCTTGCCGGATTAGTCTGCCGCAGGCACGGCATCGGCACGGTCTGATGTCCATAACAATTGGCGAGGCGCGCCTAGGCTGGAAGCCCGGCAGTATCACCAAGCCCGGCTCCGGCCAGAAGCGCGGACCTGAGGCACCTGGCTGCTGGCAGCAAGGGTTTGTCGAGCCGTCGGGCAAGATAGACCCAGCTCTTCGTTGTCCCATTTTCACCAAGCGCAGCGGCTGAAAGCTGCACGAGCCGCTCTTCGACAAGATCCTGCTCGATCAACCAAAGTGGAAGCCGCCCCCAACCGATGCCTGCTCTGATCAACGCCAGTTTCGCCTCTTGGCTACCCACCCGCCACTTGCGCTGGGAGAGCACGCCATAGTCGCGGCCATGGGAGCGAGGAGAAGGGTCCATCAGGACGATCTGGATGTGATCGGCCAGCTCTGGCGTACTCACCCGGCCTTTCTTCGCTATCAAGGCCAGAGCGTGCCCAGCACCGACGACCGCCGCCATCGACAGCGGCGCGAGGGAATCGAATTCCAGGCGCGGATCGCGCAGGTCTTCGCCCACCGTTATCGCGAGGTCGACCGTGCCTTGCAGGAGGCAATCGATCGGTTCCCCAAGGGTACCTATCTGCAACCGGACGCCAACCGTCGGATAGGTGGCGTGGAGGGCTTCAAGAGCCCTGCCGACGGCCGGCAATGGAACAAGCGTGTCCACCATGAGCGCAAGCTCGATTTCAATGCCGCTGCCCATACCCTGCGCCTTCGCGCGCAGCAGATCGGCGCGTAGAACCAGCGAGCGACAGTCGTCCAGCAGGGCCCGTCCGTCCGAGGTCAAGGTCGGCCGACGAGTCGACCGGTCGAACAGGACCGTCTTGAGTTCGGTCTCCAGATTGGCAATCGCGTGGCTTACCGCCGACTGGGCGCGACCGAGCCGCATGGAGGCCAGGCGAAAGCTACCCGCGTCCGCCACGGTTAGGAACATCCGCATCTGATCGAGAGTGAGCGCGTCGAGCATGATCGATCAATTAGATCAGAAAGCGCCAACTTTTAGCAATCCCATCGATCGTCCCGATGTGTCATCAGTTTCCTGGCCTGAGACAGGAGAGCGAAGTGACTGAACGGCTCAAGCTCGCAGCGCTGATCGGCAGCACGCGGGAACGACGCTATGGCGACAAGGTCGGACACTGGTTTGCCCAGGAGGCGCAGAGACTGGGCGATTTCGAGCTTTCCCTCATCGATGTTGCAGACATTGATCTGCCCAGCCGGCACTTGGCGGAGCCGACACCGGCGATGAAGGCATTCACCGGTAAGCTCGCCAAGGCAGACGCCTTCGTTGTCATCACCCCCGAATACAATCACAGCATGCCCGGCCATCTTAAGCACGCTATCGACCAAGCTACTGACGAGTGGCACGCCAAGCCGGTCGGCTTCGTTTCATACGGTGGCGTCTCCGGCGGGTTGAGGGCGGTCGAACATCTTCGGCAGGTATTTGCCGAACTCCACGCCGTCACCGTCCGGGACGCAGTAAGCTTTCACGGGGTGTGGGAGCATTTTGCCGATGGTGCGGGCCCGCTCGATCCGAAGCGCAGCTCCGGCGCTGTCGCAACCATGCTCCACCAACTCAAGTGGTGGGCTCTTGCGCTGAAGGAGGCGCGTTCGCGCGGCCCCTATACCGTAGGCTAACACATGGATTCGCAACGCATCATTGCAGGCGCCCTCATGACCATAGCCATGACGCTGGTTGGATCCGGCGTGGTGGCCTCGAAAATCATTGCCGGCGGCATGCACCCTTTCCTCGCCGTTCCCCTGCGTTTCCTGATTTCGACGCCGATCCTCTGGGGACTCGTCTTCCTGACAAGCACGCCGCGGCCGCGGCTCTTGGCAAAGGAATATGTGATTGTGATGATTCAGGCGGCCGCGGGCAGCGCCGGCTATAGCATTCTAATGATCCTCGCCTTGACCTTGACGACGAGTGCCAATGCCAGCGTCATCCACGGCCTTTTGCCTGTATTGGCTGCCCTCGTTGCAACGCTGGCCTTGAAGGAGAGGCTTGGCGCCAAGCTATGGATCGCCGTCGGCGCTGTCACGGCAGGCGCACTTCTTGTCAATGTCGCCTCTGCCAAGGGCTTTGGCCTCGATCTGAAGCTGCTAGCGGGTAACCTGCTGGTGGTCCTCGCTGTTTCCGGCGAAGCACTGTTTGCGATCCTGAACAAGAGAATCAGCAAGCCGCTGGCGCCGCTCTATCTCGCGGCGCTGATGAGCAGCATTTCACTTCTGCTGACCTTGCCGCTCGCCGCCGCCCTTGCCGCGTCTAGCACCGTTGCAGCAGCACCTGCCGCCCTATTGGCGACAGTCTATATCAGCATTTTTCCCACCGTGATCGGCTTCTGGCTCTGGTATTCAGGAGCCGCGCGCGCCAGCGGCGGAGAGGCTGGCGTGTTCATGGCAGTGCTGCCGGTCGCGGCACTCGCGCTCTCGTTTCTTCTTCTCGGCGAGACCATCACGACGATCCACATTCTCGGAACCGCCCTTGTCGTCCTCGGCATCGCTGTTTCGGTCAGCGGGGCAAGAACAGTGAAGAAGCAGGCTGCGGAGGGTGCTCATGTTTAACGCTCGCCAATAGGCGATGCAGCCCTCATCCTCACGGCGTCTTGATATGTCCCAGCAACGCTCCCGGCTACTTTCTTGAAATGATCGAGAACCGTTTCGCGTTTCAGAATCATGCTTTAGTCTCCGGCAAAGGTCTTCTTTCGATCAGCGATGTGGGCGGGCGATGGGAAAAGTCGAGGACGAGCGGGCGTTTTTCTCTGAAGCCTGGGTAGAGCCGCCGAAGAAAGAGGTGGCGCCTGTTGAGAAGCCGCATTACCACGGCCATCGTGATCGTCTGCGCGAACGCTTCTTGGCCGGCGGTCCGGACGCCCTGCCCGACTACGAACTGCTTGAGCTGCTTCTCTTCCGGCTGATCCCGCGCGTCGACACCAAGCCCATCGCCAAGGCGCTGATCGCGCGCTTTGGTTCGCTTGCCGAAGTGCTCGGCGCGCCGGCGTCCCTGCTCGAGGAAGTGAAGGGCATCGGGCCGACGGTGGCGACCGATCTCAAGGTCATCGCCGCCACGGCGCAGCGCATGGCGCGCGGCGAAGTGCGCGGCCGCGAGGTTCTGTCGAACTGGACGCAGCTTCTCGATTATTGCCGCTCGGCCATGGCCTTCGAGGCCCGCGAGCAGTTCCGCATTCTCTTCCTCGACAAGAAGAACGGGCTGATCGCCGACGAGGTGCAGCAGACCGGCACGGTCGACCATACGCCTGTCTATCCGCGCGAGGTGGTCAAGCGCGCGCTCGAACTTTCCGCCAGCGCGATCATTCTGGTGCATAACCACCCGTCCGGCGACCCGACGCCCTCGCGCGCCGACATCGACATGACCAAGCAGATCATCGAGACGGCCAAGCCGCTCGGCATCGCCGTGCACGACCACATCATCATCGGCCGCAAGGGCAATGCCTCGATGAAGGGCCTGCTGCTGATCTGACAGTCCCGAATATCAGCTGGATACCGATCAGGAAATCATCGGACGGCGGGCACCTCGCGGGCAATGGCTCGATCGAGACGCGTTGACGTTAGTTCATCAAAAGCACCAGAGCGGGATGCAGCTTCTTCAGGTTCGGCAATGATTTCGATTGCCAGGGTATGTCGGGCGTTCCGCGCACGACAAGTCGAACATCGGGATGCTTGCGCGCCTCGATGGTGAATTTCGCCAGCAGGTTGATGCCGGAAGAGTTGAGAAAGTGAAGCTCCTTCAAATTGAGTGTGATGGAAGCGGGATTTGAGGCAAGAACACTGCTCGCCAAAGCCGTGATCGGCGCACCCGCCTCGGAACTGGCAAGCCGCATTGCACCGTCGAAAAACATATCGCTTCCCTCAGTCCCTCAGGGTCTCGCAGCTAAGAATGGCTGTCGCCCACATTGGTCGGAGGCCTCCGTGCGCGGGAGTAGAACCAGCGGACATAGCCGGATAGAAATAGGTTGTCTGCTGGCGAACCCGACCATATGCGACGAATGGAAGGCGCGGCTTAGCGCGCCTTTAAGGGGTGTTTTTTGCTGGCCGTAGTCGTTGCGTCGGCCGCCAGAGCCGCCAGCGTAGGTGGGCATCCGCGACGTCATCCAGAACGTGAAGCGCGAGATTGACGAGTTCCGGTGTAGGCAAGCCCCCGTCCCATCAGGCCTGCATGGATTCACGGCCTTTGCTCTCACGTTTGCGTGATCCCCAACCTCAGCCTGCGTCATTCGCAAGCGAGTGTTGCGGTCGGGGTACAGCCAATCCCGAACGTTCTGCTAAAACAACCACTGCTTGTAACAACCTGGGCGGGTCCGACTTTGAAAAAGCTAATAGGCTCTATAGCTCTCTACTGTGCATTTAGTTCGTCAGCGTTCGCGGCGGATGCCCTCTCGGTTGGAGGCCCTGCTTCATACAACTGGAGTGGCGGCTACATCGGCGCCGTCGCCGGTGTAAACTTTTTGCAGGGGGATGTGACGATACCTGCGTACGATCCCACTGGTTATGACGGAGATAGTACATCCGCGTCGATCGGCGGGCAGATCGGCTATCAGTACCAGTTCGACAACAACGTCGTCCTCGGAGCCGAAGCGCGACTGGTGGCAGTGTTCAACAAGAAGACTGTGCCGACCCACGACGACGAAACCTTTGAAACCGGTGCCAACTGGCAAGGCAACATCGTGGCGAAAGCCGGCTACGGTATGGGCAATTTTCTCCCTTACCTCAAGGGCGGCGTAGCTTTCCTGCACCTTCACGACACTGGCTACGAATCGGGTTTCGGGATTGCCAAATTTGACCGTACCTACACCGGCTGGACGGTTGGATTCGGAGCCGACTACGCTTTGAACGAGAAATGGGTGGTGGGCGTCGACTACGCCTATTCGCATTTCGCAAAGCACGACTTCTCGGAAGACAGCGCGGCCGTGGGACCGACGATCGTGAAACCCAGCACGCACACTGTGTCGCTGAGCCTCAACTACCGTTTTTAGATCGTCGATGGCGTGAGGCGATTTGGGAAGCCCGTTGGCTATGGCCGGCGGGTTTTTCTTTTTAGTCATCCAACTGCAAACATGGAAGACAAGGCCAACAACCCCGCAATGTGGATGGCATTCTACGAGCGAAGCCGAAACTAGCTTCGAGAGAACACGCGACAGTTCAGACAAGCAGGTTAGTTCATCAAAAGCACCAGAGCGGGATGCAGCTTCTTCAGGTTCGGCAATGATTTCGATTGCCAGGGTATGTCGGGCGTTCCGCGCACGACAAGTCGAACATCGGGATGCTTGCGCACCTCGATGGTAAATTTCGCCAGCAGGTTGATGCCGGAAGAGTTGAGAAAGTGAAGGTCCTTCAAATTGAGTGTGATGGAAGCGGGATTTGAGGCAAGAACACTGGTCGCCAAAGCCGTGATCGGCGCACCCGCCTCGGAACTGGCAAGCCGCATTGCACCGTCGAAAAAGATATCGCTTCCCTCAGTCCACACGCGGTAGTCGTCTGTCTTGATTTCCATATCTGGCTTCGTTTCATCTAGTTGTGAGTTGGCGAGATCGGAATGGAGGCATATGTTTCCAGGCAAATACGATCGTTTTCATCGGCGGGGCTGAATATCCAGGCCAAGCGTGCGCCATAGTCGCTCATCAACGTCAGCAATCCAAGCCCGGAACTCCCCACGTCGGGGTTCGCGGCATTCGCCTCAATCCGCTGTATCAGCAGGTCCTTTGGGTCGCCAACCGTGATGTCCGCCAGGAGGCTTTGGAACTCGGACGCGATTTCACCAAGGACGTCGTTCGACACCTTGAGCTTGAAGCACTCCGAATCCATCGACGCCTCAACCACGATCTCGCCTGGTGCGCGGAACTTGACGGCGTTTTCGATGAGTTCGTTGATCAGATATCCGATGCTATGCCGCACCTCCATGTAGTCATTGCGCGACGACTGAAAGCGCAACGCGAAAAGATCGGCAATGAAGTCCGAGGTCGTGGCGCAATGACGCCAACTCAAGTCGAGAGGTCCGTCGAACAGCCGCACGCGACTGACGCTCCCCTTCATCCCGATTGCAATGTCAGGCGTACCGAACAGCGCTGTCATCCTACGTATGCCTTATGATCACGAGTGTGATGTCGTCGTGGATCTTCTGGATTCCGATATGGGCCATCAAATCCTCGATGATCCCGGTCTTGATGTCCTCGGCGCTCCTGCCATGGCGCTTTTGCACGCTCTTGCAGAGGCGATCGAACCCGAACAGTCTTCTGTCTTCATCTTCCGCCTCGGTCACACCGTCGGTGTGCAACACGATTACGTCGCCGCTCCCGAACACGATGTCTCGCGTGTCAACGAACTGCGAGATGTCGTTCTCCAGGCCAACGGGCAGACCCAGATCAAGCGTGTCGATACGTTCGACGTCCCCATCCGCACGCACGACCAGAATGTCCTCGTGCTGGCCGGATAGCGTTACCCGCCCATCCTCAAAGTCGAGAAAGGCCAGCGAGAGATGCTTGTCGGTGTTCGTCCGCTCGATGTTCTTGTAGATGGCTCTGTTCAGACGAACCAGAAACTGGTGCGGATCGCCTTCGTTGGCCTCCTGCAGCGCGCGTGCAACGGATTGGACCATCAGCATCAGCACGCCGCTCTCGAGACCATGACCGGTCACGTCGCCGATGCCTATCTTGACCCGTGATCCGTTCTGCAGGACATCGTAGTAGTCCCCGCCGACCTCGTCGGCCGGCCGCATGTAGGCCGCGATCTCCAGCCCCGGAATCGCTTCGAGTTCGAACGGTTTCGGCAGGACCATCATCTGGATTTGCCTGGCGACCGCGAGTTCGGCGCCGAGACGGACGTTCTCGTCCCGCAGCTTTTCGTTGAGCGCGGAAATCTCCTGATTTGCGTCGCCGAGTTCCCTGGTTCGTTCGTCGACGAGTTGCTCGAGGTTTTCCGTGTGAAAGCTGATCTGCTCGGCCATACGGTTGAAGGCGACTCCGACCGCTCCAACCTCGTCGCGCGTTGGAACGCGAACGCGGACCGAATAATCTTTGGACTGTAGCCTCTGGGCGGCGCTGGCAAGCGCCCTGAGGCCGGCCGTGATCCGCTTGGAGATCCCGAGCACTGCCGCAAAGACAATCAGAAGCGAAACGACGATGGCGGCGACCTGAAAGAGCAGGATACGATTGGTCGCGCGGGAAATACTCTTTTGCGCGGCGACCAGGGACGCATAGATTTCGCGTTCTGGAACGACGATTCCGACCGACATCGTTTCAGACTTGATCGGTCCCGAGCTCCACAGATTGGTCGGCTTCAATCTTTTGAGGACAACTATGTAGGGTACGTGTTCGCCCTTGTTGTCGAGCATGATATGCTGAATGACACCGTCATTGTTCTGGTCGAGCGGCAGCGACGCGATGGCCGGCTGCGTGCTTCCCCGCAGCGACCTCTCCAGGCCGGTGACGCCCTGCGTGCCCGCATCGTTGGATGAAGTCAGGCCTATGATCGCCTCGCCCGATGGATTGATCGCCACTACATTGCCGGTCGACATGGTGAGGAAGCCGAACCCGGTTTCGGCGATCTTGACGCGCTCGACGACTTCCGCGAGTTGATCGAGAGTGATGTCTGCACCCGCTACACCGGCGATACCGGTACGGTCGCGCGTCCACAGCGGGTGGAAGAAACTGACGATCAGCTTTCCCGTGATCGCATCGGTGTAGGGCGCTGTCTGAGTGATGTCGTCGGGGACTGGACGTGAGGCTGGATCACTCGCCCATTGCTGCCATGACCCGTAGATCCCCGGAAAGAAGAACTCCCAGAACTCCGCCTTGTTGTGGCCTGGATAGAGTCGATCGAAGGTCTGCGCCTGGTCCGTATACGGTACCGTCCTGAAGATCGGCCGTTCCTTCGGACCAATATAGTACATCTGCAGTTTTGGCGATCCGCTGGCCATAAGGGTCGGCGCGACGAGATCCAGAACGGTACTGTCTTCGATTTCCTGCTCAACGCTCGGCAGCGGCGTGTGGTCGGCGCCCAGCAGGTAGCCCCAGACGCTAATCACGGAAGGCGCGCCCGGCAGGTTCTGCGCCCAATCGCCCTTCGCGTCATAGACGACCTTCACCGAGCCGGGTGCTTCATGCGAAAGGGTTGCTCCGACCTGTCGCTGCCGGCTCGGATCGTCGGTCTGGGCCTGCAGGACGCCGGCCAGCGCTTTCACGTCCCCATGAACTCGATCGAGCAGGAGGTCGACGCTTAACGCTGTCGAGTCGGCATAGGAGCGAATGTATTCCTGGTTTGCGGTGGTCAGGCCCTCACCGACTTCCGACGTGGCGTCGCGCGACAGCTTTTGAACGTTCCAGAGCGCCAGGCCACCGCTCAGCAGGAGGTCGAACAGCACGGCGCCGCCGACGACCAATACGAATTTCGCCCGGAAGGAGCGCAGGCCGAAGCGCGGTGTAGGCTGATCGTCGGCTTTCATTGCGGCCTTCGCCCCGATGCGACCCAGATCGGCCAACCCGCATAACCCTTGGGGTGTAGCGCAGCGAATATGTGATCCTGGAAGCCCTGCCGGAACCGTGCAACGAACTCCGGCCCGTCGCCGCGTTTGGTTGCCATCTCGCCGGCATACACATCGGCCCATGCTACAATGACATCGGCGAAGTCCTGCGCATCTCCGTCCAAGTTGGTGACGGTGAAGGTCTCGACACGTATGTCGTCGAATCCGGCTTCGATCAGATATCGGCGACTCTTGGGCCCGAGCTCAACGTCCATTTCGAAATGCGCGAACAGCTTCGCCACTTCATTGTATGTCCAACGGATGCTTTCGGCGCGCGGCTCGCCGAGGCAATGCGAATTCTTCTCGTTGGTGATGTAGACCCGCCCGCCTGGCTTGCATATGCGGTAGAGTTCCTTGAGGATGAGTTCCGGTCGATTGAAGATTTGAAGCGAATGTCGGCAGGTGACCAAGTCGAACTGCTCCTCGTCGAGCAGCATTTCCGAGGCATCGCCATAAGTATATTCGATGCCCCGGATATCGAACTCCCGCATCACGCGTCTGGCGTAGTCCAGGCTTGATATGGAGTGGTCGAGGGCGACAATCCGCGACGGCTGGAACTCTTTCTGCACGAGCACGGCGAAATCGCCGATCCCGCAACAGATGTCGGCCATAACGATCCCGGGTCTCATGCCATGCCGCGGCAGGATTGCACGCTCGTGGCGCCAGGTCATCTTTGTCTGCGTGCGCAGGATTGGAACGAACCCGCCTTCCTCGAGGAAGCCCTGCCCTGGATAGAATTCGCTGTCATACTCCTCGACCGTGATGTTCGGTTCGATTCCGCTCAGCCGACCGAATTTTCGCGAGGTCCATCCGACGACGCTCGACGTGATGACAACAAATTTGAGATCGGGTCGAGCGCGACAGGCATCGATGATGATCCTCGAAAAAGCGTGAAATGCGGCGTTGTTCATCTGCGCCAAGCGTCTGACATTGACGTAGAGAACGCCGCGTACTCGGCCAATCGCATCGCGAAGCAATGCCAGGCTGGGCCCAAGCTCATCGATCGCCTGAGGCCGGACCACTCCAGATATGGAGAACTCCTGGTTGTTCGCATCGTATTGCGCCTTGAAGCGCGGGTGCGGGTTGTAAGGGCTCAATGTTGCAGGCCCTCAAGCGGAAGATCCACGACGAGCGTGATCGCATCGCCGTCGGCCTCCTCGACCCTGAGTGCCGCGTTGTAGTCGACAGCTAGTTCCAGGAGTACCACCTCCCGGCTGGGCGCCAGATCCCCAGACACAGAATTGAGATATAGCTCCTTGGCCTCAAATCCCGCGACTTGCGAAACGGCTTCTTCGTAGAATTGGCGCTCCTCCGGCATGCAGGGAAATGTCAGCTCGATCCTGTCCGTCGCGCCATGGCGAGACACCCTGCATGCCAGTTCGCCGTCGGCGTGGCGGGTACGAAAGGCGACTTCCAGTAATTCGTTGAACGCAGAGGAAAAGAGATTCGAATGCCGCACCGAGTCTGATCTGTTTTGACTGATCATCCGGGCGATGTACGTCGAGACATAATCGCAGTGTTTCCAAGCGGAGACAAAAGTCTTGATTTCCATGTCGATCTGGATCATCGGCTCAAAAGTCGGTTCGCCAACCGGGTCATGAACAGATCCCATCCGCATCCTCTCCTATTCCATCCGTATTTGAGCCCAGGTGACGCGATGAACTCCGGGACGGAAATTTGACCGCCTCGTGATGAGCCAGTCCCGCATTGCGCGGCATCTAGCTCGATCGTTTTTACAGCCCTCCGATTTACAAACGGTGCAAGTGGCTAGCGCGCCCGATTTGATTCCTCCATCGCTTCCAGCCCCTTCGCCGGCGACCGCCTGATGAAATCGCCGGTTGCCTCGGATCCGAGCGGCCGTCCCATGAAATTGCCTTGCAGGTAATCGCAATTTTCCTTGATCAGCCACCGTGCCTGCGCCGACGTCTCGACCCCCTCGGCGGTGACGCTTATTCCCAGGCCGTGCGCCAGACTTATGATCGATCGCACAATCGTTTGACTCTTCAGATCCGTCTCCAGGTCCGCGATGAAGTATTGATCTATCTTCAAGGTATCAAACGGAAAATTCTTAAGGTAGCTCAAGGATGAATAGTATGTTCCAAAATCGTCGAGCGAGATTCGTATTCCCAGGACGTTCAACGTATTCAATGTATCTATATTGTCGATAGTCTTCTCAAGAAGAACCGTTTCGGTTATCTCGAGTTCAAGCCTTTCAGCCCGGATTCCAACTGCGTCGATGATCTGAGCGACCGTATCCGTCAGCGAACCGCTCAGGAACTGAGCCGGCGACAGGTTGACTGCGACTGTCAGCGCGGAAGGCCACGCCAATGCCTGGCGACAGGCTTGCTCGAGCACCCATCGTCCAATTTCGTCCATCAGACCGTCGGCTTCGGCGATCGGAATGAACACGCCGGGCGGAATGATTCCGATCTCGGGGTGTCGCCACCGCAGCAGCGCTTCGAAACCAATCACCGACGAAGGAGGCCTGATGAGCGGCTGATAGTCCAGGTAAAGCTCGCCCCGCTCCAGCGCGGTTCGAAGGCTGCGCCTCAGATTTTCGCGTTGCTCAAGCAACAACAGCATCGAGCGATTGAACGTTCGAGCGCAGCCGCGACCATCCGTCTTGGCTGCGTAAAGAGCAATATCTGCGGCTTTCATCAGCTGCTCGCCATCGGTCCCGTGCTCCGGCCCGAAAGCGATTCCGATACTTGAACCGACGAAGACGGGAATGCCGTTGATGACGAAAGGGTCCTTGAACGCGTTGACCAGCGATGTGGCGAGGCGCTCGGCTTCCGCGGGCTGCTCCTTGCCCAATTGGATGACGGCGAACTCGTCGCCGGCATACCGGTACGCAGATTCGCCGTCCTCCAGCGCGTCGCGGATTCGACCTGCCGCGAGTTGCAGAAGCGTGTCGCCTGCCCCATGGCCGAGCGTGTCGTTGACCGCTTTGAAATCGTCAAGATCGATTTGCAGCAGGGCGGCTTTCGGCTGAGATCCGCCGATGGCCGCCAGCGCTTGCTGCAGCCGCTCACCGAATCGCCGTCGATTCTGCAGTCCGGTCAGCACGTCGTGCGTCGCCTGATGGAGCAGAATCATATGCTCCTGCTCCTGCGCCGCGCTGCGCTCCGCCTGCTCCCGGGATTCAATGATTCCCACACCATCTGCAGTGCCGAAGACGAAAACGGAGCGGAGCGCTTCGCCCGATGATCGCGGCAGGTCAATGCTTGCCGCAGAGCCGCCCTGGAACACCCGAAGAAATTCGTCGCGGCACCTCGTATCGAGGAAGCTTGGATAGATCTCCCAAATGGCTGCGCCTGGCACCACCGCACCTCCATACAGGCGTTTAAGCCTGGCGGCGTAGTGAGTTAGGCGGAAGTCGCTATCATAGAACGATAGAAGTTCGGTCGTATTCGCCAACAGGTTAGCGAGAAGCGCTTCGCCGGCACGTGAACCATCGCTTGAGGACGACTCCTCATTCAGCGTGCCGACGCCTGATGCCTCTGAACGCAAAAGCCACCTCCGTAGGCGGTGAAAATTAGCGTCCCCCAGTTTAGAAATAGCATAAGTAACAAGCTTGGCAAACTTTCAACTCGCTATTTCAACAAGCGCGGCATGCGCTGTAATTGCAATGGCTGCTCCGCTGTGATTGGCGGCAGGTTATTCCACGATGGAGGTTCATTCATTGTTAATAAATCGCGGATCGACAGATAATCGGCGTCGCGCCAGGCCTGATTCGAAATATTGCGACCCACAGGACAGAGCGGAGTTCGCGGCCTGGGATCGATCACAGACCTAGTGTTTCGAAATCGGCTTTCTCAAAAATCTGGTTTTCAGCCACGTTTTCGACGGTCCGCTCTGGTAGGGGCTATCGGCGCGTTTCGAGATGACGCCGTCGAGCTCGGTTTTCTCGGTGGCGCGAAAGATCGCGAGCGCGTCGCCCTCAAAATGCTCGCTGTATTGGATCTTGCCGAGGCCAGGCTCAACCAGTCGCCACAGCGCTTGCTTGCGTTGCAGCAGGGGTAAGGGGATAAGATTGCGACCGTCGAGATGGAGGATGTCGAAAGCGACGAACACCAGCCGGCTCGGCTCGTTCCAGATCGCAGCTTCCAGATCAGGAGAACCGGGCGAGCCCCGCTCGCCTGAGACAATCACCTCGCCGTCGAGAATGGCAGCCCGGCATGGCAGGTCGACAGCTAGCGCGATGGGCCAGTATTTAGTCGTCCAGTCGCGTCCGTTCTTGTTGTAAAGACGCGCGCCGTTCTTATCAATGATGATTTGCGTGCGGTAGCCGTCGAATTTGGCCTCGTGGACCCACCCTTCATCTTCGGGCGGCCGCTCGACAAGAGTTGGTATCTGCGGCGGAATGAACTCCAGCCGTTCGTCGTCGACCTTGTCACGCTGACTCAACTACGCCACCATCTTTGCCGGATAGCGGTGGCGCGAGCGGCACAGGCGATCTGGTATCCATTTGGACACCTGCCGCCTGTGCCTTGCCCCCACTAAGCCATTCTGCGACGGAATGAACACCGGCCAGCCGCCCCCCGGCCATTGGCACGCTTACTCAACTACGCCACACCTTCGACGGATAGCGGTAGCGCGAGCGGCACAGGCGATCCGATTTCCCCAACTTGGACATCTGCCGCCTGTGCCGAGCCCCCAAGCCATCGAGCCCCCACTAAGCTATTTTGCGGCGGAATGAACACCAACCGGCCGCCTCGGCCTTGGCACGCTAACTCACTTACGCCTTTGACGGTTTGCGGCGGCGCGGTCGGCACAGGCGGTGCGATATTCCCCCCAACTTGGAAACCTGCCGCCTGTGCCGAGCCCCCCGCTAAGTCACAGCGAACATCTACGAATAAGGCCGCGCTGTCGTTAGCTGCGCATCCAGATACTTATCCGGGCGTACATATCTCGATCGGCACGGCATCTCTCGCCAGGGATTTTGCCCAATGGGGTACCGCCAGCCAAGGATCGCTTGCCCGGCAAGGATTGTCGCCGGATCCAGTATCACTCCGGGCATACTGATGAAACGTCCGCCGCGGATGCTATGATCAGCTTCCAAGCGCCTTGAGCCATCCTTCAAACGAGGAGGTCTTCTCGTGCTCGCCAAGCGAAACAGAGTGGGCGGGGCGCGGCAACACCGTCGTCCTGCGCCCTTCGCGGGGGCTGTAACCGAACTCCTTGCTGAACGCCCGGCTGAAATTTGCCGCTGAACTGAACCCGAAGGCCTCCGCAATTTGAACGATGCGCCGGCTGTCCGCCGGATCGCTGAGCGCAACATGGGCCGCTAGAAGTCGGCGACTTTGAATGTAATGGAGCACCCCACCGCTCGGTTCGAACAGCTGGTAGAGACGAGATCGCGAAACACCGAGCGCCCGGCACATTGAATCCGGCGTCAGATGAGCCGCTTCCAGGTTGTTCTGGACGTATCGACGGGCCCGCTCCATCAGCGCGACACTCGCCAGTTGTTCGGCCGCAGCCGCATGTTCGGCCGGCGGCGCTAGGCACGCAATGATCATGCTGCGGGTTGCGTGTACGATGCGAGGCAGGTCGTCAGCGGTGAGGCTGCGCAGTCTTGTTACGATGCCGTCGACATAGTCGATCAAAAGGTTTGCAAAATTGCCGGAAAGAATTGAATTGTTGTTTGCGTCGAGGGTTGCCGCCGCGTCGGCGAACAAATCACGCGGCAAATATAGAACGAGACTTTCGGATTCGGTCATCCTCCCGCGAAACGGGTAACCTAGCGACCTGATCTCAAGTTTGCCCGGCTGGCCCTCCGCGACACGTCGATTGACCTCCGTCCACGACCGGCCGGTATGTGGCAAGACGACATACCAATGATCGATCGAGCTGGACCGAAGCTTTGCGGCGGAACGGATATAACTGTGCGCCGGCGTCCGCTGTTCGACGATCAGCATGCCGCCGAGATTCCAAGCCTTGTGCGCTGCGGGGAAGCCGTCGTCCAGCGATTTGTCATCCGGCAGCCTGACCTCGACAAGCGGTGCCACATGCGCTTGCCAAGCGGGGAATTGATCCTCTGCTGCCAGTTCGAGTGTTGAAAAGGACAGCGGTTCCAGTGCCGGCGCGATTGGCCGAGCCGCCTCGTTGTCGGGTTGAACGTCGCGAGGCCAACGCCGTCGCTCACGCTCCGGTACAGGCCCGGTATGCGCCTCGTCTTGCTCCTTAGCGTCCATCGCGCGTGGTGCCATATCCGATTCCGGTATGCCCATGCCCCCGCAATCATGTGGTGTATCCCGGGATCTGGCAAGCCTGTGGACCGCATCGTCGATCACGCTGGGTTACAATAAGAAATGCATCCCGAGATAAGTTTCTGGATACGAGGCTAACGACACACTTCAGACCGGCGCCTATAGATTCCGACATCGTGAAAGCGACGTTGAGGAGACCAGGTAATGAATGAAAAAGTCAAAGGAGAAGCTCGCCGCAAGATAATTCTTGATGGATATGTCAACAACGAGCCATTGAAAGACATTGCGGCAAAGCTCGGATGCTCACTGGCGAGTTTGAAAGTCAGCGCCAGCAAACTTGGCTGCACTCGCGCCCCGAAAGAGGCGGCTGACTTTCGACGCGGCTTCCGTATACCCGACAACAAACGGCAAGACTATTACCAGCTCATGCGGGTCGGCCAATATAGATCTCGGGACTGCGCACAGATTTTGGGATTATTGACAACACAATCGCCGAGCATGGAGTAACGTTACTAGAAGCTGGGGACAACATCTTTTCAAGCCTCGGTGACAAGGCCCCGCCGCAAAGCACGGGCGGCGGGCGCTGAAAGGTTCGCTCAAATGCTGCGTCGGCGTTTCAATCGCACCTGCCTTAGCCCTCTCGATCTGGCCGTTTGCGAACGCGTGTTCAATCAGGTCTGCGCAGATGAACAGCTCGATCCTTTGGACCCGGACGCCGAAATTCTAGCGGTATTGGTTGTGGCCATCTTTCGAAATGCTCACACCAGCGAACGCGAACTGCTGGAGGCGGTCAAATCTCGCCGGCAAAAGGCCAGGGCAGCCGTCCGCACGCCTAAAATGAACTAGTTGATCTACCCGCCAGCGGCATCAAGCCGGCCATTCAGCCCTCTGCACATCGTCCGCAAGGGCAATGCTTCGACGAAGGGCCCGCTGCGCCAAGGCCCCCCGCCCCAAAAGGTCCGGGCGCGCAGCAACGTTTTGCACATCAGCTAGTCGGCTCTGGAATTTCAACCGGAAATCGAGCATGATGCGGCTTGGTATTGGCGTTGGATGCTTCGCGCTCCCATGAAATACCGGAGGACGGGACATGGCCATCGCGCTTGTACTCGTTTTGATCGTCGTGGGCTCGGTGTTGTTCCACTTCCTGAGCCCATGGTGGTGGACGCCGATTGCCTCGAACTGGGACTATATCGACCACACCATCATCATCAGCTTCTGGATCACCGGCGTCGTTTTTGCCGCCGTTGTGCTCTTCATGGCGTATTGCGTGTTCCGCTTTCGCCATCGCGAAGGCAATCGCGCGGTATACGAACCGGAGAACAAGCGTCTCGAATGGTGGCTGACGATCGTCACTGCGATCGGCGTCACCGCCTTGCTCGTTCCCGGCCTGTTCGTCTGGAGCCGCTTCGTCAACGTGCCGAGCGATGCGACCGAAATCGAGGTCGTTGCTCAGCAATGGCAGTGGAGCTATCGCCTGCCGGGCAAGGACGGCAAGCTCGGCACTTCGGACACCCGTGAAGTAGCCGCTGAGAACCCGCTAGGCATCGCCCCAAAGGATCCCAACGGCCAGGACGACGTCGTGGTCGAGGCGGCGGACCTGCACTTGCCGGTCGGCAAACCGGTCAAGATGCTGCTGCGTTCGATCGACGTGCTGCATGATTTCTACATCCCGGAATTCCGCGCCAAGATGGACATGATCCCGGGATCGGTCACCTATTTCTGGTTCACTCCAACAAGGACCGGAACCTTCCAGGTCCTGTGCGCCGAGCTCTGCGGCCAGGGACATCCGCTGATGCATGGCATGGTGATGGTCGACACCGAGCAGGATTACCTGACCTGGCTCGGGCAGCAGCAGACTTTTGCGCAACTGTCGGCGCCTCAGCAAACGGGCTCGGCGAACCCGCTGCCAGGAAAGACAATGGCGTCCGCTTTGGACGTCGGGGCAAAAGTCGAAACTGTCGAGGCCCGCTGAACAGGGAGGTGCTCCCATGGTCGACGTCACACCCGCAGATGCCGTTCCCCCCGCCGAAGTCGGGGAAATGGAACTGTACCATCCGCACAGTTGGTGGACGAAATACGTCTTCTCGCAGGACGCCAAGATCATAGCGATCCAGTATTCGGCAACGGCAACGGCGATCGGCTTTGTAGCGCTGTTCCTGTCCTGGCTGATGCGCCTGCAGCTCGGCTTCCCCGGCACGTTCGATTTCATTACTCCGGAGGCCTACTACCAGTTCATCACCATGCACGGCATGATCATGGTGATCTACCTGCTCACCGCACTCTTCCTCGGCGGCTTCGGCAACTATCTCATCCCGCTGATGGTCGGCGCCCGCGACATGGTCTTCCCCTATGTCAACATGCTGAGCTACTGGGTCTACCTGTTGGCGGTGCTCGTTCTCGTCGCAAGCTTCTTTGCGCCCGGCGGACCGACCGGCGCCGGCTGGACGCTCTACCCGCCGCAGGCGATCATGACCGGCACGCCCGGTGGCCAGGACTGGGGCATCATCCTGATGCTCTCTTCGCTCATCCTGTTCATCATCGGCTTCACCATGGGTGGCTTGAACTATGTTGTGACGGTGCTGCAGGGCCGCACGCGGGGTATGACCTTGATGCGCCTGCCGCTCACCGTATGGGGCATCTTCACCGCCACCGTCATGGCTCTGCTCGCCTTCCCGGCGCTGTTCGTTGCTTGTGTGATGATGCTGCTCGACCGCGCGCTCGGCACCTCCTTCTTCATGCCGGCGATCGTCGAGATGGGCCAACAGTTGCAGCACAGTGGCGGCAGCCCGATCCTGTTTCAGCATCTGTTCTGGTTCTTCGGCCATCCGGAAGTCTACATCGTGGCCCTGCCGGCCTTCGGCATCGTGTCCGACCTCATCAGCACGCACGCGCGCAAGAACATCTTCGGCTACCGAATGATGGTCTGGGCGATCATCGCCATCGGCGCGCTGAGCTTCGTGGTCTGGGCGCACCACATGTATGTCAGCGGCATGCACCCCTATTTCGGCTTCTTCTTCGCCACGACGACGTTGATCATAGCCGTTCCGACCGCCATCAAGGTCTATAACTGGGTGCTGACCCTGTGGCGCGGCGACATCCATCTCTCGATACCAATGCTTTTCGCGCTCGCCTTCATCGTCACCTTCGTCAATGGCGGTTTGACGGGGCTGTTCCTCGGCAATGTCGTCGTCGACGTTCCCCTGTCGGACACGATGTTCGTCGTTGCCCATTTCCACATGGTGATGGGTGTCGCCCCGATCCTGGTGATCTTCGGCGCGATCTATCACTGGTATCCGAAGGTCACCGGACGGATGCTGGACGAGGCGCTCGGCCAGTTTCACTTCTGGGTCACCTTCCTCGGCGCCTACCTGATCTTCTTCCCCATGCACTATATCGGCCTGATTGGTGTACCGCGCCGCTACGCCGAACTGACAGACATGACGATCATGACGGAGTCGGCCCATCATCTGAATTCGTTCATCAGCATCATGGCCTTCTTGGTCGGCTTCGCCCAGATGGTGTTCCTGTTCAACCTGATCTGGAGCATCCGTCACGGCCGTGACGCCGGCGGCAATCCGTGGCGGGCAACGACGCTCGAGTGGCAGACGCCACAGACGCCGCCGGCGCACGGCAATTTCGGCAAGGAACTGCCGATCGTCTATCGTTGGGCATATGACTACAGCGTGCCGGGCGCGAAGGAGGATTTCATCCCGCAGAACGTGCCGGGCTCCTTCATCCCATCGAGGGAGCCGGCATGAGCGTCATCCTGGTCTTCCTGCTGGTGATCGCCGGCTTTGCCGGATGGTGGCTTTCGCACCAGCGGCTGACCGCGAAGCCGTGGCTCGAGCAAGGCTTGGCCGGGGATTTCGTCGGCCTCGAGCGATCGGCCCTGCCCACCGCCAAGATCGGCCTCGGTGTCTTCCTCGCGGTTGTCGGCTGTCTGTTTTCGCTGTTCACCAGCGCCTATTTCATGCGCATGGGTCTGCCGGACTGGCGGCCTCTGCCGCTGCCGCGCCTGCTCTGGCTGAACACCGGCGTGCTGGTGCTGAGCAGCGTCGCGCTGCAATGCGCCGTGATCGCGGCGCGCAGAGGCCAGACGGACATGGTCAGGCTCGGTCTTGCGACGGCCGGGCTGACCGCCCTCGCCTTCCTGATCGGCCAACTGATCGCGTGGCGGCAGCTGACCGATGACGGCTACCTGCTGGACTCCAACCCGGCCAACAGCTTCTTCTATCTGATCACCGCCATGCACGGCCTGCACATACTAGGCGGGCTGGTCGGCCTTGGCAGGACGAGCATCGGCGCCTGGACGGGCGCCCGGCCGCAACGGCTTCGCCTCGGGATCGAGCTCTGCGCGATGTACTGGCATTTCCTGCTTTTCGTCTGGCTCGGCATCTTCGCCGTTCTGGCCGGCTGGGCGGCGACATTCGTGAGCATTTGCCAACGGCTGCTGACCTAGGAGACTGGCGATGGCCGAGACGACACTGACGGATAGCAGCCAGTTGGATCGCCCCCAGGGCTGGCGCGGGATTGCCGCCGACTGGGCCTCGGATCAGCGCGCGTTCAAGAACGTGTCCTGGGGCAAGGCCATGATGTGGATCTTCCTGCTCAGCGACACCTTCATCTTCGGCTGCTTCCTGCTCTCCTACATGACCGCCCGCATGTCGACGCGCGTGCCGTGGCCCAACCCAAGCAAGGTCTTCGCGCTGCACATCGGCGGGTCGGAGGTCCCGCTGATCCTGATCGCCATCATGACCTTCGTGCTGATCTCCAGCAGCGGCACCATGGCCATGGCGGTCAATTTCGGCTACCGCCGCGATCGCCGCAAAACCGCGATCCTGATGCTTTTGACCGCCGCGCTCGGCGCAACCTTCGTCGGCATGCAGGCCTTCGAATGGACCAAGCTCATCACCGAAGGAGTGCGGCCCTGGGGCAATCCCTGGGGAGCCGCGCAATTCGGCTCATGCTTTTTCATGATCACCGGCTTCCACGGCACGCACGTCACGATCGGGGTCATCTTCCTGATAATCGTGGCGCGAAAAGTCTGGCGCGGCGATTACGACATCGGGCGTCCAGGGTTTTTCACCAGTCGCCGGGGCCACTACGAGAATGTCGAGATCATGGGACTCTACTGGCACTTCGTCGACCTGGTCTGGGTGTTCATCTTCGCCTTCTTCTATCTTTGGTGAGAGGCAGGCTTTGCTGAGAGGACGAAATGGCTGAAGCAACCGCAAACGGTCTCGGACAACAGGCGCTGCACTCCACCCACGATGCGGCGACCGCCGGCAAATCGGACACGCACCAGGAACACCCGATCAAGCTCTATCTGGTGGTCTGGGTGTGGCTGTTCATACTCAGCGCCTGCTCCTATATGGTCGACTATTTCGGCCTGCACGGCTATCTCAGATGGTCGCTGATCCTGATCTTCATGATGCTCAAGGCAGGACTGATCGTGGCCGTCTTCATGCACATGGCCTGGGAACGGTTGGCGATGATGTATGCGATCATCTTGCCGCCGATATTGGTGCTGGTCTTCGTGGCGATGATGGTCTTCGAGGCCGACTATACGCTGCTGACCCGTATCGCGTTTTTCGGGCCCGGCCCCTGACGCGCGGTTTGGATAAACCGCAGCCTAATCAGCCCGAAATGGCCGGTGCCTCGAAACAACCGGCGGTTTGGTTTTGATATGCGTCGTGAACTCAAGCAAAGGACGCGGAAAATGACGATAGCGAACAGACTGAGGAATTTCATAGACGGCAAGGGAATCCCGTACGACACCGTCGCGCATCATCGGACTGCAACCAGCAGGCAGGCCGCCATTGCCGCCCACGTGCCCGGCAGCATGATGGCCAAGTCCGTGGTCGTTCACCACGAGCTCGGCTATGCGCTGGCCGTGGTCCCAAGCACCCACAGGATCGAACTCGCCAAGCTCCAGGACGTCATGGACAAGCGCCTCGGGCTCGCTTCCGAGGAAGAGCTGGTCTCGCTCTTCGATGATTGCGATATCGGCGCCGTACCGCCGATCGGCGCGGCCTATGACGTGCCGGTCATTTTGGACGAAAGCCTCGGCGATGCCGCCGATATCTATTTCGAGGGCGGCGACCACAAGACCCTTGTGCATGTCAGCGGCAAGGATTTCCGCGACCTGACCACAGGCGCGCGTCGGGCACGCTTCAGCCACCCGGCCCTGTGAGACACCGGCACTCCCGCCCGTGCTCGACAGGGTTTGCTAGTTCGCCGGTCTTGGGGCGGCCGGCGCTTCCACGACCTTGCGATACACGTGCCAGGTGGCATGGCCGAGGACTGGCAGCACAACCGCCAGCCCTGCGAACACCGGCAGTGAGCCGACGATCAGCCCAACGGCGACGATCAGTCCCCAGACGGCCATTACGATGGGGTTCGCCAGCACTACGCGTACGGAAGTGTGAATGGCTTCGTAGGCGCCGACATCGCGATCAAGCAGCAGCGGAAAAGCCACCACGGTGGTGCACAACACGACCACGGCGAAGACGAATCCGATGGCGTGACCCAGCACGATCAGGGTCCAACCGCGCCCGGTGGCGAATATGTCAGCGATGAAACTGGACAGCGATGCCGGGGGCGCGGGACCGAACAGCTGCTCGTAGAAGATTTTGGCGGTCAAAAGCCACGCGATGAAGATCGCGAACAGCATGATCCCGACCGCGGCGATGGCCGGCAGCGCCGGGGAGTTCCTGACCTCGAAGGCATGGCGCCAGGATGCATCGAGCCCGGCTTCCCGTCTGCGGCTGATCTCGTAAAGACCGATCGCCGCGAATGGGCCGATCAGCGCAAAACCGGACACCAGCGGAAACAGCAGTGGCAGCGCGTTCGCTCCCGATGTCCAGGTAGCAAGCACCACGCCGACGAGCGGATAGATCATGCACAGAAACACGATATGCGAGGGTTTCACCATGAAATCGTCGATACCGCGCCTGAGCGCGTCGAAAAGATCGGAAAGGCCGATCTTTCTCACTCTGGTATGCTCGAGCGTTTCGCTAGCGCCTGCAATGACGTGAAAGCTTGCCATGACCATTCCTCCAGACCAGGGTCCGGCAAGGTCGCGAATTCGCGGTGCTACCGCTCTGCATGGTTGGCCACGCAAAACCGCGACCTGCACCGGCAGCCAACATACTCCATTGCGCCCGATTTGTCTCTTTTCATTGGAACGAGGGTGCGGTGGCCGGCCAGAGCTGCACGCTGGTTCCAGAGGTTTTTTTGCGGTATTCTTATACAGCTACAACGCAGCGCCCTCCGGGACGCGCAAGGAGGCTGGATCACTTTGATTGGCCCGTGATCCTTTCCCTGTTTTCCGGGTCATGCGCCTGGTCGAAGGCGAACGTCATGGACACGCGAACGCTTCTCATACTCGGCCTCGGCATAGCCATTCTGTTGGTGCTGGGATTCTTTGCGCTGCCTGCATGACAGGGCCGGCGGCGGCATTCCAGCAGCGTCATGCCGGCCGCCCTCGGTCGGAGCGAGCCGGCGCCACCGACGGGCCTGGAAGGGCCCGCTTACTTCGAAAACTGTTTCAGGTAAGCAATGACGTTGGCTACGTCCTGATCGTTCTTGAGGCCGGGAAACACCATCTTCGTCCCTTTGATCATGCCCCTGGGGTCTTGAAGATACTTCGTCAGCGTGGGCTCATCCCATTTGATGCCGGATTTTCCGGCCTCGATCATAGCCGGGGAAAAGGTGAAACCGGGATGCGTGCCCGCCGTGCGCCCGATGACGCCGTGCAGAGACGGGCCGACCTTGTTCTGGTCCTGGTCTGCAATGTGGCAGACCTTGCACTTGGTGAAGACCTTCTCGCCTGCGGCTGCATCCTGCGCCCGCGAAGGGCTTGCAATGAAGATCGTGGCCGCCGAGGCGATGAAAAGTGCGATTGCGCGCATGGCATTCCTCCCTGATCGATCGTCATCTGCGCCGGACGATCCGCACCACGCCAGCCGCGCTGGGGCGGCCTGCACGGTACAGCGGAATATCCGTGGTCCCACCAATGGAATTGCGGCATCTACATACCACAGTATCAAGCCAATGGGTAGAAACGGCAATTTGTGCGAAGGTGCACGTCGCCCAAGCTGCGCAGCGGTTCTGGCAGAACGACATGCATCAAAAACACGGACCTAAAGCGCGTCGCCTGAGTCCGGCTCCTCGCGACGCCCTTTAGGCCGTGTATTGAGACTCACGGCGGATCGGTATTGCAGCTTGCAGCCATCTGTCCGATCGCCTCGGACAGTCCGGCGAGTTCGAAGTCGGCCTCGCCGCGTCCCGACAGCAGGCCGAAGCGCCATGACAGCAACAGCCGGCTCGCCGAAACCAGCCGCTTGATGCCATCGGCTCCGTCCCTGACCAGCATTTTACCGCGTGGGCCGACAGACCAGCTTTCATCGAACTTGCCGCCGCCATCGACCATGACCGACATGGTGATCTTGCGGCTGGCGGAGACTGAATCGTTGAGTTGCAGCCATTCGCTCCAACGCGGTTCGCCGCCCGGTCGACAAGCCAGCGTCAGCACCGGACTGTAGCCCAGCGCGCCGCCGCCGGTGATCAGCTTGTTGGTGGCGTATAGCGACGCAGTGACCTGGCCGTCGTTGCCGGCGTCGACGCGCCAGTTGCCGAGATCGGGTCCGGCCTCTGCCACACCGGCCGCGGCAAGCAAGAGCGCCGCGGTAACGACCACGCCCCTCATCGTGAATGCCACACCCACCGACGCCTCCAAACGACCCTGCGCAATGTGATATCGAGCAGATAATCATCAATGTTCGGTATCGCCAGCAGCGTGCATTCATCTGAAGCGGGTGGTGTTGCCCCGCAGCAACAACAGAGAACATGAACGAAAAAGGCCGCCTCGTGGGCGGCCTTTCGAAATCAGCTTATCGCCGGTTTTACTCGGCGTCCTTGGCGGCCTTCTTCTTCGGCGCGGCCTTCTTCTTGGGCTCTTCCGCCTCACCGGCTGCTTCGCCGGCCTTGGCCTCGGCTTTCTTGGAGGAAGCCTTCTTCGCCGGCTTCGCCTTGCTGGCGCTCTCGGCCTCCTCGTCGTCCGCCATCAGCTCTTCCTTGCTGACCTTCACATCCTCAACCGAAATCTGGCCCAGCAAATAGTCGACGACCTTTTCCTCGAACATCGGCGCGCGGAGCGAATTAATCGCCTCGGGGTTGCTGCGGTAGAACTCAAAAGCTTCCTGCTGCTGGTTGGCCGGGAAGCGGCGAACCTGCTCGAACAGGCCGCGCTGCAGTTCATCGTCCGACACGGTGACCCCGGCCTTCTCGCCGATCTCGGCAAGAACCAAGCCGAGACGCACGCGACGTTCGGCCAGGCGCATATATTCGGCGCGCGCCTCTTCCTCCGTCGTTTCTTCGTCGGCAAAGGTACGGCCGGCGGCTTCGAGGTCGCGGTTGACCTGCGCCCAGATGTTGTTGAACTCGGCCTCGACGAGCTTCGACGGTGCCTCGAAGGAATAGGCGGCATCGAGCTGGTCGAGCAGCTGGCGCTTCACCTTCTGGCGGGTCATGGAACCGAACTGGTTCTCGATCTGGCCGCGCACGATCTCGCGCAGGCGCTCCAGCGATTCCAGGCCAAGGTTCTTGGCCGTCTCGTCATTGATCTCGAGCGCGCCCGGCTTGGCCACTTCCTTGACGGTGACGTCGAAGGTGGCTTCATTGCCGGCCAGATGCGCTGCCTGGTAGTTCTCCGGGAAGGTCACCGTGACCTGCTTCTCATCGCCCGCCTTGGTGCCGACCAGTTGGTCCTCGAAGCCCGGGATGAACTCTTTCGAGCCCAGCACCAGCGGCTGGTCGGTGCCGGCGCCGCCGGCGAACGCCTCGCCGCCGATCTTGCCGACATAATCGATGCTCACGCGATCGCCTTCGGCGGCCTTGCCCTCCTTGGGCTCGTAGCTGCGAGCCGATTCAGCGACCCGCTTCACCTGGTCGTCGACCTCCGATTCCGGCACGTCGTAAACCTGACGCGTCACCTTGATGTCGGAGAAATCCTTGACATCGATGGCCGGGATGACCTCGTAATTGAGGCGGAACTCGAAGTCGGCGCCGCCGGCCAGGATCTTCTCCGCCTCCTTCTCGTCCTCGGTCATGATGACTTCAGGCTGCATGGCGGCCTTTTCGCCGCGGCCCGAGATGATCGAGCGGGTCGAGTCGTTGAGGATCTCGTTGACCACCTCGGCCATGAACGACTTGCCGTACATCTTGCGCAGGTGCTGCACCGGTACCTTGCCCGGGCGGAAACCATTGATCCGCACTTTGCCGCGGGCGTCGTTCAGCCGCGCCATCAGCTTGGCTTCCATGTCACCGGCCGGCACGGTGATCTTGATCTCGCGCTTGAGACCGGAGTTGAGCGTTTCGGTGACCTGCATCCTAAAACCTTTGTTTTCACCAACGAGGCTGCCAAACGGTCCTTAGCCGTTCACAGCCTGCCGGTATAATCTTGCCGGAAATGGCTTTGGTACGGAACCTGGTGATTTGACCGCCAATGCGGCTCAAACTCTCCTGAACTGCGCTTCCAAAATGTGAAGAAGTCTTTGTTTTTCCTACTTCTTCTTGCATTCGGCAGAAGCGGATAGTCGCGTCCCGTCACATTCGACACGCCTTTTGTCACAGGCTAGGCTAATTTTCAACCATCTTCGCGATTACGAGAATGACGGTGACTTGGACCCCGACATTGACAGAATGATGGCTACATGGGATTGCCGGGGAACGCGGATGTGGCGGAATTGGTAGACGCCCTGGATTTAGGTTCCAGTGCCGAAAGGCGTGGGGGTTCGAGTCCCTTCATCCGCACCACCCTTCGCCTGCGAGCTTCTGTTGGTAGGCCACCCCATGGTCGTCAGAGCGAAGGGTGTCCTCCGAACCTTTGGCAGGAAGGACCGGAGCCATCAACTCCTGGCGGCGCACGCAAGGCTCGAGCAGACAATCCGCTTTTTCGTGTCCAATGCCCTTGAAATAGCCTGTCGACAGGTTCTTAGTCGCAGCAACAGGCAGGTTGGGGCTCTGTCAGGTTGTGCGCGTAGTTTCTCTGGTTCTGGCGGTTGGGTCGGCTGTCGCGGCAGCGACATGTCACGTTGAGGCCGTGGAGTACACTTCGATTTCCTCTCCGGGCCAGCAGCCAATGCTCTTGTATCCGGTGAATTTGGCGCCAATGAACCCCTGAACGCCTTCAGTAGCGCGGTTGCGAGCAGCAGGGCCAGGATGATCGTATTCAACTCCCCCGGCGGTAACGTCGGCAGTGCGATTCGCTTGGGGCGAATGATCCAGGCGGCGGGGTCGGATACTCTTCAGCTTCGCCAATTGCAGTGCGCTTCAGCCTGCTCACTGGCCTTCCTGGCGGCGTCCACCGCGTTGCCGAACCAGGTTCCATCGGCGTTCATCGGCCGTCCCTCAAACCGGCCGACGGGATGTCAAATGAAGACGCGGAGGCCCGTTTCCAGTTCGGCACGGCCGCAATCATATCCTATGTGGTCGAGATGGGAGCGGATCCCAAGCTGATGGAATTGGCTTCGAGCTATGACAAGCATGACATACGGTACCTATCGGCCAGCGAAATGGCAGAGTTGCGTGTGACCAATGCCGCAGCGAACCAGCCGCAAGCGGATGCATTGCAGGTATCAACGACGCCGGATCCTGCGTCCGTGTCCGCTCCTGCCCCGACGCCAGGCAACAGCCGGAAAGCGTTGCGGTCGCCTTCGTCAGGGATCTCATCGAGCATCATGGCGATAACAACGATTTCGCTCTTGCTCAGGCTCGGGCGTCCTACGCTCCCACGGTCGACTATCATGGCAAGTTGACGAACCTAAGTTCGATCATTGAGGACAAGAGGAGCTATTACCAGCGATGGCCTGAACGCGGATACAACGTCCGCAATGACAGCATTGCGGTCAGCTGCGCCAACGATCGCTGCAAGGTCTCAGGCATCTACGACTGGATTGTGCGCAGCCCCTCGACACACAAGCAGGAGAAAGGCCTAGCGGACTTCAGCTATACGATATCGATCGGTCCCTATCCCAAAATCACCGCCGAGACGGGCGATGTCCGGCCATAACCATGACCGTCGTTAACGCGGACCGTCGCGCTGACGCCCAGGCCCGAACACACTAATAAAGCGGCTCCTCGAACAGCGTCTTGTCGCCGTCCATGAGCGCCTTGATCTGCGCCTTGCCATTGGCGGAGAGCGCCAGCTTGACGCCGAACGGCCGCACGCGCATGTCGTTCTGGATCGCCATCCCCTTGCCCTCCGGCAGGTAGAAACGCTCGATCCCGTATTCCGGCGTGATCGTCATCTCGGGTGAGCGCAGATCCCAGCCATCCGCTACATGCCCGACAATGTCGGCCTCATCGGAAGCGGCAGGCGCCGGCACCTGATCGAACCATGCCGCGCTCGGCTGCCAGTAGCCGTCCACAGCCTTCTTCAACCTGACGACGATCTCGGAGTCGTTGCTGGTGAACTTGCCCGGCGGAATGTTGGCGATAAGCTTCACCGGGATGCGCGAGATGTCATAGCCAAGCGAGATGTAATCGCCGCGCAGAAGATCGCGCGGGTCAACGGGCTCGACCTTGAGCAGGACCTCCTTGCCGTTGCGCAGGATCGCCGCGCGTCCGGCGATGATCCAGCCCAGCAAGCCGATCTGAACAAGCGCCGTCACCAGCGCCGCGATGATCAGTCTTTTGCCGCTCATGCCGCTGCTCCTCCGGCGGGCGTCTTCATTCGTTTTTCAACGCGGATGATGACCAGCGCCAGTATCCCCAGCAGCACGGCCGCGGACAGGAAGAAGCCCGCCGTGTCGAGCATCGACTGCAACATCACCACATAGATAATGGCAAGCTCGAAGGCAAAGCCGGCATAGGCCACCCAGCGCAAGCCTCTGCTTTCACGGCCGCCGAGCATGATCGCCGCGACGATGCCGGCAAGCGCGGCTGCCGAGGCAATGGCAAAGCCGCTGTTGTAGCTCGCCTCATCGGCCAGTTCGAACTGGACCATTGCGAGGCCGGCAAGAAAGCCGATGAGCGCATGCAATGGCAGCCTGCCGCCGAGTTGCACGACGCTGTCGACGGGTTCGGCGACAAAGATCGCTGCCGCGAACAGCAGCATCGAGACGAGCACGAGCGGAATCGCGACCTGGAGCGTGTTGTGGTCGATCGCCAGCAGCAGGAGATAGAATACGATCGAAAGGATGATGACGTGCCGCGCCGCCTGGCTGCGTGTCCAGAATGAAATGGCGAACAGCACCAGCACGATAGCGGCGAAGAGATGCGGGAACTCGGCCCGGCGGAAAAATCCTCCCCATTTAAGGAACAGCCAGGCATCGGCGATGCCGACGGAGGCGACGGTGAGCGGGTTCGAGCGCAATGCGACCGCCGCCAGCGCCGTGCCGGCGCACCACGTCAGCAATGCCGAAGCCTCGTCGCCCGACAGATGATACATCTGACCGATCAGCGCGATTGACCCGCCAAAGGCCGCGGCGGCGACGATCCATAGCGCCTCACCGATCGCCGCATGGTCGCGTGTCTTCAGAACGGCGCCAGCGACGTAACCGCCGAGGATGACAGCAAACAGCGCCGTCACGCGCGCCAGGCGCGGAATGGCTTCCCAGTTGGCGGCGACGAAGATCAGGATCGCGGCACCGAACAGTAACGCCGCCATCATCGCCAGGATAGAGCCGAAGCTCAGCGAGGCGCGATCGTTGGCGGCAACGTCACGCGTCAATGCGTCGGCCGTCGGCGCGTCGATCAGGCCCGCCGCCCGCCAGCGGGCGATATCGGCCCTCACCTTCGTCGCATAGCCCGCCATCCGTTCCCCCGAGCTTTGGCCATTTTACAACCGCGCGCCGCAAATCGTTGACGCAACGGCATTTTCCGATTCGGTCTTGCTTATGGCGCAAGCGTGAATCGCCGTTAATGTTGCATTGCACAATTTGCATTGCTGCCATGCACCAATGGCACTTTTAAACCGATATGACCCCGCCTATTTTCCGTTCGTACACAAACGGAATGATCCGAACCAAAGACGAAACGAGCACTACCATGAACCTGATCCGCAACTACCGCAACTGGCGCCGCTACCGGGACACCGTTTCCGAGCTGAGCCGCCTGTCGAACCGTGAACTGACCGACCTCGGCATCAGCCGCAGCGACATTCACTACGTCGCTCGCAAGGCGGTCTAATCCGCTTCGGACCGCGAATGGTCCGAACCAGTTTTTGAGAAGAGCAAGACAATGAACCTGATCCGCAGCTACCGTAACTGGCGCGTTTATCGCGAGACGGTTTCTGAGCTGGGTCGGCTTTCGAACCGCCAGCTCAATGATCTCGGCATCGTTCGCGACGAGATCAAGATGATCGCCCGCAAGGCGGTTTGACAAGGAATCTCGCCAGGGTCGACCTCCTCCCCGACCCTGACGGATACGGTCAGCCTTTACCTCCTCCCGAAGGTTGACCACCGAAACGGCGCCCGCCGGACCTCCTCCCCCGGCGGGCGTTGTTCTCCGAAAGGATCCGCCCCTTCAATTGGCGGAAGGAATTTCGTCAAAGCCGACCTCCTCCCCGGCAATGACGAATATGGTCGATCTTCACCTCCTCCCGAGGATCGACCCCCAAAACGACACCCGCCGGACCTCCTCCCCCGGCGGGTGTTGTTGTTTTGGAGGTAGTCGGCCCGTCGAAGCCGGCAATTGCATTCGCCGCGCCAAGCGACTATCTCGGCGCTCATGAGCAAAGATCCCGTTCACGTCATCGGCGGCGGCCTCGCCGGCTCCGAAGCCGCATGGCAGATCGCAGAAGCCGGCGTGCCGGTCGTGCTGCACGAGATGCGCCCGGTGCGCGGCACCGACGCGCACAAGACCGACGGGCTCGCCGAGCTCGTCTGCTCCAACTCGTTCCGCTCGGACGACGCCGAGACCAATGCAGTTGGCTTGCTCCATGCCGAAATGCGGCTCGCCGGCTCGCTGATCATGAGCGCCGGCGACGCGCACCAAGTCCCGGCCGGCGGCGCTTTAGCCGTCGACCGCGACGCTTTTTCCGAGGCAGTAACCGCAAAAATCGAAGCGCATCCGCTGATTGCCATCCAGCGCGAGGAAGTGTCTGGACTTCCGCCGGCGGATTGGGACCAGGCGATCATCGCCACCGGTCCGCTGACCGCGCCTTCGCTTGCGCAGTCGATTGCCGAAGCAACCGGCGCCGATGCGCTCGCCTTTTTCGACGCCATCGCGCCGATCGTGCATTTCGACACCATCGACATGAACACCTGCTGGTACCAGTCGCGCTACGACAAAGTTGGCCCCGGCGGCACCGGCAAGGACTACATCAACTGCCCGATGGACAAGGAGCAATATCTCGCCTTCGTGGCGGCGTTGCTGGACGGCCAAAAAACCGAGTTCAAGCAGTGGGAAGGCACGCCCTATTTCGACGGCTGCCTGCCGATCGAGGTGATGGCCGAGCGCGGCGTCGAGACGCTGCGCTACGGGCCGATGAAGCCGATGGGGCTGACCAACGTCCACAATCCGTCGGTCAAAGCCTATGCAGTGGTGCAGCTTCGCCAGGACAATGCGCTGGGCACGCTCTACAACATGGTCGGTTTCCAGACCAAGCTGAAGCATGCCGAGCAGGTCCGCATCTTCCGCACCATTCCCGGACTGGAGAATGCCGAATTCGCCCGCCTCGGCGGCCTGCACCGCAACACTTATATCAACTCGCCGACGCTGCTCGATCCGTCGCTGCAGCTGAAGTCGCGCCCCGGCCTGCGTTTTGCCGGCCAGATCACCGGTTGCGAAGGCTATGTCGAAAGCGCCGCGATCGGCCTGCTCGCCGGCCGCTTCGCCGCGGCCGAACGGCTCGGCCGGGCGGCCTCACTGCCGCCGTCGACCACGGCCTTCGGCGCGCTGCTCAACCATATTACCGGAGGCCACATCGTCTCCGACGACGAGCCGGGCAAGCGCTCCTTCCAGCCGATGAACGTCAATTTCGGCCTGTTCCCGCCGGTCGAGGCTCCAAAGTCTGAAGGCAAGCGCCTGCGCGGCAAGGACAAGACCGTTGCCAAGCGCCGCGCGATCACGGCGCGCGCATTGGCCGATTGTCGCGTGTGGCTGGGCCTGCCTTCGCAGGCGCAGGCAGCGGAATAGCTACTCCGCCGGCTCGGCACTCGCCGCCGGCAATCCCGGCTTTCCTGCTTCGGACGGATTCCTCCGCACATAGGCCGCCTTCAACGTCTCCGACGTATCGCGCGAGCCGTCATGGCTCCAGCCTGGCGGCCGGATCAGATAGCTGAGACGCTGGCCGAGCGTCAGTCCCGGCATCATCGCATCCTTGAACATGCCGATCCATTCATGGAAGGCGACCTTCAGCGGGTTGAAGGTGCCGATGTTCTTGACAATGCCGTAGCGCGGCCGGTCCTCGTCCAGTTCCGCGACGAAAGTGCCGAACATGCGGTCCCAGATGATCAGCGTGCCGGCATAGTTGGCGTCCAGATAGCGCGGATTGGTGGCGTGGTGGACGCGGTGGTGCGAGGGCGTGTTGAAGACGAATTCGAACCAGCCCCACATCTTGCCGATCGTTTCGGTGTGGATCCAGAACTGCCAGACGAGGTTGAAGCCGAAGACGAAGGCAATGACGGCCGGATGGAAGCCGAGCAGCACCAGCGGCGCCTGCAGCACGAACATGAAGGTGAAGAGGCCGGTCCAGCTTTGCCGGAGCGCCGTCGAGAGATTGTAATGCTGGCTGGAATGATGGTTGACGTGCTCGGCCCAAACCCAGCGCACCCGATGCGCGATGCGGTGGTAGACATAGTAACGCAAATCATCGAGCAGGAAGGCGGCGACAAACACCCAGATCGACAGGCCGAGATTGAAGAAACGGAACTGCCAAAGCCACAGCAGCGCCCAGTAGGATACGACACCGAGCAGCAGGCCGGCGACGACATTGCCCGTCCCCATCATCAGGCTGGCCAACGTGTCGCGCGTCTCGAACGATCCCTTGGCGCGGCCGGTGCGTACCAGCCAGAGCTCGATCAGGATCGCCGTGACGAAGAACGGGATGGCAAGCTGGGTGACCTGCGGGAAATTGTAATCGTCCATCACGCCGCCTCTCGGATCTGATCGTGCCTCAGCAGCACCGCCCCCACGCTCAGCGCGTCTGCCTCGTCGGCGAAGGCAAACCGCCCGCCTTTCCAGGTGAAATCATCCATTTTCAGCGACAAGACATTACCTTCCCGCACCAGGGCGAGCACATCCCGCGGCGTGACGATGCGGGTTAGGAAACAGTCGCCGATGCTCTGTACGATGGCGCAGCGCTGCGGGTCGAGTTCCAGAATGGCGGCTTGCCTGTCGGATGTCAGCCTGACCGCCCCAGGCTTTTCGTCTGGAAAGTCTTCGGCAAAACGTGCGAGCGCGTGTTCAGCCCCGGCAAGCGTCGCGGTCGTCGTACCGCCGGTGAAATGCACGGCCGCCACCGACAGCGCGATGCCGAACACGACAAGGACGACCAAAACTGGCAGGCTCATGGAAAGGCGGTCCTCCGCTGGCTCGCATTTCTCTGATGCGAGTCCACGCGCAGAACCCCTAGCATGGTTGACGTTTACGTCAAAGGGGCGTCCAGCCATGCATGGCATGACGCAAGAGCAGCCAGTGCCGGCGCAAGGTTGAGATTGTCGAAGTGCCCCCGAGTGGAGACCGACCCGGCTTTTCCATCCTGTCGAGATAGGCATGTGTGAGCGCCAGCGGCAGGAAGGCGGGGCGCAACGTCCCGGGGAGAGCCGACGCGCCCTTCTCGAAAGCGCCGAGATGCTCTCGCGCCAGCGCGATCATCGCCGCAACCGCGCGCTCGGCGGCAGCATCGCCCGCTCCTTTGACGAACTCTTCCGGCGAGGAGCCGGCGGCTGCCAGCATATCGGAGGGGATAAAGCACTGTCCACGGCGACGGTGCAGCGGCAACAAAAGCAGCAAGCCGGTGATGGCCTGCGCGCAGCCCGCCCTGCCCGCCAGTTCGGCAAAGCGCGGCGCGGCATTCGGATCGAGCACCATCGCCGCAAGCTGGATGAGCGCCGCGGCCGTCTCGCCGCAATAACCCTCCAGGTCGGTCCGCGACGGCATCGGGTCGTTGTAGAGATCGAAGATACGCGCTTCGAGCATGTTCTCGAAAGCGGCCTTCGGCAGATGGTTGGCGGCAATCGCCGCCCTCAGCGCGTCGGCGGTCGGATGACCTGTCTCCGCCTCGCCCTCGGCCGAGATGACATCACGCCACCATTGCAGCCGGACCTCGCCCGGCAGCGGCTCGTGGATGCGGTCGCGAACGCCGGCGACCTCGGCATTGAAGGCATAGAGCGCAAGCAACGCGTCACGCCTGTCGGCGGGCGCGTAGAGCGCGGATAGATAGCGATCATGGTCTGCGACACGCACCGCATCCATGACGATGTTGGGCATGCCGACCATCAATCGACGGCAATGAGCGCTGCTGCCACGGCACGGTCCTCGGCCAGCAGCACGTTGTAGGTGCGCACGGCCGCGCCCGTCGACATCGGGTCGGCCGAAATGCCGGCCTCTTTCAGCGCGGAGCGGAGTGCAGCCGGCAGCGGCCGCAGATCCTTGCCGGTGCCGACCAGCAGGATTTCCACTTTGTCGGCCTGGGCGAACAGCTTGTCGAAGTCGGAGGCCTTCAGCGCCGACGGATCGGCCGGCTCCCAGCCATGGATACCGGACGGCAGGCAGAGCAGCGAGCCTCGATGCGACATGTCGGCAAAGCGGAACCCGCCATTGCCATAGGCCTCGACCGGCGCCCTGCCCGGGAAATGCGCCTCTCGGATGACGATGCCTTTGGCCATGGGGCTAGAGCATGATGCCGAAAAGGGTGGAGCGGTTTTCGGACGACATCATGCTCTATCTCTTTGATTTAGAGCGGATTCAGATCTCAGGTCGACTCGACCTGAGATCATCCGGCTCTGACGGCTTCAGGTCGCCACGGCCTTGCCGTTCGCCGGCTTGGTCTCTTCGGCGGTTGCGGCCTGCGGCCTGAGCTTGAAGAGGATCAGCAGTGGCGCGGCGATGAAGATCGACGAATAGGTGCCGAACACCACGCCGAACAGCATCGCCAGCGTGAAGGAGCGGATCACCTCGCCGCCGAACAGCACCAGTGCCAACAGCGCAAGGATGGTGGTCACCGAGGTCAGCGTGGTTCTGGACAGCGTCTCGTTGATGGCGTTGTTCAACAGCTGCGGCAACGGCATCTTCTTGTATTTTCTTAAGTCTTCGCGGACGCGGTCATAGACGACGATGGTGTCGTTGAGTGAGTAGCCGATGATGGTCAGGATCGCCGCGAGCGACGACTGGTTGAATTCCAGTCCGGTTATGACGAAGAAGCCGATGGTCATCACCACATCGTGCACCGTGGCGATGATGGCGCCGACGGCGAACTGCCACTCGAAGCGGAACCACACATAGAGCAGGATGCCGACCAGCGCGATGAGCATGGCGATCGTGCCTTGCTTGGCGAGCTCGCCGGAGACCGTCGGTCCGACCACCTCCACGCGGCGGAAGTCGTACTGGTCCTGCAGTTCGCCGCGCACCTTGTCGATGACGGTCTGCTCGGCATTCTCGCCGGCGTCCTGCGTGCCGACGCGGATCAGAACGTCGTTCGGCGCGCCGAACTGCTGCACCTGGATCTCGCCTATGTTGAGCTCGGAGAGCCTGTTGCGGATGTCACCGAGATCGGCGTCGCCCTGCTTGGACTGCACCTCGATCATCGAGCCGCCCTTGAAGTCGATGCCGTAATTGATGTCGATGGTGAGGAACCCGACAACTGACAGGATCGACAAGATGCTGGACAAAGCGAACGTCCAGCGGCGGATACCCATAAATGGGATCCTGGTGCCGGGCGGAATGAAGGTGACCGGCGCGCGCGGCAATTCCTTCGGACGGGCGCGACGCAGCCAGATCGACACCAGCATGCGGGTAAAGGTGAAGGCGGTGAAGACGGTGGTCAGAATGCCGATCGCATAGGTGATGGCGAAACCCTTGACCGGTCCTGTGCCCAGCCAGAACAGCACCACGGTGGCAATCAGCGAGGTGACGTTGGAATCGACGATCGTTGCCAGCGCCTTGGCGAAGCCGGTGTCGATCGACTGGATCACCGAGCGGCCAAGTCGCCGCTCCTCTCGAATGCGTTCATAGATCAGAACGTTGGAGTCCACCGCCATGCCGATGGTGAGCACGATGCCGGCGATACCGGGCAAAGTAAGCGTGGCGCCCAGCAGCGACAGTAGCGCAACGATCATCGCCACGTGGACAGCCAGAGCGATGTTGGCGAGGAAGCCGAGGAAGCCGTAGGCGACGAACATGAAGGCGACGACGAGGATCGAACCGATCACGCCCGCCACCTTGCCGGCATGAATGGAATCCTGGCCGAGGCCTGGACCCACGGTGCGCTCTTCGATGACCGTCAGCGTTGCCGGCAGCGCGCCGGCGCGCAGCAGCACGGCAAGGTCATTGGCGCTCTGCGGGGTGAAATTGCCGGAAATCTGCCCGGTACCGCCCAGGATGGGCTCACGGATCTGCGGCGCCGAAATCACCTGGTTGTCGAGGACGATGGCAAACAGCTTGCCGACATTCTGCGCCGTCGCCTGGCCGAACCGTGTCGCTCCCTTGGAATCGAAACGGAACGAAACCACCGGCTCGTTGGTCTGCGAATTGTAGGTCGCCTGCGCGTCGACCAGATTTTCGCCGGAAACGATGACGCGGTTTTCGATGAGATACGGGACGGGCGGATCGTCTTGCGAGTACAGGACGGAAGAGCCCGCGGGCGGACGGCCCTTCAGCGCATCCTGCACAGGCATCGACTGGTCGACCATCTGGAAGGTCAGCTTGGCGGTCTGCCCGAGGATTTCCTTCAGTCGCTGCGGATCCTGCAGGCCCGGCACCTGGACAAGGATGCGGTCGTCGCCCTGCCGCTGCACGATCGGCTCGGTCGTGCCGAGCTCGTTGACGCGCCGCTCGACCACTTCGATCGACTGCGACAGAGCCGTCGAGGTGCGGTATTTCAGGCCGGCGTCGGTGACCGTGAATTTGAGCAGGCCGGGCTCGGAGTCATCCAGCGACATTTCCTGGATGGAGCCGCCGCTGAACAGTCCCGCCGCCACCGGATCGGTCAGCGGCTTCAGGACTTTCTTGGCCTGGTCGAGTTGAGCCTGGTCCGTGATGCGAACCTGCACGGTGCGGCCGGAGCCGGAAAGGCCGGTGTAGTTGATCCTGGGATTGGCCTCGCGCAGCAGCGTCCTGATCTCGTCGCGCGTCGTCTCCATCCTATCCTTGATCAGATCGTTCTGATTCATTTCAAGCAGGATGTGCGAGCCGCCCTGAAGGTCGAGGCCGAGCGTCATCTGCCGCTTTGGCACCCAGCTCGGCAGTTGCGCCAGCATGCTTGCCGGAAACAGGTTGGGCGCGGCGAGGACCACTGTCACGGCCACGGCCAGCCAGATCAGGATCATCTTCAGGCGCGAGAAATAAAGCATTAGTTCTTATCCGTTCAGGCGTACAAGCGGCAGCGTTCCGCCATCGAGGTGGTGATTACTTCTTGGCGTTCTGGTTCGCCACCGGCTCGCCCTTGACCCGCACGTCGGAGATCGTTGAGCGCAGCGCCGTCACCTTGGTCCCGCCGCCAAGGTCGATCTCCAGCTCATTGTCGTCGATCACCTTGGTCACCTTGCCGACGAAGCCGCCGCCGGTCACCACCGTATCGCCGCGGCGCACTGCGGCCAGCATTTCCTGGCGCTTCTTCAGCTGCGTGCGCTGCGGCCTGATGATCAGAAAATACATGATCACGAAAATCAGGACAAACGGCAAAATGCTGATGAACATATCGGGCGAGGTGCCGACGCCTTGGGCGTATGCCGGTGTGACGAACATCAAGAAACTCCTGGATGGTGAAATACCGCCGGGACGGCCCCGCGAAATTTTGGCCGGAATATAGTCGGTAAAGTTGCCAATGCAACTGCGCGACCCGCCGAATCCGTTGCTTTTCCAGCCGTTTGGCGCGTGCTAGAGCGTCGCAGTCTGAAGCCGGTTGGAGCCGGCCGAAAAGATCGTGCTACAACAGAAGCTTGCAGTTGGTTCTTGGTGCGCAGCCGCGGATCCGTTTCACGTTCCGTGATTGCCAAGTTAAAAAGACCGGAAATGACCGATAGCCTGGATGCCCTGAACAAAAAGCTCGACCGCCTGATCGATGCGGTCTCCCGTCTCGCCCCGCCACCGGTTCCCGAGACCGACCTCGGCGCGGCCGATTGCTTCGTCTGGCAGGCCGATCCCGGCTGCCTGGAGCCGGTCCACAAGGTCAATCGCGTCGACATCGGCCTGATCCGCGGAGTCGACCGGGTCCGCGACATCCTGCTCGACAACACCGAGCGCTTCGCGTCCGGCTTCGCCGCCAACAATGTGCTGCTCTGGGGCGCGCGCGGCATGGGCAAGTCGTCGCTGGTCAAGGCCGTGCACGCCAAGGTCAATGCCTCGGACAAGCTTGACCGGCCCCTGAAGCTGATCGAGATCCATCGCGAGGACATCGACACCCTGCCCAAGCTGATGAGCCTGTTGAAGGCGGCGCCCTACCGCTTCATCCTGTTTTGCGACGACCTTTCCTTCGACCATGAGGACACTTCCTACAAGTCGCTCAAGGCGGCGCTCGAAGGCGGCGTCGAGGGCCGCCCGGCCAACGTCATCTTCTACGCCACGTCGAACCGTCGGCACCTGCTGCCGCGCGATATGATCGACAATGAGCGCTCGACCGCCATCAACCCGTCGGAAGCGGTGGAGGAAAAAGTCTCGCTCTCCGACCGCTTCGGCCTGTGGCTCGGCTTCCACAAGTGCTCGCAGGACGAATATCTCGACATGATCGACGGCTATGTCCGTTACCATGCCCTCGCGATTGATCCCGAGACGTTGCGCGCGGAAGCCTTGGAATGGGCAACGACGCGCGGCAGCCGCTCCGGCCGCGTCGCCTGGCAGTTCACCCAGGATCTTGCCGGACGGCTCGGCAAGCCGCTTAAGGACTGATAGCCCATATCACCGGCTGCACTGAAAAAGCCCGCTCCTGGCGGAGCGGGCTGAAGCCGGCGGGCCGGACTGGAGGTCAGGCGGCCCGCAATTTATTCTTGTTCTATTCGAGATAGCCGCTCGGATCGACCGGGGCAGAGTTCTTGCGCACCTCGAAGTGCAGCTTCGGCGAGTCCGTGGTGCCGCTCATGCCGGACAGCGCGATCTCCTGGCCGCGCTTGACCTTCTGGCCGCGCTGCACCTCGATCGAGCTGGCGTGGCCGTAGACGGTGACCAGGCCGTTCTCGTGGCGCACCAGCACCGTGTTGCCGAACTCCTTGAGACCGTCGCCGGCATAGATGACGACACCGTTTTCGGCCGCCTTGATCGGCGTCCCTTCCGGCACCGCGATGTCGACCCCGTCCTTGCCGGAGCCGAAGCCGGAGATGACGCGGCCGCGCACCGGCCAGCGCATCTTGCCGATGCCGGTCGCATCCGGCGCCACTGCATCGTCGTCCTCGGCCTGCTGGATGACCTTGGCGTCCTTCTTCGGCGGCGTGTAGGAGGCGAGCGTCTCCGACGGTGTGGTCTTTGCCGGCGGCTGCGTGGTTGCCGTCGTCACCGGATCGACGGTCGGCTTGGTCGCGACAGGCTTCGCGGCAGCGACGGCAACGGTGCCGCCGGCCGGAACCTTGAGCGTCTGGCCGATCTTCAAGAGGCCGTCCTTCATGCCGTTGGCCTGCTTGAGCGCCGTGACGCCGACGCCGGTCTTGCGGGCGATCGAAGACAGGGAATCGCCCTGCTGAACGGTGTAGGTACCGCCGGCGCCGGCCGGCTTTGCCTCGGCCATCTGGGCGGGCGTGGCGTTCTTCGAACCGCTGGCCGCCGCCGATGCATCGACCTGCGCGAGGGATTTGCCGTCCTTGAGCTTTGGCTGCTGCGGCAGCACGGCAACCTTCTCCGGCGCGCCGGCGGGCTGCTTCGGCGTGTTGGCGGGCTTGGTGCCGTCGGCAACCTTCGGCCCGCCCTTGCTCGAATAGGCATAGGCCGGAATGACGATCTTCTGGCCGGTTCTGATGCCCTTGCTGGCATCGAGCCCATTGACCTTGATGATCACATCGGCCGGCACATGATATTGGCGGGCCAGACCGGAAATCGTCTCGCCTTCCCTCACCACGATCTCGGTCGCGTGCGGCGCCGCGCTTGCGTTGCGCACCGCGTCGGGCTCGGCGGTCTTGAACGGCTTCGCGGCCGGGGCGACTGTATTGGTGGCCGTCCTGTCCAGATGCGGCGCGGCAGGCGCCGGCGCGAGTGCCGGGGCCGAGGCGGTGCGCATCGGCTTGGCGGCGGCCGGCGCCGAGGGCGGCGGCAATTGCTGGGACGTCACCGGCTCGAGACTGGAGCGACTCACGGACTGGGTGTGACTGCCGTCGACAGGCGCCGGCGCGACCGTATCGCCCGGATAGGGCTGGTCGACATTCTGCTTGTTGATGATGGCGCGCTGATTGTTGGTGGACGATGTGAAGACGTCGTCGACACCATTGAAGCGCATCGCCTGGGAGCTGCAGCCTGCCGCGGCACCGGCGATCATGAGGACGGCGCAGCCGCGCGCCAGATTGCGTCCGTTTGCCTTCAAACCATTGAATTGCATCGCACTAACCCGCACAGACCCGGTACAAACTGGTCATGATTAAAGCGCGTTAATGTTACTGGCCGGTTAACCCATTAGAATCCGCCGAAAATTTTCTTAAAACATTTTTCGACAGGCGCGACGAAGTCCGGACAGATCGTGCCGATCGAGACGAGAGGGACGTCTCGGGAGCCGGCGAAGCGCACGAAATGAGACCGGGCGAGCAGCGGCACCACCCTCACTTGACCACGCCTGCGCTGCCAAAGCGGTGCCTGCCAGAATCGTCCAGGCTTCTGGAAATATCCTTGCTGTTGCGCCGAGGTAACAGCATTTTTCGGTTGAGTTCGGCTAACGTGGATGCAACCGGGAGGGGTACCCTGATGAAACGAGTTCTGATCGCCGCAGCGGCTTTTGCTGCTGCTCTAAGCGCCGTTGCGCACGCGTCCGCCGCCGATCTCGCCGTTCCTGTCCCTACGAAGACCGACGTTGGGTATGATTGGAGCGGCTTTTACATCGGCGCCAATGGCGGCTGGGGCTCGAGCCACTCCTGCTGGACCTCAGCGTTTTTTGGCAGCGAAGGTTGTCATAACGCCACCGGCGGGACGGCCGGCTCTCAGCTCGGCTACCGCTGGCAGCGCAGCGATTGGGTCTTCGGCCTGGAGGCTCAAGGGAATTGGGCCGATTTGAAAGGTTCCAACGTCGACATCGTTGTTCCCGTCTTCATAAATCGGTCCCATGTCGACTGGTTTGGCTTGCTGACCGCCCAAGTCGGGTACAGCGTCGACAACGCCCTATTCTACGTCAAGGGAGGCGCGGCCGTGACTCACGACCGTTTCGATGTTTTCTTTTCACCCGACACGCCCGCCGGCGAGACAGACGATCAGACCCGCTGGGGCGGTGCCTTGGGTGCCGGTCTTGAATATGGCTTTGCCCCGAATTGGTCACTCGCGATCGAATACGATCACCTGTTCATGCCCGACAAGACCACCACCTTCACGGTCGTTGGCGCGCCCGGGGGCCCCTTCAGCACCGAGCGCATCGATCAGGATGTCGATCTCGTTGGTTTGCACCTGAACTACCGCTGGGGTGGCTGACTACAGTGATGGGTCGCAGGCGCGTTCGACGCGGTTAGCCGTCGATCGCAGGGCTGGCGCGCTAGATCACCGCGGCAACGCTGCGCAGGACCGGCTGCAGCCTCACCATGCCGATGTCCTCGCGCTCGAAACGGCTGCCGACCTTGGTGAGCTTGGCCAGCACCTGCTCGCCCTCCTCCGGGCCGATCGGCGCGATGACGACGCCACCGCTCGACAATTGATCGAGCAGGAAGCGCGGCAGGCTTTCGAAGGCCGCCCAGGCGATGATGCGGTCGAACGGCCCTTCGTTGGGCAGGCCGTTGGAGCCGTCGGCCTGGCGTACGATGACATTGCTGATGCCGAGCGCCTCGAATCGCTGCTTTGCCTGCTCGGTCAAGGTCTTGTAGCGGTCGACGCTGACGACGCGCGCGGCAAGCCTGGACATCACGGCTGCCGTATAGCCGGACCCGGTGCCGATCTCGAGCACGCGGTTGCCCGGCTCGATGGCCAAAGCCGCAACCACCGCCGCCTGCAGGTCCGCGCCCTCGATCGCCTCGCCGCATTCGATCGGCAGCATGCCTTCCGACCAGGCGATCGAATGGAACTGCGCGGATAGGAAGCCGCGCCGCGGCGTCGCCTCGAAAGCAGCGACCAGTGCCTTCGGCGCCGTGCCCCTGCCGCGCAGCCGCAGCAGGAAAGCGGCGAAACCTTCACGGTCGTCGATAGCCATGGTCATGACAGCGCCTTGGTCAGCTGGTCGCGGAGTTCATGGGCGGTGAGGTCGAGGTGCAGCGGCGTCACCGACACCAGCCGGTTGCGCAGCGCGTAAAGATCGGTGCCCTTTTTGCCTTCGACCGGCTCCCGACCGAAGCGCAGCCAGTAATAAGGCAGACCGCGACCGTCGCGGCGCTCGTCGACCCAAAGGCTGTGCACGAGCTTGCCCTGCGCGGTGACGACCGTGCCCTCGATTTCGTCGGGTGCGCAGTTCGGGAAATTGACGTTGAGCAGCACGCCTTCCGGCAGCGGCGTTGCGATCAGCTTTTCGAGCAGCGCCGGCGCCAGCGCTTCGGTCGTCTCGTAAGGGACGACGCGGTCCTCGCCCAGATAGGAATAGGCCTGGCTGACCGCGATCGAACGGATACCGAGCAGCGCCCCCTCCATGGCGCCGGCAACCGTGCCCGAATAAGTAACGTCGTCGGCGATGTTGGCGCCGGAATTGACTCCCGAAAGGATGAGGTCAGGCGGCCCGGGGAGGATCTTTTTCGTGCCCATGATGACGCAGTCGGTCGGCGTGCCGCGCACGGCGAAATGCTTCTCGCCGACCTTCCTCAGCCTGAGCGGTTCCGAAATCGAAAGCGAATGCGCGTAGCCGGACTGGTCCTGCTCGGGCGCCACCACCCAGACATCATCCGAGAGCGTTCGGGCGATGCGCTCGAGCGACGCAAGGCCTTCGGCGTGGATGCCGTCATCATTGGTCAGCAGGATGCGCATGAACTCATTTCGATTCGATCTTGGCAAGACCACCCATGTAAGGCCGCAGCACTTCAGGAATGGTTACGCCGCCGTCCTCATTCTGGTAGTTTTCGATGACGGCGATGAGAGCGCGGCCGACCGCGGTGCCGGAGCCGTTCAACGTGTGCACGAACCGGTTGCCCTTGCCGTCCTTGTCCTTGTAGCGGGCATCCATGCGCCTCGCCTGGAAGTCGCCGCAGACCGAGCAGGACGAGATTTCGCGATAGGCGTTCTGGCCCGGCAGCCAGACCTCGATGTCGTAGGTCTTGCGTGCGCCAAAGCCCATGTCGCCGGTGCAGAGCGTCACCGTGCGGAACGGCAGGCCGAGCCGCTTCAGCACCTCCTCGGCGCATTGCGTCATGCGCTCATGCTCGGCGAGCGAGCTTTCCTGGTCGGTGATCGACACCAGCTCGACCTTGTAGAACTGGTGCTGGCGCAGCATGCCGCGCGTGTCGCGGCCGGCCGAGCCCGCTTCCGAGCGGAAGCACGGCGTCAGCGCCGTGTAGCGCAGCGGGAGCTTCTCATGCGGCGTGATCTCCTCGCGCACCAGATTGGTCAGCGGCACTTCCGCCGTAGGGATCAGGCCCAGCCGTCCGTCGCCATGCGGCGTGAAGAACAGGTCCAGTTCGAATTTCGGCAGCTGGTTGGTGCCGAAGAGAACCTCGTCGCGCACCATCAGCGGCGGCTGGATCTCCTCATAGCCGTGCTCTGTCGTGTGCAGGTCGATCATGAACTGGCCGAGCGCGCGCTCCATGCGCGCCAGTTGGCTCTTCAGCACCGTGAAGCGCGAGCCGGACAGCTTCGCCGCACGCTCGAAATCCATCATGCCGAGCGCTTCGCCGATCTCGAAATGCTCCTTCACCCAGTTCGGGCGGGTCGGCACATCGCCGACGACGCGCTTGACGACATTGTCGTGCTCGTCCTTGCCGACCGGCACGTCGTCGAGCGGCACGTTGGGCAGGACCGCAAGCGCGTCGTTCAGCGCCTGGTCGAGCTCGCGCTCGCGCGCCTCGCCGTTCTGGATGAACGCCTTGATCTCGCCGACCTCGGCCTTGAGCTTTTCAGCAAGCACGGCCTCGCCCGAGCGCATGGCATTGCCGATTTCCTTCGAAGCGGCATTGCGGCGCTCCTGCTTGACCTGCAATTCGCTGAGATGGGTGCGGCGCTCCTCGTCCCTGGCGATCAGATCCTCGACGGCGGACTGGGCGTCCTCAGCCGACCACGAGCGCTTCACCAGCGCTTCGATAAGGGCCTTCGGGTTGTCGCGAATCCATTTGATGTCAAGCATGGCTTTCCGTCCTCGAGTAAGGTTCGAGGGCGTAAACCGCATCCCTGATCGATGCAAGACAGCAGCAGCCGGCAGCCGTGTTTTTCAGGCCCGGGACCAGGTTTTAGCGCTAGGTTGACGGCGCGTCCGGCGTCTTTCCGGCGACAGCGCTGTCTGCCTCTTCCTGCCTGTCGCGCGCCAAACGGTCGCGCTCCCGGCTGCGCTCGATCAGGCGCGAAGTGAAGATCGCGACCTCGTAGAGCACGATGGTCGGAAGAGCGAGGCCGATCTGGCTCATCGGATCTGGCGGGGTCAACACCGCGGCGACGACGAAGGCAATGACGATCGCCCATTTGCGCTTCTCGGCCAGCGCTTGCGACGACAGAAGGCCGACGCGCGTCAGCAGGCTGGTCACCACCGGCAGCTGGAACACCAGGCCGAAGGAGAAGATCAGCGTCATGATCAGGCTGAGATATTCCGACACCTTCGGCAGCAAGGAGATCTGCACCTGGTCGTTGGTGCCGACCTGCTGCATGGCGAGGAAGAACCACATCACCATCGGGGTGAAGAAGAAATAGACCAGCGAGGCGCCCATCAGGAACAAGATGGGCGACGCAATCAGGAACGGCAGGAAGGCGCTGCGTTCGTTCTTGTAGAGACCCGGCGCGATGAATTTATAGATCTGCGTGGCGATCAGCGGGAAAGCGATGACCATGCCGCCGAACATGGCGAGCTTCACCTGGGTGAAGAAGAACTCCTGCGGCGCCGTGTAGATCAGCTCGACCTTGTGCGGGTCGAGCCCAGCCCATTGCGTCGCCCATTTGAACGGGACGACCAGAAGGTTGAACAGGCGCTTGGCGAAGAAGAAGCAGGCGAGGAAGGCGATGAAGAAGCCGCCCAGCGACCAGATCAGCCGCCGGCGCAGCTCGACAAGGTGCTCGATCAGCGGCGCCGAGGATTTCTCGATCTCTTCCCTCTCCTTGTCCGAGACGCTCACTTGGCGGCTCCTGCCGTCTTCTTGGCATCGGCCGCCTTTTTCACGGCCGGCTTCTTCGCCGCGGGGTTGGCCTCAACCTTGGGTGCCGCCTTCTTAGCAGGCGCTGCGGCCTTTGCGGGCGCCGGCGCAGATTTTGCCGGGGCTTTAGGCGCCGGAGCCTTGGCCGATGCGGCTTTCGCCGCTGCACCGGCGGCTTTCGTCTTCGACGCGGCCACTTTTTTCGCCGGCTGGGCGGACCCGGCGGTCTCCGCAATGGGCGTGGTCACAGAGGCCTCAGTCAAGGCCGGGGAGATCGGCGCAGCTGGCGGGGACATCGGCACAGCCGGGGCGACGTCGGTTCCGTTGATGCCCGGGATTTCCGTCGCGCCGTTCTTCAGCGGCTCGGCAGGCTGCGGGGTCGTTGCATCCGAGGGCGCCTGATCGGAAGCCGGCTTGGGCTTCATCATCGTATCGACGCCGGCCCGCACGTCGGCCGCCGCCTGCTCGAACGGATTGAGCTGCTTGCGGATTTCGTTCATCGGGCTGAGCCCACGAAGGCTGTCGACCGAGTCCTTGACATCGTCAAGCTCGGCTTCCTTCAGGGCGTCGTTGAACTGCTTCTGGAAGTCGCCCGCCATGGCGCGCAATTTGGCCGCGGTGCGGCCAAACGTGCGCAGCATGTTGGGCAAATCCTTCGGCCCGACGACCACGATCATGACGACCGCGATCACCAGCAGCTCGCTCCAGCCGACTTCGAACATGGCAATCTATTCCAACGAGAGCCTGTCGCCCAAAAACACGAAAGGGTTCTGGGACAACGACATGCTCAAAGCAACAACCGGACTCAGCTCTTGCTGACCTTTTCCTTGCCCGGCGATACGGTCTCGTCGGCGCGGTGCTCGACGGTCCGCTTGTCGTCGGTATCGTCCTCAGCCATGCCCTTCTTGAAGCTCTTGATGCCCTTGGCCATGTCGCCCATCAGCTCCGGCAGCTTGCCGCGGCCGAACAGGAGCAGCACGATGACCAGAACGATCAGCCAGTGCCATATCGATAGTGAACCCATAACAATCTCTCTCGAATGTTTTCCCTCGGCGATGATCTATGCGTTTTCGCTCGGGGATTCAAACACAACCGCAATGAAGTTGGTAAAATGGCTAGCGGATGTCACGCACTTTCGGCGTGAGCGCCTTGCTACGAATCCGCGCAGCCCCTGCTAATAAACCATTCGTATCGGTTTCGCACTCACTCTTCGGTGACGCGCGGCGTGAGCAATCCGAGCTCCTCGAGGTCGATATCGGTCAGCGCATCCTCGTCCTCGGCCAGCGCGTCCGGATCGGCCGGCGGCACAGGCATCGAGAAATTGGACGGCATGCGCGTCGAGAGCAATCCGGCGCCCTTCAGCTCTTCCATGCCGGGCAGGTCGCGGATCTCCTCCAGCGCGAAGTGATCGAGGAAAGCGTCGGTCGTACCGTAGGTCACGGGACGGCCGGGCGTGCGGCGCCGGCCGCGCATCCTGACCCACTCCGTCTCCAGCAGCGTGTCCAGCGTGCCCTTCGAGGTCTCGACCCCCCTGATATCCTCGATCTCGGCGCGGGTGACCGGCTGATGATAGGCGATGATCGCCAGCACTTCGAGCGCCGCGCGCGAAAGCTTTCTCTGCTGGACCGAGTCCCGGCTCATCAGGAAAGCCAGGTCGCCGGCGGTGCGGAACGCCCAGGCGTCGCCGACCCGCACCAGGTTGACCCCGCGCTTGGCGTAGATTTCCTGCAGATCGGCCATTGCCGCCGCGATGTTGACGCCCTCGGGCAGGCGCGCCGCCAGTTGCCTTTCACTGACCGGCTCGGCACTGGCGAAGATGATCGCCTCGGCCATGCGGACTGCTTCCGACAATTGCAGCCGCTCGGCGGGGTTCTCGATAGAACCCTGCTCGGCCATCTCGGCTTCCGGTTCGACCTTGAACGGGATGACCGAAGCGTTGGCGCGTTCACTCATGATGCCACCTCGACTGCCTTGACCCCTTGTGCGCGGCCGCGCAGATAGATCGGCGCGAAGACCTGATCCTGCCGCACTTCCAGCTTGCCCTCGCGCACCATTTCGAGTGTCGCGGCGAACGAACTGGCGACTGCCGTGCGCCTTTCTTCCGGCGCCGCCAGATACTGGATCAGGAAGCTGTCGAGCGCCGTCCAGTCGCCAATCGTTCCGACCAGCCGTGCCAGCACGTCGCGTGCGTCCTTCAGCGACCATACGGCGCGTCTGGCGATCGTCACGTTGCTGATCGCCTGCCGCTGGCGCTGCTGCGCATAGGCGGTCAGCAGATCGTAGAGCGAGGCCGAATAGGCATTGCGCTTCTCGACGATCACCATTTCCGGCATGCCGCGCGCGAAGACGTCGCGGCCGAGCCGGTTGCGGTTGACCAGCCGCGCAGCGGCATCACGCATCGCCTCCAGCCGCTTCAGCCGGAATTGCAGCACCGCTGCCAGTTCCTCGCCGCTCTCGCCCTCTTCGCCCGGCTGTTTCGGGATCAACAGCTTCGACTTGAGGAAGGCAAGCCATGCCGCCATGACCAGATAGTCGGCCGCGAGCTCCAATCTCAGCGCCCTCACCTTCTCGATGAAGGCCAGATATTGCTCGGCGAGCGCCAGGATCGAGATGCGGGCGAGATCGACCTTCTGGTTGCGCGCCAGATGCAGCAGAAGATCGAGCGGGCCCTCGAAGCCGGCGACATCGACCACGAGCGACGGATCGCCGGTCAGACGTGACTCGTCGTTCTCGGCCCACAGACGGTCCATCGGTGCGGCCTTCGCGGCCTTGCTGTCCAATGTTTCCGCCACTTGCCTTGCTTTCCCTTCGGTTCAGGCCACCGCGTCGAAATAGGTGGCGAATTCCGCGCGTATGGTGCTTTCGTCCGCGACGTCGCGGTCCTTTATATAGGCCAGCGCCCGCTCCGCTCTCGCCAAGGACTTGCCTTCGAGCACCGTCGTACGCGACGCGATCCCCGACATTTCCTCGAAAACGCCGTTGCAGTGAAGGACGAGATCGCAGCCCGCCGCAAGGATCGCGGCCGCCTTTGTCGGGAAATCCCCAGAAAGTGCCTTCATCGAGGTGTCGTCGCTCATTAGGAGCCCGTCGAAGCCGATCTCGCCACGGATCACCTCGTTGACGACCTTGGCCGAGGTCGTCGCCGGATTGTCCGGGTCGATCGCGCTGTAGACGACATGCGCCGTCATCGCCATCGGCAGGTGGTTGAGCGCCTTGAACGGGGCGAAATCATGTTGCCGCAACTCGGCGAGGGGCGTGTCGACCGTCGGCAGCGCAAAATGCGTATCGGCAAAGGCGCGGCCGTGGCCGGGAATATGCTTCATGACCGGCAGGACGCCACCCGACATCAGGCCCTCGGCCGAAGCCCGGCCAAGCTCGATCACGGCATTGGGCTCCATACCATAGGCGCGCGCGCCGATGACATCGCTGGCGCCCGCAATGGGGACGTCGAGCACCGGCAGGCAGTCGGCGGTGATGCCGTGGCGCAGCAGATCGAAGGCGTGAAGCCGCGCGAGCAGCCACGCGGCGCGGCGGCCGGCCTCGCGATCGTCGCGCCAAAGCGCGCCGAGCGCTCCGCCTGCAGGATAGTTCGGCGCCAGCGGCGGCCGCAGGCGCTGCACCCTGCCGCCCTCCTGGTCGATGAAGACCGGGGCATCCGGGCGTCCGACGCTCTCGCGCATCGAGGCGACCAGGTCGCGGATCTGCTCGGTCTCGCCGACATTGCGCGCGAACAGGATGAAGCCCCAAGGACGTTCGTCGCCGTAGAAGCGGATTTCATCTTCGGTGAGGGATTTCCCGGCACAGCCGAGGATCATGGATTTTGATTCGGTCATGAATCGAAGCTTAGAGCAATTCCAGGAACAATGTGTAACCGTTTTGTGCCCGGAATTGCGCAAAAACAAGGAGTTATGCGGTTCTGCGTTTCTGCCGGCGCTGAACCGCCCTAAGATTTGCGAAAGCAAAGGGACTGACCCTGACCGCTGCCGCATGAATGCCGATAGCCGTCCACAACGAAAAAGCCGGCGCGGCCTCGCGGCGGCGCCGGCTCTGAACGGTGCTAGATGATCAGCGCGACACGAAGCAGGTGCCGCCGGCCGCCTTGTAGTTGGTGCACAGATTGATCGCGTCGTTGCGCGACTGGGCCGGAACCCGGACGCGGTAGAAAGTGCCCTTGCCGGCGATCTGCGCCTTGACGATGTTGGCTGTGCGTCCGGCAAGCACGCTGCCGTAACGGCGCTGCAGGTCCTGGTAGGTGGACTGGGCGCTTTCAACCGTCGGCTGCGAAGCGATCTGCATCGACCACGAGCCGCCGCCTGCCGCCGCCGGATCGATGGAGGCGACCTGGTCGGGCTTGACCTCGCCCACGATATCGACCGGCTGATCGGACGGACGCGGCGGCGCCACCGGCACCTTCGCCGGCGTGTTGGCGGACTGGACCCTGGCTTCGGTCTTCGGCGCGGCGGCGGGCTTCACCGCTGCGGCATCGCTCTGGTCATCACCGCCCTGGTCGGCAGCCTGATCGGTTGCCGGCGTGACGGCGCCTGTCGGCTGGGCATCGCCCTGCCCGGCGGAAGCGACGTGCTGCGGCGCCGGATCGATCGGTTCGGTCGCCGCGACCTGCGGCGCGGGAGCCGGGTCGTCTCGCGGAACCAGCGAGCCGTCAGGCTTCACCATCATGGTCTTCACCTTGCGCGGCGCCACGGCGACGACATCGTTGTTGGTCCCCTTGTCTGCCTCCTGCAGAACCTGGGCGATGCGGTCTTCCGATTTCGGCGCCGGAGCGGCCTGCTGTGGGGTTGCGGGGGCGGCGGCCTGGGCGTCAGCCGGCGCTGGCGCTGCTGCGTCCGGTGCCGGCGCTGCTGCGTCCGGTGCCGGCGCTGCGGCCTCCGGAGCCGGCGCGGCTTCGGCCGGTGCCGGCGCGGCTGCGGCCGGAGCTGCTGTGTCCGGAACCGGCGCTGCCGCGGCCGCATTGCCGGCTGAGTTGGTGCCAGGCGCGGCGTCGGTGTCGTCAGGCGAAAGGTCGACGATCCGGCTCTGCGGGGGTTCCTTCGACGCCACGTCGATAGGTTCCTCGGTATTGGTCACCAGTTTCTGCTGCGCCGGTTCGGCGGGCTTGGCCGCCCCACCCTTGGCCACGGCGTCATAGACCTTGTTGTCTTGGTTCGGCACCACAGTGCCACCCGGATTTTGCGGCTTGACCTTGATCGGCGAATTGTCCGCCTTCACGATCACGGGCGCTTCGCTGCCGCCCTTGCCGCCAAAGGAGAAGGCGAGAGCGCCGAGACCGCCCGCGACCACAACGGCGCCGACGAGCGCGGCAAGCATCATGCCACGGCTTCGCGGCTTCGCGGCTTCGCGCTCGGCAAAGCCGGGCACAGTCATCGCCTCGTCGAGCTCAGGATCGTAGTCAAGTTCGTCGACGGCGAAGTCGTCCGCCTGCGAGACCGGCCGGCTGCCGGGCAAATCGTCTGCATCGAGTTGGCTTGCAGCTGCGGAATGGGACAGGGTCGCCGGCGCAGCGGCCGTCTCGGCGCGCAACTCGCGGCGGTCGTAGCCGGTCTTGAATCCGGCATTGAGGGAGTCGTCCTCATAGCCCCGGCTCTGCACAGGCGCCTGAGCGATCTCGGTTGCGTTCATCTCGCTAAGCAGGCCGGCAAACTCGGCATCGAGATCGTCATAGGCAGGCGCCGCAGGCTGATCCTCCTCGAAGCTGAGCTCCGGAATGTCGAGGTCGTCGGCCAACGCTACCACGCGCTCCGGCACGTCGACCGTCTCGACATCGGGCATTTCCTCCTGATGGCGAGACTGCGGCGCCGCGGCTGGCTTGGCGTAAGCGGAATAGTCCTTCGCCGGCTCCGCACGATAGGCAGGCGTCGGCATCTGCGGCGCCGGGGCCGGCGTGGCGTAACCGGCATAGTCCTTCGCCGGCTCCGCACGATAGGCAGGCGTCGGCATCTGCGGCGCCGGCTTGGCGTATGCGGAATAATCCTTCACCGGTTCGTAGGCAGGGGCCGCGGTTTGCGGCGCCGTAGCCGCAGGCTGCGTGGCATAAGAGGCGTGCACCGGCGCTGCGACCGGGGTCACGCGGCTCCACGACTTTGGCGGTTCGGCAGGCGCGACCGGCGCGTCCATCTCGATGCCCTTGGCGAAGGCGGCGTCGAAAGCCTCGTCATCGAAATCTATGCTGGGTTCGGCATCCTGTTCGGAAGCCGCGCCTTCGAAGCCCTGCCGGTCGAGTTCGCCGGCGAGCAGCCTATCGAGATCGGCATCGGCGGACTGGGCGGTCTGCGTGCCGTAGGCGGGCTCGTTGCGTGCGTCGAGGTCCCAATCGAGCTCATCGGCCACGCCAGCCTTCTGGTCGGTGTCGCCAGCTGGCTGAACGACCGACCGCGGTTCCGATGCGGCGGCCGGAACAGGAGCAACCGGGACCGGCGCAACCGGAATCGGCCGCGCCGTCATGGCGCCAAGCAGCGCATTGAGTTCGTCTTCCAGGCTGCGCTCGCCTGCGGCCGGCTTAGCCGGCTCGACTGCCGCAACCGGCGGAACCGGTGCCGATACAGAAGGAGCAGGCTCCGCGATTGACGGCTCCGCCGCGGCGACGGGCTCGGCAGCCGGCGCTTCCGGTTCCCCGAACGGCACGTTGTCGAAATTGAGTTCGAAATCGTCTCCGAAGACCTCTTCAGCCGCAGCCTCGTGACCGGCGACCGGTTCAGGATCGACAGCCGGGCCTTCCGGCTCCTCGGCAAGCGCGTCACGGAAGCTGAGCTCGAAATCGTCTTCGAAGACCTGATCGGCTACAGCTCCGTGATCGGGTTGGGGATCGAAGGCGGGCTCGGGATCGGCGGCGAAATGCTCGGCCTCGACAGGCGCCTCGAGGGCCGGCGATGGCTCGTCATCGACCGACAGTTCCTGTTCCAGGATCAGGTGCTGCGGCTGATCGATATCCATGGCGATATCAGCCGTCGCCTGCTCAAATTGGGCCTGATCAAATTGAGCCTGATCGAGATGGGCCTGATCAACTGCGGCCCGAACGAATTCGGCCTGATCGGACCCACTCTCGTAGTCTTCAGCGGCGATCGGCTGGTCGACAGCGGCGTGAGCCTCGATCGGCTGCACGTCGGCGCCTTCGGGCTGCTCGATATCACGGTCATCGAAGGCCAACTCGTCCTCGAGCGACATCTGGACCGCAGTGTCGAAATCAGCGTCGAACGCCGTCTCGTCCGCAGGCGCAAGGACAGCAGGCTCGGCGGCCGCGGCGGCGCTCTCGTCCGTGTCAGGCTGGTCGTCGATCCAGAAGCCCTCATCCAGGGAGGCCGCCATTTCCTGATCGACGGAAAGGTCGTCCTGCACGGGCGAGACTTCCAACGAACGCGCGACCGCCTTGTCGGAATCATCGTCGAATGCCGTGTCCGCGGCCGGCTCCGGCGCAGGGGGCGTGGCAACAGCGGGCGTGGCAAAATGGGCGTGATCCGCCGCATCGTCAAAGACGAAATCCCGTTCGAGGGAAGCGGCGAGCTCGTCGTCGCTGAGAGTGGCAGCCCAGTAGGCCGGCACAGCCTGGGCAGCCTGCTGCGCCACCGGCTCGCTTTCCTCGGCAATGTCGAAGTCGCCCATCAGCTCCTTTTCGAGGTCGATGTCGAAGTCGGCCCCATCGGCAGCTTGGTTCGCGGACGCAGCCTTTGCGGCCGCCGGCGACTGCGGCCTGACCGGCTGACGCGGATCGAAACCCATGATGCGGGTCAGTTCGGCGAACGGATCGTCGTCGGCGATGTGATTGCTTGCGGCTACTTTCAGCTGGGTTCTGTCTGCCATTATTGTTCCCGAACTCGCACACAGTCGGACGCCATGGACGTCGCGCAGGGTTGGCCCTTACCAGCGCAATGTGGGCAAAAGGTGACAGGCTTTTTAGTCAAACCTAACGCATTTCGGTAGGCGCATCAGCTCCTATCAGCGTCAGGCCGGAGGTCAAAACATCCGAAACAGCCTGCACCAGCCCCAGTCTGGCATACGTCAATTGTGGGTCGTTAACCTTAACAAAACGTAAGTCTGGGTTGTCGGTGCCCCGATTCCAGTGTGCGTGGAAGCTCGACGCCAGATCGTAGAGGTAGAATGCCAGCCGGTGCGGCTCCAGCGCAAGCGCCGCGGATTCGATTAGCCGTGGATATTCAGCGAGTTTCCGGATCAGGCCGATTTCGCCCTCGTCCGTCAGCGACGCAACCGAGGCCACAAGCCGGTCGCGGTCGAAATTCGCTTCGCCCAGTTGCTCGCTCGCCTGCCGGAACACCGAGTGGCAGCGCGCCGAAGCGTATTGCACGTAGAACACCGGATTGTCCTTGGACTGCTCGGTGACCTTGGCGAAGTCGAAATCGAGCGGCGCATCATTCTTGCGGTAGAGCATCATGAAGCGGATCGGGTCGCGGCCGACCTCCTCCACCACGTCGCGCAGCGTGACGAAATCCCCTGACCGCTTCGACATGCGGACCGGCTCGCCGTCGCGGAACAGCTTCACCAGTTGGCAGAGCAGGACCGTGAGCTTGACCGTGTCGCCGGCGACCGCTCGAGCCAGCGCTTCGAGCCGCTTGACGTAACCGCCATGGTCGGCGCCGAGCACATAGATGAGATCGACGAAGCCGCGCTCGACCTTGTCCTTGAGATAGGCGACGTCGGCGGCGAAATAGGTGAACGAGCCATCCGACTTCACCAGCGCCCGGTCCATGTCGTCGCCGACCGCGGTCGAGCGGAACAGCGTCTGCTCGCGGTCTTCCCAGTCGTCCGGCTTCTCGCCCTTCGGCGGCGGCAGCTTGCCCTTGTAGATATGACCCTTCAGCGTCAGGTCGGCGATTGCCGCGCGGATCTTCTTGGCGTTGTCGGCATGCAGCGTGCGTTCGGAGAAGAACACGTCGTGATGCACGTTGAGCAGCGCCAGATCATCGCGGATCATCGCCATCATCGCGTCGACCGTGCGATCCTTGACGATCGCCAGCGCTTCGTCTTCCGGCATCTCCAGCAGGCCGAGGCCGAACTGTTCGGCCAGCGCCTGCCCGACGGGTATCAGATAGTCGCCTGGATAAAGGCCTGGCGGAATCTCGCCGACGGCTTCGCCGAGCGCCTCGCGATAGCGCAGCATGGTCGAGCGTCCAAGCACGTCGATCTGCGAGCCGGCATCGTTGATGACATATTCCTTGGTCACGTCGTAGCCGGCGAAGGCCATCAGGTTGGCTAAAGTGTCGCCGACGACGGCGCCCCGGCAATGGCCGACATGCATCGGGCCGGTCGGATTGGCCGAGACATACTCGACGTTGGCCTTGCGGCCGCCGCCGATCTTGGAGCGGCCATAGTTGCGGCCCTCGCCGAGCAGCACTGCCAAATGCGCCTGCCAGAAGCCGTCCTTCAGCCGGAGATTGACGAAGCCCGGGCCGGCGACATCGGCGGAAGCGATGTCGGCATCGCTGCGCAGCGCTGCGGTCAGCTGCTCGGCCAGCGCGCGCGGGTTCTGGCCGGTGGGCTTTGCCAGCACCATCGCCGCATTGGTGGCAAGGTCGCCATGACTGGCGTCGCGCGGCGGCTCGACCGCGATGCGCGACAGATCCAGCGCTCCGCCATCCTTGTCCTTCAGATCAAGGGCTTCGACGGCTCTTACGATCCGCGCGTTGAAATCGGCGAAGATATTCATCGGGTATGCTCTGGGCTTTAAGAGGGACCGGCTGCTTGGCCGACAAAATCGTGGCTCGCCCTAGCCCAAATCCGGCGTATGGTCAAACAATCGCCTGTGCTCCTTGAGCGCATAGGTATCGGTCATTCCGGCCAGGAAATCGGCGACGCTGCGCGCCTTGATGCGATCCTGCGCCCTGTCGAGCCCTTCGCGCCAGCCGTCCGGCATGGCGCGCGGGTCGGCGAAATAGACATCGAACAGGTCGCGGACGATCTGCTCGGCATCGGCCCGCACGCGCATCACTTCGGCATGCCGGTAGAGATGCTTGTAGAGAAAGGCCTTCAGCTCCTTTTCGGCTGCCGCCATCTTGGCCGAGAAGGTGACCATCGTCTCACCCGCGGCCCTCACCGCATCGGCGCTGTCCGGCTTGAGGCGCTCGATATTGGCGGTAGCGGCAGCAATGACATCCTCCACCATCAGCGTGATCTGCCGCCGCATCAGCTCGTGGCCGGTGCGAACGTTGTCGAGTTGCGGGTAGCGGGCGCGCACGCCACTCAGGATCGAGCCCGGCAGGCCGACGTCTTCCAGCATGTCCAGCGTCAGCAGGCCGGCACGCAGGCCGTCGTCGATGTCATGCGTGTTGTAGGCGATATCGTCGGCGATCGCGGCACACTGCGCCTCGATTCCGGCGAAGCGGTCGAGCTCGAGGTCGTGCAGTGCGGAATAGTCGCGGATCGCCTGCGGCACGGCGCCCTTGAGCCCCTTCCCGCTTGCATTGGTAAGCGGCCCGTTATGCTTGACCAGCCCTTCCAGCGTCTCCCAGCTGAGGTTCAACCCGTCGAACTCGGCGTAGCGCCGCTCGAGCCGGGTGACGACGCGCAGCGACTGCGCGTTGTGATCGAAGCCGCCCCAGCCGGCCATCTTTTCGTTCAGCGCCTCCTCGCCGGTATGGCCGAAAGGCGTGTGACCGAAATCGTGCACCAAGGCCACTGCCTCCGCCAGATCCTCGTCGCCGCGCAGCGCGCGTGCCAGGGCGCGGGCAATCTGCGCCACCTCGATCGAATGCGTCAGCCTTGTGCGGTAGTGATCGCCCTCATGCGCAATGAACACCTGCGTCTTGTGCTTCAGCCGGCGGAAGGCGGTGGAATGGATGATGCGGTCGCGGTCACGCTGGAATGGCGTCCGGGTCGGACTTTCCGGCTCATCGAACAGGCGGCCGCGCGAGCGCGCCGGATCGCTCGCGTAAACGGCGCGCGGCCGGTAGCCGAAACCGATATCGCCGAGAGCACCCTTGCCCATTCGCCCACCAGTTGACTTGCCCCCCTCAGCTTCATACCTATCATGGGAAACCGAAAGCAAGGTGACGCCGATGGGCGCGGATGCCAAGACTGCCATGAAGGTCGAAATGACCGAAGCGGCCGCGAAGCGGATCGCCAGGATTCTGGCCGGCGAGCCGGGCAAGAATGCCTTGCGCGTTTCCGTCGAAGGCGGCGGCTGCTCCGGCTTCTCCTACAAGTTCGATCTCGTCGACAGTCGCAACGACGACGACGTAGCCATCGAGAAGGATGGCGCCACGATCCTCATCGACGACCTCTCGCTGGTCTATATGGGCGGCTCGGTGATCGATTTCGTCGATGACCTTATGGGTCAGTCTTTCCAGATTCGAAACCCGAACGCCGTCGCCTCCTGTGGCTGCGGCACCAGCTTCTCCGTCTAGCGGGCCGCCATGCCCACGATAGGCGCGGTCCGTCAGGTCGCGCTGTCGGCCGGGCGCGATCTCGATAGAACGCTGGCTTTCTGGCACGATGTGCTCGGCATGAGCGTGCATGCGCGCTACGATCCGCCGGGCATCGCCTTCATCATCGCGGGCGGCGTGCGGCTGTTCTTTGGCGACGGCGTGCCCCCTGGCACCGTCTATCTCGATATTGCCGGCCTCGAGGCCTTCCATGCCGAGGCGAAAGCCGCCGGTGTTCCTTTCACCGCGTCGCCGGCGCTGGTCCATCGCGACACCGAGGGCCGGTTCGGTCCGGCGGGGGAAAGCGAATGGATGGCCTTTCTAAAGGATCCGGCAGGCAATACGATCGGCCTCGTCGAGCGCCTTGCGCCGGAAGAACATTGAGGTCCGCATGAAGATCGTCACCTGGAACATCAACGGCGTTCGCGCCCGCATCGGCAACCTCACCCACTGGCTGACCGAGAGCGCGCCGGACATCGTGTGCCTGCAGGAGATCAAGACCGTCGACGACCAGTTCCCGCGGGCCGAGATCGAGGCGCTGGGCTATAATGTCGAGACCAACGGCCAAAAGAGCTTCAACGGCGTCGCTCTCCTGTCGAAGCTGCCCTTCGACGAGGTCAATCGCGGTTTGCCTGGCGACGATGCCGACGACCACGCGCGCTTCATCGAAGGCGTCTTCTCGACCGATAAGGGCGCGCTGCGGGTCGCCTCCCTCTATCTGCCGAACGGCAACCCAGTCGATGACGAGCGGAAGTTTTCCTACAAGCTGTCATGGATGGCGAGGCTAGAGCGCTGGGCGGAAGAGCGGCTGAGGCTCGAGGAATCGCTGGTGCTGGCCGGGGACTATAACGTCATCCCCGAGCCCGCCGACGCCAGGTTCCCCGAAAACTGGCGCAGTGACGCACTATTCCAGCCGCAGACGCGGCAGGCCTTCCGCCGCCTGAAGAATCTCGGTTTCACGGAGGCCGTGCGCGCCGTGACCGATTCGCCGGATGTCTATACTTTCTGGGACTATCAGGCCGGCGCCTGGCAGAAGAACAACGGCATCCGCATCGATCATCTGTTGCTGTCTCCCGAAGCCGCTAACCGCTTCTCGTCGGCCTCGGTTGAAAAGCACGTCCGCGCCTGGGAAAAACCTTCCGACCACGTGCCAGTGGCCATCGATCTGCGCTTGCAGCCGGCCTGAAGGCGCTGCTTGCGGACTCTTGCCGAACCCTGATGTCGCCACAAATCGTGTGTCTGATGCGGGATTGTTGCGGGGTTCGATGGCGATCCGATTTGTTCTTTGCCCGGTCGGCCTTGCGCTGGCATTTGCCGCGCCGGCGCTCGCGGCCCCGGAGTGCCTTGCCAACGGCAAATCGTTCAAGCTCGGTGAGACGGCCTGCCTGACCATTGCCGGCGAAAGTCACCTCGCCCGCTGCGACATGGTTCTCAACAACACGTCCTGGACGAAGGTCCAGGACGACTGCCCCGGCGAGAATCAGGCGCCGAAACTGCACCCGACCTCAATCACGGCGCCGACGGAACCTACCGAAAATTGAAGCCGAAGCTGCGGCCTACTGGTCGCCGTTGTTGCCCTTGGTCAGGATGTCGTCGGCGAGCGAAATCGCCGTGCGACGGTCGGCTTCGCCAGCCGCGGCGAAGGCCTCTTCCTGCATGCTGCGGATCCAGGGCTGATCCGCCGGCGGGGCACGCTCCAAGGCAGCCGTCATCATCGCCAGGCCGCGCACGATCTTGCCGCTCTGGAACAACAGGTTGCCGAGCGTCGCCTGCGCGCCGGCATGGCCTTTTTCGGCCGCGAGTTGCAGCCAGCGCCCGGCCTGCTTGACGCTGGCCTTCACGCCGCCCTCGCCTTTCAGGAACATCTGACCGATCTCGAACTGCGCGTTCGGGTTGCGGTAGTTGGCGGCGGCGCGCATGTAGTATTCCTGCGCCGCAACCTCGTTCTCCTCGACCGGGCTGCCGGGGATACCTTTGCGCAGATAGTCGCCGAGCGCGACAAGCGCGTCGGAGACATAGCTTTCCTCGGGCGAGCCGGGCTCGACATCCTGGTCGACGATCTCCGAGAAGAACTTGAAGGCCGCATAGTCGTCGCGGGCCACGCCGTCGCCCTGGGCATACATGCGCGCAAGCTTCCAGGTGGCGCCGATCTGGCCGTTCTCGGCGGCATATTTATAGGCCTCGACCGCTTGGTCCTTGTGGCCGTTCTTGTAGGCGGAGAAGCCGAACTGGAACACCGCCCACGGGCTCGACTGCGGCTTGACCCCGGTCTTGTCGTCGAACACCTTGTCGTCGAAGGCCATGACCTGCCCGACGGCGCCCAAGGTCGCCACCGCGACCAGTGCCGGCAAGACAAATGACCTCAACACCTCAAATGTCCGCATAGCAGTGTGTTTCTTTTGCGCCGCCCGGATGGGTGACCGCACCGTCGCGGGCCGACCCTACGGTCTGCGCATATTTCCAGATCGCGCCGGACTGATAGTCGGTCTTGCGCGCCTTCCATTTCTTGGCCCGGGCCGCCAGTTCGGCATCCGACAGCGCCACCTCGATCGTGCCATTCACGGCATCGATAGAGATCACGTCGCCATTCTTGATGAGCCCGATCGGCCCGCCGACCGCCGCCTCCGGCCCGACATGGCCGATGCAGAAACCACGTGTAGCACCGGAAAAACGCCCGTCGGTGATCAGCGCCACTTTGCCGCCCATGCCCTGGCCGTAGAGCGCTGCCGTCGTCGACAGCATCTCGCGCATGCCCGGACCGCCGCGCGGCCCCTCGTAGCGGATGACGAGGACCTCGCCCTCCCGGTAATTGCGCTGCGTGACCGCTTCGAAGCACTCCTCTTCCGAATCGAAGCAGCGCGCCGGGCCTGAGAATTTCAGCTCCGACATGCCGGCGATCTTCACGATCGCGCCTTCGGGGGCGAGGTTGCCCTTCAAGCCCACAACGCCGCCTGTCTTGGTGATTGGCCGATTGGCGGGACGCACAACATCCTGGCTCTCATTCCAGGCAACGTGCTCCATGTTTTCGGCCAAAGTGCGGCCAGTGACCGTCATGCAGTCGCCATGCAGATAGCCGTGGTCGAGCAGCGTCTTCATCAAGAGCGGAATGCCGCCGGCCTCGAACATGTCCTTGGCGACATATTTGCCGCCGGGCTTGAGGTCGGCGATATAAGGCGTCTTTTCGAAGATCGCCGCCACGTCGAAGAGGTCGAACTTGAGACCCGCCTCATGCGCGATCGCCGGCAGATGCAGTGCCGCGTTGGTCGAGCCGCCGGTGGCCGACACGACCGTCGCGGCATTCTCCAAAGCCTTGCGGGTAACGATGTCGCGCGGCCGGATGTTTTTCGCGATCAGCTCCATGACCTTTTCGCCGGAGGCGAAATTGAACCGGTCGCGCATTTCGTAGGGCGCAGGCGCGCCGCAGGAATAGGGCAAGGCCAGCCCGATCGCCTCGGCGACCGTGGCCATGGTGTTGGCGGTGAACTGGGCGCCGCACGACCCTGCCGACGGACAGGCGGCCTGCTCGATCTCGAGCAGCTCGGCATCGGAGATCGTGCCGACCGAATGCTGCCCGACCGCCTCGAACACATCCTGCACGGTGATCTGCCTTCCGCGGTAGCTGCCGGGCAGGATCGAACCGCCATAAATGAAGATCGACGGCACGTTGAGCCGCACCATCGCCATCATCATGCCGGGCAGCGACTTGTCGCAGCCGGCAAGCCCGACCAGCGCGTCATAGCAATGGCCGCGCATGGTGAGCTCGACTGAATCGGCGATCACCTCGCGCGACACCAGGGACGACTTCATGCCCTGGTGGCCCATGGCGATACCGTCCGTGACGGTGATGGTGCAGAATTCGCGCGGCGTGCCATTGGCGGCCGCGACGCCCTTCTTCACCACCTGCGCCTGGCGCATCAGCGAGATGTTGCAGGGTGCGGCCTCGTTCCAGCAACTGGCGACGCCGACCAGCGGCTGCGCGATCTCGGCCGCCGACAGTCCCATGGCGTAGAGGTATGAACGATGCGGCGCGCGCGCCGGACCTTCGGTCACGTAGCGGCTGGGCAGCTTGGCCTTGGAGATTGCCTTGGCGTCCATCGTCGTCCTTGCCGCACACCCCGCGGCCGGTCCCATCGCCGGGCCAACCTGGCACGCGTCCCGAGACCTACTCGAGTTGCTCCGGGTTTATGGCGGGAAATGGGCAGTTCCCTCGGCTAGCCTTTTAGCTTCGGGGTTGTTCATAAACTGTTGCTGAAACGTCACAATCGTCTGAAGCGCCGGCTGTGCAGCTAATTTGCAACACAGGATCGGCCAACCAGCCCAGGCCGTTGATTGCCCAATAGAAAAAGGCCGGGCGGTGCCCGGCCTTCTTCGCGGAATTGCGGGAGCGGCTTAGAACTTGATCTTTATGCCACCCGAGATCGCCGTGACCAGATCGTTGCCGAAGTCGTAGCTGGCGTCGGTGCCGGCCTGATAACCGTTGTCTCCGGTCACGATGCCGGAATGCCCGCTGGTCAGCACACCGAATGCACCAGCCAATCGAACCTCGATGTTCGGCCGCGGCGTGTAGGCGACGCCGCCCCCAAGTGTCCAAGTATCGGTCTGCGCGCCATAGCCGTGCGAAGTGCCGCGATCCCAGGTGAGCTGACCGGCGGCGCTCCACTGATCGTTGAACTTATGGCCTATGCCGCCCGACACCGTCCAACCGTCGCGATACATCAGGTCCAGCGAGGTGGCCTGAAGAGAGCCGGAAGCATCATTGCCCGTAAAACATGCGGCGGTGGGAGTCCCGACAATACAAATGGGAACGCTCTGCAGCACGCTCCAGTTCACCCATTTGATCGAACCGAAAGCAAGCCAGCCTGGCGCGATGCCGGACTGCAATTTCAACTCCACGGAGTCCGGCATGTACTGGGTGCTGCCGTAGATCGGCGCAGAGCCCGTGGGTAATGTCGGTGACGTCAGTGTGCCGGAGATGTTGTCGAGCTTGACCTGCGAATTATAGACCAAGCTGGCGCGGAGTGCGATCTCAGGGATTTCGTAGGCAACGCCAGCGCGCCAGCCCCAGCCGCTGGCCTCCAGGTCGACGCGGCCAATCGGTGACGGCCCAAATGGATTGAAACCCACTAAGCTTTCCTTGAAGCCTGAAATATCCTGGTAGAACGCGCCGCCGATAAAACGGAGCTGGCCCTTACCGACATCGAACTTGTATGAACAGGTACCGGCGTAGTTATTGCTCTTGATATCCGTTTCAACGTTGGAAAAAGCGCCATTCCACGACGCGCCAGGGGCGGTGTGAGCGCCCCACGGCTGTGAATAGTCGATCATACAGTCGACGCCCGGCACAACCTGAACCTTGCCCCCGATGCGCGGCACCCAATAACCCTCGGCGCCATCCGCCGTGGAACTGAGAAAATTGAATGTCCCATTCAGACCAGTCGCATTCTTGTACTTGCGATCCGGCATCACATAGGTAGCTTCCGCTTCCGTCGCGAACGGCGCCGGGTCGAACAGCAGGTCGATGTCGTAGCCGCCGCGCTCGAGCCCGCCGGCATGCGCCGGGTGCATCGCCGATCCGATCAAAGCCAACGAAAAGCACCCTGCCCCCAGCAGTGCTTTGAGCCGCAAAACGTCCATGGAAATCCCTCCCCGAAACACTAAGTGGGGCAAGCTAGAACCAATTCAGGTTAACGGCGCAACAACGAATTCGTGAGCTGTACATGTACACCTTGACAGCCCGCATTTTCGCCATGGTCATCGACCACCAATTGAGCCCTAAAAGCGGCTCGCTCGGCATCGGAGCGAGAGAAAAAATTGCAAAAACGGTCCGAAACAGCTCAAAAACGGGCCATTTTGAACGGAATGGTGCCCATTGTTACATTACGGCAACAATGGGGCCAAAACTTTCCGTTTACGTCAAAATTAACCCAACGGCAGGCCCGTATCCGAGTGTAGTGACGCTTCGTAAAGCGCCCTCCAGCGGAGCCGAATCTTGCCGTTCACCCGGCGTCTCGGACCCTGGTCAAAGCGACTGAAAGCTTCTCCTGCGCCTCGCGATATTCGGCGAGCTTTTCGCGCTCTGCCTCGACCACCTCCTGCGGCGCGTTGGCGACGAACTTCTCGTTGGAAAGCTTCTTGTGCAGGCGGGCGATCTCCTCGGTCACCTTGGCCAGTTCCTTCTGCAGCCGCGTCGCTTCGGCCTGAAGGTCGATCAGGCTGCCGAGCGGCAGACAGACGGTTGCCTCGTTGAGAACGATCTGGGCCGAGCCTTTCGGCGGCGCATCGACCAGCGCGATGTCGCCGACGCGCGCCAGCCGCTTGATGGCCTGGGTGTGGCGCTCCAGCCTTTCCTGTGTAAGGGCATTGGCGCCGATCACCATCAGCGGCGCGATCGCCGCCGGCGGCACGTTCATTTCCGAGCGCACCGAGCGAATGCCGGAGACGAGCTCGACCAGCCAGTTGATGTCGGCGGCAGCCTCGTCATCCTCGAAATCGGGTGCGGGCCAGGCGGCGTGGCAAAGCAGGGAGGTGCGTACCTTCCCCTCGCCCGCGGTCTGCGCCCACAGCTCCTCGGTCATGAACGGCATCATCGGGTGCAGCAGCTTGTAGATCTCGTCCAGCACGAAGGCGACACAGGCCCGGCTCTCCGCCTTGGCCGCCTCGTCCGTGCCCATGAACACCGGCTTGAGCAGTTCCAGATACCAGTCGCAGAACAAGTTCCAGACGAAGCGATAGGCGGCGCCCGCCGCCTCGTTGAAGCGGTAGGTGGTGATGCCCTCCGTGATCGCCCGCGCCGCCCGCGTCAGCTCGGTCAGGATCCAGCGGTTGACCGCGAGCTTGGCGTCGTGCAGCCAGAAATCGTCGTTCCTGGCGACCTCGTTCATTTCGGCGAAGCGCGTGGCGTTCCAGAGCTTGGTCCCGAAATTGCGGTATCCGGCGATACGTGCCGGGTCGAGCTTCACGTCGCGCCCCTGCGCTGCCATCACGGTCAAGGTGAAGCGCAGCGCGTCGGCGCCATACTCGTCGATCAGTTCGAGCGGGTCGATGACGTTGCCTTTCGACTTCGACATCTTCTGCCCGTTCTTGTCGCGCACCAGCGCATGAACATAGACCGTGTGGAACGGCTCCTCGTTCATGAAATGCAGGCCCATCATCATCATCCGGGCCACCCAGAAGAAGATGATGTCGAAGCCGGTCACCAGCACGTCGGTCTGGTAGTAGGTCTTCAGCTCCGGCGTCTGGTCAGGCCAGCCGAGCGTCGAGAACGGCCACAGCGCCGAGGAGAACCAGGTGTCGAGAACGTCCTCGTCGCGCGTCAGGATCTCGCCCGGCTTGAAATTTTCAAGCTTGTCCTCGACCCAGGCCTTCCACGGGCCTTCCAGCGCCAAATAATATTCGACCGCCGCGGCCAGCGCCTCCTCTTCGGTCTTCTCGACGAAGACGCGTCCGTCCGGCCCGTACCAGGCCGGAATCTGGTGCCCCCACCACAGCTGCCGCGAGATGCACCAGGGCTGGATGTTCTCCATCCAGTCGTAATAGGTCTTCTCCCAGTTCTTCGGCACGAAGTTCGTGCGGCCCTCGCGCACAGAGGCAATGGCCGGCTTGGCGAGCTCCGCTGCGTTGACGTACCACTGGTCGGTGAGGAACGGCTCGATCGGCACGCCGCCGCGATCGCCATGCGGCACGGTGTGGCGATGCGGCTCGACCTTTTCCAGGAAGCCGCCCGCTTCCATCAGCTCGACGATCTTCTTGCGCGCCACGAAGCGATCCAGCCCGTCGAGTTCATCCCAGACGGACTGGCGCTGCGGCGTCACTTCAAGACCGGCAAGGAACTCCTCGTTATCCTTGAGCTTGATGTAGGCCTCGACGGTCAGGATGTTGATCGCCGGCAGCTTGTGGCGCTTGCCGACCTCAAAGTCGTTGAAGTCATGCGCCGGGGTGATCTTGACCGCGCCGGAACCCTTTTCCGGATCCGAATACTCATCCGCCACAACGGGTATCCTGCGGCCGACGATCGGCAGGATGACGTTCCTGCCGACCAGGTCGCGAAACCGCTCGTCGTCGGGGTGCACCGCCACCGCCGTGTCGCCCAGCATGGTTTCCGGGCGTGTCGTGGCGACGGTGATGAACGTCTGCGGATTCTCGGGATCAAACGCCAGGCCTTCGACCGGGTAGCGGAAATGCCAGAGATTGCCGTTGACCTCATGCTGCTCGACCTCGAGGTCGGAAATAGCCGTCAACAGCTTCGGATCCCAGTTCACAAGCCGCTTGTCCTTGTAGATCAGTCCCTGCTTGTAGAGGGTGACGAACACCTCCAGCACCGCCTTGGACAGACCCTCGTCCATGGTGAAGCGCTCTCGGCTCCAGTCAGCCGAGGCACCGAGCCGCCTCAGCTGATTGAAGATCGCGCCGCCGGATTCGGCTTTCCACTCCCAGACCTTTTCGATGAACTCCTCGCGCGACAGGTCGCGGCGATGGATCTGCCTCTCCATCAACTGCCGCTCGACCACCATTTGCGTGGCGATGCCGGCATGATCCATGCCCGGCTGCCACAGCACATTTTTGCCACGCATGCGCTCGAACCGCACCAGGATATCCTGCAGCGTGTTGTTGAGCGCGTGCCCCATATGCAGCGAGCCCGTAACGTTCGGCGGCGGGATGACGATGGTGAAGGCTTCCGCCCCTTCCTCCGCGCCGGCGCCGGCGCGGAACGCATCGGCCTCTTCCCAGATTTTGGCGATCTTCGGCTCGACGGTTTTGGCGTCGTAGGTTTTATCAAGCATGGAGGAAGTCCGAACTGTCGGGAACAAGCGTCCGGTGTAAATCGGAAGCTCTTGGCCGAGTCAACCGCGAGAAGGATGAGCCGCCTTGCCCAGATAGGCTTGCGGCGATCAGCGGCAAGCCCACGACGCATCGCAAGACAAATCGCGCGGCCGCATTTTCGCGTAGATAAAAAGCATGGCCCGACGGCGGCGCTTTTACGCTGAAAGCCCAGACGAAATCACTGCGCGCCGCGCGCCACGCGCTCGATTTCCTCGCGCACCAGCCGTTCGACCAGTGTCGGCAGGTTGTTGTCGAGCCAGTCCTGCAGCATCGGTCGCAGCATCTCCTCGGCCATCTCGTCGAAGCTCTTCTTGCTGCGGCTGGCGAAGGCATCGGAAAGCTCGCCGAAGGCCGCCGCGACCTGACGGCCCGCATGCTCGGACAGGATTGCCGGCCGGGCTGGCGGCAGGTCGGACGAGGATGGCGCCGAAACGTTGCCAGGCGCCGCGGTTTCGGCCGTTGGCGCCGCAAGATCCTCCTCGTCGATCTCGACTTCGGGCGCCACTTCCGGAGTTGCTACCTTCGCCTTGACGGAACTTCCGCCAACGGCGGCGATCTCGCGCCGCCAATCGGCGACGATGGTATCGGCACTTTGCGGCACGCTCTCCGCTGCCCTCGCGACCGCCGGGGTGTCCGGCTCGGCGGCTACCCTGGCCCCGACTTCCGCCAGGGTGGTGGGAGCGGGCGCGGTCTTCACCGGTTCAGGGCCGGTCTCGGCGATCGTCGGATCGGACGCCGCAAGCTGGGACTGTATCTCCGCCAAACTCACCGGCTTGCTGGGAGCGGATCCGGCGTTGAGCTCGGAACGGAAGGGGTTAAGGTCGGCCGTCTGCGCCGCCGGCGTCGGCCGGAGGTCCTGGCGAACGTCACCGTTGTCCGCCGCCGGTTGCTTGCGGCCGGTATCGCTGTCCTCGATGATCCTTCGGATGGAAGCAAGTATCTCTTCCATGGAAGGTTCGCGCTGCGCGCTGCTCGCTGTCGCCATCGTCACATCCGCCGCCTTTGTGACTTGTTCAAGATTTCCATTCCGGCAAGACCGGAATTCGAATCAATGCGGACAGCGTAACCGACCGATCGTCATCCGAGAATCCCCAATCTGGGGAGACGTTGGATTTCAACAGATTAGCTCGCTACGCCGCCGGCAGCCGACCGTCTGGTTCCAATGCAAAAGCGCCGCGCATCCATTGGACACGCGGCGCTTTTGGAAATGCCAAAGGTTCAGCGGCCGTCCGGCGTGCGCAGCCCGATCCACTTGTCCTTGACGGCGTTGTAGTGCTCTTCCGGGTTGTATTTCGTGACCGCCAGGCCGAGTTGGCCGGCGGACAGGCGGCCGATCGCCGACAGGATGGCGTAGCTCGCCACGACGACATCGCGCTCGGAGCTCGCCTGGTTGATCTTGGCGGTGATGACGGCGTTCTGCGCGTTGAGCACGTCGAGCGTCGTGCGCTGGCCGACATTGCGTTCCTCGATGACGCCGTTGAGCGCCAGTTGCGCGGCGGCGATCACCTGCCTGTTGGCATCCACGCTTTCGCGCGCGGCGGTGTATTGCGTCCACGCCGAAGCCACGGCCTGGCGCACCTGGTCGCGACTGACGTCGACCTCGATGCGGGCCTGGCTGAGCGATTCCTTCGATTGGCGAACCAGCGCAGAGGTGCGCCCGCCCGAATAGATCGGCACGGTAAGCGTTGCACCGATATTGGCCGAATTGGTCGTTCCTTCGGAACCCGCCGATGCAAAAACGCCGGGCGAGGTGTTGCGATACTGGCTCGAAATCCCGGCGCTGGCGGAAAGCTGCGGCAAAAGCGCCCCTTCGGCCGACTTAACCGAAAAGGCCGCGGCGTCGACGAGATGCTCGGTGGCAAGGATGGCCGGATGCTCCGCGGCGGCAATGGTGAAGGCCGAATCGAGGCTTCCCGGCAGCAGCTTTCCAACCGGCGCGGCCGCCTTGAGCTTGCCCGGCTCGTCGCCGATGATCTGGTGGTAGGTCGCAGCGCTCGCCAGCGCCGTCGCGCGAGCGCTGGCGAGTTGCGCCACCGCGGTCGCCCGCGAGGCATCGGCCTGTGCGACGTCGGTGCGGGTGCCCTCTCCGACCTCGAAGCGCGACCGCGCGGCGCGCGCCTGCTCGGTCAGGAATTGCAGGTTCTGTGCGGTCAGGACCGCGATCTGGCGATCACGAATCACATCCATGTAGGCGCTTGCCGCGTTGAACAGGATGTTCTCTTCGGTGTTGCGGAGACTTTCTTGCGAGGCCCTGACCTGCGCTTCGGCGGCGGCGACATTGTTCTTGGTTTGAAAGCCGTCGAACAGCGTCTGGTCGATCTCAACCCCGAAATTGCCCGTAGTGATATTTAAGGTTTGACCCAGGTTGTTGTTGCGGCTGCTGGTGTAGTCGATGCTTGCCGATCCCCTGATCGTCGGGCGGTAGCCGGACTTGGCGATGGCCACGCCCTCGTCGGTGACACGGGTGCCCGCGCGGGCGGAATTCAGCTGGGAATTGTATTGATAGGCTTTGGCGAGCGCGCCGGTGATAGTTTCGGCGGATGCTGCCAGCGGCGAAAGCGCGGTCGCCGAAACAAGTATGGCTGATAGAAAAGTCTTGTGTAGGGGCGGCACGTATTATCCCTCATTCGTTTGCATGGGAACCACGCCGCGCACCTTTTCCATCCGGATCAGCTAGCGCCGCGTGTTTATCGTCCCCCGCTGACAGCCCCCGAAAATGCACGTGAAGCAAATCAGCAACGATTGTTCAAGCGCAAGCGATCATGACAGCGCCTTCGCTGCAAGGCAAAACCGCTCAAAATTCGAACGCATGAGCACGTTCGAACCCCGGTAGTGGCTTAATTGCCGCATTAAATGCGCGTCTGCCGGTTACAACCCCCCCGGCCTTGACAAAAAGACGCGCAACGCCAGAGTTGCCCTGCCCCTCGACCACAACCAGCCGTCCGTCCTCGGCGAGCTGGCCGAGCAATGCCGCGGGCACCTCCTCGACGCTGCCGCCGATGAAGATGACGTCATAGGGTGCCGCGGCGGCATGACCCTGCGGTAGCGGCCCGATCACTACGGTGGTGTTCTGGCAATCCAGTGCCGAAAGGGTCGACTTCGCCGCTTCGGCAAGCGCCGGGTCGCTTTCGAGCGCGACCACCGATTTTGCGATTCGGGAAAGCAGCGCGGCCGAATAGCCGGTGCCGCAGCCGACATCGAGCACCGAATCGGTGTCGCTGATTTCGGCCAGTTGCAAAAGCTTGGCGAGCGGTGACGGTTCCATCAGATAGCGGGCACCGCCGCCACTGACGCCATCGGTGACGCGGATGTCCTCGTCGATATAGGCCAGGTCCCGCTGCCCGGCGCCGACAAAAGCCTCGCGCGGCACGGAAAGCATCGCTTCGATCAGCGGCGCGCTGGTCACATCGGTGGTGCGGATCTGGCCATCGACCATCTTCACGCGGCGTTCGGAGAAATCAGCGTTCATGTCCCAACCAACCCGCTTCCCGCGCCCAATTCGTGCCCCGCGCCCGATCCGATTTTCCAGGCAAATGACGCGGGCCAATTCGACCGGAACCTAGCGCCCCGGCGCGACAGCGCCGGAGCCCGGGCATTGGAGGCCTCGCCCGGAATCGAACCGGGGTGCAAGGATTTGCAGTCCTCTGCGTAACCACTCCGCCACGAGGCCTTCCATGCTCCCGGCGTTCCGGGGCAACTCAATATGTTGGCGGTGAAAGGTCGTCAAGCACCGGCAAGTCATTCCCGATGCTTTCCCATTCCTCATCGAAGGCAGTGGTTGCCGATTGCTTGCGGCCGATCCCGATGGTGTCGCCGGCACCTGCCGGACTCTCTCCCTGCAAAGCTCTCAATCCGGCCGGCGGCGGCGTTCCCACCAGACCACGAAGCGGCGCCTGTGACGACGCACCAGTGCGAATTCGTAGGACAGGACCAGCAGGCCGATCGGAACCATCCAGAAACCGAGAATCGGCAGAAAGCCCAGAATCCCGCCGATTGTGAGCAGCACGCCGATCGCGATCCGCAATCCCCGCGAGCGCGGCATGGAGAAGTCGCGGCCGAAGACCGTGATCTTGCGCGCCGGCGGGTTATCGTCGTCAGTTGCCGTCATTCAAAGCCAGATCCCATCTGCGCGGCCGATGTCATAAATACCAAAGGACGACCAGCCGCATTGTTCCATGCCGGTGTCAAGCCGCTCATATGTGGGCACGCCGAAGCGATGCCACAAATCGCCGCACGAAAAACTGCAGAAAAATTGCGAATTGCTGCTTTGCAAAGCCGAAAGGTGTTTGCTATAGGCTGCGCCACTCACGTCAGAGCCTCCGTTCCCCGGTAGCTCAGTGGTAGAGCAACCGGCTGTTAACCGGTTGGTCGCTGGTTCGAATCCGGCCCGGGGAGCCAATTGCCATTGTTTCATTTGATTGAATGAACTTCCGATTCTGCAAGCGCGCGGCGCTGGATCCGGCAGCATGCGGCAACGGTCAAGCCGGGCCGGGCCAGTCTGAGGTAATTTCGTAGTAAAGGATTTCGGCGTCGTCGAGGGACGATCTGCGTCCAGGCGAGATGACGCCGGAGCCGAAGAGAAGAATATCTTCGCGGCGCACGAATACTTCATGGTCGGGTCCCATCGACACAAATGTGCCCGACGAGCTTCGCTCGATAAGCACCGCCTTGCCATTCGAAATGGTGAAGGTCGCGTGGTGCCTTGAGACCCAGGGCCGCTGGATGACGATGTTGCATTCCGGGGATCGGCCGATCGTCACCAATTCGTTGTTTCGGCAGGATCGCAACTGATCTCCATAGCGGATGACCAGATTGATCTGCCGCGGCGGGGCGGAGCGTCTCTCGATAACGGTGCCCCGGCTGACGATCTGCGTACTGAGGGCCCGATCCTCGCTCCCCAGGGTATAGACATCGAAGAGTTCTTGCTTTCCCTTGAAAGCCATTTTGTCGAGGAGCCGCAAGGCACTGCGGCTATCCGCACAAAGGGCTTCGAAGAAGCTCTGGCTGATCAGCACCTCCCCGGGGTTGGCCGTGGTGGACAACCTTGCGGTGACATTGATAACGTCTCCGAATACCGCGCCCCGCGCGCGAATGACCGCCCCGAAATGCAATCCGATCCGGGCGTGCAACGGCCCTTTCGTCAGTTCGCTGCTGATTTGGAAGACGGCCCTCAGCGCCGCCTCCGAACTGTCGAACAGGCTGAGCACGTCATCGCCCTTCGAGTAAATGAAGTCACCGCCGTGCCGGGCGACGATCTCGCGTATCGCGTCGAGGCAATCCGAGATCTGCTGCAGAGCGGCATCGTCGCCGATGCGCTCATAGAGCGGCGTGCTGCCCACGACATCAGCTAGGAGGACTGCGGCCAGAAGTCTTTCCTGATCCATCGGCTCGTATCCGACCAAGAACGCGACGTATATAGCATAACTCACCCTGCTTGCCCGCCTGGGAGCCGGTGCTGTGGTGTGACCATCTTGCACGGCGACAACCCGGCCTTGTTGCCGCCCCGGCAAATGCGCAAGAAACTTTCCACGGCTATGACCAAGGCTGCCAAGCGCACGTTGAAAAGCAAGCGGACGATGCGGTCCGGAACAGCATCCCGAAAGCGAGGACGAGGATAATAGGCGCGGCATACAGGCCGGTTCAGGGCAATGCTGGGTGGCGTGCGCGTGAGACGAGCGGGTGGAGTGTATCATTTTAATACAATCCTCAATTTGTAGACTCCTGCCATGCATCGGCAGCTAGTGTTCTGCGTCCAGGCTAGTGGAGGGAGCCGCGGACCGGGAGGAAAAAGATGTCCATCCAAAAGGAAGACTATCGCACGAACCGAGCCGACTATGCCCTTGCCGCGAAAGGCCAATCGGCCGTCGATGTGGGCCGCAACGAGATTCTAGAAAGAAGAAAGAAGACTGTCTGGCTAAGAGATCCGCGAATCGCCAGATTGGCCGCAAATCCGTGCGAAAGCCTACCAGGACCAAAACCCAGACCGCGCGGGAATTAGCGACGCTGCTTCACCTATGGATGCGTGCCCCATCATAGCGGCAGGAGCGTATATTTGTCGTCAGCCGGTGCCGTATTTCGTTTCCTAGCCCCCGCCGGCTAGCCCCGGCTCTGTCCGCCTGCTTTGTGAACACGGACGCTTTCCTTGCTGCTCCAAGTCCTCCGAGTTTTGTAAGTTGTCATGCTCTTTCGCTGCGCGATCGAGATGATCGCCAACGGTATAGCCGGTGGATTGGATGCGGTAGAGTCACGAACGTTCTGGTCTAAATCTCGGGCTTTGCATCAAAGGGGAGATGGTTCCAGGCCGAGACCTGTGGTCCGCGCCGGCGATCGCGCCTGCAGCGAACCGAGTCTGAGATAGATGGCAGGCACGACGAAGAGGTTCAGAAGCGTTGACGTGATCAGCCCGCCCAGAATGATGATAGCCATCGGATGTTCGATTTCCTGCCCGGGAATGTTGCCGGTGACAACCAGGGGGACGAGCGCAAGACCGGTCGCCAGCGTCGTCATGAGAATGGGCGAAAGGCGTTCACGCGCGCCGCGCAGGACAAGTTCCGGTCCGAAGGGCTCGCCCTCCTCGCGCTCCAGATACAGGAAATGGTGGATCAGAAGCACCCCGTTGCGGGCCGCGATGCCCAACACCGTCAGGAACCCCACGAGGCCGCCTAGCGAGATGATGCCGTCGCCCAGATACGCGGCGATGACCCCGCCGACCATAGCGGCCGGCAGTGACAGGAAAACCAGGGCAGCGAGCCTCCAGCTTCTCAAGGAGGCCTGCAGCAGCATGAAGATCACGACCGCGGCGACAACAGAGGCATAGACGAGCCTGCTTTGCGCAGCCCTGCGTTCCGCCGCCTCGCCCAGCAGCTGGGCATGATAGCCGAGCGGAAACTCGAACTTGGCCAGGCGCTCCTCAACCTCATGGACGACCGAGCCCAGGTCGCGGTCGCGCACGTTGGCATGCACGTCATGGCGGCGCGAGGCGTTCTCACGTTTTATGGTGCTGGCCACCGGGGCAATCTTGACTTCGGCAACGTCGCCGAGCCGGACCTGACCGCCGTCGGGGGTATCCAGGAGAACGTTCTGTACGTCGTCAAGGCCGCGCCGCGATTTGGGCGTCGACCATACCATGACGTCATACACCTTTCCGATGCGATGAACGTCGCTCACCTCGTGACCGGCGAAGATCACGGCAGCAGCGCGACGAACATCGCCGGGCTTGAGACCCCTGGAAGCCGCCTTGGCGATATCCACGGTGACCTGAATTTGCGGTACCGTCTTCTGCGGCTCCTCGTGTAGGTCAATCAGGCCCTCGATGCCGGTCAGGGCGTCGCGGACCCTCACCGCCTGCTCCCGCAACATCGCCGCGTCAGGCCCGAAAATCCGAACCACTATCGACTCGCCCGACCCGGTGAGCACTTCCTTCACGCGCTCGCGAAGGTAGGTCTGGACGTCGCGATAGATACCGGGATAGCCGCCGACCGTGTCCTGAACCGCTTTCAGGGTCTCGTCATAATCGACCTTCGGATCGACGCTGATCCAGTTCTCCGTGAAGTCGATGCCCACCACCTCGTCGGCCACCAGCGCCCGGCCGATGTGAGCGCCGAAGTTGCGCACCCCGGGAATGGATCTCAGTTCTTTGCTGGCAGCCACCGTCATCCGGTACATCTCTGCATGCGATGTCCCGGGCGGCGTCAGCCAGTGCATGAGGAAGTCACGTTCCTTGAAGGAGGGCAGGAGCGAGGTTCCGAGCAGCGGCCAAACGGCCAATCCCGCGACCACGACGAACGCGGTGATCCCAAAGATCGTGCGAGGAGCCGCGATGATCCGCGACAGCATGGCGGCATAGCCTCGCTGCAACCGCCCGACAAGCGGCGAGACGCGCTCGATCGGCGCTCCTTGAAGCAGGATAAGGCAGAGTGCCGGCGTCACCGTCAGCGCCACGGCCATCGAAGCGAGGAGCGCGATGGAATAGGACGTCGCCAGCGGTACGAAGAAAGTGCCCGACAGACCACCCATGAAGAACACAGGGACGACCGAGATGACGATGATGAGGGTCGCGGCGACGATCGGGCTGCGGATCTCGAGCGATGCTTCCAGGATAACTGATGCCACCGATTTGCCAGCGCCGCTGCGGCGATTCTCGCGCAATCGCCGCGTGATGTTTTCAACGTCGATGATAGCGTCGTCCACCACCGATCCCACCGCCACGACGAAGCCGGCCAGCACCATCGTGTTGATGGTCGTTCCGAGCCAGTAGAGAACAAGTCCCGCCGCGACCAGGGAGAGCGGAATCGCCAGCAGGCTGATGAGCGCCACCCGCCACTCGAACAGGAAGGCGCCGAGAACGCAGACGACCAGGACCGATCCCACCAGCAAGGCCATTGTCAGATTATGGATCGAGAGCTCGATGAACGTCGCCGGGCGGAAGATCTGCAGGTCGACGTCGATGCCCTTGAGGCCGTCCCTCATTTCGGCGAAGGCGGCCTCGACGCCGCGCGTGACCTCCAGCGTATTCGCCCACGGGAACTTCTCGACGATCAGCATCATGCCGGGACCGTCATTGATCACAGCGTCGCCGATCGGCAGCGGTTCCCCCCAGGTGACGTCGGCAAAGTCCGCCAGTACCAGTCGCTCGCCGGCCTTTGACTCGACCGGAATTCTCTTGACGTCCTCCAGCTTCACGCTGGACGCTATGTCGGCGCCGACATACAACCGCTGGTTGTCAGTGTCGATGAAGCCTACGGTCTGGCTCTTGGCTGAGCTCGACATCGGCAGCAGGCCGAAGTCCAGCGCATCGGCCGAAGCCTCCATGACCTCGTTCAGCGTCACGCCGTGTTTCAGCATGCGTGCGGGATCGACCTGGATCTGCAGCTGTTTGAGCTTTTCGCCCCACATCGCCACGTTGGCGACGCCGGGCACGCGCAGCAGGCGGAAGCGGATCTTCCAATAGGCGGTCATCGACAGGTCGAGCTGAGTGAGCTCCTTCGACGAAAGGCCGATCTTCATGGTCCTGCTGGTCGACGACAAGGGCTGCAGCATGACGGGCGGGCTCGAGCCGAACGGCAGTCTGGCCGACGCAAGCTGCACGCGCTCCTGGACGAGCTGCCGGGCGTGCATGATGTCGGTTCCCCGCTTGAAGATCATGACAATGGAGGACAGCGACATCACGCTCTTCGAGCGGATGACGTCGAGTTCCGGTGTGCCGCGCAGTGCATCCTCGAGGGGAATGGTGATCAGCTCCTCGACCTCGGCGGTCGACATGCCGATACCCTCGGTCTGAATCTCCACCAGCGGCGGGGAGAATTCGGGGAAGACGTCCACGGGCATCTTGCGGAACACGTCCAGACCCAGCAGCACCATCAGCGCTGCCGCGGCCAGTACCAGATACCGGTATTTCAGATTCGTGCCGATGATCCAGCGGAACATGGCCCTGTCCTTTGTTCGGATGATTGGACGCCGGCTAACTCAGGCGTTCGCAAGCGACGGAATGTCTTTCACGCCCGCTCAGTGGCCGCCAAACTTCAATTCAACCCCCATCAGCTCGACCGCGCCGACCGACACGACCGGCGTACCGCGCGCTGGTCCGTCCGACAGCACTGCTATGTCGCCAAGGACGCGCTCGACAGCCACTTTTTGGCGGACGAAGACGAGCGGCTCCGGATTGGAGTAGAGCCAGCTGTCCCCGTGCTCGTCATAGACAACCGACGAGTAGGGCACGATCTTCGCCATGCTGCCGCTCTCCGGCGCCTTCATCGCCACGAACGCATGATCGCCTGGCTTGACGCCGCTGCTTGCCTCGAGGAATTCAAAGAACCGCCCGTCGTCCCGGTCCTTCACCGCCACCGGCCGCGCCGTGTAATATTTACCGGAGCGGCCTTGGCCGGTCAGCAGCACGACCACTAGACCGTCCTTATCCTCGTCCGCCGGGTTGGCGACGCCGAAAATCTCGGCAAACTCGTCGTGGTCGCCGGTCTCGTCCTCGTCATCCTCGTCGTCGACAACCGCGATCAACATCTGGCTCGCCGCGTCCACAGGCACCTTGATCAGGGATTGCCGTGCTTGGCCGCTTTCACCGGCCGGCGCGATGGAAGCCGTCTCCGTAATTGCATTCACCGACGGTTCAAAGCTCGCAATCTCGACCTGGGCGTTCATCATCATCCACCGCTTGGCCGTCTCCTCCCGCAGCGCTTCGGTCTGGATGCTCAGTCGTTTGGCAGCCTGTTCGGTCAGAACCACGCGTGGAAATGGGGAACCTGCGACCTCTACCAGCTTGGCAGGCGCGCCTGCGGGCGACTCCGCGGCCGCGAGGGGTCCCGTGGCTACCACGACGAAAGCCACACCGGCGACGAGGGATGACTTAAGAAAAAGCCTATTGCGAAGCATGTGCAACTCCTCCAAGGCGTCGTGAAACCGGGCCGGAATGGAGCATCATGGCCGGTAGGACGAACAGATTGATCAGGACTGAAATGACTGCGCCTGCGATCACGACCCATCCCATTGGATGCAAAATCTCCAGACCAGCGGCGCTGCCCATGACCACTGCGGGAAGGAAGGCGAGGCAGGTGACCAGCGTGCTCGTCAGCATGGGCGCGAAGCGCTCGCGCGCGGCCGCCGCGACATGGTCCGGCCAGGATTCGTCACCCTCCCGGGTCTGATCGACGCGGCTGGCCAGAACCAGACCGTTGCGGAGTGCAAGCCCGAGGACGGCGAGAAGTCCGGCAAGCGCCCCAACCGAAACGGTGCCCGTTACCGCCACGAGGATCGCCGCGACGCCACCCGACACTGCCACCAGCGAAAGGAACATGCCGGTCGCCAGTCGCCAGCTTTGCAGCGCCGCCTGCAGCAGGAAGAAGATCAGCACTGCCGCCGACGCTGCGAAGAGCGTCACCTGCAGCATGGCTGCACGGCTCTCGGCATACTCGCCCCGAACGTAGGCATGGTATTCGAAGGGGAGCTGCACCTTCTTGAGCTCTGCCGCCACGTCTTCCGCCACTGCCGTGACGCTGCGGCCTGCGACGCTGGCGTGAACGTCCATGCTGCGCGTGACGCCGTCACGCTCGATGGTGCTCAACTGCGGCACCATCCGCACCTCGGCGATATCGCCAAGGCGTGTATGCGGGCGATCAGGCGTTTCGATCAGAAGATTCTCGACGTCGGCGATGCTGCTTCGTGCGTTGGGAGCCCCCCAAACGACCACTTCGAAGACCTTTTGCTGCTCGAACAGATTGCCAACCTCGAGCCCGGCGAAGACCGTCGCTGCCGCGCGCCGGATGTCTCCCGGTTTCAGTCCACGTGCGGCAGCCTCCGCAACGTCGACCTTGACCTCGATTTCGGGCGAGAAAGCGTTCTTGTCGATGCGTACGGAGTTGATGCCGTCAACGGCGGCGATTCTCGCCGCGACGAGCTTTGCCTGCTCTTCAAGCACGGCCGTCTCGGCCCCTTCGATGCGGACCACCACTGGTTCGCCGGCGTCGGCGAAGATCCGCCCGGCCGTACTGGCCAGATAGCCTTCAACCTTCACCTCGAGGTCCGCGAAGCCTTCCATCGTGTCGCGAATTTGCGACAGTGCGGCGGCTCGGTTCCCCCGCTCGTCGAGCCCAATCCAGAGCTGCCCGGATTCGATGCCGGTGACCTGGTCGCCCGTGATGGCCCTGCCGAGATGGCCAGCGACAGAGCTGACTCCATCGATTGCGCGGACTTCGGATTCCAGTCGCGCCATCGTGCGGATCATGGCGGGCAAGGATGCACCCGGCGCGGCCTTGAACGAAACGCGGACGGTGCCTTCGTCAAAGGACGGCGACGGCGACCACTTCAGGGCGGGCGTCGCCGCGAGTAGCGCCAACGCTCCGAGACCCACGATCGCATAGGCAGGACCGGTCGTCGCCGAGAACCTCCCCAGCAGCCGCCCATAGGCCGCACCGAACAGCCGCGCCACCACAGGTTCGGACCTGTTTCCTGCTGCGCTGCCCGAACGGAAAAAAACCATCGCGAGGGCGGGCGCCGCCAAGAGCACGACGACCATGGCAGCGGCCACCGTGACGCCATAGGCCTGAGCCAGCGGCCGGAAGAATGCCGCGGTTTCGCCGTCGAGTCCGAGAATCGGAGCAACCGCCAGCAGACCGATCACCGCTGCATAGATCATTGGCTTGCCGATCTCGCCGATCGCATCGAATAGAGGCGCGGCGAGCGGACGGCCGCCACCGGCGCGGAGGCGCCGCCCGATGGCCTCGGCAGCCACTACCGCAGTGTCGACCACGAGGGAAAGCGCGGCCGCGAGGCCGGCCAGGTGGATCAGGTTGAAGATCGGGCTGCTGAAATAGAGAGCGACAAGTGCCGCGACATACGACAGGACGATCGCGACGACGGCGATGCTCGCCGCGCCGACCGGCGTCAAGGACAGGAAGAGGGCTACGGACACGACCACCATGGCGGCGATCACCATCCGGACCAGATTGGCCAAGGCGCTGTCGACATAGTCGGAGGCGCGGTAGAGGGAGGCGTCGATGTCGATGCCCGGCATGCCTTGGCTCAACTCCGCGAGCGCAGCTTCGACCCCCGCTACGACCGCTTTGGTGTCGACGTTGGGAAGCTTCTCGACAACGAGGATGAGGCCAGGCTGTCCGTTGATCATCGCATCGCCGATCAGCGGCGGATGGCCTTCGACGACCTCGGCCACGTCTCCTAGCCTGAGCGCGGAAGACGGGACAGCAACCTTCGTCAGGTCGCTGGCCTTGCTGATCGGTTGCACATGCTGGATGCCGAGCCTCTGGTTCGGCGTGTCGATCCAGCCTCCGCTTCCGAGTACTGACGCTTCCAGATAACTGAGCGGCGAGACCCAGAGCGAATCCCCGGCGCTCTCTACGGCCTCATCGAGCGAGACGCCGGCCGATTCGAGGCGCTGAGGTTGGATTTGCACCTGAAGCTGGCGAGCGCGCTGGCCCCAGATCGCGACGTTGGCGACGCCCGGCACGCTGAGCAGCTTCGGCGTCATCGTCCATCGGGCCAGCACCGACATGTCGATCAGCGACACGGTCTTGGACGACAGTCCGACGATCATGGCACGGCCTGCCGCCGACTTCGGCTGCAGCATGGTGGGCGGCTTCGAGACATTGGGCAGGGCCCAAGCCATCGTAAGACGCTCCTGCACCATTTGTCGGGCTTTCATCGGATCCATGCCGGGCTCGAAGGTGAGCAACACCGAAGCCATCCCCGGCACCGACTTGGAATGAATTGATTTGAGGAAGGGCGTCGCGGTCAGAATCTCTTCGAGATTGATGGTCACCAGGCTTTCCACTTCGCCTGTCGACAAGCCGAGCGCCTCGGTCTGCACCTCCACGACCGGCGCCCCGAACTCGGGAAGAGCATCGGTTTTGGCTTTGGGAAGCAGAACGGCACCCGCCGCTACCAAGAGTAGCGCGGCTGCTAGGACCAGATGCCGAAATTCGAGACTCAGCTTGACGAGCGTTTGCAGCACGGCAACCCCCCGCGATTCCGCGGCGCGCGAAAGCGCGCCTGCGACAGATCAGAGACAGTCCCAAAGCGTATCATGCGGGAGGGCGCCGCATAATTAATCAATATTGCAAGGCGCTATTACCGTATATCCGGCGGGTCTCTAACTTTTGGAGTAGAGAAATAGTTCATACAAATTTATTAGGATAGCCACTCACGCCGTGAGTGCTCGCGTCGGTTGCATGCGCGTGTGTCTGTTTCCAGCGAAAGGCTGGACGTGCTCTGGCGCAATTTGCCTCGGTCGGGGAGTGCCCGAATATTCATTCGAGGAAGGCGAAGCGGGACCGCCAATTTGCTGCGCCGGCGGTCCTTGGGGGAGCGTACCGGGCGCGGAATAGCGAAGAAGTGTTGTAGAGATGCGACACGTTTGCGTTTGTATGAGACAAGCCGCGTTTGTAAGGGACAAAATGACGAAATCGCAGTTGCCGCAGTGGACTCATCGGATATCATCGACGCGTGGTGCATCTCATGGGGGCTCGACGGTCATTCGCCTTTTTATCTTAGCGCTTAGTGGCATATGGCTGCTGTACTCTTCGGCTTCTGCACTGGCGGAGGAGCACGAACGGGCTCTGGCCGAAGAAACGATACCGGCTCTGGCCGAAGAATGCGCCGCGCCCTGCGCGGGGTACGAGGCTACCGCGGAGTTGCAGAACGACTGGATATTTGGCGCACATCCGTCTTTCCTGAGGTCCAATGTGTTGTTTCCGAAGTTCGAACTCGATCTTTTCTACGCGCCGACGGATTATCTTCGGTTCGTGAGTGCCATCGTTACCGAGCCCGTGGTCGACCCGGAACCCGGGGAGGATGCGGCCTTTCAAGGGATCGGCACCTATGTCGGTGAGCTCTACGCTCTCACTAAGGTCGATCCCCTGACCGTGAGGGCCGGAAAGTTCGACACGGTGTTCAGCCTGGCCAGCGAAGCCCTGCCGGGGATACACGCCCCGGATCTGGCGTCTGTTTTCGACGCTGACGAACGTCTGGGTGGCGAAGCTGTTGTTGGCTTCGAGGGCTTTGGGCTGAACCATGCCCTGGCCGCGACGGTATTTACGACCGACCGGACGTTCCTCAGCGAGTCGCTCTTTACCAACCGTGGACGGCTCGCGCTGGCGGATGGCGGTGCCGGCAACACCACCGGTTTATCCTCATTCTCAGTTACCCTTGATGGCTGCAAAGGGGCGGAAAAGGGCGATTGTTACAAGGACGGTGAATTCGGCTATCGCCTTGGCATCCGATACCAGAAGCCCGGGCTGGCCGTCGACACAGGGGAGGAGGAGGAGGAAGAAGAAGAGGAACCGCTGCCGGGGACCGGCAATGAATTGGCCTACCTTGCTGCCGCCACTGGAAGCTTCGACCTCAACGGGAACACACTGAGGCTTCTCGGCGAATCGGCCTACCTTAAGCATTTCGATGGCGGTCCGGACGACGCTCTGCTTCTCACCGGATCTGTCGCGCTGGAAGTGCAACCTATGACCTACATAGCCACCTACACGCATCAGCGGAACTTTGTCGCCGACGGTCCGGACACCCGCGAGCAATTGGCGGATTTCGAAGTAATTTATGCGTCTGGGGAAGAAGAAGACGCGCCGTCCGGCGCGGCGAAATGGAACCTCGGCGCCGCCTACACATTCGCGGAGAATGCTGAGGACGAGAGAACGCACACCTTCAGTGTGCGCGCGACGCTCCAATTCGGCGGACACGTGAAGTTAGGCAGGTAGGTTCGATCGTCCGGATGTCCGGCGCTTGTTGACGGCTGCCTTCTGCTGAACTCGAGTGAGGTCCGCAAGCCCGTCTGCCTGCGCCGGACTTGTTTCTTCTCTCAGGCTGATTGAAGCTATGTCAGCGACCCTTCAGTGCAAGAGTTTCGCCCATCAGCCCTTCACTTCCTTTCCATCCGGATCGAAGACGGGCTGAACGTTCTTGCCCTTGTAGCTTATCTGGAACTCGTAACTCACCTTGCCGTCGCGCATCAGCTTCTCCGCAAGCTTGATCTTTCCACCTGCGAATTTCGTATCAACGGCCGCACGCACCGATTGAGGCACCGCTTCCATCGGAATTGATTCCTCGACGACGATGACCTTGCCGTCTTTATGGTAGAGCACATCGCGCGTCATTGCGCCCTCGACGCTTGCTATCTCGAAAACCAGTTCTCCGTTCTCGACCTCGCGGGCGCATGCCTTGACCTTGGCGACGGGAAAATCCTTGTGGAACATGTCCCGCACCACCAACGGCACCTTCTTGCAGGCGATCGGCTGTTCCGCGGCCGACGCGCCGGTCGCCCCGGCAAGCACGAGGACGAACGCGCCGGGCGCCAGGCAGTAACGAACAGGTTTCATGGGGGGACCTCCTTCATATGACCTCATCGGCTTTCACGGAGCACCAACACTGGAGTCGACCAGACAAGCAGCGGTGCCGCTTTGCCGCCTCTGCCGCGGCGCCGAGTTGGGTTACTCCTAGTGGCTCTGCGGCGGTGTGCGGCTGTACGTATTTGCGCGAGCTTCGCCTGCAGCACTGCGATCCACCAATGGCAAGTGTTGCGGAACCCACGCGCCGCGCTACCCAGCGGAGCGTAGGCTGGCTAAGGCAGCCTGAGCGACCGTTGCCCGACGTTGGAAACCCAAGATAGGACAAAGCGCGCCGGCGGACCGATAGCCCAAAACGGCTTTGCCGGCCTAACCGAAAGCCGTAGCGGCTCATGCGAAGTTCCGGACGCCCCCAGCGGGAGGTGGCGCCGTTCCGGGGACCGTCGTCGCTCCCGTCGCGATCATGCCTTTTTGCAGCCGCAGCTCCAGCGCCTGCTCGGCGACGACTTCCTTCAAGCGCTACAATGAGCCGAAATCCCGCTGTCGGTTAAGCCCACTCTGGCGTTGATGTCGGACATCACGAACGAGGCCCCTTCGCAAAAAGGGGTAATCCCGTCGCAAGCGAGTCAGCTCAACTGCCGAATCGTAAAGCCTAACGACTGCAGCGATAAATAGGCGCGTCAACCTGAAAGCGTGCTGGCAGGCACGAGGGAGCCTGCACTGAATGTCTCGCGGAAGTGTCGCCGTAGCGCCCGGCTCGTCTGCTCACGTCTTCGTGCCCGAAGACCCTAACAAGTCCTATGGGTCACGAAAGGCGTTTTGCCTGCAGCGCCGTTTGGGCCGAGGAAGCCAAGAACCCGGCCGGCGCGCAGGCGGAACGATCGACACAGAAGCGACCTCCATCCGCATCCTGACGACCATTCTGCAGCCTATCACGGGACATTTTGTCAACGGAGACGCGGGCTGGCTGCGCGTCGAGCTTCTTGATCCGACCAAAACACCTCCAAGCCGCCATCTCAACAACGAAATCCCGAACGTCCTGATCCGCGCCGAGATGCCGATTCTCGCCTTCGAGGCCGAGGGCGGGCGGCTCCAGGACGTCTTCCTTCAGCTTACCGAGGAGACGATCCAATGATCGATACCCCTCCTGTTCAACCGCACGGCCAGCAAAGCCTGGCAAGCGCAAGCGAGCCGCATATCGGGGGGTGCCGTCAAAATGCGGAGCCCAGAAACGCGGCCTCTTCATTCCCGGGGGCCTCGATGAGAGTTCAGTCAGTCAATCAAAGGATGCGAATAAACGCCGCTCGGGCAGCGGGGCTGGTTGCTGCAACTGTTATCCTGTTTTCGCACCCCGGATTGGGTGGGGGCGTACATGAACTGATCCAGATGGCGGGTCTCGGCCTGGTCCTCACCTGCTTCGTTGGCAGAATGTGGAGCATTCTCTATATCGGTTCAAAGAAGAATCTGGAGTTGATTACCTCCGGCCCCTACTCGTTGACCAGAAACCCGCTCTATCTCTTTTCTACGCTTGGAGCAGCTGGGATCGGATTGATCCATGGATCGATCGCCGTCGCTCTGGCGCTGGGATTTTTCAGCTATTGGATCTTGGTCATCACGGCAGCCAAAGAGGCCGAACACCTGAAGACGATCTTCGGCTCGCAATACGATTCCTATGCGCGCTATACGCCGCTGTTCTGGCCGAAACTGTCCCAATATACGGACTCTGCCGAAGTTGTCTTCTCCCCGAAAGCGCTCAAGCGCAACTTCCAGGATGGACTGTACTTCCCCGCAGCCTATCCCGCCATTGAAGCAATCGAACAACTGCGAGCAGGCAGTTACCTGCCGATCCTCATGACGATCTACTGAGATCCGCCAGATCCTCTCTCAGCAGCAGGACCAAATGGCCTGCCGATTTCGGCATCGTCACCAGTTCGTCGAGCTTGATGAGGTAGCCGCGGGAGTCTTGGCGCTCGTGCCGGGCACCGCGATGGCCATTTTGCATGGCCGAACTGTCGCCCAGATGGTTGACCACCGAGGTCTGTGACCTAGCTTTACAATGGAGCGTCCCAGACTCCGAAATGGTGGCATGGCGCGCACCGTGGGAGAACTCCCCGGGACGTTGAGGATGGAGAGGCGCGAGCTGGCTTTCGACCGGCGCCCAGCCATGCATCGCCAAAATTCCCCCAGTACTGGGGCCGAAGCGATGACAGCTTCGAAGGCAGGCAGTTAGCCAGGGCGAGGAGCCACACACCGCTTCACGAGCTTAAAGTTACATCGGAAACCGCGCAGGTACCGCGATGTCAGATCTTGCCGGGTTTTACGCAGACGACACAGGTCTCGCTCTCCTGGGCGGGATGACAATATTTGTATTGGTCGGCTTCTTCCTTGTGGTCCGGCGTATCCTCATCGCAGCGAGACGGCGTCACCAGTATGGCTACCTGAGCGAAAGTACGCCTATTCCCCTCGATGAGGCTTCTTGGGCCTGGGATCGCCCACGCAATCGTGCAGCCAAGCCGGCTTCTTCCCGGGCCGCCGTCCCCCCAGCCCCGGATGTTCAGGGTCTAAACTCCGGTAAGTCCGGGGTGCGAAAGGATTATCTCAACACGACGCCCGAAGCGGGCGAGAACTCGCGCGAGGACCTGCCCGATGCTTTGGCCTTACCTCCCCGTGTTCGCAGAACGAGCCCCTTGTTACGCTTGAGCGTCGCCGCAATTTGTCTGGCCGTGCCGCTTGGCTATGCGTTGACGAGACAAAAGCCGGTCGAAAGCGCCCCCGCTGTTTCGCGGGCCGATAGCTACTCCCTTCCCGATCTTTCACGCCCCTTGGAGATTCCTGCCAGCACGGCATCAACCGACGCACCCACGAACGGCGAATTGCCCAAACCGGATCTCAACGCTGCCGAAGCACAGGTCGAGGCAGCTCGTGCTCAGGCAGCAGCTGCAACGGAATTGGCTGGCCAAGAGCACCGAGCGATGGAGGAGGAGCGCGCCAGGAGTGCCTCTCTGGAGAGTGCGCTCGCTGAGACGCGCAAGCAGATCGAAGTGCTGAAGACAAGCATGGCAGCCGCCGACGACGCCAGCGAGGACCGTTTGCGCAACGAACTTGTGGCAGCCCGCACGCTCGAGGCATTGCGGTGGATTGCGCAAGATGTCCGCGCGCGGATCAGCGAAACCATCGACCATGTCTTTATACAGATGCCCGCTGCTCGCCTCGAACGGGAGCGAACCGAACAGATGGCGCGCGACCTAGCGCAAGCGCGAGCGCAAATTGAACAGCTGGAAGCCAAAGCCGCCGGGGATCGCGCCAGAGCCGAGGCTTCGCTGGCGCAAGCGAGCGGGATGCTTGACGAGGAGCGCCGGAAGTCGGAGGACCTTCGTGGCGACATCGCTGAAATGGAGCAGTCCAAGGCCGCGATCGCGGACACGGCTGAGCGGGAACGGACCGGTGCCGCCGCGACGCGAGCAAGGGTTGAGCAGACTGCTGCCGAGACGGCGCAGGCATTGGCGCGGGAACAGGCTTCGGCAGTCGCGGCCCGTGCGGACCTCGACAAAGCCCGGCTCGAGCGCGACGCGGCCGAACAGGAGCGAGCCAAGGCCGTCTTAGCCAAAGAGCGTGCCGAGCAGACTGCCGCCAAGACGGCGCAGGCTCTGGAACGCGAACGCGCTTCAGCAATATCGGCCCAAGAGGACGTCAACAGAGCCAGCCTCGAGCGCGACGCGGCTGAGCAGGAGCGAGCTAAGGCTGTCTCGGCGAAAGTGCATGCCGAGCAGGCTGCAACTGAAACAGCGCAGGCGCTGGAGCGCGAACGCGCTTCGGCAGTCGCGGCCCGTGAGGACCTCGACAAAGCCCGGCTGGAGCGCGACGCGGCGTTGCAGGAGCGAGACAGGGCTGTCGTAGCGAGAGAACGTGCGGAGCAGACTGCTACCGAGACGGCGCAGGCGCTGGAGCGCGAACGCGCTTCGGCAGTCGCGACCCGGGAGGACCTCGACAAAGCCCGGCTGGAGCGCGACGCAGCGTTGCAGGAGCGCACCAAGGCAGCCGCAGCGAGCGAGCATGCGGAGCAGAGTGCTGCCGAGACGGCGCAGGCTCTGCAACGAGAACGCGCTTCAGCAGTGTCGGCCGGAGACAACCTCAACAAAGCCCGCCTCGAGCGTGACACAGCCCGCCAACTCTTGGGACAGGCCGCCATGAGGCTGAAGGAGGCTCTGGACAAGCAACGTGAAGCGACGGTTTCTTTCGCCCGCGAGCTGGCCGCCGCGCGCGCCGACAATGACAAGCTTCGGGCTCAGCGCCGCGACGCTCAGATCGAGCCGCCGCTGAAGCCGCGCACTGGCCGCGCATCGGCCGGCGCAGGCCAGACGAAAGCTGTCAGCCAAAAGAAGACTACGTCCAGCAAGGTTCGCAAACCGTCGCGCGAAATCCGTGTGCGTGCCATCACGCTTCCGTTTTCCCTCCGGCCAAGCCATTCGACGTTGGACTGAGCTGGAACGACTGCCCTGGAAAATCGGGCGCTGGGCGGCATGAACTCGGACGTCTACGGCGAGGGCTCCCACTGTGCGCTATGTCAGCCCGATCACGCTGCCTTTCGCGTTCAATTCGCAGCCGACCGGCGCCTGGCGCGTCTCGACGCCGTTTTGATACCCGTAGTCGATGCTGACCTGGACGGGAGCCGATATCCTCTGACGGCTCAACCGCCGTACGGAACCTGCACTGCTGACGCGCACACTGGTCGCGCCAAACTGAGCTGCGGCCTGCTCGATTGCCTCACGGCAGGCCCGAACGATGTTGTCCGGGACACCCGGCAGCACTTCGATTGGATGGACTGCCAGTGGAATGGCGCTGTCTTCGAAGGGCAGCAGGGCGGGCGGAAGGTCGAGCGACCTTCCGCCGTTGCCGGCTACGCCCGCCCTTGACGTCACTGACCCGGTTGTGGTGGGGCTGCTTCCGTCATCGTTAGACGGTGGGGACGGTGGGTCAGACGGCGGACTGCCGCCGGAGCCGCCGGGATCGCCGCTAGTTCCGTTGTGCTGACCGTTGTTGCTGCCAGCGCCATGACCTCCGCTATTCCCGTGATCGCCACCAGCGTTATGACCTTGGCCGCGCTCGCCGGCGGCCGCGGCTCCCGCGCAAGCTATCGCGACAGAGCACGCGAACGCGAAACGGACCAAGCTGGATCCCAGATATTGACGCACGGCACCCTCCAAAGGCGCTTCGGCCGGCCGTCCTTCCGCCGCATGCCGTCAGAACGGCGCAGTAGCCCCCAGGCAACTCGCGACTACGCCAGGGAAACTAACTAGGGGATGATTCCGGTCTATCAAGGGACTGGGTGCGGCAGCACCCAAGTGCGGGGCAGATTTGAAGGACCTGGCAGCTGATAGTTCATACAGCCCGGGAAGCCCCAAAATCCTTTCTCCTTGCGAGTCGACAGCGCTTAGGCGATTTTGCGATCATTTCGGGAGGAAATCGTGCGAAACATTCCGGCATCGGCGCTGCTGCTGGCGGCCGCTTTTTATGCAACCACCGCCGACGCTCTGGACAGTTCGGCCACACCTGTTGTCGTGACGCCATTGGCGTCCAAGACGACGACGGCATCCGGCCAGCCGATCAAGCTGCCCCAGAAGAATGTCGAGGTCCAGGTCTCGGCCTATCAGATCGCGCCCGGCGCGACGCTGCCGGTGCACAAACATCCCTTCCCGCGCTATGCCTATGTCGAGGCAGGCACCCTCAAGGTCACCAACGTCGAGACCGGCAACAGCAACACCTACAAGACCGGCGATTTCATCGTCGAGATGATCGGCCAGTGGCATCAGGCGACCAATATCGGCAGCGATCCGGTGAAGCTGCTGGTGATCGACCAGGTCGAACAAGGCGCCAAGAACACAATCCTGATGCAGTAGCGAGGCAACGGGGCTCAGCTGTTCCGCGGTAGGGCGGGCGCTCCAAGGCTTGAGCAATCAATAACTGCGCGCCGAACAAAACCGAAAGTGCAAAGTGACGCTTTCGCTTGCTGGACCGATTGATGCGGCTTCCGCCTCGATCGCCCCGATGCTAGGGCTGCGCTTTCTCTTCAACATGGATGGATGATGGTGACCGACGCTCAAAGGCCCCTGATCGAACTCTGCGTCGAAGGCATTGACGGGCTGCTTGCCGCGCAGGCCGCCGGCGCCGACCGGGTCGAGCTTTGCGCCAGCCTCGTCGAAGGCGGCATTACGCCGAGCCTCGGCACGGTGCGCGTAGCACTCGAACGTGCGACCATCCCGTTTCATGTTATCGTGCGCCCGCGCGGCGGCGATTTTCTCTACAGCGAGGCGGAATACCAATCGATGCTGGCCGATATCGGCGCGCTGCGCGATCTCGGCGTCGCCGGCATCGTCGTCGGCTGCCTGACCGCTGACGGCGCAATCGATGAAGCGAGAATGAGCGAACTGGTGCGCGCCGCCGGTCCCCTCAATGTCACCTGCCACCGCGCCTTCGACATGACGCGTGACCCGGCCGAGGCGCTCGAAGCGCTGATCCGCTGCAAGGTCGGCCGCGTGCTGACCAGCGGGCAACGCGACACGGCGCTGGAGGGCGTCGATCTGCTCGCGCGCTTGGTTCGCCAGGCCGGCGCACGCATCATCATCCTCGGCTGCGGCGGGTTGGCGCCCGACAATATCGGCGAGGTTCGCCGGCAAACCGGACTGACCGAGATGCATTTTGCCGCGCTTGCCGACGTGCCGAGCGCCATGCGCTACCGCAACCCGCATGTCGGCATGGGCGGCACCGATCTCGATCGCGAGTACCGCAACACGGTGACCGACCAGGACTTGGCGGCGGCAACGATCGCGGCCGCGAGGGTCTGATGCCGGAAGTGACGATGTCGAAAGATCGCGTGCCGATCGAACGCGTTTCGCCTGCCGACGAGGCCGCCATTCTTGCTCTCAACAACGAGCATGCCGCCGAGTTGTCCTGGCTGGAGCCGGAGCGCCTGTCATTCCTGATCGGGCAGGCTTTCTACACGCGCCGCATCGGGACGCTCGAAGCCTTCATCATGTGCTTCGATCAGGATGCCAGCTACGAAAGCCCGAACTTCCTCTGGTTTCGTGAGCGCTACCCCCGCTTCGTCTATGTCGACCGGGTGGTGGTCGCGGCCGAAGCGCGCGGCCGTGGCCATGCCCGCCGTCTCTACGAGGATCTGTTCGAGCATGTCAGGCGCGCATGCCACACGATCGTAACCTGCGAGGTCAATGCCGATCCCCCGAACCCCACATCGGATGCCTTTCACGCCGCGCTCGGCTTTGCCGAGGTCGGCGATGCCGTGATCCACGGCGGCAGGAAGTCGGTGCGCTACTACGCCAAGCCGATCGACTAGCGCATGGCCCTGAAAGCCAGAGGCTTTCAACCATGAGCCAAACAAGGTTCGTGCGACGGCCGCACTGGCCACAAACAGAAGCTACAGCTAATGTATCGCCTTCGTGTGCTGGGGGCGTGACATCATGCCAAGCAACGTCTTCCGCTTCGACGAGAGTTGGAACATTCCCGATGCCACGCCGCAGGAAGTGTGGGACGTTCTGTCCGACGCCGAGTTGCTGCCGCTCTGGTGGGGCGACGCCTACAAGGAAGTCGAGCCGCTCGACAAGAAAGGCAAGGCCGTCGTCGGGTCACGGGCAAGAGCCAGGGCGCGAGGCGCCTTGCCCTACGAGCTGAACTTCATCATCGAGGCCGCAGAGCTCGAGCCTGGCCGGCTGGTGGTGGTCAAGACCTTCGGCGATTTCGACGGACTGTGGCGGGCCGAACTGTCGCCAGCCGGAAGCGGAACGCATGCGAAGCTCACCTGGCAGGTCATCGTGGAGAGGCCGATCCTCAAACTCCTGGCACCCTTGCTCAGACCGGTTTTCGCGTGGAATCACCGCTGGACCACACCTCGCGGCGAAGCCGGGCTTCGGCGCTATCTCGCCGCACAAAAAACCGGCAAGGCCTGACCTCCTCACCAATTGCGGTTGAGCCAGCCGCGCGCCGGTTTCTCGACGATGTAGTAGCTCGCCAGGGCGCAGGCGAAGACTGCGGCCAGCATCGGGATCGGCGCCACGTCGCGGTCATGGACGAATTTGTAGAAGGGCTGCTGCCACAGATAGAGCGAGTAGGACCACAGCCCCAGCATCACCATCGGCCGCGACGACAGTAGGCCGGTCAGATAGCCGCCGGCGAAGTCGAGCGTGTTGACGGCGAGCGCCAGCAGCGGCACGCCCAGCAGATAGTGCAAGGGCGTCGGCACCGGATCGAGGAACAGCAAGGCTGCCCCCACGGCGGCCCCCAGCGCCAGATGCCGGTTCCTGACAAATGCCGGCAGGTGTCCATCGGCCTTGAGCAGGCAGATCGCCGCCGACAGCAGGATCGAGGCGATATGCACGTCGGTTCGCCAGTAGCTGGTTTCGTAGTCCATGCCGAAGACCCAGTAGGAAATAGCGCCGTTGGCCATAGCGAGCAGCGACAGCATGACAAGCAAGCGCACGACATTCGCGCGCCTGGAAACCGCCACGCTGATCAGCGCCAGGATGACATAAGAATGCTCCTCGATGGCAAGCGACCAGATATGGTCGAGCGCGCCCGCGCGATTGATGAGAATGCCGGCATAGTTGTAGGTGAATGTCAGCGCGGTAAGCGCCGCCTTCCATTTGAAGGCAATGAAGGTGCCGGAGAGCCCGATCATGACGGCAATCACGAACACCAGCAGGGCTGGATAGACGCGGGCGAAGCGGCGCTTGAAGAATTTCTTCAGCGGAAAGCGCTCGACGAACAGGATTTCTCCCATCAGCCGGCCGCTCAGCACGAAGAAGAACTCGACGCCGAGCACGCCGAGGTTGATGCCGCGAATCGGAAAGAAATGGCCGATCAGCACCAGGGCGATCGACAGGCCGCGCCAGCCGTCGAGATAGGCCAGCCTTGCCCGTGCCGCTTTGTCGGCTGCGGCCCGCGGCAGGACGCCGGCCGTCGCGGAGATGTCGGTCATGCCCGTCCCTTGCAACTCGAGGTCCCGGCAAGCCGTGCCTGGAACCGCTTCGTTTTCCCCGCCGCATTTATTTTGCAGTGCGGAATAATCTTGTGCAAGTGCGAAGCAGCGAATTCACAGGCAGTTCCTGCCAAGCGATTGCGAACACAAAAGAAAAAGGGGCCGCGGGCGGGTCCTGCCGCCGCTTGGTGAAGCCGCCATAGTCGGCAATGTTTCGTGGCCTAATGCCTTGCCCGCCTGCCGAAATCGGCCGAATGTGCGGATCGATTCATATCCAACGCAGAGACCGCCTATGGCAGACTTCGTCCTCCCTCCGCCCGCGATCGCTTCGGTCGCGGTGACCGGCTCGGCGGAACGGTTTGCCGTGCGCCGCATCTTCTGCGTTGGCCGCAACTACGCGGCGCATGCGCGAGAACTCGGCAATGACGAGCGCGATCCGCCCTTCTTCTTCACCAAGCCGGCCGACGCCGTGGTCGACAGCGGCGCAGAGATCCCCTACCCGCCGCTGACTGGCAATCTCCACCACGAGATCGAGCTGGTCGTGGCGATCGGCAAGGCCGGCTTCCGCATCCCCCTCACCGAGGCGCTCGCGCATGTCTGGGGCTATGGCGTCGGCGTGGACCTCACTCGCCGCGACCTGCAAGACCAGGCGAAGAAAGCGGCTCGCCCCTGGGACTGGTCGAAGGCCTTCGACTTCTCCGCGCCTTGCGGCCCGCTGCTTCCCGTCGCAAATTCCGGCCATCCCGAAAAGGGCCGCATCTGGCTCGCTGTAAACGGTGACATAAAACAGGACGGCGACCTCGCCGAGCTGATCTGGCCCGTCGCCGATGTCGTCTCGATCTGCAGCGAAGCGGTCGAGCTCCAGCCCGGCGACCTGATCTTCACCGGCACGCCGGCCGGCGTTGGTGCGGTTCAGGCGGGCGACAAGATCACTGGTGGCGTCGACGGCATCGGCGCCGTCGAGGTCACCATCGGGCAGCCGAAGCGATGAGCGACCTCGTCCTCCATAATTATTATCGCTCCTCCACCTCCTACCGGGTGCGGATCGCGCTGGAGATGAAGGGGCGTGTCTACACCTATGTGCCCCACCATCTGCGCCATGGCGAGCATCTCGAGCCCGCCTATCTCGCGGTCAATCCGCAAGGGCTGGTACCGGCGCTGGTGCTCGACGACGGAACGCTCTTAACCCAGTCGCTGGCGATCATCGAATATCTCGACGAGATCGAGCCCGAGCCGCCGCTGCTGCCCAAGGATGCGCTGGGACGCGCCAGGGTCCGGATGCTGGCGCAGATGATCGCCTGCGACATCCATCCGGTGAACAATCTGCGCGTGCTCACCTCGCTGCGCACCTTGTTCGGCGCCGGCGACGAGGATGTCGTCAACTGGTTCCGGCATTGGGTGAATGAAGGTTTCCAGCCGCTTGAAAAGATTCTGGCCTCCTCGCCCGAGACCGGCGGGTTCTGCCATGGCGATACACCGGGGCTCGCCGATATCTGCCTTGCCGCCCAGGTCACCAACAATGCCCGCTTCGGCGTCGAGATGGCGGCCTATCCGGTGATCTCGCGCATCCACGCCGCCTGCATGGCGCTGCCGGCGTTCCAGAAGGCTGCGCCGCAGAACCAGATCGATGCCGAATAGAGTAGCCAGGGATCCCGACGAAGCTAAGACGCTCGCAGATATCGAGGAGTATGGCTGTCATATTCTCTACGTGCTGGAGGACGGCGAGCACCCGCCATTCGCTTACTCGGTGGGGATAGAGTACAATTTCAAAGCCCCTGAGCTGGTCGTCATCGGGCTCAAGCCGGAGCTTTCGCAGACCATCATCAACGAGTATTGCCGACGAGTGCGCAGCGGCGACAGGTTCAAGGTTGGAGAGCGGGCGCCGGGTTTCCTGGGAGGTGGCTTCGACTGTCAATTCGGTGCGGTCCATCCCGACCACTACCCTGAATATTTCGGTTGGGGCCTATGGTTTTACGACGGGATTATGCAGCTTATCTTCCGACAAACTCCGGTGTTTGGCCATGGGATGCCGAAGCCGGCGAGTGGTTTTGGAAGCGGCAACCATTGCTCGACCAACCACCATGGCCGACTTAGCTTGGGACCTATTACCCAAAATCGCCCTGCCCTTTGAACTGGATAGAAAGCACTCCCATGAAAGCTGTCGTCTTCGAAAAATTCGGCGAAGCTCCCACGATCCAGACCGTGCCTGACCCCAAGCCGGCGGGGGATGGCGTCGTCATCAAGGTCGAGGCGACCGGTCTTTGCCGCAGCGACTGGCATGGCTGGATGGGTCATGACGACGGCATCACGCTGCCGCATGTCCCCGGCCATGAACTGGCGGGCGTCGTCGTCGCCGCCGGCAAGCAGGTGAGCCGCTGGAAGGCCGGCGACCGCGTCACCGTGCCTTTCGCCGTCGGCTGCGGCCGCTGCTTCGAATGCAACTCCGGCAACCATCAGGTCTGCGAGCACCAGACCCAACCTGGCTTCACGGGCTGGGGCTCGTTCGCCGAATATGTCGGCATCGAGCATGCCGACACCAATCTCGTACGCCTGCCGGACGAGATGGAGTTCGCCACTGCCGCCAGCCTCGGCTGCCGCTTCGTCACCTCCTTCCGCGCCATCGTCGACCAGGGCCGAGTGACGCCCGGCGAGTGGGTGGCGGTGCATGGCTGCGGCGGTGTCGGTCTCTCGGCGATCATGATCGCCAGCGCCATGGGCGCCAATGTCATCGCCATTGACCTGACCGACGAGAAGCTGGAGTTTGCGAAAAAGATCGGCGCGGTCGCGACCATCAACGCTTCGACCACGCCCAATGTCGTCAAGGCCGTCAAGCAGATCACCAACGGCGGCGCGCATATGTCGATGGACGCGCTCGGCCATCCAACCACGTGCTTCAACTCGATCGCCAATCTGCGCCGGCGCGGTCGCCATGTTCAGGTCGGGCTGATGCTGGGCGACCATGCCCGCCCGCAAGTGCCGATGGACAAGGTCATCGCCTTCGAGCTCGAAATCCTCGGCAGCCACGGCATGCAGGCCTACCGCTATTCCGCCATGATGGACATGATCCGCACCGGCAAGCTGAAGCCCGAACTGTTGGTCGGCAAAAGGATCAGCCTCGAGGAAGCGCCGGCCGCATTGATGGCGATGGGCGGTTTCGAGGGCATCGGCATCGGCGTGGTGACGAAGTTTTGAGTAGGCTCCCTACCTGGCGAACTTCTTCGCCCCGAACACGCAGGCCACCACGCCGAGCGTGACCACCACCATCAGCGGGCTGACCTGCTCGTGCAGCAGACTCGCCGCGAGCGCCAGGCCAAAGAAGGGCTGCAACAGTTGCAATTGCCCGACCGCGGCGATGCCGCCCTGCGCCAGGCCGTGATACCAGAACACGAAGCCGATCAGCATGCTGAACAGCGAGACATAGGCGAGGCCGATCCATGCGCCGGAGCCGACAGCGGCAAAAGACGGCGGCAGGGTCGCAAAACTCAGCGCCAACATGACCGGCAGCGACAGCGCCAAGGCCCAGCAGATCACCTGCCAGCCGCCGAGCTTGCGCGACAGCGCCGCACCTTCCGCATAGCCCAGCCCGCAGGCGATGATGGCGGCGAGCATCAAGCCGTCGCCGACCGGTGAGGCCGTCACGCCTTGCAACAGCGCGAAACCCGCGACGAGCGTGCTGCCCAGGCAGGAAAACAGCCAGAAGGCCGGGCGCGGACGGTCGCCGCCGCGCAGCACACCGAAGATCGCCGTCGCCAGCGGCAGCAGGCCGACAAAGATGATGGAATGCGCCGCAGTAACATGTGTGAGCGCCAGCGCCGTCAGGAGAGGAAAGCCGACCACGACGCCTAGCGCAACGACGACCAGCGAGACCAGATCCCCGCGATCCGGGCGCTTCTCGCGGAACAGGAACAGCATTGCGATGCCGAGCAGGCCGGCGATCGCCGCACGGGCCGACGTCAGGAAGGTCGGGTCGAAATCGACCACCGCCACGCGCGTCGCCGGCAGCGACCCGCTGAAGATCAGCACGCCGATGAAGCCGTTGAGCCAGCCGTTGAAACTCTTATCCATCATCCGCTCCGTTTGCGCTTCTGTACCGGCGCAGCGCATGGCCTTGCCAGAGACAGTGGGGTACAATTCTGCAAAACTGTATTGGTCAGCAGGGAAATACAGATGGACACGCCCGACCCGAAGGCGACGAATGCCGGAACGCTCGTCGAAGCCGTCATGTCGGCAATCCGGCAGCGGATCGCCGCGCGCATCCTGACGCCGGGCGCGCGCTTGCCTTCGATCCGCGCCTTCGCCGGCACGATGCAGGTGTCAAAATCTACGGTGGTCGAGGCCTATGAGCGGCTTGCGGCGGAAGGCACGATCCGCTCGCGGCCGGGCTCCGGCTTCTTTGCCGCCGGCCCGCTTGCGCCGCTGTCGCTGGCCGAGATCGGCCCGCGGCTCGACCGCGCCGTCGACCCGCTCTGGGTCTCGCGGCAAGCACTGGAGGCAGGCGACGATATGCTGAAACCGGGCTGCGGCTGGCTGCCGGCTTCCTGGATGCCTCAGGCCGCGTTGCGGCAAGCACTGCGCGGCGCCGCCCGAGCCGGCGATGCGACGCTTGCCGACTACGGCACGCCGCTTGGCCTGCCGGCACTGCGGCAGCTGCTTGCCCGCCGCCTGTCGACACACGGCGTCGAGGCTTCGCCGGACCAGATCATGCTCACCGAGTCCGGGACGCAGGCGATCGACCTGCTGTGCCGCTTGCTCCTCGAGCCGGGCGATACGGTGCTGGTCGATGACCCCTGCTATTTCAACTTCCATGCGCTGCTGCGCGCGCACCGCGCCAAAGTGGTCGGTGTCGCGATGACACCCTCAGGGCCCGATATCGACCTCTTCGCGCAAGCGCTCGCCGAGCACAAGCCGCGCCTCTACATCACCAATTCCGCGCTTCACAACCCGACCGGCGCGGTGCTCTCGCCGCTTATAGCGCACCGGCTGCTCAAGCTTGCCGATCAACCGGATCTCGCCATCATCGAGGATGACATTTTCGCCGATTTCGAGCACACGCCGGCGCCGCGGCTGGCGGCCTTCGATGGCCTCGGCCGCGTCGTCCAGATCGGTTCCTTCTCGAAGACGCTGTCGGCTTCGGTGCGATGCGGCTTCATCGCCGCGCCCCGCGACTGGATGGAACGGCTGATTGACCTCAAGATCGCCACGACTTTCGGCGGCGGGAGGCTCTCCTCGGAACTGGTGCTGACTCTGCTGAAGGACGGCAGCTACCGCAAGCATGTCGAGCAGTTGCGCGCCCGCCTGTCGCGCGCAATGGCCGAAACAGCCGGCAGGCTGAAAGCAATGGACGTTATGCCCTGGATCGATCAGGGGGCCGGTATGTTCCTGTGGTGCCGCCTGCCCGACGCCACCGACGCCGCCGATGTCGCCCGCCATGCGCTGGCGGATAATGTCGTGCTGGCGCCCGGCAACGCCTTCAGCCTGTCGCACTCCGCCGGCCGCTTCATGCGTTTCAACGTCGCCCAATGCGCCGATGAGCGCAACTTCAGAGTGCTTGAAAGGGCAATGGCCGCGTCCCGCCGCAAAGGCGCGTCGCAGCCCGGCAGCGGCAGAGTTTAGGCGCCTGCCCGCTTGCGGCGCTCATACATCATCACCAGCGTCTCGGCAGTCAGCGCCGGCTTCTGCTCGCCCTCGATCTCGACGGTGTTCGCGGCCTTCATCAGATATTGGCCGGGGCCGCGATCTTCCATGGTGAGCAGCGTCGTGCGCAGCCGGATACGTGCGCCGGACTTCACCGGCGCGAGGAAGCGCACTTTGTCGAAGCCATAGTTGAAGGCGGCTTGCGTGTTTTCCGGCACGATGCCCATCTCCAGCGCCAGCGCGCCGATGATCGAAAGCGTCAGATAGCCATGCGCGATCGTAGTGCGGAACGGGCTCTGCCGCTTCGCGCGCTCCGGATCGACATGTATCCACTGGTGGTCGCCCGTGCATTGGGCGAACTGGTCGATGCGCTGCTGGTCGACCGTCGTCCAGTCCGACACGCCGATCTCCTGGCCGGCCATTGTCCGCAACTGTTCGAAGGTCGGCGGCGTCCTCGGCCGATTTTCCGTCATTCCTGCTTTCCTGCTGGCTTCTGCCAATCTCCCGACCATGAACCGGCGGCTCCTGTCAATTCGCGGCGCCTCGATTTCACCCTCAGACTTGGCGGTTTTACGGCAAGCAGCGAACGCGCAGCCGCACGCGCCGATTGCTCAGCCGCCTGAACCCGATCCGGAAAACCCGAATAGGCGCCCTGGATTGCTCACTTCCCGTCGTAGCCGGCCCGGATTTCCGCCATCGCGTCCTTAATCCTGTCGCGCAGGATTTCGACCGATTCGGTGCCGGATTTCCGAACCAGGTCGGCGACCTCGCCGGCATTCTTCAGCGTTGTCTCGAAGGATTTCCTGGCGAAATCCACCTGCTTCGTCATCAACTCCTGCGGATTGCCCGGAGGCTGGTAGTTGCGTGCCATCCGGGTAATTTCGCCGAGCGCCTCCTGCACCATTTCGTGCTGTCTCGACAGAATGGATGACGCGCCGGCGGCGCTTGCCCGGGCCGACTTCTCCAGAGCCTCGAGATTCCTGCGGTGGTGATCCAGGATCGCCTGGATGTCGACCTTCGGCAGCTTCAAGTCGCGGCCGAACCTGCTGAAGATGTCCAGAAAAGAGTCGGATTCCGGTTGTCTTGCCATGTCGTCGCCTCCCGATCTGCCGCTCTTACAGCGCCCACTAGGGAGAATAGTGCGCGCCCGGTCCGCGTCAATTGAGGAGAAGCAGCCGCTCCGCCGTATAGAGTGCCAAGCCGGCCAGACCGCCGATTACCATGCCGTTGAAGCGGATATACTGCAGGTCCTTGCCGATATTGATCTCGATCAGCCGCGTCAGCTGGGCCAGATCCCAGCGCTTGACCTGATCGGCGATGAATTTCGACACGCCGCTCTTCTGGCTTTCGACGAAGGAGGCGAACGCCACAACAAAACCCTGGTTCATGTCGGCCCTGATCTGGGCATCGTCGGCCAAATGTCGTCCGACCTCGACGAACAGATTGGCGAGGTGCTCGCGAATCGTCGAATTGGCCGCGTTGGCGTCCTGCTCGATGAACAAGCGCAGGCTTGCCCAAGTGTCGCCGGCGAGAGCCCTGACTTCCGGACGGCCCAGGAAATCCCGCTTCAGCTTTTCGGCGCGCCTTGCATATTGCTTCGAGGTCCTGAGCCGCTCGACGAAGCGAAGTACGAAACGGTCGAACTCGGTGCGCGCCGGATGATCGGGATCGGCCCGCACCTCCTCCAGTAGCAACCCGGCGGAAGCGACAATCTTCTTGAGCAGATAGGCGTCGGCGCGAAACAGGTTGAACAGCGATGGCAGTTCCTCACGAATCTTTTCGCGCATCGTCGCCAGCGCCTTCTCGTCGTTCAGGAAGCGCCCGACCACCCTGGTGAACTCGTCGAACAGTTTCTGGTGGCGCCGGTCGTCGGTGAGCGCCGACAACAGCTCCGCGGCTAAAGGCGCCAGCGGCACTTTTTCGATCTGCTCCAGCAAGCGGCTGGTGACGAAGTCGCGCAGCCCGGACTGCTCCACGGCGGTCAGCGTCTGCGGCACCAGGCGGGCGACGAATCGCGACAGGTCGGCGGCGCGTTCGGCGTCGGCCAGCCAGTCGGCGACGAGGGCCGCAAAGTCGACCTCGGCGAGCTTTTCCCGCACGGGCTCCGGCGCAAGGAAATTGGCCTCGATGAACCGGCCGAGATTGTCGGCGATGCGGTGCTGGTTCTCGGGAATGATGGCCGTGTGCGGGATCGGCAGGCCGAGCGGGCGCCTGAACAACGCCACGACCGCATACCAGTCGGCCAGCCCGCCAATGATCGCCGCCTCGGCGAACGCGGCAACAAAGCCGAGCCACGGATGGGTGACCTCCAACGACTTGGCGAGCGCGAAGACAAGGATGCATAGGCCAAGCGCTGCGGCGGCGACGAACTTGGTCCGCCGCAATGCCGAGAGCTTTGCCTGCGCATCGGCGTCGAATCGAACCGGCGCGAGGGCCTGAGCTGATTGTGACATGGAAAGGTCTTCCCTATTGCACCCGGACTTATCTAGGGCCTGCGCCGGGGAAACGCTCGCTCAAAGCGCATTGCGGTGCGATGCGGCGGACACGCACAAAAAGTTGACAAGATTATTCAGCTATCTAGCGGTCCAGTCTGGAATTGTTCCAAACTATGGGCCATATTCGGCCCAAGCTCATTTCGCGAGGATCACCATGCGGCTCACGCGCCAGACGAACTATGCGATGCGCATACTGATGTATTGCGCAGCGAACAGCGACCGGCTGAGCCGCATCCCCGAGATCGCCACCGCCTATTCGGTTTCGGAGCTGTTTTTGTTCAAGATCCTGCAGCCGCTGGTCGAGGCCGGCCTGGTTGAGACGGTGCGTGGCCGCAATGGCGGCGTCAGGCTCGGCCGCCCCGCAGAGCAGATCAGCCTGTTCGACGTCGTCCGCGTCACCGAAGAGAGCTTCGCCATGGCCGAGTGCTTCGAGAACGACGCCGCCGAATGCCCGCTGGTCGACAGTTGCGCCTTGAATTCGGCGCTGCGCGAAGCGCTCAACGCCTTCTTCGCCGTGCTCTCCCGCTACACGATCGCCGACCTCGTCGCGGCGCGCCCGAATGTGCGCCACCTGCTTGGCATCGACCTCCTGGAGCAGCGCGCCCCGGCCGCCTAAGCTGCCGATTGCGGCAACACGAACGGAACGCTTCCAGCAGGCAGTGCGCCGACCTTGAGCCGACAGTCGAACACCTTTTCGATCAGCTCGTCATTGAGCACGTCTTGCGGTGAGCCGGCGGCAGCCAGCTGGCCACGAGAGAGCACGAAAATCCGGTCGGCATACATGGCCGTCAGATTGAGGTCGTGCAGGATCGCCACCACGCCGCCGCCGCGCCGGGCGAAATCGCGCGCGATATTCATGATGATGAGTTGGTGCTTGACGTCGAGGCTGGAGACAGGCTCGTCCAGGAAAAGGTAGCGCGGCCTGCCCTCGAGAACCGGGGCCCAGACCTGGCAAAGCACACGGGCAAGCTGGACGCGCTGCTGCTCGCCGCCTGAAAGTTCCTGGTAGAAACGGCCGGCAAAGCCGTCGAGATCGACACGCGCCAGCGCCCGCTCGGGCAAGCGCGCATCCTCGCCGGACAGCACCCCGGAACGCCCGCCGATCAGGCCGAGACGAACGACCTCTAGCACCGTGAAGGGAAAGGACAGCGTGGTGGACTGCGGCAGCACGGCGCGATGCGTCGCTGCCTCCACCGGCTTCATGGAAACCAGGTCTCGGCCATTGAGGATGACAGTGCCGGTATAGGAGAGCTCGCCCGTCAGCGCCTTGAGCAGCGTCGTCTTGCCCGAGCCATTGGGCCCGACGATTGCCGTTACCTCGCCCGGCCGCGCCGTGAAATCGACATGCGACACGATGCGCCTGGAGCCGATCGCTACGGAGATGTCCCGGGCTTCGATCATCGGCTGCTCACAGATCAATGACGCCGCGCTTGCGCAGCAGGATCCACAGGAAGAACGGCGCGCCGGCCACTGCCGTGACGATGCCGATCGGCAGTTCGGCCGGAGCGACGATGGTGCGGGCGACCGCGTCGGCAAGCAGAAGCAGCGAGGCGCCGAGCAAGGCCGAGGCCGGCAACAGGTAGCGGTTTTCCGGACCGATGGCGAGGCGCAACAGATGCGGCACGACGATGCCGATGAAGCCGATGCCTCCGCTGACGGCGACCGACGCACCGACCGCCGCCGAGACGCCAACGATGGCCGTGTATTCTAGCCGCTGAACCGGAATGCCGAGATGGCCGGCGGTCGCCTCGCCGAGCGCCAGCGCATCGAGGCCGCGCGACAGGAACGGCATCGTCGCCAATGCCAGCAAGATCACCGGCCCGACCGTGCCGATTTTCGGCCAAGTGGCGCCGCCAAGCGAGCCGAGTTGCCAGAAGGTGAGGTCGCGCAATTGCCTGTCGTCGGCCACGAAGACCAGTATGCCGGTGAGCGCCATGGCAAGGGCGGCGATCGCCAGGCCGGCGAGCAGCATGGTGGCGACTGACGTCCGGCCGTGGCGCGTCGCAATGGCATAGAGCAGCAGCGTCACCGCCAGGCCGCCGAGGAAGGCTGCCAGCGGCAGGGCGAGCGTGCCAAGGGCGAGCGTGACAGGCGCAAGCCAGGTTGTGCCGAGCACGATGATTGCCACCGCGCCAAGGCTCGAGCCGGCCGAGACGCCGATCAGGCCGGGATCGGCGAGTGGGTTGCGGAACAGTCCTTGCATCACCGCGCCGGAGACGGCGAGCGCGGCGCCGATCAGCACGCCGAGCAGCACGCGCGGCATGCGGATGTCATAGACGATCAGCCGGTCGCGCGCGGCGAGCGCCGTATCGACCGGCACGCCTCCGGTCAGCCAGTCGCGTATGACGCGAAGGGCGGACGCGTCCGAAGCGCCCGAGGTCAGCGACAGGAATATGGACAGCGCAAGCGCGACAGACAAAAGCAGGATGACGATCCTTGCCCGCGCCGAGCGGTCGCCATCGGATGCCCTCACCCTGCCCGCCGGCCCCGCAATCGACTGTTCGGCCATCACCGCTCAGTCCGTGACCTGATTGCCGTAAAGCGAGACGGCGAGGTCGTGGATGGCCGCGGCCGTGCGCGGCCCGAAGCCCAGCAGGTAGCCGCCATCCATGCTGATCAGCTTGCGAGCAGCTCCCGCGGGCGTTGAGGTGATCGATGGATTGGCCAACAGCTCATCTTCCGAGATCGGCGGACCGGCGTTTTTCATGGTCAGGATCACATCCGGCCTTGCAGTGACGATCGCCTCGTCGGACATCTGCTTGTAGCCCGAAAAACCCTCGACTGCGTTGACGGCGCCGGTAAGCCTGATGATGCCGTCGCCAGCCGTATCGCTGCCCGCGGCCAGGATCTTGCCGCCCTGCATCGACAGCACGAACAGGACACGCTTGCGCTCCTTGATCGCGGCCGTCTGCATTTCGGCCGACTTCAGCTTCGCGTCCGTCTCCGCAGCGAGCTTCTCCGCCCTGGCCTCAACCCCCAGCGCCCTCCCGACGGTGCGGATCTTTTCGAGGATGCCTTCATGGCTGTAGCGCTCTGGCACCTCGATAAAGGGCACGCTCGATTTCTTCAACACGTCGACGGTTTCCTTCGGGCCGCTGCCATGCAGGGCTAGAATCCCCGATGGATTGACCGACAGAACGCCCTCCGGCGACAGCGCGCGCATATAGCCCACATCGGGCAATTTCTGCGCGGCTTGCGGGAAAGAGCTGGTCGAATCACGGGCGACGAGGTGACCTTCCTCGCCGAGCGCATAGACGATCTCGGTGATCGAGCCGCCGATGGAGGCAATCCGCGAGGTGTCGGAGAAGACGGCCCTACCTTCATCGGCTCCGGCAGGCAGAGCGGCGGCGGCAAGCAGAACGCCGATCAGCGGCGCAAGCGTAGAGCGGAAACGGTGAACGACACGCATCGAGTCTCGCCTCATGCAGCGGTCGGGCTGGGGATGCGGGGCAGGTTCTCGGCCAGGAAGCGCCAGTCTTCGCGCTCGCCCTCGCCTTCATGGCGCTTGCCGAAGAACTGGATGATCATGCCCCCCTTGGCGTCATAAGCCTCGAGCGACGTGACATGGCCATCCTTGGTCGGCTTGCGCACCGCCCAGACTTCATGGATGTGATCGGTCCTCAGATGCAGGTGGAAGGTCTCGTCGAGCACGTTGATCCACGGCCCCATCGGCTTGACCGACTTGATCGGGCCGGAATGGATCTGGATGCAGCCGCGGTTGCCGACGAAGCACATGATCGGCATCTCGCCTTCCGCCGCGTGGTGAAACATGGCGCTGACGGCATCATTGTCGAGCAGCCATGCATAGTCCTGGCCGACCATGCGCACCGCCTCACGGCGGCTGAGCTTCAGCGTCTTCAGCATGCCGAAGAACTGATGCACGTCGGTCATCCGGCTCCAGCGGTCGCGGAGGTCGTCGATGCTGGCTACCGAGGCTTGCACCTCCACTTCGCCTTCCGGCGCGCTTGAGGCGATTGCGATCGTCGGCTCCTGGTTCGACGATTCAAGGCTCGCGACCAGCTTCTGGTAAGCATAGAGGTTCGAGGCCGCCCGCAGATGCACCTTGTGAACGGCCTCGCCGGCCGCATCGAAGAACTGCAGGCTGCGGCGGATCTCGCCCCCGTCGCGTTTCTCGACGGCAAAGCCATGTGCCCACACTTTCGGGAAGATGCGCAGGTCGATGTTCTCGCCGAGCACCATGGCGTTGTGATTGCCGGTGACGACCTTGTCGTAGACGCCGATCTTTTCGTGCACGGCGCTTTCGTTGCGGGTCAGCGCCATCACTTCGCCGACCGCTTCGAGGCCGCTCAGCAAGTCATTGACGCGCGGCTCGACGCGCACGGCGCCATGGCCGCAATGTGCCGCGACCAGCTCTGCTTCCGAAATGCCGAGTTGGGCCGCCAAATCGCGCTCGCGCATCTTCGGATTGTTTTCCCGCGAACCCCGGATCTCGTCCGGCGACGGCTTCACGCGTTGGTCCATATCGTTCACCTGCCCACTTTTTGTCTGCCCTGTTCGCCTGCCGATCGTGCTTACTTGTTGAGGATCAGCTTGCCCTGGCGGGTGATCTTCAGACGGTAGAGAGCACCATGATGTTCGATGCCGATCTCATGCTCGCCCTGGAACAGCGCGTTGCTGGAGAGCGTGCGCACTGACATCGCCACGCGGTCAAAACGCGCGGGCACGTCGTCGGAGCGGCGGCCGCGGTAGCGAAAGTCGCTTGGGTTATGGCTGTTCATCTCATTCGGTCCCTTTTTCCTGTGCCGGCCACCGGGCCGGTCGCCTCGTCAAATGCCGATTAAATTCTTGAGTCGATTTCTCATGTTTACTAGTCGTGCATTACCGGACTAAATGAGTCAACATTTAAGACGCCGGACGCGATCAAAAATGCGAGCGAGCCCCGCGCCAGCCAGCATCGAGCCTGAGAATCTGGAGTTGGGGCATGGGGTTGGTGAATTGGGGACGGCCGACAGATCGGCCGATGGCGAAGGAAATGGCGGCCTTGCTGGCTGGCGCGGCGGCAATCGCGCTCTGTATGCCGGCGGCCAAAGCGCAACAGGCCACCCAGCCGGCGGCTGACCAGCAGAGCGACCAGACAAAGAAGGCTGACCAGAAAAGTGCAGGCGACTCGACGCTGCTCGACAAGATCCTCGTCATTAGCCGCACCGGCGAGACGGCGATCCAGTCGCTGGCCTCGGCCAGCCATGTCGACAAGGAACAGCTTGAGCGCCGCATGGCGACGACGCCGAACGAGATGCTGCTTGGCGTGCCGGGAGTTGCAGTGCAGGCCGACGCGCGACGCGTCAGCTCCAGCATCAACATCCGCGGCCTGCAGGATTTCGGCCGCGTGGCGGTGATCGTCGACGGCACCAGGCAGGATTTCCAGCGCTCCGACCACGGCACGCAGTCCACCTTCTATGTCGATCCCGAGCTCATCAAATCGGTCGACGTGATCCGCGGCCCGGTCGCCAACACCTATGGCTCCGGCGCCATCGGCGGAGTGGTCTTCTTCGAAACCAAGGACGTCGGAGATTTCCTCAAGCCGGAAGAGACCTGGGCCGGATCGCTGACCGGTCGCTATGAAACGAATGGCAAGGGCTGGACCACCAGCGCTAGCGGCGCCTATCGCTTCAACGAGAACTGGGACGTTCTCGGCAACATCGTCTACCGCGACTACGGCGACTACAAGAACGGTGGCGGCGACACCGTTGCCGGCACCGGCTTCGACGTGCTGAGCGGCCTGCTCAAGACCACCATTCGCCCGACCGAGAACAGCGAGTTGAAGCTCGGCTGGGTCGGCTCGAAGGACGGGTGGACGGAGACCAGTGGCGGCGTTCCGGCCAACGATGTCGACCTGAAATCGAATACCTTCACCGCCCGCTACAACATCACCGACGATGCCAAAAGCTGGCTCGATCTCCACATCAACGCCTCTTACAACAAGACGCTTCTCGATCTGACGACGCTCGTCCCGCAGAACCGTTTCGATCCGACGACCGGCCTGCCCGTGGTGCTGCCCGCCGGGTCGCTCTCGACTTTCGATGTCGGGACGACCGGCATCGACATATGGAACACGTCGCGATTCGAGACCGCCGGCATTGCGCATGAGTTGACTTACGGCGGTGACTGGGTCGGCGACGACGTCGAAACCGGGGGCACAGCCGGCGGCGACAGCTTCTACACGCCGTCAGGTAAGCGCAACGTCTCCGGCGCCTATGTCCAGGACAAGCTGACCTGGGAATGGCTGGAGGTCATCACCGGCCTGCGCTACGACAGGTACAGCCTGAAGGACTCCGAGCACGAGACCTCGGGCGACCGGCTGTCGCCGCGCATCACCGTCGGCGTATCGCCCTTCGAAAGCGCTGGCTTCGCCGGCCTGCAGTTTTACGGCACCTTTGCGGAAGGCTACCGTTCACCCTCGCTGACGGAGACGCTGATCAGCGGTAACCATCCGGCCGGCGTCACCTTCCCCTTCCTGCCCAATCCAAATCTCAAGCCTGAGACCGGCAAGACCGTCGAGTTCGGCGTCAACTACAAGCAGAACGACATTTTCGAAGGCGGCGACGCTCTGCGGCTCAAGGCCGCCTATTTCAACAACAATGTCGAAGACTATATCGACGGCGTCACGCTGTCGGCCTTCGACCCGACCAGCGGCTGCCCGTTCGGCCCCGGCATCCCGATCTGCTTCCAGTACCAGAACTTCGCCAAGGCCAAGATCAACGGTTTCGAACTGGAAAGCGTCTATGACGCCGGCTGGGGCTATGCGGGCTTCTCGGCCTCGATCGTCAACGGCCACACCATCTCGTATGAGGGCGAGCGGGCCGACCTTGCCACCATCCCCTCCTCGCAGGTGACGGCGCAGCTCGGCCTTCGCTTCCTCGAGGACAGGCTCACCGTCGGCGGTGAGGTGCAATATAACGGCAAGCCCAAGGGCAATCCGGTGACCAAGGACTATACGCTGGTCAATGCCTTTGCCAGTTACCAGGCGACCGACAACCTCAGGCTCGACGTCCGCGCCGACAATCTGTTCGAGGTCAAATACACCAATCCGCTCAACGCAAGCACGACTGCCGTCCTCTACGAACCGGGCGTCACGCTGAAGCTTGCGGCAACCATGCGTTTCGGAGGCTGAGAACCATGAACTTGACGACATCGCTCCGTCTCTTGACATCGGCGCTGGCGATGTCGCTCGGCCCGGTGCCGGCATGCGCCCAGTCCGCGCCGGCGCCGGCCCTTAATCTCGAACTCAACGCCGTGCAGCCTTCGGACAAGGGCTGCCGGCTGACCTTCGTCGTCAGCAACGCGCTCGGCGCCGACCTGTCGAAGGCCGCTTTCGAGATCGCGCTGTTCAATGAGTCAGGCGTTGTCGACCGCCTCACCGTGCTCGATTTCAAGGACCTGCCGCTCGGCAAGACTAAAGTCACGCGCTTCTATCTCGCGGGCGCCGAATGCGGCAAGCTCGGCCGCGTGCTGATCAACAGCGCGACGGAATGCGCTGGAACCGGCGTCGAGCCGACGGCCTGCATGCGCGACCTGAAGACCTCGACTAAAACCGCCATCGCCTTCGGCGTATAGAGGTGGGGAGTGCATCCGGCCCGCCAAGGAGACGCCATGGCGTGGGCCATGGGCGGCAACCGATCTTGATTTGACAATTTCTTATCGCGTACGGCAGGTCTCGGCGCGAGACATGCAGGACATCAATCACTCCTCCGATGCAGGCAGCGAACCGGCGATCACGCCGGCCGAGCCGCTCATGCAGCCGCGGCACTCGGCCGGGCATCGCAAATGGCCGGTGGCGATCATCGCTTCCGGCCTGCTACATGGCGCTGCGGCGGCCGCGTTCCTGCTCGCGCCTGCCGGGATATTCGACTCCATGGACGCGATTCGGGCCGAGGGCACAGATCAGTCCGGCGCCAACGTCACCGGCAGCGCCCTGGACGACCAGTCGTCCGGCGCCGTGGATGTCACCTTGGTGCCCGATCTGCAGCCGGTGAAACGCCAGGCCGCGCAGCCCGCACCGCCGGTCGAAGCGCAGCAACCAGCAAGCGAACCCTCGACGCCTCAGCTTCCGCCGCAAGCCGTCAAGGAAGCCGCTTCCGCGCCGGATATCGTGGCGGCCACCAGCCCACGCCAGGATGACCAGACTGTCCCCGACGACAGCAAACCTACGCCCGCGACCGAACTGCAAAGCGCTGAAGCGCCCCTTGCCGAGCCTCAACAGCCACCGGTCCCCAGTGCGACATCGAGCGCCCCAGCCCCATCGGCAGCGGCAGACCGGACCAATGCAACCGGCGGCACGGCGGATGGCGATACACGCGACGCGCCTGTTGCCGCCAGCAAGGGCAAGAAACAGGCCGCTGCCGGCAATGCCCTGGAATCCCACTACAGCGGTGAAATCCAGAAGAAGCTTGCGCGCGCCAACCGTCGCGTTGCGAAATCGATCCAGGCCAAGGCTCGCAACAACGCCAGGGTGGTTTTCGTCGTCGCGGCCGACGGCAGCGTCAGCGACCTGCAGCTCGCTGAAAGTTCAGGGTCCTCCGAGCTCGATCAGTTCGCTTTGACGCTGGTGCGCAAGCAAGCCCCGTTCCCTCCCATTCCACCCGAGACCGGAAAATCAAGTTGGGTGTTCAAGGCGCGGATCGGCCCTTTTTAAAGCCTCCGCCACCCTAAACGTCAGAATTCGTCCATTTCGAAAGGAAGCCAATGTACATCGCCATGAACCGCTTCAAGGTCCAGAACGGCTCGGAGGAGGCTTTCGAGAACGTCTGGAAGAGCCGCGATTCCAGCCTCTCCGACATGAAAGGCTTTAAGGAATTCCACCTGCTGCGCGGCCCGGTCAACGAGACCGAGGGCTATACACTGTTCGCCTCGCACACCGTCTGGGCAAGCCAGGACGATTTCATCGCCTGGACGAAGTCGGAGAACTTCCGCGCCGCCCATCGCAACGCCGGCACCGCCAAGGTGCATTATCTTGGCCACCCCCAGTTCGAAGGGTTTTCGGTCGTCGAGGGCGCCTGACCGCCGCTAACGCGGCGGCCTTCCCGCACCTGATTAGGCCGCAGCAAGCAGGCTGGCATTGCCGCCGGCCGCCGTCGTGTCAACGCAGACCGCGCGCTCATGCGCATAAGCCGCCGGATTAAGCACTTCGCCGACCAGCGGCACGATCGGCCCGGCGCGCTCGGCAACCACCTTGCGCACGATGCGCGCCGCTTCCGGCGTGCCGGAGAAGGCAACGACGTCGACGCGCAGCGAGCGTGCCTCGACCGGGTCCGGCCGGCCGTCGATCGCCGCCAGCGGCAGGCCCTTGCCGGTCAGCGCCGACAGCGCCGCCGGCGCGCCTGGGGCCACTGCCAGAACGGCATTGCCTGCGGCTAAAGCCTGGATTGTCTGCGCAAGCAGCGCCTCGGCATCCGGCCCGAGGCAGAGCACCCGTCCGCGCGGCGCCAGCGACAGCGTGTTGGCCTCGCCGGTCGGGCCCGGCAGGTCGACCTGCCCGAAATCGAGGCTCGCTGCGGCGGCGATGGCCGCAGCCCCCTTGCCGCGCAGATGTTTTCTCAGAATCGCCACGCGATCTGGTCGCGTCGACCAGCCGCCAAGCGTCGGGTCCGGCAGATTGTCGGCGAGTTCCGTCGCCGTCACCTTGTGGCCGTCGCCGACTTCCGTGCCGGCTTGGGGGCCCTTGCGGAAGCGGCGCAGATAATGCGGCCCGCCGGCCTTCGGCCCGGTGCCGGACAGACCCTCGCCGCCGAAGGGCTGCGAGCCGACGACGGCGCCGATCTGGTTTCGGTTGACATAGATGTTGCCGGCATGGATGCCGTCGACGAAATGCTGGACGCGGCCCTCGATGCGGGTGTGCAGGCCGAAGGTCAGGCCGTAGCCCTTGCGGTTGATGCCGGCAATCACCGCGTCGATGTCGTCGGCGTCGAAGGTGGCGACATGCAGCACCGGGCCGAACACTTCGCGCTCCATCTCCTCGATGCCTTTGACCCGAAAGACATGCGGCGCGACGAAGCGGCCGGCAGCCGGCGCTTCGAGCTTGGCGATGAGGCGCCCCTCCAGCCCCTTTTTCTTGCAGTAGTCGCTGATCGAGGCCTGCGCCTCATCGTCGATGACCGGGCCGACATCGGTCGAGATCAGCCACGGATCGCCGACATTGAGGGCCTCCATCGCGCCCTTCAGCATGGCCAGCATCTTCTTCTCGACATCCTTCTGCACGTAGAGCACGCGCAGCGCCGAGCAGCGCTGCCCGGCGCTCTGGAAGGCGGAGGCGAGGATGTCGCGAACCGCCTGCTCGGGAAGCGCCGTGGAATCGACGATCATGGCGTTCAGCCCACCCGTCTCGGCAATCAGCATGGCATCGGGCGCCGCCGTTTCGGCCAGCTGTTTTTCGATCAGCTTGGCGACCTCGGTCGAGCCGGTAAAGCAGACACCTGCGATGCGCGGGTCGGCGGTGAGCGGCGCTCCGACCGACGCACCGTCACCCGGCAGGAGCTGGATGATATCCTCCGGCACGCCGGCCTCGCGCAGTATCTCGACGGCGCGGAAGGCGATCAGCGGCGTCTGCTCGGCGGGCTTGGCGATCACCGAATTGCCGGTGACGAGCGCCGCGGCGATCTGGCCGGTGAAGATGGCCAGCGGGAAATTCCACGGCGAGATGCAGACGATCGCGCCACGGGCTTCAGTGCCCGCTTCGGCATTCGCCGCCTCGGCCGCATAGTAACGCAGGAAATCCACCGCCTCGCGCACTTCGGCGACGCCGTCGGCCAACGACTTGCCGGCCTCTCGAGTGGCCAAAGCGAAGAACTCGGCGGCATTGGCCTCGTAGAGGTCGGCGGCGCGGTTGAGGATCGCGGCGCGCTCGGCAACCGGGCGTTTTGCCCAGGCCGGCTGCGCCTCCACAGCGATACGCACGGCGGTCGCGACCTGCTTGGCCGCCGCCTCATGCACTGTGCCGACGACCTCATCGGGCTTGGCCGGGTTGACGATCTGGCGCGGCTTGCCGTAGCCGGCGGCACGCGTGATCGGCTTGGCATGCCAGCGATCCGCTCCCGCGAATTCCGCCCGTGCCCTGTCGATGGCTGCAAGAGTCACCGCATCACTGATGTCGAACCCTTTTGAATTGCGCCGGTGGGCGCCGAAGATCGCGGCGGGCCGCGCGATCGCCGGATTGGCGGCGGGGCCTTGTTTCTCTACAGCTTCCAGCGGGTCGCGGGCGATTTCTTCCGGCTCGACCTCCTCGTCAGTCAACTGGTGGACGAAAGAGGAGTTGGCGCCGTTTTCCAAGAGCCGCCGCACCAGATAGGCGAGCAGGTCGGAATGCGCACCGACCGGCGCGTAGATGCGGCAGCGCGTCCTTTCGGCCTTGCGCACCGTCTCGTGCAGCGATTCGCCCATGCCGTGCAGACGCTGGAATTCGAAGGAGTCGCGATCCTTCGCCATCGACAGGATGGCAGCCACCGTGTGCGCGTTGTGGGTGGCGAATTGCGGGTAGATGCGGTCGGTCATCGACAGCAGTTTTCGCGCGCAGGCCACATACGAGACGTCGGTGTTGGTCTTGCGGGTGAAGACCGGATAGCCGGCAAGCCCAAGCGTCTGTGCCCGCTTGATCTCGGTGTCCCAATAGGCGCCCTTCACCAGCCGCACCATGATCTTGCGGTCGTATTTTTTGGCAAGCGCATAGAGCCAGTCGATGACGAATGCCGCGCGCGGGCCATAGGCCTGGACGACGACGCCGAAACCATCCCAACCGGCAAGCTCCGGTTCGGCGAGCACGCGTTCGATGACGTCGAGCGACAGATCGAGCCGGTCGGCCTCTTCGGCATCGATGTTGAGGCCCATGCGCGAATGCCGCGCGGCAAGCGCCAGCGACAACAGCCGCTCGGCCATTACCGGCAGCATCTTCTCCTTCTGCGCCACCTCATAGCGTGGATGCAGTGCCGAAAGCTTGACCGAAATGCCGTGGTTGTAGCGAATGTCCGGGCCATTGGACCCCGCGTCGAGCGAGGAAATCGCATCCGCATAGGCGCGGTGATAGCGCAGCGCATCAGCCTCGGTGCGGGCCGCCTCACCCAGCATGTCGAAGGAATAGAGATAGCCCTTCTGCGTCATCGGACGGCCGCGCTTGACCGCTTCGGCGATGGTGCGGCCGAGCACGAACTGCTCGCCCATTTCGCGCATCGCCGCCGCCACGGCCTTGCGGATGACCGGCTCGCCGAGCCTGCGCACCATGGCGCGCAGCGTGCCTTCGATACCGCCCTCGCCTTCATCGAGCACGCGGCCCGTCAGCATCAGCGCCCAGGTCGAGGCGTTGACGAAAATGGAACTCGAGCTGCCCGAATGCGCCGACCAGTCATGGGGCGCGATCTTGTCGGCGATGAGATCGTCCATCGTCTCGGCATCGGGAACGCGCAGCAGCGCCTCGGCGAGACACATCAGCGCCACGCCTTCCTTGGTCGACAGGCCATAGGCCGAAAGAAAAACCTCCATCAGCCGAGGGTCGCTCGAGCCGCGCACCGCGCGCACCAGATCGGCCGCACGCGCCGAGATCGCCTTGCGCTCTTCCGCCGAAAGCCCGGCAGCCGCGGACAGTCGCCTCACCGCCTCGTCTTCGTCGGGCAAATAGTTGGCGCGGATCTGCTGGCGGATGGCATCGAGCGGCATGTCGGATCCTGAGAGCAAGCGTTAGCGAGCGGGTCTGGCGGTCGCCGGACCGATTGGCGCAAGCTAGCACAGCTGGGAGCCCAGGTCGGTCCAAAGAAATCGACAAGATAGTCCATTCGAGCTATCGTAGCCGCTCAACTCCCGTCATTTTGACCATAAGATCGATGTACGAAGACCAATTGGACCGCATTGACCGCAACATCCTGGCCGCGCTCGGGCGCGACGGCCGGCTTTCAATGTCCGAGCTGGCTTTGAAGGTCGGGCTGTCGAAGACCCCGGTGCAGGCCCGTGTGAAGCGTCTTGAGAAGGAGGGCTACATCAGAGGCTATCGCGCGATCATCGACCGGGAGCGCATGGGCGAAGGCCATGTCGCCTTCGTCCAGGTGAAGCTGTCGGATACGCGCTCGGCGGCGCTCGACGCGTTCAACCGCGCGGTGCAGGGCGTGCCGGAGATCGAGCAATGCCACATGATGGCGTCGAGCTTCGACTATCTCCTGAAAGTCCGCACCACCGATATCGCCGCCTACCGCCGCGTGCTCGGCGAGCGCATTTCGGGCCTTCCCCACGTGGCACAGACTTCGACCTTCGTTGCGATGGAGACGGTGAAGGATCGCTAGCGCAACTCCAGGAAAGATGCCTAGCGGTTTTCCGTCCGGGATCGCGCAAAATTAAGGCTCTACTCCGACAGAGTCTTCAGAAACGCCACCAGAGCCGCGCGCTCGCGATCGGAAAGCTCGAGCGGGTGGATCTCCGAAACGCCGTCAACGCTGGGCGCCGCTTTCGAATAATGCGCCACCACCTCGTCGAGGGCCGAGAACTGCCCGGCATGCATGTAGGGCGCACGCGTAGCTGCCCCCCTGAGCGACGGCGTCTTGTAGGCGCGCACGAGTTGCTGCCCGTCCTTCACCATGAAGCGCAATTCGCGGCAGGCGCTTTCATCGCCGTCGCGGAACTTGCCGAAGCAGTTGAACGGGTCCGCCTGCACTTGAGCCACGGCATCGACCCGGCCGCGGTCGGGCGGCAGATCCTTGACCGGCGGCACGCCGGTGTTGTGGAACGAACTGTCGGTGAAGCGCGGCCCGTTATGGCAGGTCACGCAATTGGCTTTGCCGATGAACAGCTTCAGCCCGAGGATCTCTTCCGGCGAGAAGGCAGCATCGCCTTGCGGCTTGGTGCCGGTCGCGAGGTCGATCGCGAAGCGGTCGAAACGCGTCTGCCCAGGTTCGATCGAGCGCTCGAAGGCCGCGATTGCCTTGCCGATATTGGCAAAGACGCGGTTGACGTCTTCGGCCTGCCTGGCGGGCATGGCGTTCCATGCCGCCTTTTCGGCCTCGGTGCCGAGCGGGCTGGCATTGGCCGGCACGGTGGAAAGATCGGGCAGCGGCCCGAAAATGCGCTCATAGCGCTCGCCGAACCGCTCCTTGATGTAATGCGCGAAGGCCGCGCGGTTGCCGGCCTGCTCCAGCGGGTTTTCGAGCGGCGTCAGCGCTTGCGCCCACAAACTGTCGCGGCGTCCGTCCCAGAAGAACCAAGGATCGCGCGCCACGCCGGCCAGCGGCATGGTTCGGCGATTGGTGTGGCCGACGCCGACCGCCCGCGGCAGGTCGTCCTGGAACTGACGGTCGATCTTGTGGCAGGTCGAGCAGGACACGGTGCCGCCGCGGCTCATGCCGACATCGAAGAACAGCGTCGATCCGAGCGCTGCAGCGGCCGGCACATCGGCATACTGGTTCGTCGTGTCCGCTTTGAGCGCCGGCAGCGTGTTCAACGCCAGCGAGGCGATGGTCTTCTTCTCGGCGTCGCTGAACTCGGGCTCGCCGCAACCGCCAAGCAAAGCGAGCGCGACCAGAGCGGACAGGCTTGCGAGGCGGAGAAGACGCTTCATCGGCCGCTCACAACAGAATGTTGAAGACGACTGAATCGGAACCCGCCGCCGCGGAGATCGCGAAGCGCAATTGCCACCAGCCGCTCATGGTGAATTTCACGCCGTCGATGCGGTAGCGTCCCGACCCCATATAGTCGGTCGCCTGCGGGCTGGTCGGCAGGCCGTGATTGTGCTGCGGCATGCCGCCGGAAACGGTGATCGCGGCGCCCTCCACCGGAGCGCCGGCGGCGGTCTTCAGCGTCAGCAACCAGGATTGCAGCTCGCCCTGCCGAATGACGCCGCGCTCCGGCTCGAAGCTCGCAACGAACAGGCCGCTCGCCGTCTTTTTCGAACGCGACGTATCGGGGCCTGGTGCCGAATGCGGCGCCGTCAGATAGACGACTGTCAGGATGCCGACCAGCAGGGCAGCAAGACCGAGACCCGCAAGAATGTAACGCCATATCGATGCCAAACCGGCTCCTCTTCGGCTGATAACGTCACAGGCTGCGCGCAGCATCCCGTCCGCCTGTGGGAAATCGCTTCTGGCGCAAAAATCGGCCTGCGCCAAGCATGGCGCTGCCGGCTGCAAAAAGCTACAGCACCAAAGCTTTAGGAGGACAAGTCATATGGAAGCCAATGGTGTCACGTCGATCGGCGAATGCATGCTCGAACTGTCGGGCCAGGCAGGACCGAACTGGCGTATGGGCTTTGCCGGCGACACCTTCAATACGCTATGGGCGCTGCATGCGCTCAGCCCCGGCCGGCCCGCGACCTATGTCTCGGCCTTTGGCGACGACCCTTTTTCCCGCGATCAGATCGCGTTCTTAGCCCAGAACGGCATCGGTATCGGCAGCAGCCCTGTCATTGCCGGCGCAAGGCCGGGCCTTTACGCCATCACGCTCACCGGAGCCGAGCGCGCATTCACTTATTGGCGAAGCGATGCTGCCGCGCGCCAGCTTGCCTCCGATGCAGCGGCACTGGCAAAAAGCCTTGAGAACCAGGCGCTTGTCTATTTTTCCGGAATCACCTTGGCAATTCTGGATGATGCCGCGCGCAAAACCCTGCTTTCGGCCGTCGCGACAGCACGCGCGGCGGGTTCGCTGGTCGCCTTTGACCCGAATTACCGTCCCCGGCTGTGGCCGAGCCGTGAAACCGCTGAGGCTGCGATCTTGGAAGCGCTCGCCGTCGCGGATATCGCATTGCCCACTTTTCCGGATGAGCAGATGCTGTTTGGCGATGAGACGCCGCATGCGACGGCGGAGCGACTTGGGACGTTGGTCGGCGAGGTTGTCGTCAAGAACGGCGAGCAGCCGGCATTGATTGCCGTGGACGGCGCCTCGGAAACAATCGAGGCAGTGCATGTCGCCTCGCCTGTCGATACCACCGGCGCCGGCGATTCCTTCAACGGCGGCTATCTCGCCGCCCGGCTTGCCGGTCACGCCCCAGTCGACGCGGTTCGGCGCGCGCATCGGGTAGCTGCGGCCGTCGTACAGGTACGCGGCGCGCTCGCGCCGTTCGAGATTCTAAGAACAGCCTTTGAAACCTAGCTAGGGAGCCGGAACCTGTATTCCGTCACCTGATGGTAGATCTGGCCCGGCCAAAGCGTGGCCTGTGGGAAATAGGGCCGGTTCGGCGCGTCGGGCCAGGTCTGCGCTTCGAGGCAGAAGCCTGAAAAGGCTTTGTAGCCGCGCCCGTCCAGCCCAGGGGAGGACGGCGCGACATACTGGCCGATATAGAGCTGCAGGCCGGGCTCGGTGGTCCAGACCTCCATTTCGACGCCGGAACTGGCCCCCTGCACCCAGGCTGCCTGATGCAGCGGTCCACGGCCGGAGGCGAGGCAGTAATTCAGATCGTAGGGAAGCTGCTCGCCTTCCGATTCCATGCGCAGCGGCCGCGCCTGGCGGAAGTCATAGGCCGTGCCGTCGACGGGCTTCACCGCGCCGGTCGGGATCATCTCTGCGTCGACGGGCGTATAAGCGCCGGCATTGACCATCAGTCGGTGGTCGAGAATGTCGCCCGCGCCCCCGTCGTCGAGATTGAAGTAGGAGTGCTGCGCAAGATTACAAAGCGTCGGCTCCTCGCATGTGGCGGTCAGTTCCATGCTCAGCGTGCCGGGGATCTTCAGCCGGTAGGTGCATGTGACGTCCAGCGCGCCTGGAAAGCCCATCGTCCCGTCGGGATCGTGCAGTGTCAGCGTCACGAAATCGCGCCCGTGCAGCGAGACCGACCATGGCCGGTGGAAATAGCCCTCCGAGCCGCCATGCAGCGTGTGTTTCCCTAGAAAATTGCGCTCGGTCTGGTAGCGCTTGCCGGCGATGGTGAAGCGACCATCGCGAATGCGGTTGGCGAAGCGGCCGACGACGGCGCCGAAATAGGCGCGGTCGGTCTCATAGGGCTCGAACTGGTCGTAGCCCAACACCAGCGGCGCATCATGGCCGGCGAGCCGCAGATCCTGGATGATCGCGCCGAGCCCGATGATGTTGGCCGTGAGACCACCGCCACGGATGGTGAAGCGGCGAACGGCCTCGCCCGCATGCGTCGTGCCGAAGACCTCGCCGTCCTTCATCGCTGTGCCCGAAAACGTCAGTTCATTGATCTGTGGGCTACGCCGGCCGTCTCCGGCAAGGGCAGGCCTGATGCCTGCCCCACCAGTCGAGCGTCGTCAGAGGCCGAGGCCGCCGAGGCAGACATATTTGGTGTCGAGATAGTCCTCGATGCCCTGATGTCCGCCTTCCTTGCCGAGGCCCGATTCCTTGACGCCGCCGAACGGCGCCTCGGGCGTGGTGATCAGGCCTTCATTGACGCCGACCATGCCGTATTTCAGCCCTTCCATGACGCGGAAGGCGCGGCCGAGATCGCCGGTGTAGAAATAGCAGGCGAGGCCGAACTCGGTGTCGTTGGCCAATGCGATCGCTTCTTCCTCGGTCTCGAACTTGAACACCGGGGCGACCGGCCCGAAGATCTCTTCCTTCATGAAGCGCATCTTGGGCGTGGCGTCGGCGATGACCGTCGGCTGGAAGAACGAGCCGCCGAGCGCATGGCGATTGCCGCCGGCAACGACCTTGCCGCCCTTCGAGGTGGCATCGGCGATCAGTTCCTCGACCTTCTCGACCGCTTTCTCGTCGATCAGCGGCCCCTGCTGCACGCCTTCTTCCAGGCCGGAGCCGACCTTCAGACTGTTGCTGGCAGCGGCCAGCTTCTCGACGAACTTGTCATAGATACCCGCCTGGACGAGGAAGCGGTTGGTGCAGACGCAGGTCTGGCCGGAATTGCGGTACTTCGCGGTGATGGCGCCGGTGACGGCGCGATCGATGTCGGCATCGTCGAAGACCAGGAACGGAGCATTGCCGCCGAGTTCCATTGACACTTTCTTGACCGTCGTCGACGACTTCTGAATCAGGATCTTGCCGACCTCGGTCGAGCCGGTGAAGGTGATCTTCTTGACCAGCGGGTTGGCGCAGATCTCGTCGCCGATCTCGCCTGCCGAACCGGTCAGGATGTTGATGACGCCCTTGGGGAAGCCGACCTCTTCGGCGAGCGCGCCCCAGGCGAGGCCCGAATAAGGCGTCTGCGAGGCCGGTTTGACCACGGCCGTGCAGCCCGCGGCCAGCGCCGGTCCGAGCTTGCGGGCGAGCATCGAGGACGGGAAGTTCCATGGCGTGATGGCGGCAATGACGCCGACCGGCTCCTTCGTCACCAGGATGCGGCGGTCGCCCCAGGGCGACGGCACGATGTCGCCATAGGTGCGGCGGCCTTCCTCGGCGAACCACAGGATATAGCTCGCGGCCGAGCCGATCTCGCCCTTGGATTCGAACAGCGACTTGCCCTGCTCGATGGTGAGCAACTCGGCCAGCACGTCCTGATTGTCCATCATTGCGTCGTGCAGCTTGCGCAGAAGTTTCGAGCGCTCGAGCGCGGTGGTCTTGCGCCAGCTCTTGAATGCTTCATCGGCGGCCTCGATGGCGCGGCGGGTTTCGGCCTTGCCGGCCTTCGGCACGGTGCCGATCTTCAGGCCGGTCGCCGGATTGTTGACGTCGATGGTCTGCCCGCTGTCGGCCTGCACCCATTCGCCGTTGATGAGATTGGCCTGGCGCATGAAATGACTGGTTTTCTGAAGCATGGTCTGGCCTCCGTTTCGGCGCGCTGATCGGCCGTTTTTCTGGATATTCGGGGGCGTGCAAGGCTGCACGCCGGCGCATTGCTCTTACCTAGGGAAAGCCCGGCAAGCAATCACAAGATGGCATATGGGGGTTGGGCCAGCAAAAACGAGCGCTAGCCGAACACGTGCAGGACCACCGTCAGCCAGAAGGATGTGGTGAGCACCGCGCTGGCCGTGGCGATCGTCATCTGGTTGGACGCCAGCGCCTGGCCGGTGTTGAATTGGACGGCGATGAGATAGGAATTGATGCCGGAAGGCAGTGCCGCCACGACGACGGCGACCTTTGCCGTCAGCGGCGGCAGGCCGAGCAGCCAGACCGCGAGCAGCACCAAGGCCGGCATCAGGAAGAGTTTCAGCGCCGACAGCGCGAGCGCCGGGCGGATGTTGCCGGATATGCCGAAGCGGCACAGGCTGAGCCCCATCGCAAACAGCGCCACCGGCCCGGCCGTATCGGCCAGAGCGTCGACCAGCCGCCCGATCAGCGGCGGCATCGGCGCGCCGGTGAAGCGCCAGGCGAGCCCCGCGAGAATGCCAACGATAAGCGGGTTGACGAACAGCCGCCTGAGGAAATTCCGGATGACGCGCAACGGATGCACGGACTCCTCGCCGCGACGGCCGAACATCTCGAACAGCACGATTGACGCCATCATCATGACAGGCAGGTGGATCGAGACCAGCAGCGACAGCACCTCGAAGCCGCTGGTGCCGAATATGCCGAGGATGAAGGGCGCGCCAAGCAGCACGACATTGGAATAGGCCGAGGACACGCCGCCGACGATGCCGGCACGGGCATCGCGGCCGAAGAGCCGCGTCATGACCAGGTGCCCGGCGGACCAGGTGATGGCAACCGCCGCAAAATAGGCGCTCCACAGCGACCATGGCGCCACGCCATGGAAATCGGACTGCACCATCGTCTGGAACAAGAGCAGCGGCATAGCCACGTTGACGGCGAACTCGGATATGCCCTCACCACTCACCGGCTTCAGATAGCCGGTACGGCCGGCGAAATAGCCGAGCGCAACGAGACTGAAGACGAAGAGGACGGTTTCGGTGAGCGGCGTCATTGTTCGGGCGGAGACATCTTTCCCGTGATAGGCAAGCCCCGAGCGCTGTGCAATCGGCCGTTCTCCGGCCGACCGTTGGTCCTCTGCTTGTTTTTCAGCCGGCTTTGCGGTCCCTATATGCCGATCATGGCCCCGGCCTCTCCCGGCCGCCATAAGGACTTCACATGCTGCGACTTGCCCTGGCGCTTTTCCTGCTTGCCGTTCCCACCCTCGCCCACGCAACCGACGCCGGCTGGGCGCTGCTGCGCGATGGCGGCCATATCGTCCTGCTTAGGCATGCCTTCGTCACCGGGACCACCGATCCGGCGAATTTCGACATCGGCAATTGCGCCACCCAGCTCAACCTGTCCGAGCGCGGCAAGCAGCAGTCAAGCCGCATCGGGGCGCTGTTTGCGGCGCGCGCGGCGCCCATCGAGCGTGTGCTCTCCAGCCGCTACTGCCGCTGCCTTGACACCGCCCGCATCGCTTTCGAGGCCGAACCGAAACCATTTGCGCCGCTCGACTTGCTCAAGACCGATTCGGCTGAGAAGGCCGCTCAGATGGAGGCGGTGATGAAGGAGATCCGGGGCTATTCCGGCTCTGACAATCTGGTGCTGGTCACGCATCTGGAAAACATCCAGGCGCTCACCGGCGTCTCGCCGCGCGAGGGCGAGGCCGTGGTCGTGGCGCCTAATGGAGACGGCCTCAAAGTGCTCGGCCGCGTCACCTTCTGACGGCATAGGTCTGCCCAGCTCAGCACTGTGGCCGAAATGCCACAGCCGCAAGAAGCCGCAAGCCCCCGCGATAATGCCGCTTGCGACAAGCCGTCGCAGGGTCTATAGGCGCGCTCCCGGTCACGAAAACCGAAGCGAGCACAACGGTTGGAGCTTTCGTCTCCGCCCGCGCAGCCGGCTTTGCCGCGCTGTGTACGGCGCCGTTTCGGAGTGTTGGGATCGCCGATGTAGCTCAGAGGAAGAGCGCCGGATTTGGGTCCGGAGGTCAGGGGTTCGAGTCCCTTCATCAGCACCACGGATAGCTCAGTTTGGTTAGAGCGTCAGACTCATAATCTGATTGTCGAAGGTTCGATTCCTTCTCCAACGGCCTGTTAAGCCGACACCTTTGGGTGGTGTTATCCAAAACGGTCCGGGGACCGGAATGCAGAAGACCTGACGGACGGCTAAGCCTTCGGGCCGATGCCGTATCGAACGGTCCGATGCCATCGGCTCGCGGCCAGGCTCGCGGCGACGATCAAGGCGCGGCAATGCCGGCAAAGGAGCCTTCGGGCGCCGGCGCCCGCCTTGCCGCCCCGCGATCCGCTCCCGAAGGCCCGCCTCTGGCGATGCCACCGGTCTCCGGATCATCCGTGCCGGGAAACGAAACGAGAAACGAAAGGACGATCGACGCATGACGTGACGCCTCGCATGGGGCCATGCCCGACAGGAGTAAGACAATGAAGACCATTCTCGAAAAGGTTCTGGGACGCCAGCGCGTCCTCGTGAAGGAAAATGAACGTGCCGTCGCCCTCTACAAGGGCGAGATCCAGGCTGTCCTGATGCCGGGCGAACATTGGCTCGACAACCGGCGCGGAAACCTGGAAATCTCCAGGCACGACCTGAAGAACCCGGAATTCGTTTCGGCCTACGAGAAGGCATTGTTCGACAAGCTCCCGGATGCGGCCGCGCGTCACTTCACCGTGGTTCGCACCGGGCGCACCGACATTGCCGTGATCGAGCGCGACGGCGCCCTTCATGCCGTTCTCGCTCCGGATCGCAAGCTCGTGCTGTGGACGGATGCCGGCCCGTGGACGGTGACCTCCGTCGACACGGCGGCCGATCTGGCCGTCGATCCGGCCTTGATGCGCCGGATCGGCCAGGACCGAAAGACGGAACACATGTTCCTGCATCCGGTCGTGGACGGGCAGGTCGGTCTGCTGTTCGTGGACGGCGTCTACACCCGCACGCTTGCCGCGGGTGTGCACGCCTTCTGGAATGTCGGGCGCATGGTCCAGGTGAAGGTCGTCGACCTCAAGCGGCAGTCGCTTGATGTCGCCGGGCAGGAAGTGCTGACCAAGGATCGCGTGACGATCCGCGTCAACATCGCCGCCGAATACCGGGTCGTCGATCCGGTGACGGCGGTGAGCACGGTGAAGGACTTCTCGGAAGCCCTCTACCGCGCCCTGCAGTACGCCTTCCGCAAGACGCTCGGGGCGCTCACCCTCGACCAGATCCTCGACAAGAAGATCACGGTCGATGAGGAGGCAGCCGCCAAGGTGCGTTCCGACATGGCCGCGATCGGCCTCGAGGTCAGCGATATCGCGCTTAAGGATGTGATCCTGCCGGGCGAGATGCGCGAGATCCTCAACCAGGTGGTTTCGGCCGAGAAGCAGGCCGAAGCCAACGTCATCCGCCGCCGCGAGGAGACGAACGCCACGCGTTCGCTGCTCAACACGGCCAAGGTGATGGCCGAGAATCCGGTGATGCTGCGGCTGAAGGAGCTTGAGGCTCTCGAGGCTATCGCCGGCAAGGTCGAGCGCCTGACCGTCCACAACGGGACGGGCGGGCTGCTCAACGATCTGGTCAAGCTCCGCGAAGGCTGAGCTTATGCAGTAAAATGGGAAGGGCCGCCAGCAACCCGGCGGCCCTTCTTGCGTGCAGAAAGCCGGCATCCCATCTGCGCGCGGCGTGTCAGGCCTTTTCCTGCCCGGAAAAACCGATTAGACAGCGCCCAAACAAGATGCGGACAGATTCCGCCCGCAACCGAAGGAAGAGCCCTTGTCCACCACGTTCGAGAAAGTCGCCAAGATCATTGCCGACACCAGCGAGATCGATATCGACACCATCACCCCCGAAAGCCATACCATCGACGATCTCGGCATCGACAGCCTCGATTTCCTCGACATCGTCTTTGCCATCGACAAGGAATTCGGCATCAAGGTGCCGCTCGAGAAGTGGACGCAAGAGGTCAATGACGGCAAGGCTTCGACCGACGACTACTTCGTCATGCAGAACCTGTGCGCCAAGATCGACGCGCTGGTCGCGGCCAAGGCCGCCTGACGAGCGCGACCTTGCCCCGCCTCCAGCCTGACCAGCAAAGCCGCTCATGAGCAGCCCGCGCGACGTCGTCATCACCGGTATCGGCCTTGTCTCTTCGCTGGGAGAAGGGCCGGACGCGCATTGGCAGAAGCTGACCCGGCCGGGCGTTGAGCCGGTGCTCGATGCGACGCGCTTTGCGCCCTACACAATTCATCCCCTGCCCGAGATCGACTGGAACCTGCAGATCGCCAAGCGCGGCGACCAGCGCCAGATGGAAACCTGGCAGCGGCTCGGCACCTATGTCGCCGGCCTGGCGCTGGACGACGCCGGGATCAAGGGCAATGACGAGCTTTGCGCGACCATGGACATGGTTGTGGCGGCCGGCGGCGGCGAGCGCGACGAGGCCGTGGACAGCGCGATACTCGCAGCATCCGAGAGCCGCAACGACCGCGACGTGCTGCTCAACGAGAAGCTGACCACGGAGTTGCGGCCGACGCTTTTCCTCGCCCAGCTTTCCAATCTGCTCGCCGGCAACATCTCCATCGTGCACAAGGTCACCGGCTCGTCTCGCACCTTCATGGGCGAGGAAGGCGCCGGCGTCTCGGCGGTTGAGACGGCCGCCGCGCGCATCCGCTCGGGCCAGTCGACCCATGTGCTGGTCGGCGGCGCGTTCCAGACCGAGCACTCAGACATGCTGCTCGGCTATGAACTCGCCGGCTATCTGCATCGCGGCCCGTGGAGGCCGGTCTGGCAAAGACAGGGCGCGGAAGGCGGCGGCGTGGTGACGGGCTCGGGCGGCGCTTTCTTGGTGCTCGAACAGCGCGAGCATGCGGAGAGCCGCGGTCGCAGGATCTATGCTGAGCTCGGTCCTGTGGTTTCCGGCCGGGCCCGGCGCCGGCGCGGCGAGCTGAATGCCGACATCGCCGCTTTGCTGAAGCAGGCGGGGCTGCCCGCCGGCCAATTGCTGACGATTTCCGGTGCCTCCGGCGCCCATGCCGCCACGGCGGCCGAAAAGGCGGCACTCGATGCCGACCCGGCGCTTGCAGTGCGCGCCTTCTCGACGCTCACCGGCCACATGAAGGAAGCGCAGTTCCCCTTCGCCGTGGCGCTTGCCGCGCTCGCCGTCGACCGCAAGGCTCCCTACCCTGTCTTCGATGCCACAGTGGAGCAGCCATTCGAAGGCGCCCCCAGCTCCGTCCTTGCAACGGCTATCGGCTATCACCAATTCGAGGGCCTGGGGCTGATCAAGGCCGCTTAGAGCGAGACAGACAGAACATGGCCAATCTCCGCGATCACATGGGCAGGCCGATCGTTGCCGTGACCGGCATCGGCGTGGTGACTTCGCTTGGCGTCGGCAAGGCCGACAACTGGGCGGCGCTGACCTCGGGAAAGTCCGGCATCCATCCGATCACCCGCTTTCCCGTCGATCATCTGAACACCCGCATCTCCGGCATGGTCGATTTCCTGCCGTCGAGCTCCAAGGGTGCCAGCCCCCTCACCTACGAGCTGGCCGAGACGGCCGCCCAGGAAGCGGTGTCGGAGGCCGGCCTCGATTCCGGCGATTTCGGCGGCCCGCTCTTTCTCGCCTCGCCGCCGGTCGAGCTCGATTGGGCCGACCGCTTCTCGCTCTACAATTCCGACAAGAAGGAAAGCGGTTCCGAGAGATTGCTGCGCGTGGCGCGCGGACTGAAGGAGCTCGGCATTTTCGAGACCACCCAGTTCGGCTCGATCGCCGATCGCCTGGCCGATCGTTTTGGCACGCGCGGCCTGCCGATCACGCTGTCGACAGCCTGCGCGTCAGGCGCCACCGCCATCCAGCTCGGTGTCGAGGCGATCCGCCGCGGCGAATGCGACAAGGCGCTGTCGATCGGCGCCGACGGCTCCGCCACGGCCGAAGCCCTGATCCGCTTCTCGCTGCTCTCGGCGCTTTCCACCCACAACGACATTCCCGAAAAGGCCTCGAAACCCTTCTCCAAGGACCGCGACGGTTTTGTCCTTGCCGAAGGTTCCGGCGCTCTGGTGCTGGAATCGCTGGAGGCGGCACTTACCCGGGGAGCCACCATCCTCGGCATCATGCGCGGCTGCGGCGAGCGCGCCGACGACTTCCACCGCACCCGCTCCAAGCCTGACGGTTCGCCGGCCATCGCCGCGGTACGCGCCGCCCTTGCGGATGCCGGCTTGAGCGAGGACGAGATCGACTACGTCAACGCGCACGGCACCTCGACGCCGGAAAACGACAAGATGGAGCATCTGTCGCTGTCGACCGTGTTCGGCGAGCGGATCGGCTCGATGCCGATCTCGTCGAACAAGTCGATGATCGGCCACACGCTGTCCGCTGCCGGCGCGGTCGAGGCCGCGTTCTCGCTGATGACCATGCGCGAAAGCGTTATCCCGCCGACCATTAATTACGACAATCCTGATCCGGCAATCGTGCTCGACGTGGTGCCAAACAAGAAGCGCAACGCCGAGGTCGGCACGGTTCTGTCGAATTCCTTCGGTTTCGGCGGCCAGAACACCTGCCTTGTCATGGCGCGGGAACCGGTCTAAGCGGACGTTTTCCCGCTTCCAAAGTACCGACAGGCCAAATGCGCGCATTGCAACTTATCGAGGACCGCCGCCTTGAAACGGTGGACCTTCCGCCTCCCCCGCCGCCTTCGCAAGGTGAAGTGACGCTCCGCATCAAGGCGGTGGCGCTCAACCATATCGACGTCTGGGGCTGGCGCGGCATGGCCTTCGCCAAGCGCAAGCTGCCGCTGGTCGTCGGCGCCGAAGCCTCGGGCGAGGTCGAGGCGGTCGGACCCGGCGTCTCCACCCTCCTGCCCGGGCAACTGGTGTCGATCTACGGCGCGCGAACCTGCGGGCTCTGCCGTGCCTGCCGCGAGGGCCGCGACAATCTTTGCGAGCACGTCTCCGGCGTCCACGGTTTTCATCTCGACGGCTTCGCGCAGGAAAAGATCAACCTGCCTGCCCGTCTCCTGGTGCCTGCGCCGCCCGGTGTCTCCGAGATCGGCGCTGCCGTCGCACCCGTCACCTTCGGCACGGTCGAGCATATGCTGTTCGACAACGCGAAACTGGAGCCCGGTGAGACCATCCTCGTCCATGCCGGTGGCTCCGGCATCGGCTCCGCAGCCATCCAATTGGCGAAGCGCATGGGCTGCACGGTCATCACTACGGTCGGCTCGAACGACAAGATCGACAAGGCGAAGGCGCTTGGCGCCGACCATGTCATCAACTATCGCGAGGATCGCTTCGAAGGCGTGGTGCGCAAGCTGACGAAGAAGAAGGGCGTCGATGTCGTGTTCGAGCATGTCGGCGCCGACACCTTTGCCGGCTCGATGCTGTGCCTGAAGCGCGGCGGCCGCCTCGTCACCTGCGGCTCGACCTCCGGCGTCTCGACGCAGGTCAATCTGATGCAGCTTTTCCAGCAACAGCTGAAGCTGCTCGGCTCCTTCGGCTGCCGCATGGAGAACATGGCCGATGCCATGCAGAAGATGGCGGCCGGTCTCGTCGCGCCCGTGATCGACACCGAAGTCGGCTTCGACGACATCGACGCCGCGCTGAAGCGCATGGAAGGCCGCGACGTCTTCGGCAAGATCATTCTTCGCGTTTCCTAAGACAAGATGGTCGGCAAGGTGCTCAAGAAAGCCCGCCGGGACTTCATGTTCCGCTATGGCCGGCGGCTACGCCAAATGGAGCACTGGCTGGTGGCGCGGCTTGCCATGGCGATCATCGGCCTGCTGCGCCTTTTGCCGCCTGACAGCGCGCTCAACTTCGCCGACCGCGTCGCCCGCCGCATCGGGCCGATGGTCGGACGGCACAGGGTAGCCGTCAACAATCTGCGCCTTGCCTATCCGCAAAAGAGCGATGCCGAAATCGAGGCCATCGCGTCCGACATGTGGGGCAACATGGCCCGGCTTGCCGCCGAATACATCTTCCTCGATGCCCTCTTCGATTTTGACCCGAATGCCGCCAAGCCGGGCCGGGTCGAGGTCAGCGGTATCGAGCATTTCGTCGAAATCGCAGGCGAAAAGAAGCCGCATATCCTGTTCACCGGCCATCTCGGCAATTTCGAGCTTTTGCCGGTCGCCGCCGCCACCTTCGGCATGAACATCACGGCGCTGTTCCGCCCGCCCAACAATCCCTACCTTGCCGACTACATCCACTCGACACGCCGCTCGAGCATGGGAGGCCTGCTGCCGTCCTCGACCGGCGCATCGTTCGCCCTTGCCGCCATCCTGGAAAACGGCGGCAATATCGGCGTGCTGGTCGATCAGAAATTCACGAACGGCGTCGAGACGACCTTCTTTGGTCGCCCCTCCCAGAGCAATCCCGTGCTGGGCATGCTCGCCCGCCACTATGACTGCGATGTCTATCCGGCGCGCTGCGTCAGGCTGCCGGGAAACCGTTTCCGATTGGAAATCGAAGACAAGCTCGACTTGCCGCGCACCGAAACCGGCAGCGTCGATGTTCACGCCACCACGCAGCTGCTCGCCGACGTCGTCGAGCGCTGGGTGCGCGAGGATCCCGGACAGTGGATGTGGTTCCACAAGCGCTGGGAGATGAGCGGCCGCCGACGTAAGCGGCGTGAGCAGGCCAAGGTCAGCTAAAGCGGCCGAGAACGTTCAGATCGCTTTCGTCTGGATCAAACGCTGAACCGCTTGGAAATAGCTTTCCCCTAGCCCTGTTGCGACCCATGCGCAACGCAAAGCCGCGAGGACTAAGTCCACGCGGCTCCAGGTTCAGCTGTCTCAAAGCGGAGCGGGGATGGTGAAGTTCGGCCGGAACGTATCCATCGTGGCACCGTTGCGATCCTCGGAAAGCAGTGTGTCCGAGCCGAAGCTTGCCCGCAGGCCGACCACGTATTTGTGGATGTTCACGCTGCCTGAAGCCTCCGAGAAGGTCAGGTGATCCAGCTGATAGCGGCCAAATACCGACCAAGGGGTCCCCGAGAACCGATAAGTAGCCTGCAATGCCGCCGTGACCGTATCGAAATGTCCGCCAACACCGGACAGCCGCGAGAAGCCGAGTTCACCGTCGAAGCGGAGATTGTCTTGCGCGAAATACCGCACGACACCCCGGCCGCCCCAATTGTCGAAATGTTCGGACTCGCCGCTGGCCCGCAACTGCCCGTAGTAGGCCTGCCCGTAGGTCGTCACGTTGCCGAAATAGGCCTGAGCCTCTGGACCGACAGTGAAGGTATAAAGGTCTAAGTCACCGATGCCGTTATCGCCGCCAAATCCGTTTATCGTCGCAAATCCACCCAGCGCATATGAGCTCGGATCGCGCCAGTAACCGTGGATCGCACCGCCGTAGCTGTAGATGTTCGTGCCTTCGACCCAAAGCGAATCGATCACCCCGTCAGTCTGGATGTTCCAGCGGGCGTCGATCGGGAAATTCACCCGAACAGCGCCGCCGGCAGTCGTGCCATCCGAGTCGTCCCCGGGGGTCGCGAAATAGAGACCTCCGAGATAGATTTCGCCATAACCTGATATATGCGGCTGCGCGAGTTCCTGGTCCAGAACAACGGGTGCATCGGCAGCAAAAGCCGAGGTTGCGGTTGCCGCGATCGCAGCGCTCAATAGAAATCGATACATTAAAGTCCCCAAGCAGCCAGAACAACGCTTCGTACTTATAACTGCGCAGTCATGCAAACCAGCTTCGGCGATGCTCGCGCTAGTATAAGCTGTTTGTTTTCGAAGCATGTGCGGCATTGCTGCAACGCTCCGAAAGGAGCAGGCGCAGCCATCAGATGCTGCCTGCGGCGTAGTCAGCCCTCTCCGGCCCGTTTCAATCGGTGACGACGATTCGCGTGTTGCCGTAGCCGGCTTCCTTCACCATCGAATAAAAAGTCGCGGCATTGGCCGTATGCAGGCGCACGCAGCCATGCGAGGCCGGACGCCCGAGATACTTCACGGCGCCGGTGCCGTGAATGGCGTAGCCGCCGCGGAAGAACACCGAATACGGCATCGGCGAATTGTCATACTTGCGCGAGTACCACATCCGCGCGGTCCATTGCGGCCGGTAGCTGCCGCGCGGTGTGAAGTAGCCCCTGCGGGCCGTCGATACATTCCAGCGATACAGCACCTGGCCGTATCTGCTGACGGTCATCGTCTGCGTCGAGACGTCGATATTGGCGACCAGCGAAGCCGCCCGGCTTGCGATCGACGTGCCGAGCAACGTGGTTGCCAGCACGGCCGCCATGAGGCTGGATTTTTTCATGCGATGAACCCCTTCGATTGCCCCCTGCCATCACGTGGTCTCTTTTCCATCATTTTTGCCGGCAGGTGCGTTAAGTACCACACACTCCTTGACAAATTCGCCAATTCGATTTCGCGAATTTGAATGATTTCCCGTCATAGTTGCTGGGCCGCCACCCACTCTCAACGGTTTAAGCGCGAGCCTGCCCTCAATCATTGTCCGGCAACCGCGAAAGGCAGCTTGCAAAAGCGCCGCGTTGCTTCTTCAATCGGCAGGATGAATGAACGACTCCTCCGGGCCGTCGATGACCGGGTCGACGACCTGATCGCGCTGACCGCCGAGCTCATCCGCTTTCCGACCGTCAATCCGCCCGGCGAGGCCTACCGGCCATGTGCCGAATATCTTGGCGCACGCCTCAAGAAGCTCGGCTTCGAAACCGAATTCATTCGCGCAGAAGGCACGCCCGGCGACACCGACCGCTACCCGCGCGTCAATGTCGTCGCCCGCTTCGACGGCCGCTCGCCCGGTGCCTGCGTCCATTTCAACTCGCATATCGACGTGGTCGAGGCCGGCGAAGGCTGGACCGTCGATCCTTTCGCCGGCCTGGTGAAGGAAGGTAGGGTCTACGGCCGCGGCGCCTGCGACATGAAAGGCGGGCTGGCGGCTTCTGTCATTGCCGCCGAAGCCTTCATGGAGGTCTACCCCGACTTTCGCGGCGCCATAGAGATATCCGGCACGGTCGACGAGGAATCCGGCGGGTTCGGCGGCGTCGCCCATCTGGCGAAGCTCGGCTATTTCTCGAAGCCGAAGGTCGACCACGTCATCATCCCCGAGCCGCTGAACAAGGACCGCATCTGCCTGGGCCATCGCGGCGTCTGGTGGGCCGAGATCGAGACCAAGGGCGAGATCGCGCATGGCTCGATGCCGTTCCTCGGTGACAACGCGGTGCGCCATATGGGCGCCGTCGTGCAGGCCTTCGAGGACGAGCTTTTCCCGGCGCTCGACCGCAAGGTGACGCGCATGCCGGTGGTGCCCGAGGGCGCCCGGCGCTCGACCATGAACATCAATTCCGTGCATGGCGGCCAGACCGAGGATTTCCGGCCGGGACTGCCCTCGCCCAACGTGCCGGATTCCTGCCGGCTGACCATCGACCGCCGCTTTCTGCTCGAGGAAGACCTCGCCACCGTCAAGGGTGAAGTCACCGGCATCCTCGACCGGCTGAAGCGCGAGCGAGAAAAGTTCGACTACGAGATCCGCGACCTGATGGAGGTGCTGCCGCTGATGACCGAGCGCGACGCGCCGGTGGTGAAAGCCGTCGCCAAGGGCATCATGGAAATCTTCGACCGCGAGCCGGAATACGTCATCTCGCCCGGTACCTACGACCAGAAGCATGTTGCCCGCATTGGCCAGATCTATGACTGCATCGCTTATGGCCCCGGCATCCTCGATCTCGCGCATCGGCCGGACGAATGGGTGGGCATCGCCGACATGGTGGACGCGGCCAAGGTGATGGCGATCGGCCTCGACGTGCTGCTGCGCGGTACAACCGGCTGATCGGGAAAAACATTTCCCTTGGCGCCACCCGGCAGCACGAAACGCAATTTACTCACAGGCCAAATCACGCTTCTATCCGCTGGGCTTGTCCGTTTGACCGCATGGGAGTTCGGCAATGAAACTGTGGAAGACCATTTTGGCCGCCGCTGTGCTTATTTTCGCTGCCGCCACGTCGGCATTTTCGGCCCGCACCGACCTCGTCATCGGCATTCCGCTCGAACCCCCGCATCTCGATCCGACCGCGGGCGCCGCCGCCGCCATCGACGAGGTGCTCTACGCCAATGTCTTCGAAGGTCTCACCCGCATCGGTCCGAACGGCGAGGTGATCCCCGACCTTGCCGAAAGCTGGACCATCTCGGATGACGGCAAGATCTACACTTTCAAGCTGCACACCGGCGTGAAATTCCACGACGGCAGCGATTTCAGCGCCGATGACGTGAAATTCTCTCTCGACCGTGCCCGGGCCGACAATTCGGTCAACGCCCAAAAGGGGCTGTTCGCGCAGATCGACAAGGTCGATGTCGTCGATCCGGCGACGGTGAAGGTCACGCTGAAAAACCCGCAAGGCTCCTTCCTGTACAATATGGGCTGGGGCGACGCGGTGATCGTGTCACCGAAATCGGCCGACACCAACAAGGAAAAGCCGGTCGGCACCGGCCCCTTCAAGTTCCAGAGCTGGGCCAAGGGCTCGTCGATCACGCTTGTGAAGTCGGATAATTACTGGGGTGCCCCGGTTGCGCTCGACAAGGTCGAGTTCCGCATCGTACCCGATGCCGCCGCGGCCGTGCCGGCGCTGCTTTCCGGCGACATCCAGGCCTTCCCCTTCTTCGATCCCGACAGCGTCGCTCAGGTCAAGGACGATCCGCGTTTCAAGGTGGTGATCGGCTCCACCGAAGGCGAGACGATTCTTTCGATCAACAACAAGAAGCCGCCCTTCGACAACCTCCAGGTGCGCCAGGCCATCTCCTTCGCGCTCGACCGCAAGGCGATCATCGACGGCGCCTCGGCGGGCCTCGGCGTGCCGATCGGCTCGCATATGTCGCCCGCCAACAAAGACTATGTCGACCTCACCGGCCTCTATCCGCACAATGTCGACAAGGCCAAGGAACTGCTGAAGGAAGCCGGCCTAGAAAAAGGCTTCAAGGCGACGCTGAAGCTTCCGCCGCCGTCCTATGCGCGGCTTGGCGGCGAGATCATCGCGTCCGAGCTGCGCGATGTCGGCATCGATCTGGAGATCATCCCCGTCGAATGGGCGCAATGGCTGGATCAGGTCTTCACCAAGAAGGACTACGACCTCACCATCGTCTCCCACACCGAGCCGAACGACATCGATATCTATTCGCGCAAGGACTATTACTTCAACTACGACAACCCGGCCTTCGACGCCATCATCGCCAAGCTCAACCTGACCTCGGACGAGGCGAAGCGGAAAGAGCTGCTGGCAGAGGCGCAGAAGATCCTGGCCGACGACGCCGTGGTCGGCTTCCTTTACGAGCTGCCGAAGGTCGGGGTCTGGGACGCGAAGCTGCAGGGCCTGTGGGAGAATGCACCGATTCAGGCCAATGACCTTACCAAGGTGAAGTGGACGGATTGACGGCCGGCGCGGTCGCCTGATCGCCTCCCATGGCCACCTATCTCCTCAAGCGCCTCATCATCGCGGCCATCACGCTGGTGCTGGCCTCGATGGTGGTGTTTGCGGTCATGGAAATCCTGCCTGGCGACCCGGCGCGCCTGATGCTGGGCTTCAACGCCAGCGCCGACCAGGTCGAGCTGTTGCGCAACCAGATGGGCCTGAACGCGCCGCTTGTCCTGCGCTACCTGCACTGGGCGGGCGGGTTGCTCAGCCTCGATTTCGGTCGCTCCTACACCTATTCGGTTCCCGTCATCGACCTCGTGGGTGAGCGCGTCGTCGTTTCTCTGCCGCTGGCGCTAATCGCGCTGGCGCTGTCGACCGTCATAGCCATTCCGGTCGGGGTGTTTTCCGCCGGCCGCCAGGGCCGGGCCGGCGACACAGTCGCCATGGGTGCTGCCCAACTCGGCGTTGCCGTGCCGAATTTCTGGTTCGCGCTGATGCTGATCTATCTCTTCGCCGTCTGGCTGCGGCTGGTGCCGGCGGGTGGGTTTCCTGGCTGGGGCGCCGGGATCTGGCCGGCGGTAAAATCGCTGCTGCTGCCGGCGGTGGCGCTGGCGCTGCCGCAGGCGGCGATCCTGGCGCGCGTCGCCCGCTCGGCGCTGATCGAGGTGCTCAACGAAGACTATATCCGCACCGCCCGCGCCAAGGGTCTGCCCTACCGCGCCGTGCTCTGGCGCCACGCGCTGCGCAACGGCATGATCCCGGTGCTCACCATTCTCGGCCTGCAATTCGCGTTCCTGCTTGCCGGCACCATTATCATCGAGAATGTCTTCTATCTGCCGGGGCTTGGACGGCTGGTGTTCCAGGCCATCACCCAGCGCGACCTGATCGTCGTCGAGAGCGTCGTCATGCTGCTGGTCGCCGCCGTGATCGCCGTCAATCTGCTGGTCGACTTCTCCTACGCCGTTGTCGATCCGCGGCTCAGGGGCCGGCAATGACGGTGCGCGTCGACCTGCCCGAGGAAACGCTTGCCGGGGTTCTGGCCAAAGCCTTCGGCAACCGCTCTTTTCTGATCGGCTTCGCCATCACGCTGCTGGTGGCCGCGATTGCGCTGCTCTCCTTTGTATGGACGCCCTACGACGTCACCAAGCTGGTGATCGCAGACAAGACGCAGGCGCCCTCGTGGACGCATTGGTTCGGCACCGACTATTTCGGTCGCGACATCCTTTCGATGATCATGGTCGGCGCACGCAACTCGATCGCGGTGGCGCTGGTGGCGGTCGGTATCGGCATGGGCATCGGCGTGCCGCTCGGCGCCTTCGCGGCGGCGCGGGGCGGCCTTGCGGACGAGGCGCTGATGCGCATCAACGATCTCGTCTTCGCCTTCCCGGCGCTGCTGTCGGCGATCATGATCACGGCCATTTTCGGCCCGGGCGCCGTCAACGCCATCATCGCCATCGGCATATTCAACATCCCGGTCTTTGCGCGCGTGGCCCGCGCCGGCGCCTTGGCGATCTGGCCGCGCGAATTCATCCTCGCCGCACGGGCTGCCGGCAAGGGCATGACGCAGATTTCTATCGAGCACATCCTGCCCAACATCGCGACACTGCTGCTGGTACAGGGCACGATCCAGTTTGCGCTGGGCATCCTCGCCGAAGCGGGGCTTTCCTATGTGGGACTGGGCGCGCAGCCGCCAATGCCGAGCTGGGGCCGCATGCTGTTCGACGCGCAGACGCGGATGGTGACGGCGCCGTGGATGGCGATCTTTCCCGGCATGGCGATCATCGTGACCGTGCTTGGGCTCAACCTGCTCGGCGACGGCATCGCCGACATCCTCGATCCGAAATCGCGGCGGCGGCGATGAGCCTGCTCCAGATCGAGAACCTGTCGCTTGTCATCGGCGGAACGCCGATCCTGAAGCAGGTCGAGCTTGCGATTGCGCCTGGCGAGGTGGTCGGCCTGGTCGGCGAATCCGGTTCCGGCAAATCGATGACGGCGCTGACGATCATGAGCCTGCTGCCGCATCTAGCTCAAGCCAGCGGACGCGTCACTTTCGACGGCATCGACCTCCTTGCAGCGAGCGAGGACCAGATGTGTGCGCTGCGCGGCGACGACATCGGCATGGTTTTCCAGGAGCCGATGACGGCGCTCAATCCAGTCAAGACCATCGGCGAGCAGGTGGCCGAGGGCATTCGCTGGCACACCAGGGCGGGCCGCGCCGAGGCCGAGGATCGAGCGCGAAAAATGCTCGACCGTGTCGGCCTGCCGGAAGCCAAGTTCCCGCTGTCGCGCTACCCGCATGAGCTCTCCGGCGGACAGCGCCAGCGCGTCGTCATCGCCATCGCCTGCGCGCTGAAGCCAAAACTGCTGATCGCCGACGAGCCGACCACGGCGCTCGATGTGGTGCTGCAGGCGCAGATCCTCGACCTGCTGCGCGACCTCGTCAGCGAGAGCCGCATGGGCCTGCTGCTCATCTCGCACGATCTCGCGGTGGTGACCGAGATGGCCGACCGTCTGACCATCCTGCGCCATGGCGAAGTGATGGAAGCCGGCGACACCGCGCGCACGCTGTCGGCACAACACCACCCCTACACGCGCGAGCTGGCGCTGGCTTCCATGCATGTGCCGGCGCGGCCCAAAAAACACCTTGCCGGTTCGGCAAAGCCGCTGCTCGAAGTCGAAGGCCTGAGCCGCGACTATCCGGGTCGGCGCAAATCCCTGTTCCGGGCGGCAGAGCCGATCCGCGCCGTCGACGATGTATCGCTAACCATCGAGCCGGCCCAGTCGGTAGCCCTCGTTGGCCGTTCCGGCTGCGGCAAATCCACGCTCGCCCGCATGATCCTGGCACTGGACAAGTCGACGGCGGGCTCAATCCGCTTTCGCGGCGAGACCATCACCGGCAAATCAGAGGCCGAGCTGAAGCCGGCCAGGCGCGACATGCAGGTTGTCTTCCAGGACCCTTACGGCTCCTTCGATCCACGCCAGAAGGTCGAGAAGCTGGTCGCCGAGCCGTTGCATCTTCTCGAGACCCAGCCGTCGAAAGCCGAGCGGCGCGAGTTGGTCGCGCATGCGCTGCATGAGGTCGGACTCGGCCCGCGCGACATGGACAAATATCCGCATGAATTCTCGGGCGGCCAGCGCCAGCGCCTATCGATCGCCCGCGCCATCATCACCCGCCCGAAACTGGTCGTCGCCGACGAGCCGGTCTCGGCGTTGGATGTGTCGATCCGCGCCCAGATCCTCGACCTCTTCGCCGAGCTTAACCAGAAGCTCGGCATCGCCTATCTGTTCATCACCCATGACCTGACGGTTGCCCGCGCCATGTCGGACGAGGTGCTGGTCATGCATGAGGGCAAGATCGTCGAGCGCGGCAGGACGGCCGATGTGCTCGACAGCCCGCGCTCGGAAGCCGCGCAGGCGCTGGTCGCGGCGGCGCCGGACCTTCACCGTGCCATAGCGCGACGCATGCAGGAACAAGGGTAAGCGGCGAGCCCGCGCTCAGCCCTCCGGTTTGACCAAATCCACCGGGCTGATGTCGAGCAGGTCGAGCGTGCGACGCAGCAGCTTCACCTCGCTCTCGGCAAGCTTGGAATCCGCCTTCGCGATCTCGGCCATGTGGCGCGCAAGCAGCTTTCGCCGCTCGACATCGAGGTCGCGGAACAGCGCGATCGCTTGTGAACCGTTGGTCTCGTAGCCGTAGTCGTTGAGATATTCGACGACGCTGTCGATCGAGGCTTCGGGAATGCCAAAGGCTTCCTTGCAGATGTGCCGGAAGGCGACCATCTCGCTCTCCGACACCGCGCCGTCGGCCAGGATCATCCGGAACAGCATCAGAAGCTCGGCCGACAGCACCGGATCGTCCGCTACCTTGCGTACGCCCGGGTCGCCGTCGAAGATCGAGCGTATCTGGTCGAGCAGCGCCATCGCCGTAAGCCTCCCTTTGCGATTCCGTTGAAATTGTTAGCGTGGAATCGGTCTTGCGCAAACTGTCTAAGCATGATGGAAGCAGCCGTCCCCCGCCTTGACCCACAGCCCGATGATCGACCTTACCTTGCAGACTGTCTTCATGCTCACCGCAGCCGCTTTCGCGGCGGGCTTCGTCGACTCGATCGCCGGCGGTGGCGGCCTGATCACCATCCCGGCGCTGCTCCTGGCGGGCTTCTCTCCGGTGGCAGCGCTCGGCACCAACAAGCTGCAGGGCATGTTCGGGTCCGGCTCGGCCACGATCCATTATGCCGCCAATGGCCAGGTCGATCTGCGCCGACAACTGCCTCCCGCGCTGCTGGCGCTGGTTGGCGGCGCCATCGGCGCCCTGCTGGCGACGATCGTGCCCGGCGACTTCCTGCGCGCCCTTTTGCCGGTTCTCCTGATCGCGATCGCTCTATACTTCGCGTTCAAACCCAACATGAACGACGTTGACCGCGCAGAACGTCTGTCGCCGCTCCTATTCGGCCTAACGGTTGTGCCTGCCATTGGCTTGTACGACGGTCTGTTCGGCCCAGGCACGGGCTCGTTCCTTATGCTCGCCTTCGTCAGCCTTGCCGGCTATGGTCTGCTCAAGGCGACCGCGCACACCAAGCTGCTCAATTTCGCCTCCAACATCGGCGGCTTCGTCGTCTTCGCCGCCGTCGGCGTCATCGACTGGAAGATCGGTCTGATGATGGGTGTCGCCCAGTTTCTGGGCGCCCGCCTCGGCGCAGGCCTCGCCATCAAAATCGGCGCAAGACTGATCAAGCCGCTGCTGGTGATCGTGTGTGTAGCGCTGGCGGTGAAGCTGCTTGCCGACCCGGCCAATCCCCTACGCCAACTCATTGGTGTGTGACTGTCCTGCTGGTAGAATTCGGGTGTTGCGAATCATGTTGGAGGGACCAGACATGAATCTTAGTGCGCCCACGCAGATCGTGTTCATTATTTCGTTGGTCATCGCCGTCATTGGCCTTCTCGCCGCTCTCGGCCTTCTTGCGTTCATTCCTCTCGCGTCGGTGTGGATCATGCTCATCGCCTATGTCGTGCTCGCCGGCGGCTGTCTGATGCGCGGCGCTTGACGCAATTCCAGGAAAAGTGTGCAGCGGTTTTCCGTCCGGAATTGCGTTAACCGCCAACACCAATCTCAGGCAACTCGGGGCGCCCGGCCTTGCCGGGCGCTTTTGATTTTTGCGAGCGTGTTCTGCTAGGCTCGCGGCATGTCCGACGAGACGGAGCGCCATCGGCAGGATACTCGCTCTCCCGCCCTCCATTTCGAGATGGTGCGGCGCAAACCCGCCGCTTCTCTCGCAGGCATCGTCACGGATATCTGCGGCTACCGGGAAATACGGCCAGGCCATTTCCGCATGGTCGAATATGCCTCGCTGACCGTACCGCTGGTGATCAGCTTCGCCGGAGCCTTCGCCATCGGGCTCGGCCGCAGCCCGGGCGACAACGATCGCTATGCCAGCTTCGCCGCCGGTCTCTATGCCGGCCCGGTCATGATCGAATCCTTCGGCGCCGCCTGCTGTGTCCAGGTCAATTTCACGCCGCTCGGCGCCAGGCAATTCTTCGGCCTGCCGATGAGTGAGTTGCGAGACCGCTTGGTCGGGTTGGACGATGCGATGGGCTTTGATGGCATCGCGCTGCGCGAACAACTCGGCGAAGCGTCGGATTGGGACAAGCGCTTCGACATTGCCGAGGGTTTCATCGCAGGCCGCCTCGCGGACGCGCATGCGCTTTCGCCCGAAATCGCCTGGGCCTACCGGACGGTCATCGCATCGGGCGGCCGCACCCGCATTTCGGCGCTCGCCAGCGAGATCGGCTGGAGCCGCAAGCATCTGGCGGCGAAATTCACCGACGCGATCGGCATCGGCCCGAAGACATTGTCACGCATCCTGCGCTTCAACCGCGCGCTGTCGCTGTCGAAGCGGCAGGACGACAACTGGGCCGGCATTGCCGCCGATTGCGGCTACGCCGACCAGGCGCATCTGGTGCGCGAATTCCGTCAGCTTGCCGGCGAAACGCCGTCCGGGCTCGCCGCACTGATCTAAGCCTCAGGCGAGGTAACATTTCTTCAAGACGTGGAAACCGCCTTCGCACAGACTGGCATTCATTCAACCGCCACAGGGATATTGTCATGCCAACAACAAACGAAGCACCCCGTCTCTATCCAGCCCTGCGATACAGGAACGCCGCTACGATGATCGACTGGCTCAGCGAGGCCTTCGGCTTCGAACTGCGCTCCCGTTATGGCGATGGCGACATCGTTCACCACGCGGAACTGACCTTTGGGTCCTCGATGATCATGCTGGGCACCGCGCGCGACGACGATTACGGCAAGATGGTCGGCGAGCCCGGCGGTGGCGGCGGCAAGTCCATCTACATCGCCGTCGATGACGCCGATGCCGCCTATGCCAAGGCGAAGAAGGCCGGCGCCAGGATCACCCAGGAACTGGTCGACCGCGACTATGGCAGTCGCGAGTTCATCTGCCTCGACCCCGAAGGCAATGTCTGGTCCTTCGGCACCTACTGGCCGAAGGCGGGCGAGAAGGCGTAGTTGCTATCCGCGCCGGCATTTGCGGCTGGCGAAAACGCCTGAACTTCGTCATCCACGGGCGGAGCGGGAGCGAAGCGGACGCGAAGACCCGAGGATGACGATGCGACGGAAGCTTTCGCTAATGGCAAGCGTATGCGCATCGACGGGAGGACCTACCGCGCCAGCCCGAAAAGCGCATCGCAGTCGAGATGCTTCTCCAGCTCGGCCGCGACCTCGTCCAGCGCCTTCTCGACCTCGGCGCGATAGTCGATGCCCCCATCCTTGACCCCGAGGCTCGCAAGGTAGGCCGCGCGAAAAGCGTCCGCTGCAAACAGCCCATGCAGATAGGTGCCGATAACCTTGCCATCGGCGGAGACCGCGCCGTCCTCGAAGCCGTTGATGATCGCCGAAGGCCGCGCCGTGTCCGGGCCGGTGGTGCGGCCGAGATGGATCTCGTAGCCTTCGAGCGGCAGGCCGAACTGCACCGAATGAGCGCTCGAGTTGCGCACCGTTTTTTCCGGTTCCATCACCGTCTCGATGTCGAGCAGGCCAAGGCCCTCCGTCTCGATGACGCTGCCTTCGATGCCATTGGGGTCGCGAACCTTGCGGCCGATCATCTGATATCCGCCGCAGATGCCGACGACATGGCCGCCGCGTTTGCGGTGCGCGGCAAGGTCGCGATCCCAGCCATTCTCGCGGAATTTTATCAGATCGCCGATGGTCGATTTCGAGCCCGGAATGACCACCAGCCCGGCATCTTCCGGCAGCGGCTTTCCCGGCGGCACGAACACCACCTCGACCTGCGGCTCGGCCTTGAGCGGATCGAGATCGTCGAAATTGGCGATCCGCGCCAGCATCGGCACCGCCACCTTCAGTGCCCGCCTTTCGCCCGAGGCAAGGCGCTCGAGCACAACCGAATCTTCGGACGGCAGCCTTGCCGCGGACTTCAGCCAGGGCACGACGCCGAAACAGCGCCAGCCGGTAAACTTGCGGATGGCACTGACCCCATCGTCGAATAGCGAGACATCGCCGCGGAACTTGTTGATGAGATAGCCAGCGATCATGCGCCGGTCTTCCTCCGGCAGGATCAGATGCGTGCCGGCGACGGAAGCAATGACGCCGCCGCGGTCGATGTCGCCGATAAGCACCACCGGGACGTTGGTACGCGTGGCAAAGCCCATATTGGCGATGTCGCGGCTTCTAAGGTTGATCTCGGCCGGCGAGCCGGCGCCCTCGACGATGACGAGGTCGGCGTCCTCGCCGACCTTCGCCCAGGAATCGAGCACCGCATCCATCAGCCTTGCCTTCATCGCCTGATAGTCGCGCGCCCGCGCCTCGCCAAAAACCTTGCCCTGCACCACCACTTGCGAGCCGATGTCGCTTTGCGGCTTGAGCAGCACCGGGTTCATGTGCACGGTCGGCCTCACCCCGCAGGCCAGCGCCTGCAGCCACTGCCCGCGGCCGATCTCGCCGCCGCCGGTCTTGTTGTTGCCGGGGATGTCGGCGACGGCGGCGTTGTTGGACATGTTCTGCGGCTTGAACGGCCTGACCTTCAGTCCGCGTTTTTTTGCTGCCCGGCAGAGCCCCGCCACCAGCACCGTCTTGCCGACATCCGAGCCAGTGCCTTGCAGCATGATCGCCCTCGCCATCAGCCCCTGCCCTCCGAGCCGATGATCGATTTCTGCGCGAGCGGTCCACCTCGCCAGATATAGAGCGCCATCAATGGCTCCTTGCCGGTACGCATGGCGTGATTGACGTTGGACGCATGGTGGATGATTTCGCCCGCCGCTCGAACCCGAAAGCCGGCCTCGCCCATGCGCCACTCGGTGCCGCCGGTCAGCGGAATGTAGATCTCCTCGGCGGTGTGGTGATGGTCTGGGTAGACACTGTCGGGCCCGAGGATCAGCAGGCCGCCGGCGACCTCGTCATTGACGAAATGCCCCCGCGTGCCGAACACCTCCAGCCAGCCGTAATTGTCGATGAAGAGCTGTCCGAAATCGGCAGCGGTATAAGTCTGCCCCCAGCACAGCTCGTTGCGATGGTCCGCGATGAACCGCGTCAGCGGCCCGGCGTCCCGCGGCGCAAGCTCCGCAATCCGATCGAGATGGCGAAGGCAACGAAGCGCACGTGGTTCGCGCGAACGAGAGGGCATGTGCCAATCGATGCGCGCGACGGCGTCCGCAACCAGATCGCTGTCGATGCCGGCGAGATAGAAGTGGAACCGGTCCAGCAGCTGATCGAAAATTGTCGGCACGCAAGACTCCGTTGATCAATCCATGCACAGCCGGTCCGCGGCGGGCTGGGTTGCGCGGCGGCATCATTGGTCTAGATTGATCGCTGCGCAAAGCCAAAAACGACAGGCCACAAGGCCTGAAACGACAGGGAGCACGCCATGGACGCGGCAGTCGATGCGGGCACTGGCCAATTCGAACTCACCGAGCAACAGCGCGCCATAAAGGAGATGGCTGAGGCCTTCGCGGCCGATCGGGTCGCGCCGAACGCGCTCGACTGGGACCGGGCAAAGCACTTTCCGGCCGACGTGATCCGCGAGACAGGGCCGCTCGGCCTGGGCGGCATCTATGTCCGCGACGATGTCGGCGGCTCGGCGCTCGGTCGGCTCGATGCGGTGCTGATCTTCGAGGCGCTGGCGCATGCCGATCCGGCCTTCTCCTCCTTCATCTCCATCCACAATATGGCGGCCTCGATGATTGACCGCTTCGGCAGCGACGAGCAGCGCCGGCGCTTCCTGCCGAAGTTGACCACGATGGAATGGCTGGCGAGCTATTGCCTGACCGAGCCCGGCTCCGGCTCGGATGCCGCCGCCTTGAAGACGAGAGCGGTGAGGAGCGGCGGCGACTATATCTTGAACGGCGCCAAGCAGTTCATCTCGGGGGCTGGCGACAGCGACCTCTATGTCGTCATGGCGCGCACCGGCGGCGACGGGCCCAAAGGCATTTCGACCCTGGTGGTGCCCAAGGATGCGCCCGGCCTCTCCTTCGGCGCCAATGAGCATAAGATGGGTTGGCATATGCAGTCGACCCGCCAGGTCATCTTCGAGGATTGCAAGGTGCCGGTCGAGAACCTGCTTGCCACCGAAGGCGCGGGCTTCGGCATCGCCATGGCCGGGCTCGACGGCGGCCGGCTCAACATCGCCGCCTGCTCGCTGGGCGGCGCGCAGTCGGCGCTCGACAAGGCGCTCGCCTACACGAGCGAGCGCAAGGCCTTCGGATCGAAGATCAACCAGTTCCAAGCCCTGCAGTTCAGGCTGGCCGACATGGAGACGGAGCTGCAGGCGGCCCGCATCTTCCTCTATGCCGCCGCCTCGAAGCTCGATCTCAAGGCGTCGGATGCCGGCAAATGGTCGGCGATGGCCAAGCGCTTCGTCACCGACATCGGCTTCGACGTCGCCAACGAGGCGCTGCAGTTGCATGGCGGCTACGGCTATCTGCACGATTACGGCATCGAGAAGCTGGTGCGTGATCTGCGCGTCCACCAGATCCTCGAAGGCACCAACGAGATCATGCGCGTCATCATCGCGCGTACGCTGATCGGCCGCTGAAGCAGCAAATTTCGGGAGACAACGATGGCAACGATCGCCTTCATCGGCCTTGGCAATATGGGCAACCCAATGGCTGCCAACCTCGTAAAGGCGGGGTATGCGGTGCAAGGCTTCGACCTCGTGCCGGAGAACCTCACGATCGCAAAAGAGCATGGCGTCACCGTCATGGCCAATGCCGTCGCCGCGGTGAAGGACGCCGACGTGGTGATCACCATGCTTCCCGCCGGCAAGCATGTGTTGTCGGTCTACGAGGACATCGCGCCCAAGGCGAAGAAAGGCGCCTTGCTGATCGATTCCTCGACCATCGATGTCGAATCGGCACGCAAGGCTCACGCCATTGCCGCCAGGCACGGCTTGCCTTCGATCGACGCGCCTGTGTCCGGCGGCACCGGCGGCGCCACCGCCGGCACGCTCACTTTCATGGCCGGCGGGTCGGATGCAGCATTCGCCTCTGCCGAACCGATCCTGAAGCCGATGGCCGGCCGCATCGTTCATTGCGGCGGTGACGGCGCCGGCCAGGCCGCCAAGATCTGCAACAACATGATTCTCGGCATTTCGATGATCGGCGTCGCCGAAGCCTTTGTGCTCGCCGAGAAACTCGGCCTGTCGCACCAGGCGCTGTTCGACGTCGCCTCCACCTCCTCCGGCCAGTGCTGGTCACTGACCACTTACTGCCCGGTGCCCGGCCCTGTTCCGGCGTCGCCCGCCAACCGCGACTACAGGCCGGGTTTTGCTGCCGCCCTCATGCTCAAGGACCTGAAATTGTCGCAGGAAGCCGCGCAAAGCGCCGGCGCCGTGACGCCTCTGGGCGCCGAGGCGACGCAGCTCTACGCGCTGTTCAATGCGCAGGGCAACGCAGGCGCCGACTTTTCCGGCATCATAAATTTCCTGCGCGGCGATCAAACCTAAGCAGCTGCTTGCAAAGGGTTATTAGCCAAATTTTTCGACAGAAATCCGGCAAATTTAGATTTGCTTAAGGTCTCGCTAACTCACCGGTAACGATGTGCCTTTAAAACGGACTGCGAGGCGGACATCGCAACCGCCCGGCGCTCCGGATCAGGTCTCGCGTACCGGAGCCCGTAAGTTTCGCAGGTCTCGAGTAGCGAAACGCCATGCGTATCTGGCAAAGCCGCGTTCCCTTCTGGGACGCGGTTTTTGCGTCTGGGCAAGGCTTCGCTGCAGATTCGGGTCGCCGGGCACCCTCCAGCAAGGGCGCCCGGCTGTGTTTTCTCAGCGCTTCCGCAAATCCGCCTCCGCAAGGTCGAGCGCCTTGGCGATGCGCTCGCAGGCCATGTCGATGGTGTCGCGCGTCCAGATCAGCGGCGGCGACAGTATCATCGTGTCGCCGGTGGCGCGCAGCATCATGCCCTGCGAGATCGCGTGATCGCGCACGACGACCGCCGCACTTCCCGACGGCAGGTATCGTTCCTTGGTCGCCTTGTCCTTGACGATCTCTATCGCACCCATAAGACCGATCGAGCGCACCTCGCCGACCAGCCTGTGGCCGGCGATGCGCTCCTGCAGCGCCTGCGCGAAATAGGGACCGGTGTCGGTCCTGACGCGCTCGACCAGACCTTCCCGTTCAATGATCTCGAGGTTCTTCAGGGCCACCGCGCACGCGACCGGGTGACCGGAATAGGTGTAGCCGTGGTAGAACTCGCCGCCCTTTTCGACGAGCGTCCTGCTGATGCGGTCGCCGACCAGGAGCGCCGACAGCGGCTGGTAGCCGGAGGTCAGCGCCTTGGCGGTGGTGATGGTGTCGGGCTCAACGTCGAAGGTCTGCGCCGCGAACCATTCGCCGGTGCGGCCATAGCCGGTAATCACCTCGTCGAGCATCAAGAGCACGTCGTATTTGCGGCAGATGCGCTGCACCTCCGGCCAGTAGCTGATCGGCGGGATTTTCACACCGCCCGCACCCATCACCGGCTCGCCGATAAAGGCGGCGACCTTGTCGGCGCCGGCTTCGAGGATGGCGTCCTCGACGGCCTTGGCGGCGCGCAGGCCGAAATCATGGTCGCTTTCGCCGGGCAGCGCGACCTCATAGGCATAGGGCATCATCACATGGACGATGTTCGGCACCGCGCCGCCGAGTTGCTTGTGCATCGGCTCCATGCCGCCGAGCGAGGTGCCGGCGATCGTCGAGCCGTGATAGGCCATCTTGCGCGAGATGATCCGGTTCTTCTCAGGCTTGCCTTCGAGCGCCCAATAGTGGCGCACGAGCCGCAGCGCTGTGTCGTTGGCCTCGGAGCCGGACGAGCCGTAGAAGACCTGACCGACATGCTCCGGCGCCAGTTCCGCCAGCTTCTGCGACAGCAGCACCGGTGTAGGCGTCGAACACTTGAAGAAGGAGTTGTAGTAGGGCAGCTCCTTCATCTGGGCGTAGGCGGCCTCCGCCAGTTCGTCGCGGCCGTAGCCGACATTGACGCACCAGAGGCCCGCCATGCCGTCGAGGATTTCCGTTCCGTCGGAATCATAGATGAACGGCCCTTTGGCGTGGGTGATGATGCGAGAGCCCGCTTCACGCAGTTCCTTATGGTCGGTGAAGGGATGGAGGTGATGCGCGGCATCGATCTGCTGAAGCTGCTTCAGCGAATAGTTCTGATAAGTCATGGGTTTGTCTTTCCTCTTGAATCAATCCGGCGGTGGCCGGGGCGGATTCGTCAGAGGAAACGGGGCGGCGAATAGCCGATGCGGGCGCACAGCCGCAAAAGCTCGGCGCGCAGCGTGCGCGGTGACGGCGTCACCGCGACCCCGAAGGCGCCTGATGTGCTGATGCGGACCATGGCGGCACATTAAGCCGCCAACGGCCACCAATTCAAGCTGGACCGGCAAGCGTGCGCTGCAGAAAGACGTAGCGCATCGCCGTCTGCGCGGCCTGGGGCCGGCGATCGCCGCGCCCGCCATGGCCGCCTTCGGTCTCTTCGAAGAACAGCGTCTTGCCGTGACCGGCGGCCTGCAGCCGCGCCGCCATCTTGCGCGCATGCCCCGGATGGACGCGGTCGTCCGCGGTCGAGGTCATCAGCAGCACCGGCGGATAGACGGCACCGGTCGCCACACGCTGATAGGGCGAATAGGCGGCGAGCCATGCCGCCTCCTCCGGCTTTGACGGATCGCCATATTCCGCCATCCACGAGGCACCGGGCGGCAGTTCGGTGTAGCGCAGCATGTCGAGCAGCGGCACGTCGATGAGGACGGCGCCGAACAGCTCCGGACGCTGCGTCAGCGAGACGCCGGTCAGCAGGCCGCCATTCGAGCCGCCCTGAATGCCGAGTTGTGCCGCCGTGGTGATGCCGCGCCTGACCACATCCTCGGCGACCGCGGCAAAATCATCGAACGCCTTCTGGCGCTTACCCTTGAGCGCCGCCTGATGCCACGCCGGGCCGAACTCGCCGCCGCCGCGGATATTGGCCTGCACATAGGCATTGCCCTTGTCCAGCCAGAGCCTGCCGCGGATCCCGGCATAGCCGGGCAAGAGCGGCACTTCGAAGCCGCCATAGCCATAGAGCAGAGCCGGCACCGGTCCCGTCTGGTCGCGCCGCCTGACGACGAAATACGGGATCATCGTGCCGTCCTTCGAGCGCGCCTCGAACTGCTCCGAAACATAGGGCGATGCATCGAAGCGCGGCGGCTGCGATTTCACGGTTTGAAGCGAGTCGCCATTGTCGTCTGACCAAATGATCGAGCTCGGCGTCAGGAAATCGGTGAAGGAGAAGGAGACGCTGGAGCCGAAATGCTCGGCATGGCTGATGCCGACATTGCCGTTGTCGGGCAGGTCGACCGGCTTCACCGACCAGCCATTGCCGGTGCGGTCGCAAACGACGACCTTGCCGCGCACATTGTCCATCAGGTTGATGAACAGCCGGTCCTGCGTCCTCGCGAGACCTGCGATTGAAACGCGGGGCTCCGGTTTGAGCAGCGTCTCGACCGGTTCGAACGAACCGGTTTCAATCCAGCGGTCGAAATCCACGGAATAGAGCCCATCCGGCAGGCAGCGCGTGCCGTCCGGCGCCGTCCACGGACTGCGGACGCCAAAGACGAGCTGTCCCTTGAAGATCGCCGTGTCGGTCGCGTCGTCGGGCAGCGGGATGCGCCGGTTCTCGCCCGAAGCCATCCGCAGAAAACTGTGCGAGGTGAAGAAGTCGATGGTCTTGCCGAGCATGACATGTTTCTTGTCGCCATCGAACTCCACGCCGCCGCCGACCGCGAGATGATTTTTTTCGCCCTCGAAGATCGACGTTGCCTTCTCCAGCTTCGTGCCGCGCCGCCAGAGCTTGATCACCCGCGGATAGCCTGACTGAGTTTTGTCCTCGTCCTCGAAAGCCGCCGAGACGATCACCGTATCCCTGTCCAGCCAGGAAAAGCCCGACTTCGAAGCCGGTGCCCGAAACCCGTCCTCGACGAAGGATTTGGTCGCAATGTCGAACTCGCGCATCTCGCTGGCGTCGCCGCCGTCCGGCGACATGAACAGCAGGCAGCGGTCGAAATCGGGATAGAGCCGGCTCGCGCCGCCGAACACCCATTTCACGCCTTCCTTGGCCGAGAGCTGATCGAAATCGAGAATCGTTTCCCATTCCGGCTTGTCGGTCTTGTAGGAGGCGACTGTCGTGCGGCGCCACAAGCCCAGCGCGTTGGTCTTGTCCTGCCAAAAATTGTAGACGTAACCGGCGAGCGCCGAACCGACCGGGATATTGTCCTCGGCCGTCATCAGGTCGAGCGCGGTCTCGAATGCCGCCTGATAGGATGAATCGCCCTGCAGTTCGGCGACAGTCGTCGCATTCTGGCGATGGACCCAGTCGAGCGCTTCCTTGCCGTTGCGATCCTCCAGCCACAGGAAAGGATCCTCGACCGGCAATTCAGGCTGGGTTTGGGTCATCGGGCTGGTCATGCGGGTCTCCGGGTCTCGCGGTCCTGCCTACATCGCGTTCGCCGCGCCAACATTCAAGGGCAGCGCTGCCTGCGCTCAGCCAGCCGGCCCTACACCACCTGCCGGCGAATGATGGTGGCGACAGCCAGCGCCGCGCAGATCGTGCCGAGCGTCACCGGAAGCCCCGCGGCGCCGATCAGGTCCATCACGCCGCCGGTCAGCGGCGGCACGAGGATGCCACCGACGCCCCACATCAAGGAGAAGGCGGCATTGCCCGCGACCAGCGCCGAGCCGGTAAAACGCTCGCCGAGCTCGATGATCGACATCGTGTAGATCCCGTAGGACACCGCGCCCCAGATGAAGACGCAAGGCCAGATCAGCGGCGTCTCGATGAGCGCCGGCAAGAGCGCGCAGCCAAGAACCGTCACCGAGACACAGCCGAAGCGCACGAGGCGCGCTGTCAGTCTTTCGGCGAGCAGGCCGAGCGGCACCTGCATGGCGATGTTGCCGGCGATCATCGTCGACAGCAGCGCCGACATGCGCGTCTCGGGAATGTCGAAGTGGGTGCCATAGACGGGAAGCAGCGCCAGCACCGACTGCTCGAAACCGGCGGCAGCGACGACCGCCGACAGGAGCAGCCAGGCGAGCGGCATGAAGCCCAGCACCGAAACTTTTTCACCTGCCTCGTCGACCCTGGGCAGACGTTTCACCACGACCGCCAGGCAGGCGCCGCAGAAAAGAAAAGCAAAGATGCCGACCAGAAAAGGCGGCCAACCCTCCGTGCCGACCGCCAGCAGGCAGAGCGGTCCGGCCGCGAACCCAGCCGAGATGATGGTCGAATAGATGCCCATGACGCGCCCGCGCCGCGACGGCGGCGCCAGCGCGATCACCCAGATTTCGCTGAGCACATAAAGCGGATTGGTGACCACGCCGACCAGGAAGCGCAGTGGGAACCACAAATAGACGTCCTGCGTCCAGCCGATCAGCGCCAGCACCAGTGCCGAGAGCCCGGCGCAGGTGAGCGCAGTGCGCCCTGCTCCGAACCGGCGCGCCAGCCCCGGGATCAGTGGCGAGGACAGGATGAAGCCGACCGGCGTCATTGCCGCCGACAGGCCGATCACCGCCGGCGACACGCCCTGACGCTGCAGGATGAAGCTCAGCAGCGGATAAGAAAGCCCCTGCGCGATGGCGAACACCGACACGGTCGCGATCACGCCGGTGATCGCGGCCCACTGCACCGTCTCGCCGGTCTCTGATTTCGCCAGAGCCATCATTCCTGCTCCATTCAACGGAGGCTTAGCCGCTGCCCGCGACAGCCGTAAGGGCCAACCGACGGCAAGGGCGCATGTTCCAGCCAATCCTTGTCAGGAACGCCGGCAGGGAATGCTTTGGCGGCGGCAATTCGGCGGGCCAATCTGCCCTTCCGTCATGTCGCTTCCCTCGCCCTAGTGGTCGCCGCCTCCTTACCGGCAGCATTGCCGCCGGTCCATTATGCCGACCACTTTCGCATCCCCACGAGGCCTCTCATGACCGCCGCCCTTCATCCCGCCGAACCGGCCTTGGCAACAGATCGCGCCCGCCGCGGCGGCCGTGCTGGCAAACGTGCCGGCGGATCGGCAGCCTTCGAGCAGCCGCCGTTCCGGCAGCTTAAGAACCCGCTGGTGCCCACCAGGCTGGTGTCCGACGACGAACTGGAATCGATCCACCTCGCCTCGCTGCGCGTTTTGAAGGAGATCGGCGTCGACGTGCTGCATGACGAAGCCCGCCGCATCATGAAGGCGCATGGCGCCGACGTTCGCGAAGGCAGCGAGCGCGTTCGCTTCGACAGCGACATGATCCTCGAGCTCATCGCGTACTGTCCGCCGGAGTTCACGCTGCACGCCCGCAACCCGGCGCACAATCTGCGCTTCGGCGGCAACAACGTCATCCTGTCGATGATGGCCTCGGCGCCGAACTGCTCCGACCTCGACCGCGGCCGCCGCCCCGGCAACCAGGTCGACTACCGCAATTTCCTGCGCCTGGCGCAGATGCACAACATCCTGCAGTGCACCGGCGGCTATCCGGTCGAGCCGATTGACATCCATCCCTCGGTCCGGCATCTCGAATGCATCCGCGACCTCGCCACGCTGACCGACAAGGTCTTCCACATCTATTCGCTCGGCAAGGAACGCAATGTCGACGGCATCGAGATCGCCCGCATCGCGCGCGGCGTCAGCCGCGAGCAGCTGATGGAGGAGCCGTCGGTCTTCACCATCATCAACACCAATTCGCCGCTCAAGCTCGACGTGCCGATGATGGAAGGCATCATCCAAATGGCCAGCATGGGCCAGGCGGTGATCGTCACGCCGTTCACACTCTCCGGCGCCATGGCGCCCGTCACCATCGCCGGCGCGCTGGTGCAGCAGAATGCCGAGGCGCTTTCCGGCATCGCCTTTGCCCAGATGGTGAAGAAAGGCGCGCCGGTCGGCTATGGCGGCTTCACCTCCAATGTCGACATGAAGTCGGGCGCACCGGCCTTCGGCACGCCCGAATACATGAAGGCGCAGCTCGCCGGCGGCCAGCTCGCCCGCCGTTACAATATCCCTTACCGGACCTCCAACACCTGCGCCGCCAACACGGTCGACGCTCAGGCCGCCTATGAAAGCGTCTTTTCGCTCTGGGGCGCCATCCAGGGCGGCGGCAATCTGATGATGCACGGCGCCGGCTGGCTGGAAGGCGGCCTGCGCTGCTCCTACGAAAAGACCATCCTCGACATCGACCTCCTGCAGATGGTGGCCGAATTTCTCACCCCGCTTGATCTCTCCGAAGACGCGCTCGGCTTCGACGCCATCCAGTCGGTCGGCCCGGGCGGCCATTTCTTCGGCACCCAGCACACGCAGGAGCGCTACAAGACCGCCTTCTACTCGCCGATCGTCTCCGACTGGCGCAATTTCGAGACCTGGACCGAGGCGGGCTCGCCGACGGCGCTGGAACGCACCAACAAGGTGTGGAAGGAGCGCCTCGCGGCCTACGAAGAGCCTTATATGGACCCGGCCATCCGCGAGGAGCTCAACGACTTCGTCGAGAAGCGTCGCGCCGAAGGCGGCGCGCCGACCGATTTTTGATCTTTCACGCCCCGCTCACTCGATTCAGTCTCTGGAAAAACGGACCTATCTTCATGAAATCCCACGTTAAAGCGGTTGTCATCGGCGGCGGTGTCGTCGGCTGCTCGGTGCTCTACCACCTCGCCAAGGCCGGCTGGACCGACATCATGCTGATCGAGCGTTCGGAGCTGACCTCCGGCTCGTCCTGGCACGCGGCGGGCGGCTTCCACACGCTGAACGGCGACCCGAACGTCGCCAAGCTGCAGGCCTATACGGTCCAGCTCTACAAGGAGATCGAGGAGCTTTCCGGCCAGTCCTGCTCGCTGCATCTGACCGGCGGCGTGATGATGGCCGACACGCCCGAGCGCATGGACTTCCTGCGGCTCGCCCACGCCAAGGGCCGCTATCTCGGCATGGATACCGAGCTGATCACGCCGTCAGAAGCCAAGGCGATGTTCCCGCTGATGGACGAGAAGAATTTCGTCGGCGCCATGTGGGATCCCGTCGAAGGCCATCTCGACCCCTCCGGCACGACCCACGCCTACGCCAAGGCCGCGCGAAAACTCGGCGCTGAGATCGTGCTGCGCAACCGCGTCGTCGAGCTGACGCAGGAAGCCGACGGCACCTGGAACGTCGTCACCGAGCAAGGCACGGTGAAAGCCGAGCATGTCGTCAATTGCGGCGGGCTGTGGGCGCGCGAGATCGGCCGCATGGTCGGCGTCGAGCTGCCGGTGCTGGCGATGGAGCACATGTACCTGCTCACCGAGCCGATGCCGGAGGTCGAGGAATTCAACAGATCGACCGGCCGCGAGATGATCGGCGTGCTCGACTTCAAGGGCGAGATTTACACCCGCCAGGAGCGCAACGGCATCCTGCTCGGCACCTATGAAAAAGCCTGCAAGCCATGGTCGCCGGTCAACACGCCCTGGGATTTCGGGCATGAACTCTTGCCACCCGACATCGACCGCATCGCGCCGTCGCTGGAGATCGGCTTCAAGCATTTCCCCGGCATCGAGAAGGCCGGCATCAAACAGATCATCAACGGCCCCTTCACCTTCGCGCTCGACGGCAACCCGCTGGTCGGCCCGGTCCAGGGCCTGACCAACTTCTGGTGTGCCTGCGCCGTCATGGCCGGCTTCAGCCAGGGCGGCGGCGTTGGCCTGGCGCTGTCCAACTGGATGGTGCACGGCGATCCGGGCTTCGACGTCTGGGGCATGGATGTCGCCCGCTTCGGCGAATGGGCGACGCTGCGCTACACCAACGCCAAGGTGCGCGAGAATTATTCGCGGCGCTTCTCGATCCGCTTCCCGAACGAGGAACTGCCGGCCGCCCGGCCGGCGCAGACGACGCCGCTCTACGACACGATGCTCGCCAACAATGCGGTCATGGGCGACTCGTGGGGACTGGAAACCCCGCTCTGGTTCGCGCCCAAGGGCACCGAGCCAAAGGACATCGTCTCCTTCCACCGCTCCAACGATTTCGGCCCGATCGGCGAGGAAGTTCGCGCGACGCGCGAACGGGTCGGCGTCACCGAGATCGCCAACTTTGCCAAGTACGAAGTTTCCGGGCCGGGCGCCGAGGATTTCCTCAACCGGCTGATGACCAACCGGATGCCGAAGACCGGCCGCATTGTGCTCACCCCGATGGTCAACGAGTTCGGCAGGCTGATCGGCGACTTCACCATCGCCAAGACCGGTGAGGACCGTTTCATGATCTGGGGCTCTTCGGCCGCGCAGAAATACCATATGCGCTGGTTCGAGAAGCACCTGCCCAAGGATGGTTCTGTGCGCATCCACCGCTTCGACCAGACGCTGGTCGGCCTGTCCATCGCCGGACCGAGCTCGCGGAATTTGCTGCAGAAACTCGTGGACGTCGACGTCTCGACCAAGGCCTTCCGCTTCATGGACTTCCGCGAGATGGCGGTCGGCGGCGCGCCCTGCATGGTCAACCGCATCACCTATACCGGCGACCTCGGCTACGAGATCTGGATGGCCCCCGCCTATCAGCGCCTCGTCTACAAGGCGATCAAGGAAGCAGGCGAGGAATTCGGCCTCGTCGATTTCGGCATGCGCGCGCTGCTGTCGATGCGTCTCGAAAAGAACTTCCCAACCTGGTTCCGCGAGTTGCGTCCGATCTACGGGCCGTTCGAAGGCTCGATGGACCGCTTCATCAAGCTGGAGAAGAACGACTTCATTGGCCGCGAGGCGGCTGCCAGGGAGCAGGCGCAAGGGCCGAAGCTGCGCCGCGTCTCCTTCATCGTCGATGCTGCCGACGCCGACGTGATGGGCGACGAGCCGATCTGGGCCAAGGTCAGCAAGGATTATGGCACGGTGGAGAAGCCGCATGGCTACGGCGCGCCGCGCTTCGACGAGACGGGCAAGGAAGTGCGCGGCTCCGAAGCCGCCGAAGGCGCTTCGGCCGTGCGCGGCATCGTCGATGGCGAGTGGCGCGTTGTCGGCTGGGTGACTTCGGGCGGCTATGCGCATTACGTGCAAAAGTCGATGGCGCAGGGCTATGTGCCGGCGGCCCTTGCCCAGGACGAGAGCGCCGGCCTGTTCGAGATCGAGATCCTCGGCCACCGCCGCCCGGCCCGCATCAACGTCGAACCGCCCTTCGACCCGAGCGGCGAGAAGATGCGCACCTGATTCCAGGAAGCCGCAATGTACCGCTTTAGGATCGTGTTGGTGGCCGGCTATATAGCAACCGGCCACCAACGCATCAGATGAGAAGACGACCCTTGCGGCAGCTGGAGAAATGGACCGACTGGCTCTGCGATGAACGGGTCGGCCCTTTCAGTGCCGCAATCGCGTTTGCACTTGCCTATTGCCTGGTCCAGATCGTGGTGATGCCGCTTTCGTCCCATTTCGTGGGCACCGGCGTCGGCGTCGACGACTCCGAACAGTTGATGGCGACGCGCTTCCTCGCGGCCGGCTATGGCGGCTCGCAGCCGCCTTTATACACCTGGTTCGGCATCCTCACGGCCTCGCTGGTTGGAACCAGCATTCTCGCGCTCAAGATCGTCAAATACACGATGCTGGCCGGTGGATTGGTCGCGTCCTTCGCCACAGTGCGCCGCCTGGGCTATTCAGCCCGCGCGGCGACCACCGCCATGTTCGGCCTCCTGCTGTTTCCACAGATCGTATGGGAGATGCAGCATGCCCTCACCCACTCGGTCGCGGTTTTTTGCTTTTCATCGCTGCTGCTCCTGGCGGTCGCCGAGTTGCAGAAACGGCGCTCGACTACCGCGTATGTGCTGCTTGGCTTGGCGACGGCCGCCGCAATGCTGTCGAAATACAATGAGGTCATCTTTCTCGCTGCGCTGTTCCTTGCGGCGCTGTCCGTCCGCGAAACACGTGAGGCGATCTTCGATCGCCGTTTCCTGATCAGTGTGGTTGTGGCGGTCCTTGCCTGCCTCCCCACATTCTACTGGAGCCTCACGCATCTGGGAGACCTGCTGGCGCACAGCGGTGGCCTGGGCGTCGCCGAGGGGGGCAGCGCGGCAAAGACCCTGTCTCGCGGCATCCGCGGCTTGGGCAATGCGATCCTCAATTTCGCCGGGCTGCCGGCCGCGATCTTTGCCGTCGCGTTTTTCCTGGCGCGCAAGCAATCCGCACCACCGCCCGAGGCCGCACCGTGGCCAGAGACGCTGGTCTGGCGGGCGATAGGCTTCGCCTTGCTGATCACGCTCGTGGTGGTGCTGGCGGGAGGCATCACACAGTTTCGCGATCGCTGGATGCTGCCCGTATTCGTGCTGTTGCCGGTCGCCATTGCCATGCGGCTGGACGCGATGGGGGAAAGGGGCAGGAAGACGCAGGCTACAATCGTCTTCGTCGGCGCCGTGATGGCCATCCTGGTGCTTCCGGTAAGCTGGTACATGCAGGTCCACGGCGGCGATAACCGCGGCAGCATCGTGCGCATGGACTACGCTTCGCTCCATCGTCAGCTGACAGCCGACGGACCGGTCGGCACTGTGGTCTCGAGTTGGTTCTGGATCGGCAATCTCCGCCTCGTCGATCCCGATCTCATCGTGCTCGACGACGAGATACCCGATTTCGCCAAATCGATCCGCGAGCCCGCGGTGCTTGTGCTCGCGGATGACGAGGAACCGGCTTCCGTCATCTTCAAGAGGATCACCGAGGCCGGCTATGTGATGGACACCGTTCATCGGCGCATCGCCGTGCCGCAGTTGGGGAGCGCACCGCGCCAGGTCACGATCACCAGGCTGCACAAGATGACGCAATAGACAGCCAGGGGGACCGCATGGACACACAACGTTTCGGCCGCCACCGCAAGATCATGCCGTTCGAACCCGGCTCCGTCGAGGCGCTGCGCGCCGCCTCCCGCGAGAAGGCTGCCGCGCTCAACCAGCACGCTCTGGGCTATGGCGCGGTAGCCGAAGCCGAATGGGCGGCGGCAGGCATCGCCGCTCCAGACCTGCCTGCCATGCGAAGCTATCGGCTCGAGCGCATCCGCGCTGAGCTCAGGCGCCGCGACTATGCCGGCGCCCTGCTCTACGACCCGGTCAACATCCGCTACGCGACGGATTCGACCAACATGCAGCTCTGGGTCGCGCACAATCCGACCCGCCACTGTTTCGTCGCCACAGAAGGTCCTGTGGTGCTGTTCGACTATTTCTCCTGCGAGCATTTGTCGGATCACGCCGGCGTCGTCGACGAGGTGCGGCCGGCGGTGTCGTGGATGTACCTTTATAGCGGCGAGCTGACCGACAAGAAGGTCCGCCGCTGGGCAGCCGGCATCGCCGAGCTCCTTGCCGAGCACGGCGGCGGCAATCGGCGGATCGCCGTCGACCACATCAACCCGGAAGGCGTCGAAGAGCTTGCCCGCCGCGGCATCACGGTCGGCAATGGCGAGGCGGTGATGGAGAATGCGCGCCTCATAAAGTCGCCCGACGAGATCCTCGCCATGCGCCGCGCCATTGTCGCCTGCGAGGCGGCGATGGGCGAGATGGAAGCGGGGCTGAAGCCGGGCATTTCCGAGAACGAACTCTGGGCGGAACTGCATCGCGGCAACATCGCGCGCGGCGGCGAATGGATCGAGACCCGGCTTCTGTCGTCCGGGCCGCGCACCAACCCCTGGTTCCAGGAATGCTCGTCGCGCATCGTCGAGGACGGCGATCTCGTCGCCTTCGACACCGACCTCATCGGTCCCTATGGATTTTGCGCCGACCTATCGCGCACCTGGCTCTGCGGCGATGGCCGGCCGTCCGACGAGCAGCGTGACCTGTTCCGCATCGCCGCCGACCAGATCGCCCACAACACGGCATTGATGCGGCCGGGCATTTCCTTCCGCGATCTCGTCGAACGCTCCGCCGTGCCGCCTGGAGACTGCTTCCCGGCGCGCTACGGCGTGCTCTACCACGGCGTCGGTCTGGCGGACGAATATCCGACCCTGCCGCATGCCAGCGACTGGACGGACGACACGCCGGATGGCGTCCTGGAACCCGGCATGGTGCTGTGCGTGGAAAGCTATATCGGCAGGCTCGGCGGCCGCGAGGGCGTCAAGATCGAGGAGCAGATCCTCATCACCGAGACCGGCAACGAAAAACTCTCAGCCTACCCGCTCGACGAAAAGCTGCTTGGCAGCTGACCCGTCCAAGCCAAACTCGGCGATGGCCTCGCGCATGGACGCAACGACGTCCGCCGATGTGGCCCTGGCCGAAATAAATGGCAATCCCTTCCGCCTAGTCGTCCAGCCGACGACTTTCACGCGCCGCGCCGCCGGCTCGAATCGCTGCGCCAATGCCCAGCTCTGGCAGTCGATGGCGGCGATATCGGCCCTGCCCTCGGCGATGGCGACGATCGACGACCGGTGGCCGCCGCTTTCGCCGCACGAGGCGAAGACGCCCAGACTTTCGCCGATCGCCTCCAGGTCGCGCGTCAGCCCGAGCAGCCCGGACATCGAATCCGGATTGTTGAAGATGAAGCGCTTGCCGCGGATGAGATCGAGCGGGATGACGGCCTTGCCATCCTCGGGCGAGCCAACCGACCGCCCGCCATCAGCCGGCATCACCAGCGCGCTGGAATAGAGCTCGCCCTGCCCGCCCTCGAACGCGTCATAGCTTGGCTGAGCGACCACCTGCACATGCCTGGCCAGGCCGAGCTCCATCGGCCCCCAGCAGGTCTGGCCGAAAAGCAGCGCCGGGCTCAGCCAGAGCTGGTGAAAATCGAACTCGTCCGGGGGCAATGTCGCGGGGTCGGGCGCTATCAGCTTTCCGGCGCCGTCTTGGATGCCGCCGGACACCGGCGGCAGGTCGCGATTGCTGCGCGCCATTCTTTCCGGCGCGTCGATACCCCTCCGTCGAAAAGCGTCGCGGAGCTGCGCCCATTGCGCGTCGATCTCGCCACGAACTTCCGGCCAGTCATACATCGGCAGAGCCGCAATCAACTTGCTCATGACGAACAGCTTTCAAAACAGGCGGTCATCGGCGCCTGAATTCCGCGGCGATAAAGCAGTCGCGAAAGTTCGAAATTACTCTTTGGGCGGCTCAGCCGGCACCGGAGCCGTGCCAAGTCCACTCACATTACGCGCTCTGATACGCGGTTTGAAGGCGCGGCCGGGTTCGGGCGCGCGGCGCAGCACCGGATGCACCACTGGCTCCTTGGCTTTGAAGGCAAATGATTTGATCAGCGCGAAATAGTTCGGATAGACGTAGCCGTTGTTCATCCGCAGCCATTCTTCGCGGCGATCGCGAAACATCTTCGGCAGTCTGTACCAGGCGACGGTCGGGCTCTTGTGGTGCACGAAATGCAGGTTGTTGTTGAGGAACAGGAAGGAGAGCGGCGACCGCTCGACGATGATCGTGCGGCCCTCCGGGTGTTCCGACCACTGATGCTCGGCATAGGTGCGCACCGAAATCAGGGACTGGCCAAGCCACACCGGCCCCAGGATGTAGAGCCAGAGCGGGATGCCGAAGCCGAAGGTCACGATCGGCACGACCACTGCAAGTCCGACGGCATGCAGCAGCCAGGCTTTGCGGATCGCCTTGTCGCCGGCGGCCATCTGTCTGGCGTCGTCGAGGAAGAAGCCGATCGACGACAGCCAAGGTCCGAGAACGAAGCGGCCGACCATTGTGTTGTTGATCTTGAGCAGGAACTTCATCGCCGGCGGCATTTCCGCATGCATCCAGAGCGCCTGGTAATAGCTTTCCGGATCGTCGAGCGGGTCGGTCAGCCGCTCGTCGGCGTGGTGGCGAAGATGGATCGCCTTGAAACGGCGGAACGGCCAGACCAGCCCGATCGGCAGGACGACGAAGGCTTCGTTGATGCTGGCGTTGCGGGTCGGATGGCCATGCAGCACTTCGTGCATCAGCGAGGATTGCAGGGCCAGTATCAAGGCCAAGGCGACAAGGGCCAGCAGCGAATAGGAAGGCCAAAGCAGGAAGCCGGTGGCAAGCCAGGCGCCATAACAGAACAGTGTGAGGAATACTGTCGGCCATTCCACGGCCGGTGTGCTGCTGTGTCTCTTTCGTATGCCAGTCATGCTATCGACCACTGCCTTCCAGTCGCCGGAACCACTTTGATTCCTGACAGCATTGTGTCAGGAGCCTGTCGTTGTCGCAACGCGACAAAGTGAACAACCTGTTGCGAATGCGCATTTTTGGCTGCAGATGTTATATATTGTAAACAGATTTGGGGATTCATTTGCGCCTGAGCACCTACCCAGCAGGCCTGGGCGCAAATTTTTCCTCCACTGGAAAGGAGCGGCGTGATGGACAAGCGTGATCTGTCGACGGTCTTCCGAGAGCGCCTGAAATTGCTCTTGACACGCTCGGACTTGAACCAGTCGGCCTTCGCGAGCGCCGTCGGCATCGATCGTTCGGCGCTGTCGCAACTCCTGTCGGGCGCCTCGACGCGCCTGCCCCGCGCCGAGACGCTTCTCAACATTGCCGCCGAGTTCAAGGTATCGCTCGACTGGCTGCTGGGCCTTAGCCAGGACGAAGGCGTCACCGGCGAGATTCGCGAAAGCCTCGAGATCGAGGAGGCGCCGGACGGCTTTGACCGCACGCTACTTGCCAAATGGCACGCCGAGGCGGTCGGCACCAAGATCCGCTACGTGCCGGCGGGCATTCCGGACCTCCTGCGCACCGAGGCCCTTGTCGAATACGAGGCCGGCATTACCAACAAGAGCCGCGAGGCGCAGGCCGGCGAAACGCAATACCGCATCGACTACAACAGGCGGCCCGAGACCGACATGGAGGTCTGCATGCCGCGCCATACGCTGGAGATTTTCGCACGCGGGCTCGGCGTCTGGGACCGGTTCCCGGAAGCCGAGCGCCGCCGGCAATTGCTGCACATGGCAACGCTCCTCGACGACCTTTACCCGACCTTCCGCCTGTTCCTCTATGACGGCCGCATGCGCTATTCGATCCCTTATACGATCTTCGGGCCGTACCGCGCCGCAATCTATGTCGGCGACATGTATCTGGTGCTGAACGCCACCCAGCCGGTCCGTACCCTGACCAGCCACTTCGACAATCTGATCCGAGCCGCCGACATCAACGCGCATGAGGCGGCGAGCTTCACGCAGAAGCTGGCCGGCATCTCTTTCCCCTCAGGCTCTGTCTGAACGTGACCATCATCGCCATGCTGGCATGCGGCGACCAACCTGGCCGACCCGTCCGTTTTAGGAAACTCATGCAAGAGCGGGGGCGCAAATTCATTGACTAGATATAAAGACTTCTTTATATCGTTATTTGAATTCAAGATGCGAAAGCCAGAGCCATGACCGCCACCAATCCGATCGACGCATTGCTTGCCGAAAAAGGCGTGCTGCTGGCCGACGGCGCCACCGGCACCAATTTATTCGCGATGGGACTTGAGGCCGGCGAAGCCCCCGAGCTGCTCAACGAGACGGCGCCCGACACCATCGCCGCGCTGCATCAGAATTTCGTCGATGCCGGCGCTGACATCATCCTGACCAATTCCTTCGGCGGCACCCGTCATCGGCTGAAGCTGCATCACGCTCAGGACCGCGTGCATGACTTGAACAAGCGCGCCGCCGAAATCGCCCGTTCGGTGTCCGACAAGGCAGGCCGCAAGGTGATCGTTGCCGGCTCCGTCGGCCCGACCGGCGAGCTTTTGGTGCCGCTCGGCGCTATGTCCTATGAGGAAGCGGTGGATGCCTTCGCCGAGCAGATCGAGGGCTTGAAGGCCGGCGGAGCCGAAGTCGCCTGGATCGAGACCATGTCGGCGCCGGATGAGATCCGCGCCGCGGCCGAAGCCGCGATCCGTGTCGGCCTGCCCTACACCTATACCGGTTCCTTCGATACGGCCGGCCGCACCATGATGGGGCTGTTGCCCAAGGATATCCACGGCGTTGCGGACGGACTATCGCAGGCTCCGCTTGGGGTGGGCGCCAATTGCGGCGTCGGCGCAGCCGACATCCTGGCCTCGCTGCTCGACATGACCGACGCGAAGCCGGAAGCCACCGTGATCGTCAAGGGCAATTGCGGCATTCCGGAATTCCGCGGCAGCGAGATCCACTATTCCGGCACGCCGGAACTGATGGCCGACTATGTCCGGCTGGCAGTCGATGCGGGCGCCAAGATCGTCGGCGGCTGCTGCGGCACCTCGTTCGCTCACCTTGCCGCGATGCGCAAGGCGCTCGACGCGCACACCAAGTCGGCGCGTCCGACAGTCGAGTCCATCGTCGAGCGCATCGGGCCGATGCGCAACAAGATAGCGAGCGCTGCCGAGGCAGGCGAAGGCCGTCGCGAACGCCGGCGCAGCCGCGCCTGAAGTTGGCCTGCTCTATTCGCTGTTTTCAGCGTAGCGCGACAGCGCCGTACCGAGATCGGTGGCGGCGCTGTTCTTGCCGTCGGCGCCCATCGTCATCAACGCGCCGGACGCGCGCGGGTCGCTGATCTGTTCCAGCATCACGCGAAAGCGGTCGTTGTTGAGCGCAGAGAGCGCCGTGTCGCGGGCCGCATCGACATTATTCCTGATCCGCGCGGATTCCGCCGACGGAGCGGACGGTGCTCGCGTCTGAAGATTGCCCGCAGTCGGCGTCACGTTCCCGGTGATATGCAATTCCAGCCCCTCACTTCTATCAGCTTTGACTAACAGGAGGGCATTGCGATCAAGTTCCGGAAAAGCCGCGCAATTTAACGATCGGCAAAAGCCGGCAGGTCCTCCGCCGGCTTTTTGTTCCATGGACGGCACCCGCCCTATCTGTTGGTGCCCAGCGACGAGGCTAGCCGCACCAGCGACAGGAATTCCGCCCTGTAGCCGAACGGATCAGCGCCGCGCGCGGGGTTGGCGATCTCCAGGATCCGGTCGTAGCCGAAATTCGCCGTCTGATCCGCGTCGCGCAGCTTCTGCCCGAAAGCCGCGACCGCGACCGAAAAGCGCTGGTCGACGCCGGCTTCATCGAAGGACGGCACCTCGTTGGCCGCGGTCACCGGTGTCGTGATCAGTTTCGAGACATTCTCGTTCGGCAGCTTGTAGCGGATTTTTACGAAGGCATATTCGCCCGCATTGGCAACGCCGCCATTGTCGACCTTCGCCTCGCCATAGCGCAGCGGATCGACCTGTTCGGCGCCGCTTCCCTTGGGCGTGACCTCGTAGATCGCCGTCACCGAATGGCCGGAACCGATATCGCCGGCGTCGACGCGGTCATTATTGAAATCCTCGCGCTTGAGCGCCCGCGTCTCATAGCCGACCAGCCGGTATTCCGAGACCTTGGCCGGGTTGAACTCGACTTGGATTTTCACATCCTTGGCAATCGTGAACAGCGTCGAGGACGCGTCCTCGACCAGCACCTTCTCGGCCTCGGCAAGCGTGTCGATATAGGCGGCCGTGCCATTGCCGTTCTGGGCGATGGTCTGCATCATCTGGTCGTTGAGATTGCCGCGGCCGAAGCCGAACACCGAGAGAAACACGCCGGTCTTGCGCTCCTTCTCGATCAACCGTTTGAGGTCGTCGTCATCGGTCTGGCCGACGTTGAAATCGCCGTCGGTGGCAAGCATCACGCGGTTGATGCCGTCCTTGACGAAAGACTGCTGCGCAAGTTTGTAGGCTTCCTTGATGCCTGCCTCGCCGGCGGTCGAACCGCCCGGCTCCAGATTGTCTATCGCTGCAAGAATCTTCTGCCTTTCCGCGGCCTTTGTCGGCATCAGCACCGTGCCGGCATTGCCGGCATAGGTGACGATGGAGACGGTGTCGTCGGCCTTGAGCTTGCTGACCAGCAACCGGAACGCCGACTTCAAGAGCGGCAGCTTGTCCGGCTCGTCCATCGAACCCGAAACATCGATCAGGAACACCAGGTTTGCCTTCGGCGCCTCGACCGGCTTCACGTCAAAACCCTTGATCGCAACATGCATCAGCTTGGTGCGCTCGTTCCAGGGCGTCGGCATGACGGTGACGGTCGAATTGAACGGCGTCGCGGCCGAGTCTGGCCCCTTCCAGTCATAAGGGAAGTAGTTGATCATCTCTTCGACCCGCACCGTACCCGGGTCGGGCAGAATACCTTCCTTCAGCGAGCGGCGGACGAAGGAATAGGACGCCGTGTCGACATCGATCGAGAAGGTCGACACCGGATCCTGGGCAGCTTGGTGCACCGGATTGGTCTTGAAGGTCTCGATGCGGTCGCGGTTTTGCTCTTGCGGCTGCATTTGATCGGCCGGCATGGGCGCCGGCTGAACCATCGGCCTGGAACCAGCGACGGCGCCAGCCGGCATCTCTGCAGGTTGCATGGCGGTTGCCGGCGCCTGGGCATCCGCGCGTCCGCCGGCGGCCAGCTGGTCAACCTCCGCAGGTGCAGGCGGCGGCACAGGCAGCGCCTGTGGTGCTTGCTTGGCAAAGTCCTTCAACGCCCCGTATTCCTGCCTGGTCCGATCATCGGATCGGCTCAATTCAGTTTTCGGCGGCGATGCCGGTGCGACCTGCGCCTCGTCTTCGACACGCCTCTCGCTGTCGGCGCCGGTCTTCTTCTCCTTGGCAGGCGCGGCCGCCAGCGGCTCGCTGATCGCGGGCTGGTTCGGTATCGGCTTCTGCGCAACCGGCTTGTCGGCCACCGTTTCGGTGACCTTCCCGTTTGAAATAACGGGCGGCTGCTCCCTCAGCATCTCAAAAGCGGCATAGCCGGCGATAGGCAGCGCGACCAGCGCGGTCAGGGCCGGGGTGGCAATGAGTTTCCGTTGCATGATCTCTCTCCAGAGCCTTTGTGCTCGCTCCGTGAGACGAAGACCTGCCGGCGATCCTTGGGGGGCGGTCGAAATTTTTTCGTTCAAGTCGAAGGCCTGCATCGCGGCGGCCAACGCACGCGTTTGCGCTTCGCTGTCCGGCGCCGGAACTGCCAGATTGCGCAGCCTTTCGAGTTCGTTGTCGTCGACCATGGTCACACTTCCCCGGCTGAGCGCATGAGCAGCTTCAGCCGTTTCTTCGCTTCATGGATGTGCCAGGAAACCGTCGCCTCCGAGATCGCCATCACCTCGGCCGCAGCCGCGTGGCTCAACCCTTCGCCATAGACGAGCAGCACCGCGTCGCGCTGCTTGTCCGGCAGCATGCGCACCGCCGCCCACAGCGCCTCGGCCGGGTCCTGGGCTCCCGCCGAGCCCTCCCCCGCGATCAGCGCATACGTGCCGAAGGCCTCGGTCTTGGCGCTGTCGCGGGCGCGCTTGCGAATCATGTCGCGCGAAGCGTTCAGTGTCATGGCGTAGAGCCAGGTCGTGAACGCGCCATTGCCCTGATAGTCGCGGATTGCCCGGCCGAGCCGCACGCAGACATCCTGGGCGATATCTTCGGCATCGGCCTTGCGGCCGCACCAGCGATAGGCGGCGCGATAGACGAAGCCATAGTGCCTTTCGAGCAGTTTGCCGAAAGCCCCCCGGTCTCCGCCCCTCGCCCGCCCGATCAATTCGGCATCGGAGGCTTCGCTGTCGTCCAGCATCATCGCCGTCATTTGCCTGTTGGACGAAGGCTAATGGCGATTCCTTGGGGCGATGGAAAGATTTTTTTGCGGCAGCCTCCGCACCCTACCCCAAGGTTTCGGCGAACAGCGTGATGAGCCGCTTCCAGTGGCGCTCGGCGCCCGCTTCGTCATAGACGCTGTGGTCCTTGACGCACCAGCCATGACCGACGCCGACATAGTTCTCGATCGTGTGGTCGACTTCGGCGACCCTGAGCGCCTCTGCCAGCCGGGCCGATTGCTCCGGCGGAAAGCTACGGTCCACGCCGGCGACCCCGACGTAGATGCGTGCCTTGATCGACGCCGCCTTCCGGTGCGGGCTGTCGGGCGCGTCGCTTGCCAGATTGCCGCCGTGGAAGCTGGCGGCGGCAGCAATGCGGTCGGGATAGGCCGCGGCGGCATTAAGAGCCCGTGCGCCGCCCATGCAATAGCCGACGACGCCGACCGGCCCGTCTAGGCCTTCGGCAGTGAGCGCATCGAGGAAGGCCACGCTGTCGCGGATGGTCATCTCTTGCGTGGTGCCACCGCTCAGCGCCGTCAGTTGAGCCCTGGTCTTATTCTCAGCAAACGCAGTCTTAGGGTCGAACGGTCCATAGGGCACGCTGCGATAGAACAGATCGGGCACCAGCACGGCATAGCCATGCCCTGCGAGGCGTTCGGCCATCTGGTCGAGCGTCGGCCGCGGGCCGAAAATGTCCATGTAGAGGATGACGCCGGCCCTGGCCGCCGCCGCCGGTCGGAACAGCCCGGCCTTGGCCTTCCCGTCCCGGGTTTCAATCTCGATCTCTTGCTTGGCCATGCTGCTCTCCGTCGTCTGTCCGCGCGATAGATATCCGGCTGGAGCGGCCCGGCAAGACAATCCCGGAGCCTGGCGTTCAAGATTTCGTGCGGTTGGCCTTCATTTTACAGCCGAGCAAAGGCCGCCATATGAAAGGCCTGCACCTCTGGCGGATAGCGATAGTCCGCCCCGTAGGGACATGCATTGCGGTCGACGCAGCCGCTCGTGCGGCACAAGCCACCTCCGGGGCCGCGCACATGCCCAAGACAGGCTTCATGGGCAAAACCCTGCTCGGAATAGGCATCGACCGGACAGGATTTCATGCAGGGTTTTTCGACGCAAGTGTCGCAGAGATGAATCGCTTCTCGAGGCTCGGGCAGGAAAATCTCTTCCTCGAACAGCAGCGCGCCGCGATAGGCATGCCACAACCCATATTGCGGATGCATGAGGATGCCGAGCGGCGACGGCTTCAACCCTTCCGCCCGCATCGCCCATTGCTGGAACGGCAGATAGGGCCTGTCGGAGGGCGACACGGCGCGAGCGCCGAACGCTTTCGCCACCGCACCGATCACCTCCCGCGACCAAGTGTCGAGCGGGTTGATGATCCCGCTGGCCCGCTTCCCAAGCCAGCGCTGGAAGTACGGCCAGGGTGCGGCGCCGGCCTGCCCGACCAGGAGGGCGGACTTCGCAGGCGCGCCTGAAAGCCCCGCAGGCGCCACTTCATCACTAGCGAAGCGAAAGCCGCCCCGAAGGATCAGGCCGTCGGCGGCAAGCGCGGCCGCGGTCCCTTCGATCGTGCCGCGCGAAAAAGTCATCCCTTCTTGTCCGGGTCGGAGAACGCGCTCCGCCAGACTTCCTTATGGATGATGTTGGCGACTTTAGCCCGGCCTGACTCGGGCTCCTTTCAAGTGAAGGCGTCGGCCATCGAGGCCTTCTTCCTGTCGATGAAATCCTTCAGTGCCTCGTCGATCGCCGGATCGAGATGCGGTGCCTCGTAGCTTTCCAGCCAGCGACGAGCGAGCTCGTTGGCGCGCTGCGGCGCTGTCTTTTCGCCTTCGGCCAGCCACTGCTCATAGGAATTGTTGTCGGCGATGTTGGAGCGGTAGAAGGCGGTCTGGAAATTCGCCTGCGTGTGGTCGCAGCCGAGATAGTGGCTGCCCGGACCGACCTGGCGGATGGCGTCCATCGCCTGGCCGTTCTCCGACAGGTCGACGCCCTCGGCGAATTTCTGCGTCATGCCGAGCTGGTCGATGTCCATCATGAATTTCTCGTAGCAGGAGGCGAGACCGCCCTCGAGCCAGCCGGCCGAATGCAGCACGAAGTTGGTGCCGGCAAGGATGGTCGAGTTCAGCGTGTTGGCGCTCTCATAGGCCGCCTGCGCATCCGGGACCTTCGAGGCGCAGAGCGAGCCGCCGGTGCGGAACGGCAGGCCTAGCCGGCGCGCGAGCTGCGCTGCGCCATAGGAAACCAGCGACGGTTCCGGCGTGCCGAAAGTCGGCGCGCCCGACTGCATCGAGATCGACGAGGCGAAAGTGCCGAACAGCACCGGCGCGCCGGGCCTGATCAGCTGCGTGAAAGAGGCGCCGGCAAGCACCTCGGCCAGGATCTGCGTCAGCGTTCCGGCAACCGTCACCGGGCTCATCGCGCCGGCCAGGATGAACGGCGTGACAATGCAGGCCTGGTTGTGGCGCGAATAGACTTTCAGCGCGCCGAGCATGGTCTCGTCGAACACCATCGGCGAGTTGGCGTTGATCAGGCTGGTCAGCACCGTGTTGTTCTCGACGAAATCCTCGCCGAACACGATCTTGGCCATCGCCACCGTATCCTCGGCCCGCTCCGGCGCCGTCACCGAGCCCATGAACGGTTTGTCCGAATAGCGGATATGCGAATAGACCATGTCCAGATGGCGCTTATTGACCGGCACGTCGACCGGCTCGCATACCGTGCCGCCCGAATGGTGGATCGACGGCGCCATATAGGCGAGCTTCACGAAATTCTGGAAATCCTCAAGCGTTGCGTAGCGGCGGTTGCCGTCGAGGTCGCGCACGAAGGGCGGGCCGTAGACCGGCGCGAACACCGTTCCCTTGCCCCCGATCTGCACCGAACGCTCCGGATTGCGCGCATGCTGGGTGTAGATCGAAGGCGCGGTCTTGAGCAGCGAGCGGCAAAGCCCCTTGGGAAAATGCACGCGCTCGCCTTTCACATCGGCGCCGGCCTCTTTCCACAGCGCGAGCGCCTCGGCGTCGTCGCGGAAGATGATGCCGATCTCTTCCAGCACCGTGTCTGTGTTTTTCTCGATCAACGCCAGGCCTTCCTCGTCGAGGACCTCGTAGACGTTGATCTTGCGCTTGATATAGGTGAGCTGGGTGCCCGGACCGCCGCCTGCGCGCGCCGCACGCCTGGCCGCCGCGCCGCCGCTGGCGCCGCGTCCGCGTCGTCCGCCCGACGCTTCCTGCTCGACTGCCGCGTTATCGCTCATGATCGTTCTTCCTATAGATTTTAGATTTGGGCCTGAATTGGCTCGCGGCCGGTTCGCCGCCGCTTCTTTCCGGATCGTAGCCATGCACCCTATTGGAAACGGCCCGCCAGCGCCAACGCCTGTCGCAAAATCGACAAGAAAACCGCCAACTTTTCAGTCGCTTTCCTTTTGCGGGAAGTCGCAAATCAGCTATGGCTACCTTGCCCTCGCGGGTTAGGTATTGGCGCATCGATTTTTGAGCTGCAGCAAGCATTCCGAGCAGCAAGGAGCCCGAGGAAAAAATGTCCGACGACGAGATCATCCTTTCCGAGCTTTCCGACGAGGAACTCGTGCAGCAGATGCATGACGACCTTTATGACGGGCTGAAGGAAGAGATCGAGGAAGGCACGCATATCCTTCTTGAGCGCGGCTGGCAGCCCTACACGGTGCTGACCGAGGCGCTGGTCGAAGGCATGCGCATCGTCGGCGAAGATTTCCGCGATGGCATCCTGTTCGTGCCGGAAGTGCTGCTCTCGGCCAACGCCATGAAGGCCGGCATGGCCATCCTGCGCCCGCTGCTTGCCGCCACCGGCGCGCCCAAGCAGGGCAAGATGGTGATCGGCACCGTCAAGGGCGACATCCACGACATCGGCAAGAACCTCGTCGGCATGATGATGGAGGGCGCCGGCTTCGATGTCATCGACCTCGGCATCAACAACGCGGTCGAGAAATATCTGGAAGCGATCGAGCAGCATCAGCCCGACATCATCGGCATGTCGGCGCTGCTCACGACGACCATGCCCTATATGAAGGTCGTTATCGACACGATGAAGGAAAAGGGCATTCGCGACGATTACGTCGTGCTGGTCGGCGGTGCGCCGCTCAACGAGGAATTCGGCAAGGCCGTCGGCGCCGACGCCTATTGCCGCGATGCCGCGGTGGCGGTCGAGACCGCCAAGGATTTCATGAAGCGCAAGCACAACGTTCGCGCTTCCGCCTGATCCCAGGGCATCAGGATGGATCGAAAAAAGCCGCGCCTTGCAGCGCGGCTTTTTTGTTCCCAGATGATGATGATCAGGCTGAACGATCAGTTGGCGACAGTGTCTTTGACCGCCCTCGCCGTCGATTTGACGTCCTTGCCGACGCCTCGAATGGTGTTGGCGCAGGCGGTGAGTGCAAGCGCGCAGGCAAGGATGGCAATCGGCGCGATGCGTAGCAGTTTCATGGGTGTCTCCCTCAACAGATAATTAGCCCCGCAGCGAAAACCGGCTCGACTGGTTCATGGTCAAAACGCAAAAAACGAAACCGAATCAAACAGACAGGCTGCTCGTCATCGCCTGCGGGATGATTGCGCGCGAAGTTTTGGCCGTCAAGCAACAGCTAAAGCTCGATCACCTTGAGTTGACCTGCCTGCCGGCCGAGTTCCACTTCTATCCGGACCGCATCGCGCCGGCCATGGACAAGGCCATCGAAAAGGCCAAGGCGGAAGGCTACAACCACATCTTCGTCGGCTATGCCGATTGCGGCACCGGCGGCATGCTCGACCGCGTGATCGAGAAGCATGGCGTGGAGCGCATGGCCGGCCCCCATTGCTTCGCCTTCTACCAGGGCATGGACGCCTACGCGAAGGTCGCCGACGGCGACATGATGTCGTTCTACATGACCGACTTCCTCTGCCGCCAATTCGACGCCTTCTTCATCAAGCCGCTCGGGCTCGACAGGCATCCCGAGCTTATCAAGGACTATTTCGGCAATTACGAGAAGCTGATCTATCTCGCGCAAACCGACGATCCGGAACTCGACAAGGTTGCCGAGAAAGCCGCCGCCATGCTCGACCTCGCCTACGAGCGCCGCTCGACCGGCTATGGCGATCTCACGGGTGAACTGGCACGGGCGGCAGCCAACGCTTGAGGCTCTCGCAGGGCTGCTTCAAACGGCGGCCAGCGGAACGGACGATCGACTTGCAGACGAAGCCCCCTCGCCGCCGCTGTTAAGCCGGATGACAGCGGCCTGCGAACGGGTAAGTTGTGCCCCAGCAGACCAAACAGCTGTTCCAGCCACCGATTCGGGGAACGTCCATGATCCCTCGCCTGCTGCTTGCCGCCCTTTGCCTTATTGGCTTTGCCCTGCCGGCCTATGCCGATGGCGAGGTGCAGAAGCTGATCACCGCCGCCGACAAGGCGCGGCTCGACAAATATGGCGAAACGCGCAAGGCGGCTCTCGAAGAGGCAAAGGCCGGCGATCCGGCTGAGGTCAAGCAACTCGATGCGCTGCTCGCGAAGCCGCTGGTCGCTTTCTCCGACAAGGATCTGACCGGCAACTGGAAATGTCGCACCATCAAGGCCGGCGGCTTGAGCCCGCTCGTCATCTATGGCTGGTTCAAATGCAAGGTCACCGAGGACGGCTCGGGCTGGCGGCTGCAGAAGATCAGCGGCTCCCAGCGCACCACCGGTCGGTTCTTCGACGACGGTGAGAAGCGCGCCATCTATCTCGGCTCGTTTTCGGTCAATGACGACAAGGCCAAGCCCTATGGCAGCGGCGCCGAAAGCGACCAAGTGGGCTATGCCTTCCGCAACAGCGCCACCGAGTGGCGCATCGAATTCCCCGCGCCCTATTACGAATCGAAGCTCGACATCATGGAATTCAAGCGCTGACTGAGCCCGAAAAGTTGCAGACTTTCGGACCAGGATCATGCGTCTCACCAAGGGTTAACCCGCTCGCCCTAGCATGCGCCCGACTTTGAGAGCGGGTGCTTGCCATGGCAACGTCGGAATCCAGTCCGCGACGGATTGTGGTCGTCACCGAAGGCGGTCCGCATATCTGGGCCATCGTCAACGCCATCGCCGATCGCGTCGGCCCTGTCAGCGTCATCCTCGAAACCCCTGAATCAAAAAAGCGTTTGCTGCTCGGCCGCGCCCGCCGCCAGGGCTGGATCTCGGCCATCGGCCAGCTCGGCACGATGCTGCTGACCAGGCTTGGCAAGCGGTTCTTTGCCGGCCATGCTGCACGGCTGATTGCCGAGGAAAAGCTCGAGACAGAACCTCGCCCGACCCAGACGATCATTCATGTGCCTTCCGCCAACGGTCCGGAATGCCTTCAGGCGATCGAGAAGATCGGGCCGGGCGTCGTGCTCCTCGCCGGCTGCCGGCTGCTGTCGAGGGATACGCTCGCGAAGATGCCTTGCCCGGTGCTTAACTATCACGCCGGCATTGCCCCGAAATATCGTGGCATGAATGGCGGCTACTGGGCGCTGGCCTCCGGCGATCGAGTGAATTTCGGCACCACCGTACATCTGGTCGATGCCGGCGTCGACACCGGCGGAGTGCTGAAGCAGGCGCGCGGCAAGTCGAAACGCGGCGACACCATCGCCAGCTACGCGCTGCGGCAGGCGGCATTTTCCCGCGACATCTGCGTCCAGGCAGTGGCCGAGACGCTGGCGGGAAAACTTACGATGATCGATCCCGGCCTGCCCTCGAAACAGTGGTTTCACCCGACGATTTGGTTCTACCTCTGGACCGGCCTGACGAAGCGCGTCTGGTAATCTGCCAGCGTCGGAAATTCAGCACTCGCTTTGCGTCATCGCCAGCGTCGCTTTTGAAGGCGCGCGCGTCGTCCCATAACAAGCGGCACAAGGGCGCATGCGGCAATGCTCCCAACATCGAGGAGTGAGAATTCATGGCCGATCTGATCGTCGTCTATTGGCGCGATATCCCTGCGCAGGTCATCGTCAAGAAAGGCCGGCAGAACGCCAAGCGCGAGCTGCCGCTGCGCTTCACCGAGGCGATCGACATGTGCGCCATGCGCACCGGCGCCGGCGGCACCGACGATTACCTCGCCGAATGGCGTAAGGCCGATCCGGTTCCGGTCGGCGACGACATCGAAGCCGAGGTTGAGAAGGCCTACCAGGAACTCGATACGAAATATGACCGCGAGCGGCTGGTCGCTCTGGTCAAGGCTGGCGGGAAAGAAAATGTCTGAGAAGCAGCCGGCGGTCACCCAGGCCACCCTGGTCAAGAAGGCGGCGCCGAAGTCCGACTACAAGCCCGCGGACGTGTCGCCGCAACGCCGCGTCCAGCGCACTTTTGCCGTGAGGTTGTGGTCCATCCGCCATTCGCGACTGCTCGAATGGTTCTATGGCAGGTTCGCCGATGTCTTCCTGCTCTTGCATCCTTTGTGGAAGGGCATCGGCTACGGCCGCGTCGAAGCGCCTGTGAAATTCGTCGAGAAACGCGTCAAGGGCTTCATGTTCGACTGCCGCATGTGCGGCCAGTGCGTGCTCTCCTCCACCGGCATGTCGTGTCCGATGAACTGCCCGAAGCAGCTGCGCAACGGCCCGTGCGGCGGCGTGCGCGCCAACGGCAATTGCGAGGTCGAGCCGGACATGCCCTGCGTCTGGGTCAAGGCCTGGGAAGGCTCCCGCAACATGAAGCATGGCGACAAGATCCTCACCGTGCAGAAGCCGGTCGATCAGTCGCTGCGCGAAACCTCGGCCTGGCTCAGGGTGACCGCGCAGGCGGCCGCGGCGCGTGAAGCCGCCCAGAATCCGCAGAACCCCGGAGCTTCAGCATGAGCATCCGCCACCAGCGCGACGAGAACCCGGCCGGCGTTCACCTGCCGCTCGATCCCCTGCCCGGCCATTCGTCGCGCGGTCGGTTGGAGCGCGTGCTGCGCCGCGGCGAGTTCGCGGTGACGACCGAGCTCAACCCGCCCGACAGCGCCGACCCTGAAGACGTCTACAACCGCGCCAAGATCTTCGACGGTTGGGTCGACGCCATCAACGCGGTCGACGCCTCCGGCGCCAACTGCCACATGTCGTCGGTCGGCATCTGCGCGCTTTTGACCCGCATGGGCTACGCCCCGATCATGCAGATCGCCTGCCGCGACAAGAACCGCATCGCCATTCAGGGCGACGTGCTGGGCGGGGCGGCAATGGGCGTCGCCAACATGCTCTGCCTCACCGGCGACGGCGTGCAGGCCGGCGATCAGCCGGGCGCCAAGCCGGTCTTCGACCTCGATTCCATGTCGCTGCTCGAAACCATCCGCATCATGCGCGACAACGGCAAGTTCCTGTCCGGCCGCAAGCTGACGACGCCGCCGCAGATCTTCCTCGGTGCTGCCGTAAACCCCTTCGCGCCGCCTTACGATTTCCGTCCCATCCATCTCGGCAAGAAGATCGCCGCCGGCGCGCAATTCGTGCAGACGCAATACTGCTTCGATGTGCCGATGTTCCGAACCTTCATGCAAAAGGCGCGCGACCTCGGCCACACCGAAAAAGTGTTCATCCTGTGCGGCGTCGGGCCGCTCGCCTCTGCCAAGACCGCCAAATGGATCCGCTCCAACGTGCCGGGCATCCATATCCCCGATGCGGTGATCAAGCGGCTCGAAGGCGCGCAGGACCAGAAGAAGGAAGGCAAGCAGCTCTGCATCGACATCATCAACGAGGTGAAGGAAATTCCGGGCGTCGCCGGCGTCCATGTGATGGCCTACCGCCAGGAAGAGTATGTCGCCGAGATCGTCGATGAATCCGGCGTGCTGAAAGGCCGCCAACCCTGGAAGCGGGAGATCCGCCGCGACGATCAGATCGTCGCCGAGCGGCTCGACCACATACTGCACGACGAGATTACCGAAACCCAGGTCGACATGGTGAAGACCGCGCATTGATGTATGTCGCCCAAAATTGGGAACCGGTTTTGGGCGACATACATGAACTTAAAGTCCAAGGCGCGGCCGGCACCCGTCCGCTTGAACAAGACCAGATAACGATATAAAGAACTCTTTATATCCCGACGGAGAGATTGCATGACCCGCACCATCGTCGCCTCGGCGACCCGAGAAATCGTCATCGGCTTCGATCAGCCCTTCTGCGTGATCGGCGAGCGCATCAACCCGACCGGCCGCAAGAAGCTGGCCGCCGAGATGGTGGCCGGCAACTTCGAGACCGTCATCAAGGATGCGCTGGAACAGGCCGCCTGCGGCGCCACCATGCTCGACGTCAATGCCGGCGTCACCGCCGTCGACCCCAATGCGACCGAGCCGGCGCTTTTGGTGCAGACGCTGGAGATCGTGCAGAACCTGGTCGATCTGCCGCTGTCTATCGACTCTTCGGTGACCGCCGCGATCGAGGCGGCGCTGAAGGTCGCCAAGGGGCGCCCGCTGGTCAACTCCGTCACCGGCGAGGAAGAGAAGCTCGAAGCCATCCTGCCGCTGGTCAAGAAATACAACGTTCCGGTCGTCGCCATCTCCAATGACGAGACCGGCATCTCGATGGATCCGGACGTCCGCTTCGCGGTCGCCAAGAAGATCGTCGAGCGCTGCGCCGATCACGGCATTCCCGCGCATGACGTCGTCGTCGATCCGCTGGTGATGCCGATCGGCGCGCTGGGCGATGCCGGCCGCCAGGTGTTCGCACTGCTGCGCCGGCTGCGCGAGGAACTCAAGGTCAACACCACTTGCGGCCTTTCCAACATCTCGTTTGGCCTGCCGCATCGCCACGGCATCAACGCCGCCTTCATCCCGATGGTGATCGGCGCCGGCATGACGAGCGCCATCATGAACCCGGTCCGCCCGCAGGAGATGGAGGCCGTGCGCGGCGCCAACGTGCTCAACGGCACCGACGAGAACTGCACCAACTGGATCCGCACCTACAAGGACTACAAGCCGTTCGAAGGCGGCCATGCGGTCGCGGCTCCGGTCGCGGTCACCGCCCCTGGCGATGGCGCCGCCGCTGTCGGCGGGCGTCGCCGCGGCGGTCGTGAAGCCCGCATGGCCAGGGGGTAAGCGCGCAATCGTGAGCCGCATTGCAAACAGCCCTGATCCGGTCGCATCGTCGATGCGGTCGGAGAAGTCTGCTTTGCGGTCAGGCGACGCCCAATATGGCGTCGAACAACGCCATTCCAGCCCAGGATCCGAAGATGCCTGTGCCGCCGCCGACGATGACATCATCGTCGTAGGCGGGCCAGAATGCGTGGAGCAGGAGCGCTCCGACGATCGCGCCGAGAATTCCGGAGGCCAGATATTGCGGATTGCGCAGCCATGGGCCTTTGAGCACGCGCACCATGGTGAAAGCGGTGAAGATGGCGGGCAGCAGAATATCCGACATGTTTGGCCCCTGGACCAACGTACACTCCACCCAACAGTAAAACGATCCGTTAAACGGTATCGGCAATTGCCATCGAGACGCGTGCCAGCATGAATCCCCCGCCCAACATCACCGATCCGCTTGTGCTGTTCATGCCGTCAGGCAAGCGCGGGCGGTTTCCCGTTGGCACGCCGGTGCTGGACGCCGCGCGCCAGCTCGGCGTCTATGTCGAGAGCGTGTGCGGCGGCCGCGCCACTTGCGGGCGCTGCCAGATCGAGGTGCAGGAAGGCAATTTCGCCAAGCACAAGATCGTCTCTGCCAACGACCACATCTCGCCCAAGGGCGCCAAGGAAGAGCGCTACGAGCGCGTGCGCGGCCTGCCCGAGCGCCGCCGCCTCTCCTGCTCGGCGCAGATTCTCGGCGACCTCGTCATTGACGTGCCGCAGGACACGGTCATCAACGCCCAGACCATCCGCAAGGCAGCCGACACCAGGGTGATCGCTCGCGATACGGCAATCCGCATGTGCTATGTCGAGATTGAAGAGCCCGACATGCACAAGCCGCTCGGCGACCTCGACCGACTCAAGATCGCCTTGATGAAGGACTGGGGGTTCAAGAATGTCGAGTTCGACTTCTATCTCATGCCGCAGGTGCAGGGCATTCTGCGCAAGGGCAATTGGACCGCCACCGCCGCCATCCACAAGGATGCGGACAGCGACATCGCGCGCGTCATCGCGCTGTGGCCAGGCCTGAAGAACGAGGCCTACGGGCTCGCCTGCGACATCGGCTCGACGACCATTGCCATGCATCTCGTGTCGCTGCTGTCGGGCCGCGTCGCCGCCTCTTCCGGCACCTCCAATCCGCAGATCCGCTTCGGCGAGGATCTGATGAGCCGCGTCTCCTACGTGATGATGAACCCGGACGGCCGCGAGGGCATGACGGTCGCCGTGCGCGAGGCCGTTTCCGGACTGGTCGACAAGGTCTGTGCGGAAGGCAATGTCCAGCGCAACGACATCCTCGACGCGGTGTTCGTCGGCAATCCGATCATGCATCATCTGTTTCTCGGCATCGATCCGACCGAGCTCGGCGGCGCGCCGTTCGCGCTCGCCGTTTCCGGCGCCGTGCGCATCAAGGCCTCCGATCTCGGCTTGAAACTGAACCAGGGCGCGCGCCTTTATATGCTCCCTTGTATCGCCGGCCATGTCGGCGCCGACGCAGCCGCGGTCACGCTCTCCGAGGGTCCGCACCGCCAGGACGAGATGATGCTGATCGTCGACGTTGGCACCAATGCCGAGATCGTGCTCGGCAACAGCACGCGCGTCGTTGCGGCCTCCTCTCCCACCGGCCCGGCCTTCGAGGGCGCCGAGATTTCCGGCGGCCAGCGCGCGGCGCCCGGCGCCATCGAGCGCGTGCGCATCGATCCCGACACGCTTGAGCCGCGCTACCGCGTCATCGGTTCGGAACTCTGGTCGGATCAGCCGGGCTTTGCCGAAAGCGTGCAGGCGACCGGCGTCACTGGCATTTGCGGCTCCGGCATCATCGAAGTGGTGGCCGAGATGTATCTCGCCGGTATCATCTCCGAGGACGGCGTCGTCGACGGATCGCTTGGTGCGCGCTCGCCGCGCATCGTCGCCAACGGCCGCACCTTCTCCTATGTGCTGAAGGACGGCGAGCCGAAGATCACCATCACCCAGAACGACGTGCGCGCCATCCAGCTCGCCAAGGCGGCGCTCTACGCCGGCACCAAGCTGTTGATGGAAAAGCAGCACACCGACCATGTCGACCGCATCCATTTCGCCGGTGCCTTCGGTTCTTTCATCGACCCGAAATACGCCATGGTGCTGGGGCTCATTCCCGATTGCGATCTCGACAAGGTCTCGGCCGTCGGCAACGCCGCCGGCGCCGGCGCGCGCATGGCGCTCCTCAATCGCGGCTACCGCCGTGAGATCGAGGAGACGGTGAGCAGGATCGAAAAGATCGAAACCGCGCTGGAGCCTAAATTCCAGGAGCACTTCGTCTACGCCATGGCGCTGCCGAACAAGGTTGACCCTTTCCCGAAGCTCGCGGCCGCAGTGAAGCTGCCGCCGCGCAAGACGGTCGGCGAGGATGGCACCGCGGGCGACGCCACCCCGCGCCGGCGCTCGCGCGAGGAACGGGCGGCGCGGCGCGGGCGCGAATAGGTTCCCTTCGCCCGAAGCCTATCTTTGGTTCGTATGCATGCAAACGTTTCCGGATCCATCGATCCGGAAACCGGAACGCTGTTTTCGTGAAATCCGCCGGAAACATGCCGGGCGCATTTAGCCCGCCATCGAAGGGCTGGCGCGAAATGTCTTCGAGCCGGCGCGACCTTCCGGAGGAACCCACTATGTCGATGTTCGATAACCTCGGCCGCTTCGGCGTGACCATCAGGCAGGCTCATGCCCGGAGCAAGGCGATCCGCGCGCTCAACGACCTGCCCGTGCATGTGCAGAAGGATATCGGCTGGCCGGCTTCGCCGCCGAGCGACCCGCAGGCAGTCCTGCACGCGCTGCTCCTGGGCACCGCCCGCTGATGACCTTCGCCGACAAATGTAAGCTGCTCGGCAAGCGCCGAGGCCGGCAAGCGGCCTCGGCGATCGGCGACAACAAGTTGCGCGCCGCGCTGCTGCCAGGGCGCCGTTGACGCGACCGGCGTCGCATCACGCCGATGTGCCCGCTGCGAACCTTGACATTTTCAACCGGACTACAATCTTCGCATAGCAGGGGGAATTTCTCTTAGTCGGCTCGACCGATCCGTGTTCCGTATGCCCAGTTTGAAAAGCCACGTCGTTTCGTTCATTCTCAGGCACAGCCGCAAGAAGGCCTTTTCCAGTCCCGAGAATCTGCAGCGCTGGATCGCCTACGCCCGCAAGACCGAAGACTATCATCCGCCGGCTCTTCTGAAGGCGCGGCTGGATATCGCGGAGACCAGCGTCGATGGTTTCCCCGTCTATGAGATCGCACCGAAATCGGGCGAGCGCCGGCGTATCCTCTATTTGCATGGCGGCGCCTTCGTCTTTCAGATCACGTCCTATCACTGGGTGCTGATTGCCGAGATGGCGGAGCGGCTGGGCTTCGGCATCACCGTGCCGATCTATCCGATCGCGCCGGAGCACAATTTCCATGACATGTTCGGCATGGTCGGCGACGTCTACCGGCGCATGCTGCAAGAGACCAATGCCGAGAACATCGTCTTCATGGGCGATTCCGCCGGCGGCAACATGGCAGTCGTGCTCACCATGATGGCCGCCGAGGAAGGCCTGCCCTCGCCGGCGCGCCACGTGCTGATCTCGCCCGGCCTCGATATGTCCTTGTCCAATCCGGAAGTGTTCGAAGCCGAACGCAACGACCCCTGGCTGGGCATCCCCGGCGGGCTCGAGGCGATCCGGCTCTACAGCGCCGGCATCGACCGCTCCGACTGGCACATCAGCCCGCTCTACGGCGATCTCTCGGTGCTGCCGAAGACGCTGCTGCTCACCGGCTCGCGCGACCTGCTCAGCCCCGACAATCTGATCTTCGCCGAAAGGGCGCGCGCCGCAGGCGTCGAGGTCGATGTCGTATACGAGGAAGGCATGTTCCACGTTTGGCCGCTGATCGATATGCCGGAAGCGCGGCGCGCACGTGACAGCATCGTCGACTTCCTCACAGCCGAGATCGTACCGCAGCGAGCCCATGCATCGCGCCGAACCACTTATGCGGCGCGACCTGCGCCGGCGGCCGAATAGCTCAGAACTTGCCGGTTTCCCGGAACAGTTCAAAGGTCGCACGGATGTGGTCGGCAACCGCCTTCACCGGCGCACTGGCATCGGGTGCCACCACCATGGCGAGATTGTAGGTGCCGATATCGGGCATGCCGTCCTTCGCGCCCAGCGAAACCATCTCGTCGCCGAGGAAGGACTTCGGCAGCGGCGCGACGGCAAGGTCAGCCATGATGGCGGCGCGCTGGCCGGCGGTATGAGCGCTCATATAGGCGATGCGGTAGTTGCGACCTTCTCGGCCGAGCGCTTCCAGGGCGCCGGCCCGCCAGGCGCAGCCTTCTTCCCAAAGCGAAACCGGCAGCGGTTCGCGCAGATGCGCGCAGCCGCCCTTGGCGCCGGCCCAGACGATCGGCTCGGTTAGCAGCACCTCGGCGCCGACCGCGCTGGTCTTGTAGGAATTGGTGAGCAACGTGATGTCGAGCGCACGGTCGTCCATGCGGCGGCGCAGATTGACGCTCTGGTCGATGGTGACGTCGACGGCGATCGACGGATGCGATTGCGCGAAGCGCTTCAACACGTGGGGCAGCACGCGCTCGCCATAGTCGTCCGGGGAGCCAAGCCTGACCACACCGACAATGTCGGGAATGATGAACTTCGACACCACTTCGCGGTTGATCGACAAAAGCCGCCGGGCATAGCCGAGAAGCATCTCGCCGTCCGTGGTCAGCGTCACCGAGCGCGCGTCGCGCGCGAAGACGGAACGGCCGAGAATGTCTTCGAGCTTCTTGATCTGCATGGAGACGGCCGAGGGGGTGCGGAAGACCGCATTCGCGGCGGTGGTGAAGCTGCCGGTCTCGGCGATCGCCACGAAGGTGCGCAGCACGTCGAGATCGAGCAGCGGCAAAGGATGGTTGAGTGGGGCGTTCATCGGAGCTTGCCTTCAATTTTTCTGATGCAAATGATCATTCCATTTCGTTTGATTGAACATCACTTCGAGCGCATAGTCAACTCGATCGATGCAGGATGCTGCCAAAAGCAGCCATCGAACGACCATGATACAGACCTGCGATCGACATGAAATGAAGCTGAAACAGACCTGACGTAACCCATTGCCGGGCGCCTCCCTGCCCGAATCGAGGAGAAAGAAAATGTCTATCTTGTCGTCTATCGGTCGGCTCGCGACCGAATTCAGCGCCGCCCGCGCTCGCTACCAGACCGAACGCGCAATCCATGCGCTGCCGATCGAACTGCAGAAGGATATCGGCTGGCCGGAAGCCGCCGATGCCAAGACTGGATTGCGCTACGGCGTGGGAACCTGGGCCGGAGCCAAGTAAATAAGTGTGCATCACGTGCTAAGGGCTTGCCGCGTGTCAGACCGGCAGGCCCTTTTTGTTTGTACTCAAATGACTTTTCCAGCCATGCGGCCGTCGCATGACGCATATGAAGCACTCGCATAGCGGGGTCCGTTTCGAAATAAACCGCTGTAAATAATAGTAAATTTCGAACACGGAGCTCAAAAATGTCGCGTGGGATGTCGCTTTTCATAACAAGCGCTTCGTTTTTGCGATTTAGTTTTGACTGAAGCAGGCCTATATCAACGCCAGCAAAAACGAGCTGCCCCACTCCATTAAGCGAAGGCGACCCGTCTGAGCAACCAAATGGAGATGATGATGAAGCTCTTTGCCCGCCTGTTCCCCCGTCGCGAAATGAACCTGACGACCGCTCTTGAGCGTCAGCGTCTTGCCAAGACCATGCCCGGCCAGACCGGCGCCATGGCTGCCGCTCGCCTCGGCTTCGTTGCCTGAGACAGCAGTTTCGAACGGCACCTGGTTTGCCGTCGCGCTGAATGAAATTCAACGTCGCCCGGCTCCGCCGTGGCGGCGTTTTTCTTCTGACGGCGCATTCGTTGGAACCTGAAGTAGCAACCTTCGGTCTCGCGCCATCGACGATTGCCCGTTTGCGACCCGTGTCGCAAATTTAATCGTCGCTTAGCCGTCTAGCCGATTGACAGGAATGATTTTTCCTGATGTCGCTATGCTATTAGCGACATTCTGTTCGCGTCATGGCCGCGTGAGGTTTCCCGTGAATGCCGTAAAGCACCCGATCAAGAGATCGTTTGTGTTCTTCCTCATCCCCGACTTTACCATGATCGCCTTCGCAACGGCGCTCGACCCGCTCCGCTCGGCCAACCGGATGCTCGGCTACGAGGCTTATAGCTGGCGCCTGGCCAGTATCGACGGCAAGCCCGTGCGCGCCTCGAACGGCGTCGAATGCGCCGTCAACACCTCGCTCGAGGAAGAGCGCAGGAAGATGGCCGGGCCGGACCGCCCGAACATGGCGATCGTCTGCAGCGGCATGAATGTCGAGCGCTATCATAACAAGTCGGCCTTCGCCTGGCTGCGCGAGGAATACAACCGCGGCGTCGCCGTGGGCGGCCTGTGCACCGGCGCGCACATCCTGGCGGCCGCGGGCCTGCTCTCCAACAAGCGCTGCGCCATCCATTGGGAAAACCTGCCGGGCTTCTCGGAGGCCTTTCCCAAGGCCAACGTCTTCGCCGACCTCTTCGAGATCGACCAGAATGTCTACACCTGCGCAGGCGGCACCGCGGCGCTCGACATGATGCTAAAGCTGATCGGCGACGACTTCGACGAAAGCCTCGTCAACCGCGTCTGCGAGCAGGTGCTGACCGACCGCGTGCGCAGCCCGACGGATCGCCAGCGCCTGCCGCTGCGCGCCCGTCTCGGTGTGCAGAATTCCAAGGTGCTGACCATCATTGAATTGATGGAGGCGAACCTCTCCGAGCCGCTGTCGCTGATCGAGATCGCCGACCATGTCGATCTGTCGCGCCGGCAGATCGAGCGCCTCTTCCGCACCGAGATGGGCCGCTCGCCTGCCCGCTACTATCTCGAGATCCGGCTCGACCGCGCCAGGCATTTGCTCATCCAGTCGTCGCTGCCCGTGGTGGAAGTGGCTGTCGCCTGCGGTTTCGTCTCGGCCTCGCACTTCTCCAAATGCTACCGCGAGCTCTATGCCCGCTCGCCGCAGCAGGAGCGCGTCGACCGCAAGCAGTTGCTGGCCGCCTAAGCGACAAGGCTACGAAAACCTACGGCGGCTGTGTGGTCCGTATCGCCTCAATGCGGATGTCTTCGGTCAACTGCGCCTTCAGCGCCGAGAATTCCGGGCTGTTTTTGAGCGTTGCGTTATGACCGCTGGCAGGTTCGACCAGCTCAATATCGGTCGCAATAGCACTCCGCGGACGAGATGCGGTCGTTCCAGCCGGAACCTCCGAAATCGCGGACCCTGCGGTTGAGCTCGATCGAGCGGCCGCGCCTTCCTGCATTCTCATAGGCGACGAGCGTACAGCCCCGCCGCACCAGCACCGAGGAAACGCGGTCGTTCCAGAAGCCGCCCCGGAAATTGACGGCGTCGTCAGGACCCATTGCAAGCGAGCGTCCGCGGAAGTTCGCATTCTCGAACAGCACGCAGGCGGCCTCGCCGTAAAATTGGGCGCTGGCGCTTCCGGCAAATATTGTCGACGCAAGTGCCGCCAGGATGACCAAACGTTTCATGTAATATTTCCTCATTTCATCGCGTTGCGCGATGGCGCCGGCCCGATCACATTTTGCCATTGTGCCACACGAGGAAGCAAGTCCGAACCCCGCTCCGGCGGAGCTTGCCGACCGTCACCGGCTATCCATCATCCAGCCGCGGTTGCGCCACATCTTCTCACCGGCCAGGCAATCGGCGGCCGGCCTGTCGTCGGCAAGCACGACCGGCGGGTGAGCCGCCGCTTCTGCCGCCCATTGCCGCGAAGCCGGGCCGGCGAGCTCGAGCACCAGCTTGCGGCGGATCGCTTCCGGGAATTGCGTCCAGTCGTTGACCGGGATCATGAAGGCGCCCGGCCCGCCGATCACGCAGTCGCTGTAGTAGCGGTCGAGATTGGCGACGTCGAAGGCGCCGCCGTACCCGCCCCTTGTCATCAGCGGCAGTCCGTTGATGGTGATGCCCTGCCTCACCACCTCGTCGCGCGTGATGTCGACCGGCGCGCCCTGGTTGTTGGGTCCGTCGCCCGAAACGTCGATGACGCGCTTGGTCCCCTGAAAGCCGCTTTCGGCGAAAAGGTCGCTGCCGAAGGCCAGTGCGCCGGAGATCGAAGTACGTCGCGCGCTGTCCGGCGGACGCGCGTTCATCTGCGCAACCACCCGTTCGGCGTCGGCGCGATTGGCAATCGCTGTCCACGGTACGACGACCCGCTGCCATCTGGTGCCGGCCCACTCGACATAGGTGACCGCGATCTTGCCGTGGACGCCGTCGGCGATGGCCTTGAGCACGTTGTCATCCGTCAGTGCCGCCGCATAGCCACGGCGCTGGATCTCGAGTTCGGCCGGCGACATGGAGAGCGAAACATCGACTGCGAGCACCAGCTCGACATCGACCGGCTCTATCGCACTCGATCGCGTGGGCGGGCCGAGGAGCAGCGCCAGCGCGGCGGCGCCGGAAAGCCAATGCCTTGTTCGGCCCAAAGCGGACATGACGCAACGGTAAGCGATAATCGCGCATGAACAAAGCAAAAAGGCCCGGCGTCGACCGGGCCTTCCACCAATCCGGACGAACGCGCGCTCGCTTAGCTGCGCGGCTTGAGATTCTCCGGGTCGTAAAGCGGCTTGTAGCCGACGCCGGCCACCTCGACCGGATAGGTCTCGCCGAAATACTCCACCTGCAGCTTGCGACCTTCCTGGCAGTAGGCCCAGGGCAGATAGGCGAGCGCGATGTTCTTGCCGATGGTCGGGCCGTAGGCGACCGACGTGGTGAAGGAGCGCCGGCCGAGCTCGTCGACCAGCGTCTCGCAGGTCGCGGGATCCTGCACCGGCATGATGCCGACCGGATAGCGCGCGACGCCCTTGGAATCGGTGTTCTCGGTCATCACCAGCGTGCAGAGCATAGCCGGCTGATGCTCGCGGGCGCGATATTCCAGGTGCTTGGCCTTGCCGCAGAAGTCGTTCTCCTTGACCTTCGGGCGGGCAAGATCTGCCTCGAGCAGATTGTATTCGGTCAAGAGGTCGGCGTTCTGCAGCCGCAGGCTCTTCTCCATGCGGCGCGTGTTGGCGTAGGTCTCGACGCCGAACGGCATGACACCGGTCGAGCGCAGCGCGTCCCAGACGGCGAGCCCGTCCTCATAGCGCATATGCAGTTCCCAGCCCTGCTCGCCGACATAGGAGATGCGGAAGGCGGTGACGTCCTTGCCGCCGATCCTGATCGGCTTGATCGCCGCGAACGGGAAATTCTCCGGCGTCAGCCCGTTCGGGTCCTCGACCACCTTCTGCAGGGTCGTGCGCGCATTCGGCCCCCAGATGCCGATGGTGACGTATTTTTCGGTGACGTCGGTGACAGTGACATCGAAACCTTTGTCCTGCGCGGTGCGCTGCATATAGCGGAAGTCGCGCGGCCCGGCGTCGGCGCCGTCGATCACGCGGCAGCGATCGGCCATGCGGATCACGGTGAAGTCGGCGCGCACCATGCCTTCCTCGTCGAGGAAGTGGGTGTAGATGCCCTTGCCAATATTGTTGTCGCCGCCGATCTTGGCCGCGCACAGCCATTCCAGCAGCGCGACATGGTCCGGCCCTTCGACGTCGTACATCGAGAAATGCGACAGGTTGACGATGCCGCAATCCTCGCTCATCGCCAGATGCTCGGCATTGGAGACGCGCCAGAAATGGCGGTTGTCCCACTCGTTCTCGCGCACCGGCACGCGGTTGGCGTATTTTTCCAGGAGATGCTCGTTGGCGGCATAGCCATGGGCGCGCTCCCAGCCGCCCAGTTCCATGAAGTAGCCGCCGAGTTCCTTCTCGCGCTCCCAGAAGGGCGAACGGCGGATGTTGCGGCCCTTGGAGAACGGCTCGCGCGGATGCACCGCCGGATTGTAGACCTTCATCGCCGTCTCGGTGCAGCGATCCCAGATGAACTCTTCCTTCGTCTGGTGCGGGTAGAAACGCGCATAGTCGATGGCATGATGGTCGATCGAGGTGCGGCCGTCGGTCATCCAGTCGGCGATCAGCTTGCCCATGCCCGGGCCGTCCTTGACCCAAATGGCTACGGCGTACCAGAGGCCCCTCACCTTCTGGCTTTCGCCCATGGACGGGCCGCCGTCGGTGGTGACCTGCAGCAGGCCGTTGAAGGAATGGCCTTCATTGTAACCGAGCTCGCCGAGGATCGGCGTCAGTTCCATGGCGCGCTCCAGCGGCGCCATGATCTGCTCCATGTCGAGGTCACGCTGCGAGGGCGAGAGCCGCGCCTGGTCTTTTTCCAGCAGGTCGCGCGGATGGCAAAGGCGCGGATTGGTCTCCTCGTAATAGCCCCATTCGATCTGCCCGCCCTCCGCGGTCTTGGGATCCCCGGTGTCGCGCATATAGGCCGAGTTGCCCTGGTCGCGCAGCAGCGGCCAGCCGATCTCCTTGCCGGTGCCGGCGAACTCGTTATACGGGCCGAAGAAGGTCAGCGGGTGGTCGATCGGCATGACCGGCAGGTCTTCGCCGACCAGTGCCGCGGTCAGCCGGCCCCAAATGCCGGTGCAGACGACCACATAATCGGCTTCGATCGTGCCGCGCTCGGTCGCGACGCCCTTGATGCGGCCGTGCTCGACGATCAGGTCCTTGGCCGAGGTGTTGGCAAAAGCCTGGAGTTTGCCGGAAGCGACACCCTGGTCGACGAGCTTGCCGGCCACCGTCTGCGAGCGCGGGATGACGAGACCGGCGTCGGGGTCCCACAACCCGCCCTGCACAAGATGCTCCTCGATCAGCGGGAACTTCTGCTTGATCTCGGCCGGCTCGATCAGGCGCGCGCGGGTGCCGAATGCCTTGGCGGAAGCAATCTTGCGCTTGATCTCGTCCATGCGGCCGTCGTCGCCGACGCGCGCGACTTCGAGGCCGCCGATGCGCGCGTAATGGCCCATCTTCTCGTAGAAATCGATGGAATAGAGCGTCGTCCAGCAGGAGAGAAAATCGTGGCTGGTCGTGTAGCAGAAGTCCGAGGCATGCGCGGTCGAGCCGATATCGGTCGGGATGCCGGACTTGTCGATGCCCACGATGTCGTCCCAGCCGCGCTCGATCAGGTGATGGGCGACCGACGCGCCGACAATACCGCCAAGACCGACGATGACGACCTTCGCCTTTTTCGGAAACTCTGCCATGCCCGCGACTCCAAAGTGCTAAAGCGGGCGCGCCGGCGCCCGTACGAATTGCGCCACAATATGCAGAGGACGCGGATTGAGCTACCGCCTGTTTGCGACACGTCGCGGATGCCGCGCGACCCGGCGCGCCAGCTCGGCTCGGGATGCGATTTCGCTCGGCGAAAGCCCAGATGTCCTCGGCCTGGAGGCCGACCTGGTAGCCGACGGTCTTAAAGCTTGACCACGAGCTGGCCGATCTCGGCCGCGGGCGAGCGCTCCGACCTCGATCTTGATCATGCCGGGGCGGCAAGCGTCCGGAAACGATAAAAGGCCGGACAAACGCCCGGCCTTGCCGACCATATTCAAGGAGTTCTTACTTGATCCGCGCGACGCCGCCGGAGATCTCGACCGTTTCCGAACCGGTCAGCGCTTCGAGATCACCATTGGGCAGGGTGACGAAGCAGCCATTCGGGCAGAACTCCACCGTCTCGCCGGCGGCCAGCGCCAGCTCGGTCTTGCCGCCGCCTTCGGTCACGATCAGGGTCCGCGTCTGGGCGTCCTTGTTGACCGCGCTGGCGGCAAAAGCCGAACCGCTAAGGGCCAGGAAAGCGACGGCGGCAACGACAGACTTCCACATTGCAATTCCGGTGTTTCCACACCGCCTCTGTTCAATTTCGCAAGGCATTCTCGCCCTTTGCGTGAGAGCTTATATGAGATGTAACGTGAACCGCAACTGAATGCCGCATTCATGCCACAATCGGCTTCGGCGGCCGCCAAAGCTAGTCGGGGTCGGGCTTGCGGCCTCTTCTCTTGGTTTTAGCCAGACGCGTCTGCTCGGCCGCGGCCTCCGCTTCCAGCCGCTCGCGTTCGGCGAATTCGGCCTCGATCTTGTCGTCGTCGATCGGCCATGGCTCATGCTTCTTGCTCTCGACCACGGCGCGGGGCGCCGACGGGATCTCGATGTGCTCGTCTTCGAAGATGTCGAAGATCGCGAATCGGATGTCGTTCTGGACGATGCTGCCGTTCAACACGTCGGCGACGAACACGCGGATCTCGAATTCCAGTGCAGCCGGGCCGAAATTGGCAAACAGCACGAAGGGCTCGGGGTTCTTGAGCACCATCGGATGGGCGCGGGCTATGCCGAGCAGGATGGCGTGGACGCGCTTGACGTCGCTGCCATAGGCGACGCCCACCTTGATGTCGACGCGGCCAAGCTTGTTGCGGTGCGTCCAGTTGCCGACCGCATTGTTGATGAGGTTCGAGTTCGGCAGGATCACCGACTGGCGCTGGAACGTCTCGATCTCGGTGGCGCGCACGCTTATCTTTCTGACCGTGCCGCTGATGTCGCCGGCGACGATCCAGTCCCCGACCTTGAACGGTCGCTCGGCAAGCAGGATCAGCCCGGAGACGAAGTTCGAGACGACGTTCTGCAAGCCGAAGCCGATACCCAGCGAAAGTGCGCCGGCGACCAGCGCCAGATTGGAAAGATCGATGCCCGCCGCCGATATGCCGACCAGCGCTGCAAGCGCGACGCCGGCATAGCCAACCGCCAGCCGGATCGAATTGCGCACGCCGGTGTCAACCTTGCCGCGCGCCATGACCGAGCCGTCGAGCCAGCCCTGAAACCAGCGCGTGAGAAAATAGCCGATGGCGAAGACGACGATGCCGGTGAGGATGCCGAGCACCGAGATGGTGACCGACCCGATGGTCACGCCCGTTGCGAGCTTAAAGGCCCAGGTTTCGATATCGCCGGGCTGGAAGCCCCACATCAAGAGGATCAGCGGCAGGAACACCAGCACGATCATCAGGTTGATGGCGATGCTGACCACCAGACCGAGCTGGTCGAGCGCGGTGTCCTCATAGCTGGAATTGGCTGACAGCCAGCGCCCGACCGAAGTGTCGGCGAAGCCGCCCTCCTCGCCGATCGCCCGCGCCGAAAGAAAGCCGATATAGGCGGTGATCAGCGTGGTGCCGGTGACGACGACCTGAATAGAGACGAAAAGCGCAAGACCGATATAGCCGAGCAGTGCCGCGGCGATTGTGGAGACGCCGAGCCCGATGGCAATGAAGCGAAGCCAGGCCGGCCACGGGCGCCACGAGCCGTCCTTCGCCCTGAAAGGCTTCAGCACACCCATCAGGATCAGGATGACGCCCACGATGACGGTGGCAACGAAGCTCCTGGCGATCGTCAGCGAAAGCGGCGAGCCCATCTTCTCGTTGACGACGGACAGGAAGTAGTTGAAGCCGAGGACCACGGCCATGGCGGTGGCCAGCCGCACCAGCCAACGCGCCGGTCCGGTTGCGACTGGAATAAGCCGCCAGTTCGGCAGCCGCGGCTCAAGGGCGGCATTGGTCAGCCGGTTGACGCAGAACGCCACCGCGACGACCGAGAGCAGCGCGTTGAGGAATTCGCCGATGTCGCCGCGCAGGACGTTGTAATAGTTGAAGAAGAACACGGTCGAGGCGAGGAACGCGCCGAGCGCCACGGTCGGCAGCAGCGTCGACCAGAACGCCACCGAAAGCCGGCTCAGGTACGACGGCTCTTCCACCGAAGCATCGGCCTCGAAGATGCGGCCGAAGAGACGCCTGCCGCCGATCAGCAGCACGGCCGCCAGCGCCAGCGCCATCAGCGTCGCCGCAAGCATCGCCTGGAACTTGAATTTCAATGCGAAGGTGAGCCAGGACGCCACCGCCTTATAGAGGCCGGTGAACTGGTCGTGCGCGTCGGAAAAGGCCTGCGGGCTCAGCGCATCGCTCAACTCGTAGCGTTTCGTCAGAACGCTGCGGAAAAGCTGACTGCGTAGCGTGGCGATCCTGTCGACCAGCCCGCTGATGCGGATGGACAGGTTCTGCGCGCCGGCGACCACGGCGTTGATCTCGGCCTTCTCGGCCGTAAGCGCCGCGCGCTCGTTGGCGACGATCGCCGGCTCCGGCGGCTGGCCCTGGGCCGGCGGCGGCCCCAATACCTGGATGCGCGCATTGATGTCGTTGAGGCGTGATCGGAACGCGAGCGCGCTGTTCAGCGCCGCCCGTGAAATATCCTCGAGCTGCAAGCGGATATCGACAAGACCGGCGTCGTCCTGGTCTGGGGCGCTTAACTTCTTCTCCAGCCCGTCGGTCTTGGCCGTCAGATCCTGGATGGCCTTGGTCTGGTCGGCGATGAGCTGCGTGGAGCCCTGGCCGATCGCCTGCGCCATCGCGCCGGGCGAGGACTGCGCCGCGACGGCGACAATGGCGATCAGGATCAGGCGGAGCAGTCGGAAAATCATGACGTGACGGGCGACTCACGGCCGAAAAATCTTCGAAAATCCCGCCCTTGATAAAGACCGGCCTATCAAGCGGCAAGACGTCTCCATCCGCGGGCCTCGGCACGGATCGAAGTCGGCCTGTCGAAAAGCGATGGCGCAATCTTGGCTTTGCGCTTCTCGCCTGCTCTATAGTCTGCCGGCTCGCACCAAAAGGACGACAGGAAGAATGGCGGAATACTCAGCCTTTTCGCTGCTCAAGAACGCGCTCAACGGCAACCAGGACTGGAAACCGGCCTGGCGCAAGCCGGACCCCAAGGCCTCCTATGATGTGATCGTCATCGGCGGCGGCGGCCATGGGCTCTCGACCGCCTATTACCTCGCCAAGGAGCACGGCATCACCAATGTCGCTGTGCTGGAAAAAGGCTGGCTGGGCTCGGGCAATGTCGGCCGCAACACCACGGCAGTGCGCTCCAACTATCTTTTGCCGCAGAACACCCGCTTCTACGAGCATTCGATGAAGCTGTGGGAGAACCTGTCGCATGACCTCAACTACAACGTCATGTTTTCGCAGCGGGGCTGCCTGAACCTCGCGCACACACCGGCTCAGCTCGACGACTATGCAAGGCGCGGCAATGCCATGCGCCATCTCGGCGTCGACGCCGAGCTGATGAGCGTCAATGAGATCAAGCGGCTTGTTCCGGCCCTGGACGTTTCGGGCTCGGCGCGATTTCCAATCCTTGGCGGGCTGATGCAGCCGCGTGCCGGAACCGCGCGCCACGACGCCGTCGCCTGGGGCTATGCGCGCGGCGCCGACCGGCGCGGCGTCGACATCATCGAGAATTGCGAGGTCACCGGCTTCCTGCGCGACGGCGACCGCATCACCGGTGTGACGACGACACGCGGCGATATCCGCGCCAAGAAGGTGGCGCTTGCGGTGGCCGGCAGCACTGGCCAAGTCATGCAGCTTGCCGGCATTTCGCATATGCCGATCGAAAGCCACGTTCTGCAGGCCTTCGTCTCGGAATCGCTGAAGCCGATCATCGGCACCGTTCTCACCTTCGGCATGGGCCACTTCTACATCTCGCAATCCGACAAGGGCGGCCTCGTCTATGGCGGGGACCTCGACGGCTACAACAGCTATGCCCAGCGCGGCAGCCTGCCCGTCGTCGACGAGGTGATGAGCGAGATGCTGGCACTGTTCCCGGGCCTGGCGCGGGTGCGCATGCTGCGCTCCTGGGGCGGGCTTTGTGACATGACGATGGACGGTTCGCCGATCATCACCACCGGCCCGCTGCCCGGCATGTATCTCAATTGCGGCTGGTGTTATGGCGGCTTCAAGGCGACACCAGCCTCAGGCTGGTGCTTTGCCTGGACCATCGCCAAGGACGAGCCGCACGAGTTCAACGCGCCCTTCACGCTCGACCGTTTCTATCGCGGCCTCATCATCGACGACAAAGGCCAGGGCGCGACGCCGCGGCTGCATTAGGTTTCGAATCATATGCTGATCACTTGTCCCTATTGCGGCCCGCGCGATGTCATTGAGTTCACCTACCAGGGCGACGGCAACCGCGAGCGGCCGCAGCCGGCCGCGCAGGATCTCGACGCCTGGAATGCCTATGTCTACGACCGGCTGAACCCGGCCGGCGACCACAATGAGATCTGGCAGCATTCCGGCGGCTGCCGCGCGCATCTGCGGGTGGTGCGAAACACCTTAAGCCATGAAATCTTGAGCACTGCCTTTGCCCGTGGCGGACACAAGTCCGCGGGCCACAAAGCGGGAGGCCACCAGTGAGCCCTCGCCGCACAGAAACCGGCGGCCGCATCGACCGGCTGCGCACCATCCGCTTCACCTTCGACGGCGCGCGCTATACCGGACACGCCGGCGACACGCTGGCTTCGGCGCTGCTCGCCAATGGCGTGACGCTGTTCGGCCGTTCGTTCAAATACCATCGCCCGCGCGGCCTGCTCGCCGCCGGCGTCGAGGAACCGAACGCTCTGGTGACGGTGCTGCGCGGCGAGGTGCGCGAGCCCAACATTCCCGCCACCATGGTCGAGATCTATGACGGGCTCGTCGCGGTCAGCCAGAACCGCTCCCCCTCGCTCGCCTGGGATATCGGCGCGCTCAACCAGCTCGGCGGCAAGCTCCTGTCGGCCGGCTTCTATTACAAGACCTTCATGGGACCGGTGATCGGCCCGTTGAAAGGCACGCGCTTCTGGATGTTCTGCGAGCATTTCATCCGCCGCGCCGCCGGCCTCGGCAGAGCCGGCACCGCGCCCGATACCTCGCGCTACGAGCGCATGAACGCCTTCTGCGACGTGCTGGTCGTCGGTTCCGGCCCGGCCGGGCTGATGGCGGCGAAGGCCGCGGCCGACCAGGGCGCCCGCGTGATTCTGGCCGAGCTCGAAGCAAAGTTCGGCGGCTCCGCCAACTGGTCGGGCGAAACCATCGACGGGGCGTCGGCAGCCGACTGGGCGGCGCGCATCGTCGGCCAGCTCGAAGGCAATGACAATGTCCGCCTTCTGCCGCGCACGACGGTGTGGGGCTATTACGACGGCAACACGCTGGCCGCGCTCGAACGGGTGACGGACCACAAGGAAGTTCCGGCCAAGGGCGAGCCGCGCCAGCGCTACTGGGCGATCCGCGCCAAAACGGTGGTTCTCGCCACCGGCTCCTTCGAGCGTCCGCTTGTATTCCCCGGCAACGATCGTCCGGGCGTCATGCTGGCGCATGCGGCCGAACGCTACGCCAATGAATATGGCGTGCTGCCCGGTGAACGCATCGCACTGTTCACCAACAATGACAGCGCCTATCGTTCCGCCGTTGCACTGAAGAAGACCGGGGCCGCCGTCGTCGCCATCGTCGATGTCCGCAGCGACGTGTCGAACGAGATGAGCAGGCTGGCGAGCCAGGCCGAAGCAGAGCTGCTTGCCGGCCATGCCGTGGTTGCGACCGAAGGCGGCAAGGCGCTCACCGGTCTCAAGGTGCGGCGCTTCGAATTGATGAACGGCGCGCTGAGCGGCGACGAGCGCAGCATCCATGCGGACTGCCTGTTGATGTCGGGTGGCTGGTCGCCGACGATCCATCTCGCCAGCCAGGCTGGAGCCAGGGCCATATGGAACCCTGCCAGGCAGGCCTTCCTGCCGCCGCAGCCGACGCAGCGCTGGATCGGCGCCGGCGCCTTCACCGGCAGTTTCTCGACCGCGGAAGCGATTGCCGAAGGCCGCGCGGCTGGCATTCAGGCCGCCGGCGGAAGCGCGTCCTCCGCTCCGCTACCCGTCGTGGAGGCCGTCCCGGGCGAACCGGATCCGGCACCGGTCTTCGAGATCAAGGCCAAGGGCAAAAGCTTCGTCGATTTCCAGCACGACGTGACCGCCGAGGATGTGCGGCTCGCGCACCGCGAGGGCTTCGTCTCGGTCGAGCATCTGAAGCGCTACACCACTCTCGGCATGGCGACCGACCAGGGCAAAAACTCGAACGTGCCTGGCCTCGCCATCATGGCCGAGGCGCTGGGCAAGCCGATCCCCGAAGTCGGTACGACGCGGTTCCGGCCGCCCTACACGGCCGTGTCGATCGGCTCGCTGGCGGCCGAGCGTTTCGGCGACCTGAAGCCCGAGCGGCTCACGCCGATGCATGACTGGCACATCGACAACGGCGCAACCGTGTATGCGGCCGGTCTCTGGTACCGCCCGATGATCTACGGCCTCGCCGGCGAGACGGTCGAGCAGGCCTATGTCCGCGAGGCCGCGGCAACGCGTGAGAGCGCCGGCATCGTCGATGTCTCGACGCTTGGGAAGATCGCCGTTCAGGGCCCGGATGCGGCGGAATTCCTCGACCGCGTTTACACGAACATGTTTTCCACCCTCACGGTCGGCAAGGCCCGCTACGGCCTGATGCTGCGCGAGGATGGGCTTGCCTTCGACGACGGCACCACATGGCGGCTTGGCGAACAGGATTTCCTGATGACCACCACCACCGCCAATGCCGGCAAGGTGATGCAGCATCTGGAATATTTCCTCGACGTGATCTGGCCGGAACTGAAGGTCACCGTCACCTCCGTCACCGACGAGTGGGCGGGGGCCGCGATCGGGGGACCGAAAGCCAGGGCGATCCTTGCTGCCTGCGTGAAGGGCACGGCCGTCGACAACGCCGCGCTTCCGTTCATGGGCATTGTGCACGGTGAGATCGCCGGCGTGCCGGTGATGATCTGCCGCCTCTCTTTCTCCGGCGAGATGGCCTTCGAAGTCTATTCCGGCGCCGGCTATGGAACGCGCGTTTGGGAGGCTCTCATCGAGGCCGGCAAGCCTTTCGGCCTGGTCGCCTACGGGCTCGAGGCGCTTGGCACCATGCGCATCGAGAAGGGCCACGTCACTGGCGCGGAGATCGACGGCCGCACCACGGCGCGCGACCTGCATCTCGACTGGATGCTGTCGAAGAAGAAGCCCTTCATCGGTTCCGCCATGATGGATCGCGAAGGCCTGATCGCTCCGGACCGGCTGGAACTGGTCGGCTTGATCGCTCTCGACAACCGCGCGCTCAACGGTGGCGGACATATCGTCGAGCAGTTGGACGCAGCGAACCCGCACGATTCGATCGGCCATATCACCGCCTGCTGCTATTCGCCGGCGCTCGGCAAATACATAGCGCTTGCGCTGGTCAAAGGCGGCAAGGGGCGCCACGGCACGCGCGCCTTCGTCTCCGATCCGCTGCGCAACCGGTTTGGGCCGGTCGAGATCGTCTCCAACCATTTCTACGATCCGGACGGGAGCCGCATGCATGGTTGAACGACAACTTCCCGAGCGGCAATTGCCTGAGCGCCTGTCGCCGCTTGAACCGGTCTATCATCCAGGCTCGCACGGCAATTTCGAGCATGGCGTTGACGTTATCCTGTCCGAAACGCGGCCGGGCTCGATCCTGCAGCTCGCAGCATGGCCGGGCGAGGAGAAGCGGCTGATGTCCGGCATATACAAGGTGACAGGCCTTGCCCTGCCGGATGGAGCCGGCGGCGGCGTCGTCAACGGCGCGAAAGCCGCGTTCGGATTCGCGCCGGGCAAATTCACCGTGGTTGACGAGGCCGAGGGCTTGGCTTCCGCGTTCACCGGCCTGATCACGCCGTCCATCGGCACGATTACCGATCTCTCGCATGGCCGCACCGCGATTCGCATTTCTGGGCCAAAAGCGGAGTGGGTGATGGCGAAATTCTTCGCTATCGACTTCGCCTTGCCGGCCTTCCCGCTCGCAGCCGGCCGCTCGACCAACCACCACGATGTCTTTGCACAGATCCAGCGCACCGGTGGCGACCAATTCGACATCTATGTGTTCCGCTCCTTCGCGCGCTCCTTTTGGAAGGCCTTGTGCCACGCGAGCGAGGAAGTCGGCTACGAGGTGCACTGAGCGCAATTGCAGGAAACTGCGTGGCGGTTTTCCCTGCCGACTTGCCTCTGAGCAGGCCGCACTCGGGGATTGGTTGGGCCGGCGCGTGGCACTATCGACGGCCACAACTGCCGCTTGAGCCTTGGGCCAGCGAAGACGATAGATAAGGAAACGCGGGCTCTCGGAGCCTCAGGCAACCAGTTCGACAACATCCTTCCATGACCGCAGAGACTACGGCGACAGCCACGACCCGCTTTGCTCCGGCGGGCGACCCGTCGCTGCTGTTGCCGGCGACCGTCGCCTGCGGCGTGTTCATGACCAGCCTCGACCAGAATGTCATTGTGACCGCGCTGCCCGGCATCGGCGAAAGCCTGGGCCGCCCGCCGAGTCAGCTCGGGCTTTTGATCACCGTCTATGTCGCGAGCCTCATCGTCACGATGCCGCTCGGCGGCTGGCTGGCCGACCGCTTCGGCCTGCGCAACGTCTATTGCTTTGCGCTGCTGGTCTTCGCCAGCGCCTCGGCCCTCTGCGGCCTGTCGGAAAACATCTGGATGCTGGTCGGCTCTCGCGCGCTGCAGGGCTTCGGCGGTGCGCTGATGGGCACCCTCGGGCAGGTCGTGATCCTGTCGAGCTTTCCGCGCGACCGCACGCTCAGGATCAACATGTATATTTCGCTCGCCGGCCAGTCCGGCCCGCTGGTCGGGCCCCTCGTCGGTGGCGCGCTGACCACTTACGTCTCGTGGCGCTGGATCTTCTACATCAACATACCGATCGCGCTGACGGCCGCGTTGCTCGCGGCCTCGCTGTTCCCCACGACCACCAAGCCGGTCTGCACGCCCTTCGATTTTCCCGGCTTCCTGCTAGTCGGCGGCGGCATGGCGCTGCTCGTCTTCGGCATGGATTCGCTTGCCGCGAAGGACGCCGCCGCCAGCATTATCGGCGTCGAGCTTGGCCTGGCAATCGCCATCCTCACCGTCGCCGCCTTCTATTGTCTGCGGGCCCGAAACCCTTTGCTCGACCTCAATCTTCTGCGTATCCGCACCTTCCGCATCAGCTTTCTGACCGGCGGCGGGCTCGACACGATAGGGCTAAGCTCCGTTGTCTTCCTGCTGCCGCTGATGTTCCAGCTCGGCTTCGGTATGAGCGCGGTGCAGGCCGGATCGCTGACCTTCGTCGCGGCGATCGGCTCGCTGCTTATGCGGTTCTTCATGCCGCGCATCTTGAACCGCTTCGGCTTCAAGCGGGTTCTGATCGTCAACACGCCGATCGCCGCCCTGCTGGTCGCCGGTTTTGCCTTGATGCAGGAAAGCACGCCTACCTGGATCGTGCTTGCCTACATCTTCGCCTTCGGCCTTTTCCGTTCGGTGCAGTGGGCCTCGACCGGCAACCTCGCCTACTCGGACATCGCGCCCGAGCAGCTCTCGCGCTTCAGCGCCCTGTACTACATCCTTTGGCAGCTGGCGGTGGCGATCAGCGTCGGTCTGGCCGCTGCGATGCTCTCGCTGCTCGCCGGCGGCGGCCAGGCGAGCGTCAACGACTACCGGCTCCTGTTCATTGTCGAAGGCTTGATCACGCTTTGCGCGCTGCTCGCCTATTTCAGGCTCACGCCGCAGGACGGTGCCCATGTCAGCGGCCATGGCGGGCATATCAGCACGGATTAGCACATCGGGCTGCGGTCCGCGCCGGAGCTACTTCGCGAACGTCACCCAGTCTTCGAGCGGCGCGCGGTCGGTGCGGAATTCGTTCTCGGGCTTGGACGTGTCCTCATAGCCGAGTGCCATGCCGCAGACCACGATCTCCTCGTCGGGAATGTCGAGCACCGGGCGGATCTGCCGGTGATAGGGCGCGAAAGCCGCCTGCGGACAGGTATGCAGGCCCCTGCCCCGTGCCGCGACCATGATGTTCTGCAGAAACATGCCGTAGTCGATCCACGAGCCCTTGTTCAGCCGCCGGTCGACCGTGAAGATCAGGCCGACCGGCGCGTCGAAGAAGACGAAGTTGCGGTCGTGCTGCGCCCGCATCCTGTCGACTTCGCGTCGGCCGATGCCGATCGCGCCGTAGAGACCGAAACCGTTGGCGCGACGCCGGCTGAGATAGGGCTCGAAGAACTGGTCGGGATAGTAACGGTACTCGTCCCATTCGGCCTTTTCGGCGCGGATGCCCGAATTGAGGATGGCGTCGCTGATGCGCCGCTTCACCTCGCCCTTGGTCACATAGACACGCCAGGGCTGCATGTTGGTGCCCGAGGGTGCCCTTGCCGCGACCGTCAGGATGGCGCGGATTGTGCTGTCGTCGACCATGTCGGGCAAAAACGCGCGTACCGACCGGCGCGACATGATCGCCTCGTCGACGATCGCTGCGTCGAGCGCGCTCCGGTTATTCTTCTCCAGCATGGGCCGTCCCTTCACGCATGGCTGGACCCGGCAACCCGATTCCCGCAACGACCATAGGCAGACACAAATAACTAACTGGTCCTCGACCGGACGCCCCACTCGCCATTCGATGGCGAGGCTTTGCATCAACCGCCAAAATGGCGCAAGCAAATCTTGCGTAGCATGAAAATTCACTTGATTTTTTCATGCGCTTGCTTTTTCATGAAATTTGAGCAGATTTTTTCACGAGGAGCGGGTGACCTCGACCGCCATCAGATCGGAGCAGGACAATGGCGAGCGGCTGCTGGCCGGCGACATCCGTGCACTGCGCAAGGCCCGCGGGTTGACGCTTGCCGAGATCGCTCTGAAGCTCGACCGCTCGGTAGGTTGGGTCAGCCAGGTCGAGCGCGGCCTGTCGGTCCCTTCGCTTGGTGATCTGCGGGCCTTCGCCGAACTGTTCGGAGTGCCGCTTAGCCTGTTCTTTAGCCATGATGTGCCTGCCGAAGAGGAGCGCGGCGTGGTTGTGCGCGCCGGCAGCCGCCGCTCGCTTGGCACAAGCGAATCGGGCCTCGTGGAGGAGCTTCTGTCGCCCGATCTTGGCGGTAGCTTCGAGATGCTGCGCTCGGTCTTCGCGCCGGGCGCGGAACTGAACACCGAAGCACGGCGTCCGACCGAGGAAGCGGGCTACGTCGCGTCGGGCACTTTCGAACTCGAGATCGGTGGCGTCTGGCATCGGCTCAGCGAAGGCGACTCGTTCCGCTTCGAAGGCAAGCCGTTCCGCTGGCGCAATCCTGGCGCCGAGCCGGCGGTCGTCATCTGGGTGGTTTCGCCACCGGTGTACTGAACCAAATGCATGGCGCCCAAAACTGTGCAGCGGTCTTTGGGACAGGGCCTGCGTGAAACAAAGAATCAAAAGCGCGTCCCGACGCGCTTTGGACGTTGGAGGAGAACATGGCCGGTTTGCCGACCACGGCACGCGTGGTGATCATCGGAGGCGGTGTCGTTGGCGCCTCCTCACTTTACCACCTTTGCAAGGCGGGCTGGACCGACTGCGTGCTCTTGGAAAAGAACGAGCTGACCTCCGGCTCGACTTGGCACGCGGCCGGCAACGTGCCGACCTTCTCGTCGTCCTGGTCGCTGATGAACATGCAGCGCTATTCTACCGAGCTCTACCGGGGCCTCGCCGACGCGGTCGACTATCCGATGAACTGCCATGTCACCGGCTCGTTGCGGCTCGCCCACACCAAGGAGCGCATGCAGGAGTTCCAGCGCGCCAAAGGCATGGGCCGCTATCAAGGCATGGACATCGACGTCGTCGGCCTCGACGAGATCAAGCGCCGTTACCCCTTCATCGAGACGCATGAGCTGAAAGGCGCGCTCTACGACCCGAGCGACGGCGACATCGATCCCGCGCAATTGACGCAGGCGCTTGCCAAGGGTGCGCGCGACATGGGCGCGAAAATCATCCGCTTCTGCCCGGTCACCGGCGTTCGCCGCGAAAACGGCGAATGGGTGGTGGCGACGCCGCAGGGCGAGATCCGCTGCGAGATCGTGATCAATGCCGCCGGCTATCGCGCCGCCGAAGTTGGAAAAATGTTCGGCCGCGAAGTGCCGATGATGGTGATGAGCCATCAATATATCCTGTTCGAGGAAATCCCCGAGCTGGCCGCATGGACCAAGGAACAGGGCAAGAAACTGCCGCTGCTGCGCGACGTCGACACCTCCTACTACCTGCGCCAGGAAAAGACCGGCATGAATCTCGGTCCCTATGAGCGCAATTGCCGCGCGCATTGGGTCGGCCACAACGATCCGATGCCGGAGGATTTTTCCTTCCAGCTTTTCCCGGACGATCTCGACCGTCTCGAGCATTACCTTGCCGACGCCGTTGCCCGTGTGCCGATCCTCGGCACCGCAGGCCTTTCCAAGGTGATCAACGGGCCGATCCCTTATGCGCCGGACGGCAATCCACTGATCGGTCCGATGCCCGGCGTGCCGAACGCTTTCGAGGCCTGCGTCTTCACCTTCGGCATTGCGCAAGGTGGCGGCGCCGGCAAGGTGCTGGCCGAATGGGTGACCGAGGGCCAGACCGAATGGGACATGTGGTCCTGCGATCCGCGCCGCTTCACCGCCTTTGCTTCGGCACCCGACTATTGCGTTGCCAAAGGCATGGAGATCTACGGCAACGAATACGCCATCCAGTTCCCGCGCCACGCCTGGCCGGCCGGCCGCGACCGCAAGCACTCGCCGCTGCATGAGCGCGTCAAAGCGCAGGGTGGCCAGTTCGACGCTTATAATGGCTGGGAACGCGCCACTTGGTATGCGCAACCGGGCGACGACATTTCGGAAGAATCAACGCTGACTTTCCGCCGCGACGGGCCATGGCAGCAGCGCGTTCGCGAGGAATGCCTGGCTGTGCGCGACGCAGCCGGCATCCTCGACCTGCCCGGCTTCTCGCGTTTCAACCTCGAAGGTCCGGGCGCCGCCGAATGGCTGGCCCTGCAGGTCACCGGCCTCGTGCCGAAGCCCGGCCGCATCGGCCTGGTTTATTTCGCGGACGATAAGGGCCGCATCGTTACCGAAATGTCGGTCGTGCGCCATGGCGAGGACCAGATGACGCTAATCACCGCGGCCGTCGCGCAGTGGCATGACTTCGAATGGTTGAAGTCGCGCATGCCGGCCGATGCGGCCTTCAGGCTGACCGATCGCACGGAGGAATACTCAACCCAGATTCTCGCCGGCCCGAACTCGCGCGCTATCCTTGCTGACGTCTGCGACGCCGATCTCTCCCTGCCTTGGCTGACGCATCAGGAGACGACCATCGCCGGCCGCTGGGCGAAGCTGGTGCGCGTCTCCTTCGCCGGCGAGCTCGGTTGGGAGATCCACACCAAGGTCGCGGACACGGCTACCGTCTTCGACGCGGTCTGGGCCGCCGGCCAGAGGCATGGCCTAAAGCCCTTCGGCATGTACGCGCTGGATTCGCTTCGGCTGGAAAAAGGCTACCGCGCCTGGAAAGGCGACCTCTCGACCGACTATTCGATCCTGCAGGGCGGGCTCGAACGCTTCGTCAAATGGGACAAGCCCGACTTCCGCGGCAAGGCGGCGCTGCTCAACGAAAGGCAGCAGGGCGTGAAGAAGCGCTTCGTCACGCTGGTCGTAGAAAACCCCGGCGATTGCGACGCGCCCTATATGTCGACGCTCTGGCATGACGGCAAGATTGTCGGCGAGACGACGTCGGGCGGCTGGGGCCATCGCGTCGACAAGTCGATCGCGCTCGGCATGCTGCGTTCCGACCTGACCGAGCCCGGCACGGCGGTCGAGGTCGAAATCTTCGGCGACCGTTTCAAGGCGGTGGTGCAGAAGGACGAGCCGCTGTGGGATCCGAAGAACGAAAGGTTGAGAGCATGACATCCGTCATTCTTACCGATGGCGGCATGGGCCAGGAGTTGGTCCGTCGCAGTCAGTCCGAACCGACGCCTTTGTGGTCGGCCAGAGTGCTGATCGACGAACCGGAACTGGTGCGCGACCTGCATGCGGAATTCATCCGTGCCGGCGCTCGCGTCATCACCATCAACACCTATTCGGCCACGCCCGAGCGCCTGGCGCGCGAGGGCGCGGAAGAGCTGTTTAAGCCTCTGCAGAAGCGCGGCATCGAGCTCGCCCGGCAGGCGCGCGACGAAGCGGGTGAAGCCGCCATCGCCGGCTGCCTCTCGCCTCTGTTCGGCAGCTACGCGCCGGCGCTGACCATCTCCTTCGAGGAGACGCTCGGCATCTACCGCCGCATCGTCGCCGAACAGGCAGAAGGCGTCGATCTATTCCTGTGCGAGACCATGGCTTCCGCCGACGAGGCCCGCGCGGCGGTCACCGCGGCATGCGAGAGCGGCAAGCCGGTCTGGATTTCCTGGACGCTCGCCGACCACGGCACGCCCCGCCTGCGCAGCGGCGAGAGCATTGCCGCCGCGGCTAGCGCCCTCGGCGATCTGCCGGTGGCGGCACGGCTGCTCAACTGCTGCCGGCCCGAAGCCATTGCCGCCGCATTGCCGGAGCTGCTGGCCCTCGGCGGTCCGGTTGGCGCCTATGCCAATGGCTTCACCTCGGTCGAGGCGCTCAAGCATGGCGGCACGGTCAACGTGCTGCACGCGCGCCATGATCTCGATCCGCACGCCTATGCCGACCAGGCGATGGGCTGGGTCGAGGCTGGCGCCAGCATTGTGGGCGGCTGTTGTGAAGTCGGGCCGGCTCACATCGCTGCGCTACGCGGCCGGCTCATCCAGGCCGGCCATCACATCTCGGGAGTAGCCTGATGCCAAAACCATCAAAGCGCATTACCGGCATCGTGCCATCGGGCAAGGACGGCTGGGAAGTCCATTTCGCCGCCTGGACCCGCAGGGCAGCCGGCGAGGACATCATCGTGCTCTCGGTCGGCGACCATGATTTCGACACGCCGTCGCAAACGATCGAGGCCTGCGTCAACGCCGTCCGCGGCAGCAACCACCACTACACGCCGCTTCCCGGCCTGCCGCGCCTGCGCAAGGCGATGGCGGCGGCCTCCTCCGCCTGCACCGGCGTCCTGACGGAGCCCGACGAGGTCATCGCCACGGCCGGCGGTCAGGGCGCGCTCTACGCCGCCGTGCAGGGCGTGCTCGACCCCGGCGATCACGCGATCGTCGTCGCGCCTTATTATGCCACCTACCCCAACACCTTCAGCGCCGCCGGCGCCAGCTTCACCGTGGTCGAGACGCCGGCCGAGGACGGCTTCCAGCCGCGCGCCGACAGGATCCGCGCGGCGCTCAGGCCCAACACGCGCGCCATCCTGATCAACACCCCGAACAACCCGACAGGCGCAGTCTATTCGCGCGAACGGCTCGAGCAATTGGCCGAAATCTGCAAGGAGCACGATCTCTGGCTGCTATCCGACGAGGTCTACTGGACGCTCGGCGGCGGCGAGCACATCTCGCCGCGCTCGCTGCCCGGCATGTCCGAGCGCACGCTGGTCATCAATTCCATGTCGAAAAGCCACGGCATGACCGGCTGGCGCATGGGCTGGCTCACCGGCCCGAAGGCGATGATCGCGCTGATGACCGATCTCAACCTGGTGACCACCTACGGCCTGCCGGCCTTCATCTCGATCGCTTGCGCCGAGGCGCTTGAAAACCACTACGGCGTGGACGAAATAGCCGAGCGTTACGCCGGGCGCCGCGCCGTGTTCCTCGACGCCATTCGCGGCGCAAATGAAGTCACCGTGCGCGGCTCCGAAGGAGGCATGTATGTCATGCTCGACATATCGGCCATCGAGCCCGACGACGAGAAATTCGCCTGGGCGCTGCTCGACAAGGAGAAGATCGGCGTCATGCCTGGCTCGAGCTTCGGCGAGGCCGCCGCCGGCCACATCCGCATCAGCCTCTGCCAGCCTGAACCTGTCCTTCAGGAAGCAGCGCTTCGCGTGCGCCGCTTCGCTTCCGACTACCGCCGCGAGGCCGCATGACCAAAACCATTCCAACCAAAGCTCGCGCGGTCATTATCGGCGGCGGCGTCTCCGGCTGCTCGGTCGCCTATCATCTGGCCAAGCTCGGCTGGACCGACATTGTGCTGCTTGAGCGCAAGCAGCTCACCTCGGGCACGACCTGGCACGCCGCCGGCCTGATCGGCCAGTTGCGCGCCTCGCAGAACATGACCCGGCTGGCGAAATACTCGGCCGACCTCTACGTCAAGCTCGAGGCGGAAACCGACGTCGGCACCGGCATGCGCCAGGTCGGCTCGATCACCGTGGCGCTGACCGAAGAACGCAAGCACGAAATTTACAGGCAGGCCTCGCTAGCCCGCGCCTTCGATGTCGACGTGCGCGAGATTTCGCCCAGCGAAGTCAAGGAGATGTACCCGCATCTCAACGTCTCCGATGTGGTCGGCGCGGTACATTTGCCTCTCGACGGCCAGTGCGACCCGGCCAATATCGTCATGGCGCTGGCCAAGGGCGCGCGGCAATGCGGAGCGACGGTTATCGAGAACGTGAAGGTCACCAAGGTCCACACCCGGAACGGCCGCGTCTCCGCTGTCTCCTGGGCTCAGGGCGAGGACCAGGGCACGATCGAGACCGACATCGTCGTCAACTGCGCCGGTATGTGGGCGCGCGAGCTCGGCCGGCAGAACGGCGTCACCATCCCGCTGCACGCCTGCGAGCATTTCTACCTCGTCACCGAGCCCATCCCCGGCCTCACCCGCCTGCCGGTGCTGCGCGTGCCGGACGAGTGCGCCTACTACAAGGAAGACGCCGGCAAGATGATGCTCGGCGCCTTCGAGCCGGTGGCGAAACCCTGGGGCATGGACGGCATCCGCGAGGATTTCTGCTTCGACCAGTTGCCCGAGGACATGGACCATTTCGAGCCGATCCTCGAAATGGGCGTCAACCGTATGCCGATGCTGGGCACGGCCGGCATCCACACCTTCTTCAACGGCCCCGAGAGCTTTACTCCCGACGACCGCTACTATCTCGGCGAGGCGCCGGAACTCTCCGGCTACTGGATGGCGACCGGCTACAATTCAATCGGCATCGTTTCCTCCGGCGGGGCCGGCATGGCCCTGGCGCAGTGGATCAATGACGGCGAGGCGCCTTTCGACCTCTGGGAGGTCGACATCCGCCGCGCCCAGCCCTTCCAGAAGAACCGTCGCTACCTCAAGGAACGCGTCTCCGAAACGCTCGGCCTGCTCTACGCCGATCATTTCCCCTATCGCCAGATGGCTACCTCGCGCGGCGTGCGCCGCTCGCCTCTGCACGAGCATCTGAAGGCTCGTGGCGCCGTCTTCGGCGAGGTGGCCGGCTGGGAGCGCGCCAACTGGTTTGCCCGCGAAGGACAGGAGCGCGAATACCGCTATTCCTGGAAGCGGCAGAACTGGTTCGACAACCAGCGCGAGGAACACCTCGCCGTGCGCAACGGCGTCGGCCTGTTCGACATGACCTCGTTCGGCAAGATCCGCGTTGAAGGCCGCGACGCTTGTGCCTTCCTGCAGCGGCTCTGCGCCAACGACATGGACGTGGAACCGGGCAAGATCGTCTACACGCAGATGCTCAACGCCAAAGGCGGCATCGAGAGCGACCTCACCGTGACGCGGCTGTCCGAGACCGCCTATTTCCTCGTCGTGCCGGGCGCCACCTTGCAGCGTGACCTCGCCTGGCTGAGGCGGCACGTCGCCGACGAATTCGTCGTCATTACCGACGTAACCGCTGCCGAAGCCGTCATCTGCCTGATGGGCCCCGATTCGCGAAAGCTGATCCAGAAGGTGAGCCCCAACGATTTTTCCAACCAGGCCAATCCGTTCGGCACTTGCCAGGACATCGAGATCGGCATGGGGCTGGCCCGTGCCCATCGCGTTACCTATGTCGGCGAGCTCGGCTGGGAACTCTATGTCTCGACCGATCAGGCCGCCCATGTCTTCGAGGCGATCATTGAAGCCGGCGCCGATGTCGGGCTGAAGCTCTGCGGCCTGCATACGCTGGATTCCTGCCGCATCGAAAAGGCCTTCCGCCATTTCGGCCACGACATCACCGACGAGGACCATGTGCTGGAGGCAGGCCTTGGCTTTGCGGTGAAGACGGCCAAGAGCGACTTCATCGGCCGTGACGCGGTGCTCAGGAAGAAGGAAGCCGGGTTGAGCCGCAGGCTGGTGCAGTTCCGCCTCAAGGACCCGCAGCCCCTGTTATTCCACAACGAAGCAATCCTGCGCGACGACATGATCGTCGGTCCGATCACCTCGGGCAATTACGGCCACCATCTCGGCGGCGCGATCGGGCTCGGCTATGTGCCCTGCGAGGGCGAGAGCGAGGCGGATGTGCTGGGCTCATCCTACGAGGTCGAGATCGCCGGCGAACGCTTCGCCGCGGAAGCATCGTTGAGGCCGATGTACGACCCGAAGGCTGAACGGGTCAGGATGTAGCGCAGTGTTCCTTCTCCCCGTTCTACGGGGAGAAGGTGCCCGAAGGGCGGATGAGGGGCAGCGCCTCACCTTTGTAATTTGGCGCCGCCCCTCATCTGGCTGCCGCCATCTTCTCCCCGTTGAACGGGGGAGAAGAGAGCTATCCTCAAAAGTTTTCCAGCCTCGCCCTTACCTTCGCCAGAAACGCCGTCCGGCTCTTCGGCGTCGAGGAATCCATCAGGTAGTGCGCCAGGAAGAACGTCTTGCAGCGGGGTGCGCAGATGGCACGCATGCCGCGCAGGATCGTCTTGCGGCCGGGCTGGCCGACAACGACGCTCCACCAGGTCGGCGCGCCACAGGTGGTGATGACGCCGACCTTGGTCACATGGGTCATCAGCGATTGGATCCGGCCTTTGCCGCGCGGCAGCTTGAAGGCGATGTCGGTCGCCCACACGCGATCGAACCAGCCCTTCAGCATCGCCGGCAATCCGTACCACCAGGTGGGGTAGATGAAGAGGATCGCCTCGGCCCATTGCAGATGCTCGAAATGCGGCCTGAGCGCGGGATCCTCAGGCGCGCGCTCGTTGTAGGAGCGCCGCTCTTCGCAGCTCATCACCGGATTGAACTTCTCGGCATAGAGATCGAGCAGCCGCACGTCCCAGCCTCGTCGCGTCAGCACCTCTATCGCCATGTCGCGGATCGCGGCGCAATAGCTCTCCGGCACCGGATGGCAATAGACCACCAGCACGCGCATCAGAATTGATCCATGCTCGCGGCCACCTTCGCCATGAAGGCCTTGCGCGTCTGATCCGTCGAAAGGTTCATCGAATAGTGTGCGAGGTAAGAGACGGGAGCGCCTGGCTTGATGGTGGCCCGCAGCGTGCGCGTCACCATTCTGCGCGGCGGATCGCCCATCAGCATGGCGCGAAAACGACTGCCGCCATAGGTGGTGATGGCGGCGAGCTTGCGGATGTTGTGCAGCGTCGGCCGAACCTTGCCGTCGACCAGCTTGAACGATACGCCGGGCAGGAAGACGCGGTCGAAGAAGCCCTTCAGGATCGCCGGATAGCCGTAATTCCAGACCGGAAACGACAGCACCAACGCTTCCGCCTTCTGAAGCCTTGCGATGTAACCGGCGACCGCGTCGTTCGGCCCGCGCTGATCGTGATAGCCGAGCCGCTCTGCGCACGTCATCCGCGGATCGAAGTCCTCGGCATAGAGGTCGCAGTCGTCGATCGTGTGGCCCGCCGCGCCGAGCCGCTCGACGATCGTCCGATGCAGTCCGGCGTTGAAGCTGGTCTCCACCGGATGTGCGTAGAGCACGAGGATGTTCACGGGAGTGGATCCCGCAGGTCAGCTCGACAAACCCCTGTTGTCCCATGCCACATCTCCTCCCTTGTGGGGGAGATGTCGCCAAAGGCGACAGGCCAGAGGTGGGTGCAGCGCCGGGCGCTCATCGCGATCACCTCGCCTTTTGCAGCCCCTTGAACAGGAACGGCTTGCCGGAGCGATAGTCATAGCCCGGATTCTCCCAGGCAATCATCTTGCCGGGGTTGAGCAATCCTTGCGGATCGGTCTCGCGCTTGAAGGCAAGCTGAACCTCGTCGGTCTGCTTCATGCCGCCCTCTTCCAGCGTGTAGCGATGCGGGTTGAAGATCCAGCAGCCATTGTCTTCGTGGATACGGATGATCTCGTCGAGCCTTTCTTCCGTGGTGAAGCGGACCAGCGGCAGCCCGGCGGCGCCGATCGCGCCGTCGAAGCGGATGAATTCGAGATGGGCCGGCACCTCGTCGCCGAAACGGTCGACCATCGCCTTGACGTGCGCGAGATGGTCCGGCGACGGATAGCGCGCCTGCAGATAGGTGATCGTCGGATCGACCCTGATGGCGCGCAGCGTCGTGTGGTTCCAGGTCAGCTCGTAGGCCGGCGGCAATCCCTTGAGGTCGGTCTCCTGGTCGGCCCGGAAGACGATTTCGCCTTTGCTGGCCCGGACGAACGCGAGGAAGCCATCCATCGCGTGCGGCGCGATCATGCACACCACGATGCTCTGCTCGCGCCGGAAGAACTTCTGGTGTCGCTTGAAATAATCGTAAGGAATGGGTGCCGCGATCGGCGTGATCAGCTTCGCCAATATGCCGTCCTGCTCGGCGAGGTCGTTGCCGAAGCCCGCGGCACCCATGAAATCGTCGAAGCCGACGATGACATCGACCCAATCGTAGGACGCCGTCAGCGGCATCTCAACCTCGGTGATGATGCCGTTGGTGCCATAGGCATGCATGACCTTGAGCACGTCCTCGCCCGAGAGGTCCATGACGCGCGGCTCCGCCTCCATCGTCACGGTCCGCAGCCGGATCACATTGCCGAGATCGCGCAATCCGCCCCAGCGGATCGAGCCGATACCGCCCGAGCCGCCGGCGACGAAGCCGCCGATGGAGGCGGTGTTGTAGGTGGAGGGCGACATGCGCAGTTCCTGCGCGGAATGTGCCCGCGCGGCGCGATCGATGTCGGCCAGAACTGCTCCGGGCCCGGTCACCACGCGGCCCGGCGCGATCGCCTTCACTTCATTCATTTCGGCGAGGTTGAGCACCACGCCTCCTGACAGCGGCATCGCCTGTCCGTAATTCCCGGTGCCGCTGCCGCGCGGTGTGACTGGAACGCCGTGCCGGTGGCAGGCAGCCAAAACGCGGATCACCTCGTCCTCGTTCTTCGGCGTCACGATCAGGTCACCGGTGACATGATCGAGCTGTTGTTTGAGGACGGGGCTGTACCAGTAGAAGTCGCGGCTCTTCTGCTGGACGATGGCCGGATGGTCGTCGATCTTGAGGCCTTCGAGATCGCGCTTCAGCGCTGCGATATCCATCATCACACCATCAATTCGTCGAGTTCAGCATAGTCGGGCAGCCGGCGCTCGATCGCCCTGCCCTCGCGCACCACGATGCGATCCGATTCGGGCCGCGACAGCAATTCGGTCCAGCTGCGTCCCTTGAGGACGATGAAGTCGGCGCTGCCGCCGGCGGCGAGAGTGCCGACACCTTCCAGCCGCATCACCTCGGCCGGCGTCGCCGCTATCGCTTTCGGCCAGTCACCGACAGGGTGGTCGAGGTGCAGGATCCGTGTCGCGTTGCGGTAGACCTCCAACATATCGAGGTCGCCATAGGCGTAGAACGGGTCGCGCGTGTTGTCGGAAGCAACCGCCACCTTGATGCCGCGTGCCTTCATCTCGTGCAGCAGCGTCACGCCGCGCCAGCGGGGCGTCGTGCCGTTGTTGCGCCGGTCCTGCAGATAGAGGTTGCACATCGGCAGCGACACGACCGCCAGTCCGGCCTTCGCCACCTTGTCCAGCGTGTCGAGAACTTCGAGGTCGGGCTGGCGCGCCAGCGAGCAGCAATGCCCGATCAGGATATTGCCCCCAAAACCGTTCCACAGCGAAGCCTCGGCGATCTTCTTCAGCGAGACGGCCGCGACATCGTCGGTCTCGTCGGCATGGAAATCGAGGTCGAGCCCATGCTTGATGGCTTCAGCGAACACCTTGTCGAGCAGTTCCTCGAGGTCGGGCACCATGTAAGTGACAACGCCGAGCACGCCCTTGGCCGCGGCGACGCGTTTCGCCAGACGCTCGAACCAGGCCTTGTCGCGCACGCCTTCGATGCCAAGCAGACAGGCGGCCTGCAGCTCGATCCGGCCTCGCCATTTTTCCCGCATCGTCTCGAACACCGGCCAGGAGATTTCCTCCTGCGGCGCCACGCTGTCGAGATGCGTGCGCACGGCCTTGGTGCCGTGCGCGTAAGCGCATCGCAGCGAGAAATCCATGCGCCTCGCCACGTCCTCCGCGGTCCAGCGAGCGGCGCGGTCAGCGCCAGTTGCGTTGAGCGCGCCCATGAACGTGCCGTCGGGATTTGGCTTGCGCGGCCAGATATGGCCCTTGTCGATATGCGTATGGCAGTCGACGAAGCAGGGCAGCACGATGCGGCCGCCAAGCTCGATTGCATCGAATGGCGGCTCGGCTTTGCCGTGCGCAATGATGCTAGCAATCTTGCCGTCGGCGACGGCAATGTCGGCAAGCGCAAAACCATCGGCATCGAAGCTTGCGGCAAGGCCCGGCGTCAGCGATTGATGAACGCGGACGTTGGCGAGCTGGTAACGACCAGAGGCTGGGATCAACATTCAGGCACCCTAGCGCTCCTGCTTCAGCGCGCTCTCGTGCCAGCGGCGCAGGATGAGATGCGACACCAGCGACAGCACCAGGAAGATCAGGATGCCGGTGAGCGAGATCAGGATCAGCGCCGCGAACAGCCTGGGAGCATTGAGCCGGTAGCCCGCCTCGATGATGCGCGAGGCAAGCCCGGATGATTGCCCCTGCGCGCCGGCGACGAACTCGGCCACCACGGCGCCGATCAGCGACAGGCCGCCGGCGATCTTCAGCCCACCGAGGAAATAGGGCATCGCCGCCGGCAGGCGCAGATAGCGCAATTGCTGCCAGCGGGTTGCTCCGTTGAGCTTGAACAAATCGCGCAGGTTGCGGTCGACCGAGTTCAGCCCGAGCGTGGTGTTGGACAGGATCGGGAAGAAGGCGACGATCCAGGCACAGAGCAGGAGCTTGGTCGTCTGGTTGTTGATGTAGATGTTGATCAGCGGGAAGATCGCCACGATCGGCGTCACCTGCAGCACGATGGCGAAGGGGAAGAACGACATCTCCACCCATTTCGACTGCGCGAATAGCACCGCCAGCCCGACGCCGCCGATGACGGCAAGCAGCAGGCTGAGGAAGGTGATCCTGAGCGTCACCAGCAGCGAAGAGAACAACAGCCCGGCATCGTCATGCAGCGTCTGCAGCACCACGCCCGGGCGCGGCAGGATGTATTGCGGGATCCCGTTCCAGATGCAGATGCGATCCCACAGCCAGATCGCAAGCACCATGATCGCCAGCGGCAGTACCCATTTGCCGATCCGCTCCAGCCGCTCCTGGCGGACGCGGCGCGCCTCTTCCGGGTCGAGCTTCAGGGCATTGTCTTCAATGGCCGTCATGATGAGGTCCGGCGGTTGAGTTGATGGCATTGACCAGCACGTCCGAGGCCTGCCGGCAGAGCGCCGCATAGTCGGGCGAGGTCCGGAATGCCTCGTCGCGAGGATAAGGCGCTTCGATTGCAAGCTCGCCGTGGACGCGGCCCGGTCGTGCCGCCATGACGACGACACGGCTGGAGAGGAACACGCTTTCGAAGACGCTGTGGGTGACGAAGACGACGGTAAACCGCTCGTCCTGCCAAAGCTCGAGAAGATCGTTGTTGAGCTTGAAGCGGGTAATCTCGTCGAGCGCCGCGAAGGGCTCGTCCATCAGAAGAATGCGCGGCTTGGTCACCATAGCCCGTGCGATCGAGACACGCATCTTCATGCCGCCGGAAAGCTCGCGCGGCACGGCATTCTCGAAACCGGTGAGATGGACGCGCGACAGCATTTCCATCACCGCGGGCTTGGCCTCCGGGCGCGATACGCCTTTCAGCCTGAGCGGCAGCCAGACATTGTCGAAGACGCTGGCCCATGGCAGCAGCGTCGGCTCCTGGAAGACGAAGCCGATATTCAAGCGGTCGATTGAGCCGCGCCAGTCGAGTTGACCGGAGGTCGGCGTCGACAGGCCGGCGATCAACCTGAGCGCCGTCGACTTGCCGCAGCCCGAGGGCCCGAGCAGGCTTAGGAAATCGCCTTCGCGGATCGCCAGGTCGACCTTGCTCAGCGCCGTGACGCCGTTGGAAAAGACCTTGCCGACATTGCGTAAGGAAAGCAGCATCGGGCTCTCACCCGATGCCGTTGCCTGCGCCACTTTCTCCTGGATCATCTCAGGCAGGCCGCCTTACTTCTTCAGCTCCCGCCCGACCCCCTTGTTGATGAAGGCGAGCGTATAGGCCTTCTTGATGTCGATGCCCGGCTGCGCGACCTTGGCCTTGACCATCTTGTCGTAGAAGCTCTGGATGCGCGCTTCCGTCATGCCGCCGATGCCGAGCTTTTCCGTATCGCCGGAATCGACAATGCCGAACTTCTTCAGCTGTTCGATCGAGAAGGCGATCTGCTCATCCGTCATGTCCGGATTGTCCTTCTTGATCATCTCGTTGGCGGCCTTGTTGTCGCCGTAGAGGTAGTTGTACCAGCCCTTGGCCGAGCCATCGACGAAGCACTGCACCACCTCCGGCCGCTTGTCGATGGTGTCCTGCATCACCTCGATGGTCGTGGCATAAGTATCCCAGCCATTGTCGGCGAGCAGGAACTGGTTCGGCACGAAGCCGCCCTGTTTCTGCACCGCGAAGGGCTCCGACGTGACATAGCCCTGCTGGATCGACTTCTTGTTGGCGATGAAGGGCGCCGGATTGAAGGTGTATGGCACGCGCTTGGCGGCATCGAAGCCGAGATCGGTCACCATCCACTGGAAGAAGGTCTGCGCGCCCTCGTCGCCGAGGATATACTGGTCGGCGTTCTTCAGGTCCTCCCACTTGTCCAGCCCTTCGCCCGGATGGGACATGATGACCTGCGGGTCCTTCTGGAAGTCGGCGGCGACGACGCGCATCGGAATGCCCTGCTGCACGGCGTCGAAGGCCGAGAGCAGGTTGCCGCCCATGTAGAAATCGATCTTGCCGGCCAGCAGCATCGGCCGGCCGCTGACCTGCGGGCCGCCCTGCATGATGGTGACGTCGAGGCCGCAGGCGGCGTAGGTGCCGTCGGCGATCGCCTGGTAGTAGCCGCCATGTTCCGGCTCGGCCAGCCAGTTGGTGCCAAAGATGACCTTCTCGTTGGCCGCAGCGCCCAGCGTGCTGGCAGCAAGCAGCGCGATCGCACCCGCCAGGATTTTTTCTTTTCCGTACATAAACATCACCCTCTCTTGGCTCCGGCGCGCTGCGCGCTGGGCTCCACTCCATTGGTTCAAGAAGCAAGACACATGCCACCGCCTTGGGCCGCCTGCTTGCGCGGCAGTCATTGCCGAGACCGGACGGGTCATGCTGTACAAATGGCATCGTGCCCATTTTTTGGACGCCTGTCCATAATCGCCCGGCGGCATGCACCGCATCTTGCAGCTTTCATGAATCCGGCCTTAGTCTGCCTGCCGACAGGAGAATGCCATGCTCAATTATCTCGCCCCCAAGTCGATCAAGCCGCCCTTTGCCCGTTATAGCCATGGCGTTGAAATTCCAGCGGGAAAGCGCCTTGTGCTATGTTCGGGTCAGTTGGGCATCACGCCGGATGACGCCGTCCCGGATGATGCCGGCGCGCAAACCGAGCTTTGCTTCAAGAATATTGCCGCAATATTAAGCGAGGCCGGGCTGACGCTGAACGATGTCGTGCGCATCAACGCCTTCGTCACCGATCGCGCGCACCTGCAGGCCTATATGGACGTTCGCAATCGCCTGTTTTCCGATCCGGCGCCGGCTTCGACACTGATGATCGTTTCAGGTTTTGCCCGCCCGGAATTCAAGGTCGAGGTGGAGGTCCTGGCAGCAGGCTAGCTGTTGCCCGGAATGGCCAGGCGCTTTAGACCTTCGGGCCGAACAGCAGACCATCGGGAGACCACAGTGACGACAAGACGTGTGTGGTGGGGCGACTATCGGACGACCGAATACGCCTCGATCGACGCGGAAGCGACGATTGCCGTTCTGCCGGTGGCGGCGGTCGAGCAGCATGGCCCTCACCTTCCGGTCTCGACCGACACCTCGATCATGACGGGCATGCTGGAGACGGTGATTGCGCGCCTGCCCGAGGACATCGACATCCGCATCCTGCCGGTGCAGGCGGTGGGCAAGTCGAACGAGCATCTGCATGCGCCGGGAACTCTTACCTTGCCGGCCACCACCCTGGTCGACGCCTGGACCGAGCTTGGCCTCTCGGTCGCCCGCGCCGGGGTCAGAAAGTTGATCGTCGTCAACTCGCATGGCGGCAACGAGGAGATCATGGGCATTGTCACGCGCGAATTGCGGGTGCGCGCAAAAATGCTGGCGGTGAAGACGAGCTGGCAGCGCTTCGGCCGTCCCGCCGGCATGTATACCGAGCTCGAAGACCGTCACGGCATCCATGGCGGCGATGTCGAGACCTCGCTAATGCTGTATTTTCGGCCAGATCTCGTCGATATGGGCAAGGCCGACAATTTCGTCTCCAATGTCGGTCGCGCTGAAAAGGAATTCGCCCTGCTGCGCCACACCGGAACGCACGCCTTCGCCTGGATCGCCAGCGACCTCAATCCGAACGGCGTGGTGGGCGACGCCAGCATCGCCACCGCTGAAAAAGGCCGGCTGACCGCCGAGCATCAGGCCGATGGCTTCATCAGCCTGGCCAGGGATGTGCGTAAGGCGAGGCTTGCCGACTGGCTGGCGTAGCGGAACAGTGCGAGCTCAATCTCTAATGCTGAGTTCGAACGGAATCCCTTCAAAGGCATCTGCACCGCGCCCGATTGCTTCGACCGCCGCGATCATCCGGCCTTCTCGCCCAAGCAACATATCCGCAACGGCAATCAGCCTTGGATTGGGCGTCGCTGACGGCGAGAGAAAGCGCAGCGTCTTCGCCAGCTCCGCCTCGTCGCGTTTGGGCGCCAGTGCCGCCGCGATAATATAGGCCGATGCCGTCGAGCGGCTGATACCGGCATAGCAGTGCACGACCATCGGTTTGGCCCTGTCCCAGCGATAGGCGAAGTCGAGCAGCGCGCGCACATGCTCCTCGCCCGGCATGGTCATGCCTTCCTGCGCGGCGACGATGTCGTGCATGACGAGATGCAGATGGTTTTCGGCCAGTATCGAGGCCGGACGGACCATCTCGGTACCGTCGGCGAGCAGCGACAGCAAGCGCTCCGCGCCGGTTCTCGCAACGGTCTCCTCCACCTTCGACAGCGAACAGACATGGATCATCGTCAGCACTCCTTCGGCGCATCGTCGCGCCGCGAGGCCCACGCTGCAAGCGCGCTCTCGAGCCGCTGCCACTCCTCTTCGCTGCCGGGCAGACCGACGCGCAAGGCGTGCGGACGATCGGCAAAATGGCGGACCAAGATACCGCGTTCGCCAAGAGCGGAGAACAGGGAGGCAGCATCGGAGAACGACAAATAGCGGAACAAACTGGTGCCGCCGGCGACCGCGATACCGAATCGGCTGAGCAGCGCGTCGAGGCGCTTGGCATCGGCTGCCAGGCCCTGTCGCATGTCATCCTGCCACCCGGCATCCGCCAATGCGCGGATTCCGTATTCAAGTGCAGGACCGGCGACAGCCCATGGCCCAAGCTGCGCCTCCAGCCGCTCGGCTGTCAGTTGGTCGGCCAGCGCGAAACCAAGCCTGACGCCGGCAAGGCCGAAGAATTTGCCGAAGGAGCGCAGCACCACCATACCACCCTGGCCCACATCGCCGGCAAGGCTGTGTTGGACCGGGCCGACATCCATGAAGGCTTCGTCGACCACCAGCAGGCCGCCCTTCGCGCGAAGCCGCGCAGCAAGGCCGACCAGGCGGTGCCTTTCGATCACTCGCCCATCCGGATTGTTCGGGTTGACCAGCACCGCAAGGTCCGCGTCCGCCAAGGCGTCGAAGTCGCCCACCTCCACAACCGCGTGGCCTGCAATCGCGGCCACCCTGGCGTGCTCGGCATAGGTTGGACCCAGCACCAGTGCCTTGCCTGGCTTCACCAGCGAAGCGACCCGCGGCAACAAAATCTGCGTGCCGGGCGCGGCCACGACATGCGCCGCCGACCGCGCGCCATACGCCTTGGCCGCAATTTCGGCCAATTCGCGCAGTCGTCCTGGCTCGGGCAATCGTGACAGGGCGGTGGCGGGCAGATCGAAAAGCGGATAGGAGTGCGGATTGATACCTGTCGAGAGGTCAAGGAAAGGCTGCGGCGCATGAGGAAAGAGCGCGCTTGCCCGGCCAAGGCTGCCGCCGTGATCAACCGCTGCAACCGCTCCGCTTAGAAGCTTCATGTCGATCCTGATCGCTTTCCTGTCACTCGCCATCGAACGTGCCCTTGGCTATCCGGACTGGCTGTTCAACGCCATCGGTCATCCGGTAACCTGGATCGGCAGGCTGATATCCTTTCTCGATCGCAGGCTCAACCGCGCCACCGATTCCGACGAATTGCGTCGCCGCCGCGGCGTCCAGGCGCTTCTGGTAATCCTGCTGGTGCCAGCGGCGATCGGCCTGACGCTGCATGTCTTGCTCTGGCTGATCTTTCCGTCCGGCCTGGTCATCGCGGCCATCCTCAGCTCCTCGCTTCTGTCGCAGAAGAGCCTCGCCGAGCATGTCGAGGATGTCGCCGATGCGCTGGAGACCGGCGGCCTCACGCTCGGCCGCATCGCCGTTTCGCGCATCGTCGGCCGCGATCCGGACAAGCTCGACAGGGCGGGCGTTGCCCGCGCCGCGATCGAAAGCCTGGCCGAGAATTTCTCCGACGGGATCGTCGCGCCCGCCATATGGACCGGTGTCGGTGGTTTGGCCGGGGGTGCTGCCTACAAGGCCGCCAACACTGCTGATTCGATGATCGGCCACCGCACACCGAAATACGAGGCCTTCGGCCGAGCGGCCGCTCGCTTCGACGACCTGGTCAACCTGCCGGCATCGCGGCTCACCGGCCTGCTGATTGTGCTGGCGGCCTTCATCGTCAAGGGCGCCGACCCCCGCAACGCCTGGCAGGTCATGCGGCGTGACGCGAAGAAGCACCGTTCGCCCAATGCCGGCTGGCCGGAAGCCGCCATGGCCGGCGCGCTGGGGCTCGCCCTGGCCGGACCGCGCAGTTATGGCGGCGAAGTCGTCGAGGATGCCTTCATGGGCGAAGGCGGCAGGCGCGAGGCCGAAAGCACCGACATAAGGCAGGCGCTGGAACTCTATCGCGTCGCCGACGGGCTGCTGATCGGCCTGTTCGCGATTCTGTCGGCGACGGTGATCTACCTGACCATTTTGATCGGCGGCTAAGGCGCCTCAGAATTCAATCCCCTGCTGCGCCTTCACGCCGGCCGCGAAATGGTGCTTGGTCAGCCCCATCTCGGTGACGAGATCGGCGGCCTCCACAAGCAACGGCTTGGCATTGCGGCCGGTGACGACGACATGCAAGCCCTCGCGACGCGCCTTCAGCGCCGCGACCACCTTTTCCAGCTCGAGATAGTCGTAGCGCAGAGCGATGTTGAGCTCGTCGAGGACCACGAGGCTGATTGACGGGTCGGCAATCAGCTCGAGCGCCCTCGCCCAGGCAGCCTCGGCGGCGGCAATGTCGCGCTTCAGGTCCTGCGTCTCCCAGGTGAAGCCCTCGCCCATCGCGTGCCAGACGACGCGATCGCCAAAGGCGGCGAAGGCATCCTTCTCGCCCGTGTGCCATTTGCCTTTGATGAACTGGACGACGCCGACGCGCTTGCCGTAGCCGAGCATCCTCAGCGCCAGGCCGAACGCAGCCGTGGTCTTGCCCTTGCCCGGCCCCGTATTGACGATCAGCAGTCCCTTCTCGATCGTCTTGCCGGCCACCTCGGCATCCTGCACCGCCTTGCGCTTGGCCATCTTGGCTCGATGGCGTTCGGCATCCTTGTCGTCGATGATCGTGTCTTTGATCTCGCCCATGTCACTTCACCTTGAGCGGCAGCCCCGCCACCATCATCAGCACGCTGTCGGCGACAGCCGCGACCTGCTGGTTGAGCCGCCCGGCGGCGTCGCGGAACCGGCGCGCCAGCGCATTGTCCGGCACGATGCCGAGCCCGACTTCGTTAGAGACCACAAACCACGGTCCGCGCGGCTGCGAAAGCACATCCGAGAGCCGCCGGCACTCGGCCTCGATATCGTGGTCCGCCAGCATATGATTGCTCAGCCACAATGTCAGGCAATCGATAAGCACCGGCTGGTGATCGGGCAAGGCGTCGAGCGCGCGGACCAGGTCGAGCGGCGCATCGACGGTGACCCAGCCTTTGCCGCGGCGCGAGCGATGCAGCGCGATGCGCTCGCGCATCTCCTCGTCATAGGCCTGCGCGGTGGCGATATAGGCCCAAGGCGACGGGCTTGCCGCCACCAGGCACTCGGCATGCGCGCTCTTGCCGGAGCGCGCACCGCCGATGATGAAGGTCAGATGGCCGTCCGCGCGATCAGGCAAAGCTGTCGCGCAGGCTGGTCGATGTACCGGTGAAGCGCCCGCGCACCACACCGACGGCCGCACCGAGCACCAGCCAGAAGACCAGATCGGTGAGGGTCACCGCCACCACGAACTGATGGTGCAGCCCCTCGGGAATCGCCGTCTCGAAGCTGACGGGCTGCGGCGCGCCGACTACGTGCGGAGCGACGATCAGCACGACCGCCAGAATTGCCAAGGGCAGCGACTTGCGAAAGGCGATCAATCCAAGGCCGACCGCGGTTGCGGCCACCGTCGAAATCCACCAGATCTGGCGTGGCAGAAGTTCCGCCGCCGGCATGGCCGGCAGTTCCGGCGGCAGGCCGAGGCCGGGCGCGATCGTGAAAACCGCAAAACCGGCAAGGCCCCAGAACACGCCCTGGCGCCAGCTGCCGATGCCACCGGCGAATTCCGACACCGCGACCAGGATCAGTGCGAAGCCGATGCCGGTGACGATGTTTGCGACAACGTTGAAGGCGAAGCGCTCGAAGCCGTCGGCCGGAGCCCAGCCCTCGTCCTCGGTCGGAGCCGCCGCTTCCGTCGACGCAGGAGCGGCGCTGCTCATCGCATTGCCCGCCGGTTCGGCCGAGCTCATGGCAGTGCCAGTTCCAGTGTTGGCGGCATGGTCGTGGTGATGACCGCCGCCCGCCTTTTCATAGACTTCCGCTTTGAGGATCAGCGGCACGGTCGCATAGGCCTGCATGCAGGCAAGCGCGATGCCCGCCACGAGCCCTGCGATCGCCGCGACGAACACGACGTTGCGAAACAGATTCATGATATCGGGCCTTCGTCAGTGGCAGGGAAAAGCCATCGAGTGACGATAGTCGTGGGCAGCGTTGTGGACCGCATCGATGTGCGAGAAGCCGACAAAACCGACGACGAAAATGCCGAGCAGCGCGGCGAGAGCCAGCTGCATGATGCGCGACTGCGAGGAGACGGAGGCGCCGAGGGCGACGGAAGCGGTATTCATGTCTTGTCCTTTCGCCCTCCACCCGAGGGCATCGAAGTCAACTTTCCTGTCGCCGGCAGGTCTCCTGGCTCGCGGATTCGCACCCTTCCCCACCTTCCCGAGGACAAACCTCAGTGGTCTATGGAGAGGACTACCGCACACAGTTGCGGGGGCAGCCACGGCTTAGGGCAAAGACTCCACCCTCACCGCATTCCCTCTTGGCTCCAAAAACGGAACCGACGACGCCATCGACTATAGGCAGAATCGTCGCGACCGGCAAACCAAATTCCGTCACGCCGCAGCGTGATTGCGGCACCGGTTTCGGACTAAGATCCGGCGATCCGCTCGGCGACGAGCTGCTGCAATCGCCACAAATGGCGGTCGTGAATACCGCGCTGTTCGAGGTTCTTCACGGTGTTGTAGAGATAGTCGGCGCCTGAACCCCAGTGGCCGCACGAGGTCGCCAGCCTGTCGACCACCTCGTCTTCGTTGAGTGGGCCGGCATAGGTCGTGCCTTTGCGATTGATAACGAAGGCAAGCGCTCTCAACGGTCCCTTGTCGGTTGCGAGTTGCAGCAGGCGAGGTCGGTAGCTGGTCGGCTTCAGCGTCATCTCGCGGCGAAAAAGCCTGTCCAAGGCCTGCCGGCGGTCACCACCGTTCAGGCGGAAAGCAACGCCCTTGCATTGGCCGCCACGATCCAGCGCCATCATCAGGCCGGGGCTTTGCTTGGTGCCGCGCCAGCGCGTCATCTTCATGCAGAAGGAGCGATGCCAGCCGCGTGCCACGGCGACGCGCTCCTCGACATGCTCAATCTCGGGCTTCCAGATCAGCGAGCCGTAGCCGAACAGCCAGAGAGGCTCGGTTGCAGGTAGCTCGGCCTCGAATGCATCCAGCATGGCTTCATAGTCGCTGTCCACGAGATGCTCGGCATCCGGGTCGGGCCCCGGGTCATCGACCGCGCGAAAACAGCGGGCGACCAGTTCCACGGTCAGCGACATCGTTCTTGCAGGCATGCTTGCAATCCTGGGCAGCCGGCGGAACCGCAGGCGATTACGAAGTGACCTTAAGGGCAGCACCCGGAAGCGACAATGGCCGCGCAATTGACAACGGTCCTGCCCGGGTGTCGGCTGTCATCAGCCAAGGGGAGCCGCTCATGCAGCCAAATCCTAGCGAACACAGCCGCTACAATGGCCTCACCAGCCTCGAGCCGACATTGCCTGCAAGCGCCTATCGGGAAGCCGACGCTTACCGGCTCGATCTCGAAGCGATCTGGTATCGGAGCTGGCTCATGGTTTGCCGCGAAGCCGATCTCGCGGAACCTCTTGCCTTTCGAACCGCGCGTATCGGCTCGCAGGAGGTCGTCGTGCTGCGCGACGAGACCGGGAGCTTGCGCGCCTTCCACAACACCTGCCGGCATCGCGGCTCGCAGCTCTGCCAGGAAAGCGAAGGGCGGCTGAAGGCAAGGCTGCTCACCTGCCCCTACCACGCCTGGACCTATTCGCTGCGCGGCGATCTCGTCCGTATCCCATCGAAATCGCTGCCCGAAGGCTTCAACAAGGACAATTATCCGCTCTACCGGGTGGCGCTGTCAGTGTGGCGCGGCCTCGTCTTCATCAATCTCGCAGAGGATCCGATGGCTCGGCGGAAGCCTCCTTCGACTCCGCCTCCCGCGATCTTTCGAATTGGCCGCTGGAGACGCTCGTCCCCGGGCACCGGCTCACCAAGGTGATGAACTGCAACTGGAAAATCTTCTGGGAGAACTTCAACGAATGCCTGCATTGCCCTGGCGTCCATAAGGACCTGTCGCGGCTGGTGCCGATCTATGGCCGCGGCCTGATGGCGAGGCATGACGATCCGGAATGGGCGCGCTATGCGGATAATGATGCGCCGGAGTTTTCCGGCGGCCTGCGCGCCGGCGCCGAGACCTGGTCGCGCGACGGACGCGTCCATGGACCGGTCTTTGCTGGGCTGACGCCGGCCGAGCGAGCCGCCGGCCAGACCTACGCTACCTCGCTGCCCTCGATGTTCGTCGTCGGCCATGTCGACTATGTCCGCACGGTGCGTCTCGCCCCGCTAGGGCCGGAGCAGACGGAACTCACCGCCGAATGGCTGTTCGCGCCCGATGCCCTGGCACAAACCGATATCGACAACATCGTCGCCTTCGGCGCGCAGGTGCTGGAGGAGGACGCCGCGATCTGCGAGATCAACCAGAAGGGCCTGCACTCGATCCGCCACCAGGCCGGCGTGCTGATGCCCGAGGAGTACGATTTGCGCCGCTTCCACGAGTGGGTGCGTGGGCGCCATGCGGCGTTGCAGCCGATCAAAACGACTTCGGCAGATAGCGCCAGGTGAAGAATCCACAGAAGGCGGCCAACAGGCCGAGCGTGACGAACACCGAGCCAAGACCGAAGAAGGTCAGCACCACCGAATAGACCAGCGGCGGCGTCAGCTCGGAAAAATCGAGATAGGTTCGGTAGACAGCCGCCATCTGCGCTCGTTCATAGGAACGCACCGAGCGCATGAAGGCGGTCGAGCCCAGCGCGTCGAGCGCGATGGTGAACAAGGCGCCGCCGAGCAGGAAGGCGGCGGTGAGCAGCGGCGCGGCGGCGCCGACGCCGCCGGCCAAGAAAAGCATCGCCGCCATGGCGAAATAGGCGAAAGCCATGGTCCGACGGCCGCCGAAGCGCTTTCCCGCCCTGCCCCAGAAGATCGCCATGAACAGAAGCGCATTGCCGGCCGAAACCAGCAGCCCGCCGGCAAGCTTGCCCTCGCCCGTGATCACCATGAACAGCGGGCCATAGACGAAGAAGGTCGTCCAGAAACACGAGCGCCCGAAGGCGATCAGCCACGCGAGGCGCAACCGCGGCTGCGCGACGAAGCGGCCGATATTGGCGAGCGGGTTGATCGGACGGCTCTTGCCGGGACGGATCGAAGGGTTGTCGCCCAGCCGATAGGTCCAGAACAACGCCAGCAGCGCCAGCGCGAAAGCCACGACCGCGCCGTGCGCGGCATAAATCCCGAAGCGCGTATAGAGGAAAATGCCGAGCGTCGGCCCGCCGGTCCAGGCGAACATCGACCAAGCCATGCGCAGCGATTCCGCCTGCATGAAGTCGGTCTTGCGGATGTGGTCCATGATGTAGAGGTTAAGTGTGATGGACAGCGCGCTCGCCCCCATGACGCGGCACAGCATCCCGGCGAGTTGTCCCGGCAGCGTGTGGGTGACGAAGAACACCGAGCCGATCGCCAGCATCAGGCAGCCGGCCGTGTAGATCCAGCGCCGCGCGAAGCGGCGGATCAGCATCGGCATGAACAGCGTCACCGACAGCCCGAGCAGCGACACGATGGTGTAGAGGATCGAGACGATCTGCTCATTGTGCAGGATCTCGTAGGCCTGAATCGGGATGACGCTGGAGATGGTGGCGCGAGCAAAGGATTCGACCGCATAGAGCGAAGCGAAGGTGCGCGCATCGGCGGGCCTGAGAGCCGGAAGCCAGATCGGATGGCGCACATGGGTGGACATCGGCCCTCCGAAAAGTGAATCGCTCGCCAAATCTGGCCGGACCAGTAGCGGACCGGTAGCAGGAAACCGACTCCGAGAGGCCGAAAAGCGAAGCCGGCCAAAGGCTTTCCGCCGCTGGCCTAAAGCGGCTTGCCATGCCGCCGGAATGGCAACAGCCGATCCACCCTCTGTTGTTCGCCCGAACCGTGATAGTCGTTTGGCACGACTGAATCGGATTGCGAGATCAATGACCCTTCAGACGACCGGCGTCGCCGTTCAAGACGCGCCGAAACACGGCCGCATCGTCGCCATCGACGTCCTGCGCGGCATCGCGCTGATCGCGATGGCGAGCTATCATTTCACCTGGGATCTCGAAAACTTCGGCTACACCTCGCCGGGCCTCACCGCCTTCGGTTGGTGGAAGCTCTACGCCCGCTGCATCGCCTCGACTTTTCTGTTCCTGGTCGGTGTCAGCCTGTTCCTCGCACATGGCCGCCATATCCGTTGGCCTGGCTTCTGGAAGCGCTTTGCGATGGTTGCGGGTGCGGCGATCGCCATCTCGGTCGTCACCTATATCGCCACGCCGGACGGCTTCATCTTCTTCGGCATCCTGCACGAGATCGCGCTGGCAAGCCTGCTCGGCCTGGCTTTTCTCAGGCTGCCGACATTGCTGACGGCGATCGTCGCCGCGGCCGTGATTGCGGCGCCTTATTATCTGCGGTCGGAAGTCTTCGACCATCCGGCGCTGTGGTGGGTCGGGCTGTCGCCGACCAACCCGCGCTCGAACGACTATGTGCCGCTGTTTCCCTGGTTCGGCGCAGTGCTTGCCGGCATCGCGGTCGTCAAGCTCGCTTCGGCATCCGGGCTTCTCGCCCGGCTGGCGACCTGGATGCCCGGACGCTGGTCGAACCCGCTGACTTTCATCGGCCGGCACAGCCTCGCCTTCTATCTCATCCACCAGCCGCTTCTGTTCGGCTCGGTGTGGCTGTTCTCGCAGGTGATGCCGGCCGCGCCACAAGACAAGGACGCTGGTTTCCTGTCGGCTTGCCAGGCGCAGTGCGAACAGCAGCGGGACAGCAAGTTCTGTTCCAGCTATTGTGGCTGCATGCTGGACACGCTGAAGGGCGAAGCGTCTCTCGACAAGCTCTACAGCAACGACCAGTCCAGCGCCTGGAAATCGCATCTGGCCGATCTGGCGAGCACCTGCACCGCCGGGACCGAGGACGAAATGGAGGGAGGGCAGCAATGACCGGTATCGCAAAGCCCGGACACGGGATCATTCCCTGGCCGCCTGTGATCTATGTCGTCGCGATCGCGCTGAGCGTCGTGCTCGGCATGCTCTACCCGCTGCCCTGGATCGGGGACATATTCGGCGCTATCCTCGTCGGCGCCGGCTGGGTAGCGCTCTTTGGCGTGGCAGCGCTCTGGGTTACCGCGATCCGCTCCATGGTGCGCGCCAGGACGACGCTCAATCCCAATGCCGAGCCCGACCATCTGGTGACATCGGGGCCCTTCGGCATCACCCGCAACCCGATGTATCTCGCCAATACGCTGCTGTTGATCGGCGTCTCCTTCATCACCGGCATCGTATGGTTCCTGCTGTTCGCCTTCCTCGCTGCCTTCGCGACGCAGAAAATGGCGATCGAGAAGGAGGAAAAGATACTGGCGGCAAAGTTCGGCAAGAAATACCGCGATTACGCCAAGCGGGTCCGGCGCTGGATCTAAGGCTGTATCGACAATGAAGGTTGCTGGGTGCGAGCGGGCCCGCACCTCGGCGATTAGCAGAAGCATCCGTGACATCCTAGGGCGAAGCAAGCCGCGACGCCGCTTCGCGGCTGCTCCGCCGTGGGATGACGAAGTTCGAAAGCTCCGGCCAATCTCGAACGTCTGCGACGAGCGGCGGATTTTCATGTGAGTCCATAGCCTGCGGCAGTGAAGTAGTTTCTGCATTCTGTTGGGGAGAACAGATTGCAGATATCGCCGATGGCCTGCCACAGGGCGTCGATGGTTCTGATGGCCTTTGCGCGCAGATGCGCCTTGAGCTTGGCGAAGGCCATTTCGATCGGGTTGAGATCCGGACTGTAGGGCGGCAGGAAGAGCAGCCATGCGCCTCTTGCCCTGATGGCTGCCTCGGCGGCTGGACTCTTGCGGGCGGCGAGGTTGTCAAGGATGACGACATCGCCCCTTGCCAACGTCGGAGCGAGCTGCGTTTCGACGTAGGTCTCGAAGATGCGCCGGTTCATCGGCGCGTCGACAACGAAAGGGGCGGTAAGCCCATGGCAGCGCAGCCCGGCGATGAAGGTCTGCGTCTTCCAATGTCCAAACGGTGCCTTTGAGCGCAACCGCCGACCCTTCAGGCAGCGACCGCGCAAGCGCGTCATCTTCGTCGTGGTTCCGGTCTCGTCG